>NZ_CAJMZA010000003.1:0-554796 GCF_905220195.1 Paraburkholderia sp. J8-2
GCCCCTGCCACGGTTCGCCAATCAGCGTACGCCACGCGGCGGCGGTTTCAGGCGCGGGCGGGTCCGAATCCTTTCGCAGGAGAAACTGTATCTGTCCCGCCGTGCTCCCGTCCGGCAGTGCCACGTTCTGGCATCCTTGCGCGGCGATGCCGGTATACGCGCCATTCACGAGAAGCCTGTACTTCTGGACGACCGCAAGTGACTGACACGGCTGCTTCTTGAGCGTCACGGCGACAATGTCACCCAGGGCGACCGGCCTTGGCCTGTACAACGTGGCCGGCTTTGTCGATGTGTCCGTTGCGCCCGGCGCGTCCGCCGCATTCACCAAAGATGCGGCCACAAGAAAGAGCATGGCCAGCAGGCCGTGTATCGCCTTCACGATTGTCCCCTTCTCAGTTCAGGAAGAGTGTTTGCTCTGCTTCTCTTCGCTTGAGCAAGCCCGGCAGCTGTTTTCCGTTGGCGAAACTCCAGCGCGGGAACTGCTTCGCCGCATCGTCGAAGTCTCTCGCGTTCAATAGCTTGAGGAGCGTCGAAGAACGCAGATTGCCCAAGCCGAGATTGAGCGTGAAACTCGTGAGTGCGCCGTACTGGTTGTCATTGAGCGCAACCGTGACGACTGAGAGTACGCCGCTTCCGGCATGCATCAAGTCGGCCTGCAGGAAAATTTCTGCCTGCGCCTCGCTGATTCCGTCCGGATAGAGTGCCTTGACCTTGTCGAGATCGGCATTGCCGCGCAGGAAACGACCATCGACTCCAATGGCGTGCCCCCATCCGATCGTCCAGATGCCTATCGGATCCATGTAAGGATAAATATCGCCAGTCGTAATACCAGGAATCCCCTCAGCCTTTTTGACGAGTTCAATGGTTTGCGCGTTGACAGCGCGAGGTTGAGCCATGATTTCCTCACTATTCAGTTATTCTCACGCACCGCATCCCGATCGAGCCACCGATCAATTTCGTGCTGCTTTCACGGGACCATTCTGTTTTTTCGTGAAACGCAGTAGTCGGGCGTCATACTCAATTGCAAACGAATGGACCGTCATCGTAGTTTTCCGGAAGACGCTACATTCATCGGTTCCCGCGACACGAATGACAAGTTTCCGTAAGGATTTGTCGAAGGCCATCAAGTCGGCGGCTACGCGACACACGTTGCCATTGGAGGTCCTGCAGAAGGGGCTGGACTTATGCCCGAACATTAGAAAGCTGCATCTCAGTTTTCCTGAAAATTTACGCCCGAATGTGCGCAAGCGCACACGCGATCGAATTGCGGCAGCACAGAGAGGCAACCGCCGGCGATGAATACGATAAGTAATCCAAATTGAATTTTCGAACCCGAGAAAATTCACAGCCGCGCCATGCCATGAAGCACACGTTTAAAGGCTACTTGGTTCTGTCGACAGCAAACGGCACTTCCAGCACAAGCACTCAGCAAAGGGCAATCAATCGTTGCGGAGAAATCAATTCGTGCGCGGCGCCGGTTCCGCCCCCCGGTTGCACCGCGGCTCATGGCATTTGCGCGAGGCCACACCCTGGACAACTTTGATTGCCGGGCCAGGACAGCTTTCGTTTGCAAGCCACCATAACGGACCGTTTTCTGCACGTATTTAAAGGCGGCGCTACACTCAACCGGTTGTCGAAAGGCCGTGCTCATGTGCCTGTGCTTTGCCCCCCATTAGGCGGGCAAAGCGGAACAGCCGGCGCGCGGACACTTCGATTGCGCGATCAATATCGACAAATCCCCACTCCCGGAGAGCCGCTTCATGACGACGCTGATCATCAACGGAGAAACTCATACAGTCGACGCGCCACCCGAGATGCCGCTGCTCTGGGTCCTGCGCGACATCGTCGGCCTCACCGGCACGAAGTTCGGCTGTGGCATTGCGCAGTGTGGCGCATGCACGGTGCATCTCGACGGTGAGGCGGCGCGCTCGTGCGTGCTGCCCGTCGCGGCCGTAGCGGGCCGCAAGATCACGACCATCGAGGCGATCGGCACGACGCCTGCGGGGCAGAAGGTGCAGAAGGCCTGGCGCGAGATCGACGTCGTGCAGTGCGGCTACTGTCAATCGGGGCAGGTCATGTCGGCGGCCGCGCTCATTGCCGCGAATCCGAACCCGAGCGACGCGGACATCGACGCCGCAATGGCGGGCAACATTTGCCGCTGTGGCACCTATGCGCGAATTCGCGCCGCCATCAAGCAAGCCGCGAAGGAGGCCTGACATGTCACAGGGTCTCCTCGATGCGCAGAACGGCGCGCCGCGACGCAAGCCGCAACACGACGGCGGCGGTCAACTCTCGCGCCGCACGTTCCTCAAGCTCGGTGCGGCAGCAGGCGGCGGGCTGCTGCTCGGCATCAGCTTTTCCGCAGGTGCCCAAGGCGACAGCCAGACGCGCAAGTCGATCATCGGCGGCGACGGCAACGAAGCGCCGCAAGACGGCGTGTTCGAGCCGAACGCGTTCGTGCAGATCGACCGCTCGGGCAAGGTCACGCTCATCATCCCGAAGGTCGAAATGGGGCAAGGCGTGTACACGTCGATTCCCATGCTGATCGCGGAAGAACTCGAAGTGCCGCTCGATAGCGTCACGGTCGACCACGCGCCGCCCAACGAGAAGCTCTTCACCGACCCGCTGCTCGGCGGCCAGCTCACGGGCGGCTCCACGTCGATTCGTTTTGCGTGGCAGCCCATGCGCGAAGCGGGCGCCGCGGCGCGCACCGTTCTGATCCAGGCCGCCGCGCAGCAGTGGCAGGTCGACCCCGCCAGCTGCCACGCCAAGGCAGGCGAGGTGCTGCACGACGCGAGCGGCCGGCGCATTGCCTATGGCGAGCTCGTCGATGCGGCCGCGCACCTGAGCGTGCCGCAGAAGGTGGCGCTCAAGGACCCGAAAGACTTCACACTGGTCGGCAAGCCCACCAGGCGCCTCGACTCGCCGGAGAAGGTGGACGGCTCGGCGCAATTCGGCCTCGACGTGCGCCTGCCCGGCATGGTCTACGCCGCCATCGTGAACTGCCCCGTGTTCGGCGGCACGCTCGCGAAGGTCGACGACACGCGCGCGAAGCAGGTTCCCGGCGTCACGCAGATCGTGAAGATCGACAACGGCGTGGCCGTGATCGGCGCGCACACGTGGGCCGCGAAACGCGGCGCGGCGGCGCTCGTCGTTCAGTGGAACGAAGGCGCGGGCGCGAGCGTGTCGATGCAGCAGATCGTCGGCGATCTGGCGAGCGCCTCGCAACGCGAGGGCGCCGTTGCGCGCAAGGACGGCGACGTGCAGCAGGGGTTCGGCAACGCGAAAACGCGCATCGACGCGGTGTATCAGCAGCCGTTCCTTGCGCACGCAACGATGGAGCCGATCAACTGCACGGTGCACGTGCAGCCCGACGGCTGCGACATCTGGGTGGGCACCCAGGTGCCCACACGCGCCGTGGATACGGCCGTGGCCGTCACCGGTCTCAAGCCCGAGCAGATCACGGTGCACAACCACCTGCTCGGCGGCGGCTTCGGGCGGCGGCTCGAAGTCGATGCGATCACCCAGGCGCTCAAGATCGGCAAGCAGCTCAATGTGCCGGTGAAGGTGTTCTACACGCGCGAGGAGGACATTCAGCACGACATGTACCGGCCGTACTACTACGACCGCATCTCGGCCGCGCTCGACGCGAACGGCAAACCCGTGGCGTGGCAACACCGCATTGCGGGGTCTTCGATCATGGCGCGCTTTGCGCCGCCCGCCTTCCAGCACGGCGTGGACCCCGACGCCGTGGAAGTCGCCGCCGACCTGCCCTATGACCTGCCGAACCAGTTGATCGAATACGTGCGCCAGGAGCCGCATGCGGTGCCCACCGCGTTCTGGCGCGGCGTGGGACCGACGCGCGGCACGTTCGTGGTGGAGAGCTTCATCGACGAGCTGGCCGTGGCCGCGAAAACCGATCCGGTCACCTATCGCCGCAATCTGCTCGGCAAGTCGCCGCGCGCGCTGGGCGTGCTCGACGTGGCCACGCGCGCCGCGAACTGGGGACCGCCGATGCCGAAGGGCCAGGGGCGCGGCGTTTCGGTCATGCACGCGTTCGGCAGCTTCCTCAGCATGGTCGCCGACGTCACCGTGGACGACGGCGAGGTGCGCGTGAACCGCGTGGTGTGCGCCGTGGATTGCGGCATGGTCGTGAATCCCGAGACTATCGAGGCGCAGATCCAGGGCGGCATTGCGTTCGGCATCACCGCCGCGTTGTGGGGGGAAATCACGATCGAGCGCGGACGTGTGACGCAAACCAACTTCACCGACTACCGGATCATGCGCATCGACCAGATGCCGGTGATCGAAGTGCATATGGTGAAGAGCGCCGAAGCGCCTGGCGGGATCGGCGAGCCCGGTACCGCGGCGGTCATTCCGGCCGTGGCGAATGCGATCTATGCGGCCACCGGAAAGCGTCTGCGGCATTTGCCCGTGGGCCGCCAGCTCGCGAACGCGGGCGCATCCGCACAGTCGGCGTGAGGGAGCGAACCATGACGAAAACGATCAAGGCATCCCAACGAGCCCGCGGCCTGCGCCGCGCCGCCGGCCGCGGTGCAAAACTCGCGCTCGCCCTCGCGGCCTTCGCGTGTGCCGGTGCGCGCCCCGCTTTTGCAGCGGCCGCAGCGGACGCCGCCACAATCCAGCGCGGCGCCTATCTCGCCACCGTGGGCGACTGCGCGGCGTGCCACACGGCGCCGCACGGCAAGCCGTTTGCAGGCGGCCTGCCGATGAACACGCCGCTCGGACGCATCTACACGACCAACATCACGCCCGACCCCGACACCGGCATCGGCAACTACACGCAGGCGGACTTTGCGCGCGCCATGTGCGAGGGTGTGGCAAAAGACGGCCACAATCTCTATCCGGCAATGCCCTATCCCTCGTACGCGAAGGTGCGTGACGAAGACGTCGCCGCGCTCTACGCGTACTTCATGCAGGGCGTGCAACCGGTCAGGCAGAGCAACCGCGACGCCGACATCAAGTGGCCAATGAACATGCGCTGGCCGCTCAAGCTCTGGAACGCCGTCTTCCTCGAGAAGGGCGCGTACCAGGACAAAGCGGGCAAGGACGCGGCATGGAACCGCGGCGCGTACCTCGTGCAGGGCCTCGGCCACTGCGGCTCGTGCCACACGCCGCGCGGCGTCGGGTTCAACGAGAAGGCGCTCGACGAAAGCGGCGACGCCTGGCTCACGGGCGCCGCACTCGACGGCTGGTTCGCCTCGAACCTGACGGGCGAGCACAACACGGGCCTCGGGCGCTGGAGCGAAGCGGACCTCGCGCAGTTCCTGAAGACGGGTGCGAACCAGCACGCCTCGGCGTTCGGCGCGATGACCGACGTGGTCAACAAGAGCACCCAGGCCATGAACGACGCGGACGTGAACGCGATCGCCGTCTACCTGAAGTCGCTGCCGGCGAAGGGCGGCGATGGTGGACCGGCGTATGCATATGACCCGCAGGCGACGAAAGTATCGCTCTCGCGCCCGGCCAACGATGCGGGCGCGCGCGTCTACACGGCGTATTGCATGCATTGCCACGGCGCCGACGGGCGCGGCTTCGCGCCGATGTTCGCGCCGCTCGCGGGCAATCCGAACGTGCTGGAGAAGGACGCGTCGTCGCTCATCAACGTCACGCTCAACGGCACCGGCGATCTCGTGATTCAGGGCATGCCCGCGCCGTACCCCATGCCCGCTTATGCAGATGTCCTAAGCGACAAGCAGATTGCCGACGTGCTCACGTTCGTGCGCGCGGGGTGGAACAACAAGGCGGGTGCGGTGGGCGCGGCAGAAGTGGCGAAGATGCGCACGAGGACGCAGGCGGCGCGCTAAAAAGGAGTGATGAAGCGATCGCGCCGGCCATGAATGCGGCCGGCGCGAGTGAAGCAAGGCGCTGGTAGCAAAGCGCCTGTCGCGTTAGTGAGCGAGCGGTTGCGTCACGTCCTGGCCGAACCACTGCATGGAGATCTTCTTGAGCGTGCCATCCTGCTTGAGCGAGGTGAGCGCGTCGTTGATCGCCTTCTCGAACTTCGGATTGCCCTTGCGGAACGGAATGGCCATTTCCTGATCGGCGCCCGGCAACACGGCGCCCGGACGCAGCGGCAGGTTCGACGTCTTGATGATGTACGGCAGCATCAGGCGGTCGTCCATCGTTGCGTCGATGCGCTTCGCGGCCAGGTCGCGCAGCTTCTCCGGCGCACCCGGATACGTTTGCACGTTGATGCCCGGCACGGCGCGCGCCATCTGGTCATAGTTGGTGCCGAGCGTCACGCCGAGCTTCTTGTCGCCCTTGAATTCGTTGAGCGTCTTGAATTCGCGCTTGTCGTCGGCGCGCTGGATCAGCTGGGCCGCCGAATACGTGTACGGCTGGCTGAAGTCGAGCGCCTGCTGGCGTTGCGGCGTGATGGTCACCTGATTGACGATCACGTCGAACTTGCCGGCCTGCAGCGCCGCGATAATGCCGCTCCATTCGGTGGGAATGAACTCGGGCTTGACCCCGAGCTTGGCCGCCACGGCCTTCGCGACGTCCACATCGAAGCCGACGAGCTGGCCGCTGCTGTCACGGGAATCGAACGGGGGATAGGTGCCCTCCAGACCGATTTTCAGCACCCCGGCCTGTTTGACGGAATCGAGCAGATCTTCCGCATGGGCGGAAATGGCGGTGAATCCCAGTGCCGATACCGCAAGCGCGCTTGTGAACAGGAGCTTCTTCAACTTCATTCAATCTCTCCTCTTTGTCTGGATGTCTGGACTGCTTCGCGATGGCACATCAGCGCCCCCCGAGGCCGCGTCGCTAGAGAATACTACGATCGGCAGCGCCATCGTAGCCCGCGCAACTGAGTACTTTCCCGCGCTCAAGCGGCATCCAGGACGGGGCAAACCCGAATAGCCGAAGCGCCGCGCTATCAGCCCGCCGAGGCGTTCATCGCCTTCACGGCCTCGAGCGCGCCGCCCACCATCGCGCTCACCGCCGGCTCGATTTTCTGCGCGAGCGACGGCGCGTAGTCGAACGGCGCTGCCTCGCTCATATACGTCGACTGGCACATTTCGAGCTGCACGGCATGCACGCCGTCTTGCGGCGCGCCGTAGTGTCGCGTGTTGTAGCCGCCCTTGAAACGGCCGTTCGCGATCCATGTGAAGCCGCTTGCCGAAGCCGCGCGCTCGACTGCCGCCTGGACCGCCGGCGCCGCCGTGCGGCCGTCCTGCGTGCCGATGTTCAGATCAGGCAGCTTGCCATCGAATAGCCGCGGCAGCACGCTCGCAATCGAGTGCGCTTCCCACAGCAGCACGTTGGCGTGTTGCGTGCGCAAGCGCTGCAACTCGGCGCGCAGCGCGTCGTGATACGGCTGCCAGTAGGCGGCGACGCGGCGTTGCCGTTCGTGCGCATCGGGCGCACGGCCCTCGCGATAGAGCGCCGCGCCGCGAAACGTTTCGGTCGGGCACAGCGAAGTCGTCGTCTGCCCCGGATACAGGCTTTCGTCATTGGGCGGCCGGTTCAGGTCGATCACATAGCGCGACACGCGCGCACCCAATATCGTCGCGCCCAATGACTGCGCAAACGCATAGAGCCGGTCGAGATGCCAGTCGGTATCGGCAACCGTGAGCGCAATGTCCGTATAGGCGTCGCGCAGCGGCTCGGGTATCTGCGTGCCGAGGTGGGGAATCGAAATCAGCAGCGGCGCCGTGCCGCGTTCGAGCAAATAGAGGTCGGTCATGTGGGCTCCGTTCGGTTGGCCACGCACTCAAGCGCTGGCGAGGAGATGGTTCAGCGCCTTGCGATAGCCGGCGTACAGGCGCGTTTCGTCGCGGTGGCGCCGGTGCGCGACGACTGGCTCGCCGCCCACGTACACGTCGCGCACCGGCGTTTCGCCGTGCTCGCAGAACACCACGGAGGAAAGCCAGCTTTGTGGCGTTTGCTGCGCGAGGTTCGGGTGCTGCGCGTCGAGCACGAGCCAGTCGGCGCGGGCGCCCTCCTGCAGCGCGCCCACCGCGCGTCCGGTTGCGCGCGCGCCGCCAGCGAGCGCCGCGTCGAACAGACGGTCGGCCACCTGCGCGGTCTCGTGCGATGCGAGCACATTGCGTTCGCGCCGCGTGAGCCGCTGCCCGTATTCGAGCAGGCGCAACTCGGCGCGCCAGTCCACGCCGATATGGCTATCGGAGCCGATGCCGAACGCGCCCTGCGCCGCCAGGTAGTCATGGGCCGGGAAAAAACCGTCGCCGAGATTCGCCTCCGTCGTGAGGCACAAGCCCGCCACCGCGCCGCTCTTTGCGAGCGCCTGCGTCTCGTTCGTGTCGATGTGCGTCGCGTGCACGAGACACCACCGTGCGTTCACGTCGAAGCGATCGAGCAGCCATTGAACGGGCCGCGCGCCCTCGGTTGCGAGGCACGCGTCCACTTCGGCGGTCTGCTCGGCAATATGGATATGCACAGGCGCGTGAGGCAATGCGCCATCGAGCCCTTCCAGCAGCACGCGTAACGAGTCCTGCGACACCGCGCGCAGCGAATGCGGCGCGACGCCATAGCGCAACACGCCGTGTTGCGGCTGTAAGCGTTGCAACGATTCGACGATGGCGAGCAACTGGTCGGGCGTGTTGATGAAGCGCCGCTGGTCGTCGCGCGGCGGTTGCTGGCCGAAGCCGCTGTACTGGTAAAGCACCGGCAGCATGGTCATGCCGATACCGCTGACTTCTGCCGCCCTAACCACACGCTGCGCCAGCTCGGCGGGACTCGCATAATGCTGGCCGTCCTGCGCGTGATGCACATAGTGGAACTCGCACACGGACGTATAGCCCGCTTTGAGCATTTCGACGTAAAGCCAGCTCGCAACGGCCTCAAGATCCTCGGGCGTGATGCGCGCAGCGAAACGGTACATCAGGTCGCGCCAGCTCCAGAAGCTGTCGGTGGGATTCGCGCGGTATTCGGTGAGGCCCGCCATCGCGCGCTGGAACGCATGAGAATGAAGATTAGGCATGCCAGGGATGAGCGGACCGGCCGCGCATGCGACGCCCTGGGGCGCGTGCGCGAGATCGGGCGTCACGCCGCGCAGCGTGCCCGTTGCGTCCCATTCGAGCAGCACGTTGCGGCGCCAACCGCCTGGCAGGTATGCATGGTCTGCGAAAAGCGCGTTCATGATGGAAAGCGGAGGAATAACGGTGCTCATGAAATCAGGTTCGCGCAATATCGAGTGTGACGGCCAGCAGCGTGCCTTCGCCGCGCGCTTCGAGGTTCATTGCCTGCCCGGCGTCCACGCGCAACGTGTCGCCCGGCGCGAGCGCGATGAAACCCTCGCCAGCCACGCTCACCGCAACCTCGCGTTGCACGGCATGCAGCAACACGGTCTGCGCACATACCGTGCGCCGCCCTGCTTCTCGCCACACTTCGAGCGCGCCATGCGCGACGCCACGGCGCACCATCAGGTTGAACACGCGCACGGGCCCTGCGGCAATCCGCGCATCGATCGTGGATTCACCGGCAAAGCGGGCGATGTCCAGCGCGCTTTCCAGCCTGTGCGTTACGTGGGGCATCTCTGCGGCGGCGCGCACTTCGTCCAGCTGCAAGCTCGCGCCTGCGATCAATACGAGCGTACGGTCGACGCCATCGAAACGCGAAAATGGCCCGGCCTGCGCGATATCCGCGAGACTCACGCGCCAGGCGAACGCATCGGGCGGCGCGAGCGCCGCGCCACCCGCCGCGATTTCGCGCGTCACCCCGCCGCCATTCTTCCAGGGTGCGGGCGCAAGATCGACGCCGCGCAGCAGCGTCACCGTTGCTACGGACGAGCGGCTCATGCTCGTGAAAGCACCGCTTGCAGGAAGCTGCGCGTGCGCGGCTGCGCTGGCGCGGTGAAGATCGTCGAAGGCGGCCCCGCCTCGACGATCTCGCCCCCGTCCATCACCACCACGACGTCGGCCACTTCCTTCGCGAAGCCCATTTCGTGCGTGACGACCACCATGGTCATGCCCTCGGAAGCCAGCAGCTTCATGACCTGCAACACCTCGCCCACCAGCTCCGGGTCGAGCGCCGAAGTCGGCTCGTCGAACAGCATCACGCGCGGCTGCATGGCGAGCGCGCGCGCAATCGCGACACGCTGCTTCTGTCCGCCCGAAAGGCTGGCCGGCATCACATGCGCCTTGTGCGCGAGCCCGACTTTCTCGAGCAGGGCAAGCGCGGCGGACTCGGCCTGCGCCTTCGAAGCGCCGCGCAACATGCGCGGCCCTACCGTGATGTTGTGCAGCACCGAGAGGTGCGGGAACAGGTTGAACGACTGGAACACCATGCCGACTTCGGTACGCAGCGCGTTGAGCGCGCGGTCCTTGAGCATCGCGCCGTTTTCCACGAGGCGATGACCGCAGATATCGACCGTGCCGCCCTCGGGCTGCTCGAGGCCGTTGCAACAGCGCAGGAACGTGCTCTTGCCCGAACCGCTCGGGCCGATCACCACGACCACTTGTTGCGGCTGAATATCGAAGTCGATGCCGTTGAGCACGAGGTGCGAGCCAAACGACTTCTTGAGTCCGCGAATGCTGACGATCGGATCCGGTTGCGTGCTCATTGCACCATCCCTCCTGCGCGCAAGCGGCGCTCGACGCGATGCAGCGCATAGTTGGTCGTCTGCGTGAGCACGAGGTAGACGAGCGCGATCACGAGGTACACCTCCAGCGAGCGATACGAAACGCTGATGATCTTCTGGCCTTCATGCATGAGGTCGTCGATCGTCAGCAGCGAGACCAGCGCGGAATTCTTGATGAGCGCGATGAATTCGTTGCCAAGCGGCGGAATCATGCGAACAACGGCCTGCGGGAGAATGATCGCGCGCATGGCCTGCCCCGCCGACATGCCGATCGAACGCGCAGCTTCCATCTGCCCGCGATCGACGGACTGAATCGCGCCGCGCACGATCTCCGAAACATAAGCCGCCGAATAGAGCCCGAGCCCCAACATGCCGCAAACGAACGCCGGCAGCAGAATGTTGAACTGCGGCAGCCCGAAGAACAGCAGGAACAACTGCACGAGCAGCGGCGTGCCGCGAAAGAAGACAAGGTAGCCGGTGCAGAAGCCGTAAATGAGCCGCCGTTGCGGCGCGAGCCGGCCGATGCCGATCAAAAGGCCGAGCAGGCAGCTGAGCACGAGCGCCGCGGCGGTCACCTCCACCGTGACCAGCGCGCCGTGTGCGATGTCGGCCCAACCGGCTATGGCCGGAGAGAAGTCGAGTTGCATGGATCAGATCCGCCGCATTACTTCGAACCGGCGCCGAACCACTTGTTCACGATCTGGGCGTAGGTGCCGTCCGCCTTGATCTTCGCAAGCGCTGCGTTGAGCGAATCGCGCAATTGCGGTTCGTCCTTGCGCACCGCAATGCCATAGGCCTCCTTCGTCAGCTCCGTGTCGAGCACGCGAAATCCCGGGCGCGTGCGTGCGAACTGATACGCAGCGGGCTTGCCGGTAACGGCGGCGTCGGCGCGGCCGATGCCGACCAGGTCGAACATTTCCTGGTTCTTCTCGACCTCGACGCGCGTGACCTTCGGGTAATTGTCGCGCAGGAAGTTCACCGACTTCGTGCCGACCTGCACGGAGACCTTCTTGCCCTCGAGATCGGCGAGCGTCTTGATCGGCGAGTCGGCCTTCACGAGCGCGACGAGGCCGCCCGCGAAATACGGCTGCGTGAAGTCCACCACCTGGCTGCGTTCAGGCGTGATGTAGATGCCGGAGATCGCGGCGTCGAAGCGATGCGCAATGAGCCCCGGAATCAGCCCCTTGAAGTCGATGTCGGTCCACTGGACCTGCTTGCCCATGGCCTTGGCGAGCGCGTTCATGAGGTCGACGTCGAAGCCGGTGCGCTGGCCGTTTTCCGTGAACTCCATCGGCGGGAACGTCGCATCGGTCGCGACCTGGAGAACGTTCTGCGCTTGCGCGCTCGCGGTGCCGGGAGCGGCGGCGGCGAACATCGCGAATGCGACGCACGTGGCGGACAGCAGTTTGTGCAGTTTCATGGTTGGACTCCGGTGTGTGGTTGATCGGGACGCTACGGTTGTTGACTTCTTTCGTTGCGGTCTATCGAAATGCAATCGCATTCGTTCGCATTCATTCGGTTTGCAGGCGGGCGGAAATGGCGTGCGCAGTGCGCAAGGTCCAGTCGGCGAGTTGAAGCTCGCGGCCCGCCACGCGCGAGGACGGCGCCATCAAGGTGATCGACGCGTTGGCGAGCGCGCCGCGCGCAACGCGCCGGAACACCGGCGCGCTCACGCCCCATACGCCGGGGTCGACTTCGCTTTCGCTCACCGCGTAGCCGCGTGCGCGAATCTGCGCCAGTTCCGCTTCGATCGAGGCGCGGCCCGCTGCGTCGCCGGCGAAGAGGCGATCGAGCGCCTCGCCGCGCGCTTTTTCTTGCATGAACGCGAGCAATGACTTGGCCGACGCTCCGGCCTTGAGTGCAACCGCGCGCCCCTTCTCGAACGAGCAGCGCAGCGAATGCGTGCTCTCGACCATTTCGAGGCAGACCACCTGGTCGTTCACGGCAACGACGAGCCCGACACTCTCCTGCGAGGTCCGCGCGAGTTGCAGCATGCCTTCGCGGCTCGATTCGACGAGCAGCGAATTGACGTCGAAGCCGAGCGCAAGCTGCAGACTGATGGGGCCCGGCGCGTAATAGCCGGCGTCTTCGGTCACGAAGCCCCAGCGCTTGAGCACCGCGACCTGGCGGTAGAGTGTGCTCTGCGCGAGACCCGTTGCCGCGAGCATGTCCTTCGCGGACATTGCCTTGCCGCGGCTCGCGAGTGCCGAAAGCACCAGTAGCAGGCGCTCTGCGCCGGTAACACCGGGTTCGTGTTTCACCTGGAGGACGAAGGCTGAATGGATGCAGTCAGCATGCCACGTCACTCCCGGAAATCAAAAATACGATTCCCAGCGAATGGGAATGCGATGCGAGGGTTTTCCCTGGAGAGGTCCCGTGTGGTCCGCGCGGTGTGTTTTACCCGCTTCTGGTAATGTCACGCACATGCAAACGATCCTCTCCATCGAGAATCTCTCGAAAGTCTATGCATCGGGGCTCCACGCGCTCACGAACATCAACCTCGACATCCAGCGCGGCGAAATCTTCGCGCTGTTGGGGCCGAATGGCGCGGGCAAGACGACGCTCATCAGCATCATCTGCGGCATCGTCAACGCGAGCGAAGGCAGCGTGCGCGTGGCCGGTCACGATATCCTCGCCGACTACCGCGCCGCGCGCTCGCTGATCGGCCTCGTGCCGCAGGAACTCACCACCGACGCATTCGAAACGGTCTGGGCCACGGTGTCGTTCAGCCGCGGCCTGTTCGGCAAGCCGGCCAACCCCGCGTATGTCGAACGCGTGCTGCGCGACCTGTCGCTGTGGGAGAAGCGCAACAACAAGATCATGACGCTCTCGGGCGGCATGAAGCGCCGCGTGCTGATCGCGAAGGCGCTCGCGCACGAGCCGCAGGTCCTGTTTCTGGACGAACCGACTGCGGGTGTGGACGTCGAATTGCGCCGCGACATGTGGGAACTCGTGCGCGGGCTCAAGGCGAACGGCGTGACGATCATTCTCACGACCCACTACATCGACGAGGCCGAAGAGATGGCCGACCGGATCGGCGTGATCAACGCAGGCAAGATCATGCTCGTCGAGCACAAGGACGTGCTCATGCGCAAGCTGGGCCGCAAGCAACTGACGTTGCAGCTCGAAGCCCCGTTGCGCGCCATTCCGGAAGGGCTCGCCGCCTGGGGGCTGGAACTGGCCGGCAGCGGCGCCGAACTCATCTACACCTACGACAGCGAAAACGAGCGCAACGACATCATTGCGCTGCTGAAAGACCTGAGCGATGCCGGCATTGGCTTCACGGACCTGAAAACGAGCCAGAGTTCGCTGGAGGACATCTTCGTGAGTCTCGTCCATCAGGACCCGGCGGCCGCTGCGCCATTCGCCGCGCCTGCGGTCGAGGAAGATGGCAAAGCACAGGTAAAAGGACAGGTAACCTCGCGATGAACCACTACGCAATTCGCGCCATCTACCGCTTCGAAATGGCGCGCACCCGGCGCACGCTGATGCAAAGCATCGTTGCGCCGGTGATTTCCACCTCGCTCTACTTCATCGTATTCGGCTCCGCGATCGGCTCGCGCATCAAGGAAGTCAATGGTGTGAGCTACGGCGCGTTCATCGTGCCGGGCCTCATCATGTTGTCGCTCTTGTCGCAGAGCATTTCGAACGCGTCGTTCGGCATCTACTTCCCGCGCTTTACGGGCACGATTTACGAACTGCTCTCGGCGCCCGTGTCCTACCTGGAAATCGTGATCAGCTATGTCGGCGCGGCGGCGACCAAGTCGGTGGTGCTCGGGCTCATCATCCTCGCGACCGCGGCGCTGTTCGTGCCAATCCAGATCCAGCATCCCGTGTGGATGGTGCTGTTCCTGCTGCTAACGGCGGTCACGTTCAGCCTGCTCGGCTTCATCATCGGCATCTGGGCGGACAACTTCGAGAAGTTGCAGATCGTGCCGCTGCTGGTCATCACGCCGCTCACCTTCCTTGGCGGCGCCTTCTACTCGGTCGACATGCTGCCCACCGCATGGAAGGTGATCACGCTGTTCAACCCGATCGTCTATCTCATCAGCGGTTTTCGCTGGAGCTTCTACGGGCTCGCGGACGTCGACGTCGGCGTGAGTCTCGGCATGACAGCCGCCTTTCTCGCGCTGTTCCTCGTGATCACGGCGTGGATCTTCAAAACGGGCTACCGGCTGAAAACCTGACGTTAGCGAATCAGCCGGATGCCCGCCTCTTCACGCGGGCACCTGCCCCGTTGCGCTGTCGTGCGGTCCGTCCTGGGGACGGTTCAGCGGGCCGTCGAATGAGCCGTCCAGAATACGAAGCTTGTCGGTCATATCGGGAAAGCTGTGACCCGCGGCGCGAAGCTCATTGACGATCCGATGCCCAACGGCCCGGCAGTGCGCCAGCGTCTCATGCAAACGCGGCTCGGACTGCAGCCCCGTCACCGCCCGCTCCAGCTCAGGCGGCGATTCGCTCAGCAGTGCGGGCACGACTTCCTCCGGCGGGATCAGCGAGCCGTGACTCAGCAGTTGCGCCGTCCAGTCGCACCCGTACAGCAGCGCGCGCCGTTCGGCCCTGCGCGCTTCGTCCTGCTCGAGCGCGGCGAGGCTCGGGCGGCTCTTCTGGATCTCGGCGCGCCACGGCGCAAGCACGTCAGCACGTAGCGCCGCGATCGCTTCGCCGAGCGCAGCGTTTTGCCCGCCCGCTACGAGGCGGCGTTCATCGAGCCGGTCGACTTCGTCCCGATAGCTTTCGAGGTAGGCCAGCCAGTTCAGCGGCAGCTCCGGCTTTTCGAAGAATGCGCGCCTCACTTCATTGAGTTCGTTGCGAATGTCCTGCAGCGCCTGATTGTCGGCGAGCCGCGCTTCATGCACGTCGTGGGCCGTCACCATCTGCCGGTGCAGAGGGAAAAGCGGATTGCTGTAGCGCCGCTGCAAGTGGCGCTCCGCCGCGCCGGGCCGGGCGCTCCATTTCCAGTTGGGCAGCGACTTCGCGTCGAATTCGACGGCCTCGATCATCGGCCGGAAAACGGCGAGCGCTTCGTCAGTGGCGTGGCGAAAGCAGTCCGCCAGCTTGTAGTCGTTGCCTTGCAGGGAAGCGCCCGCCTCCCCCGCATAAGGCGACTCGGGCCGAAGCCTCAGGGTGCCGGTGGCGAGAAAGAATTCCATCGGCAGTTCAACACGCATGCCTTCCACCGCGAACGCGCGCTGTTCGGCGGAAATCGCTTCGACAGCACGCGCCAGGCGATTTTCCTGGTCGAGCAGTGCATCGATCGCGTCTCCCGAAGACGGCTGCGCGGCATCGGCTAGCAGGCAAAACGTTTCGCGCGCCATTCGCGCCGCGATGGTGCCGTGCTTCTCGGCAAACAGCCAGAACCACAGGGCAAGCTGATAGCCCTTGACCCCATTTTGGGCGGTCGTTTCGACTTCGGGGGTGAACGCGATGCCGGGCGCGGCCCAGTTCGCGAACGGCGGCGTGCCAACGCCCTGGTACATGCCCAGGAGTTGGCGTATGGATTCATGCGTATCGGTCGGCCAGTTGCGCGCCTCTTCTTCCTGGCGCTTCTCGGTCTTCCAGAACCTCCAGTCCATTGTGCACCTCGCAAGAGAGCAAGAGTATCGGTGCTACTCGCTGCGAGGGATACTTGCACACTCCGCCGGGGGCGTAAACCGGTGATGTCCGCTCTTGCTCTTCAGGCTCCGCTCAATTCCTGGTGTAGCGCGACAAACTCGCGTGTGAGTTTGTGCGCCGGGTCGAGGTGCACGACAGGCTTGGCCTGCTGATGCGATTCACGAATCTTCACCGACGACGACAGCCGCGACGACAGCACCGGCAACCCTTCATCGACGAGTTCGTCGACGAGCTTCTGCGGCAGGCTCGCGCGCGGCTGGAACTGGTTGATGACGATGCCTTCGACCGTGAGCGCGGCATTGTGATCCTGCTGAATCTCCTTCACGTTCTCGAGCAGCGTGTAGAGCGCGCGGCGCGAGAAGTCGTCGCAGTCGAATGGAATGAGGCAGCGCTCGACCGCGATTAGCGCGGAGCGCGTGTAGAAGTTCAGCGCAGGCGGCGTGTCGATGTAAATCGCATCGTACATGTCGAGTTCTTTGAGCGCGTCGCGCAACTTGTAGATTTTGTAGCGCGACTCGAGCTTCCCGTGCAGCGTGTCGAGGTCCGCATGCGCGGGCATCACGTCCAGATTCTCGAACGGTGTCGAATGAATGAACGACGTGACGTCGATGGGCCTGAAGCTGAAAGTCAGCGCGGTTTCGAAGAAGTCGGCGACGTTGGGCTTCGCATCGGCGGAAGCGGCCCCGAGCAGGTACTGGCTCGAATTTGCCTGCGCGTCGAGGTCGATCACGAGCGTACGCTGACCCTCATTCGCGCTGATTGCGGCGAGATTACAAACAATCGTTGACTTGCCTACGCCACCCTTCTGATTGAATACCACACGCCGCATGTCTTCGCTCCCCTGTTTCTCGTCAATGCAATGAGACGGATGGGGATGAGCATACCCGATGCGGCGGTGCAGAAAAGTTTTTTGGTGGCGGTTTTCCCGGCCAGCGGCTAGTTATATGACCGCTTCATTTTCCCGGGCCGTTTGGCTGGTTATAACCACTACCGTCGCATGCGTAACTCGCGGTTGCCGGAAGCGCGAGGACAAGCGATACAGCCAGCAGGGCTGCAAACACGCGTCGAGCTTTCATTTGCTTTCCTCCTGTTCAAACGAAGCCGGTGCGTTAAGCATAGGTCAGATGACTTAAAGCGCAATTGCGCGTGATTACGCCCAATTACGCCCCCGCGACTACGGTTACCGATGCCCCCAAAACCTGCGCTGCACCTGCATCACTTCTTCCTCGACCTCGGGCACGGGCCCGATCAGCTCTACGCGCTTCTGGCAATGGTCGAACACATAACGCGACGACACACTCATCGTCGGATTCTCCGCATGGTCGCCCGTGCATTGCAGCAGCCGCTCTTCCGTCATGCCGAACACCACGCGCCCAATGTTCGCCCAATAGGCCGTGCCCGCGCACATGCAACACGGCTCAACCGTCGTATACAGCGTGCAACTCCACAAGTATTGCGGCGTAAAGTTCAGCGCAGCGGTACGCGCGAGCACCGCCTCCGCATGATTGACGGTATCGACATTGCCCTGTTCGATGAGCACCGACTCCTGATCGGGTCCGACGAGAATGGCGCCAAACGGGTGGTGACCCAGGAGCGTCGCACGCTCCGCGACAAGGCTCGCGTGACGCAAATGGCGCACGATCTGTTCGCGCGTCGGCGCGAGCCCTTGTTCGGGAAACGCCGACGCGCTTTGTTGCGGCAAATGGGTCAGGCTCAAACTGTGTCTCCTCCTTGTTGTGGTGTTACGTCGGTGGCGTTACGTCGGCGGTGTTACTTCGGCAATGCGCCGTCTACGCCTTGCACGAACCAGTTTAGCCGCTGCAACTCGGCATCGGGCAGCGACGTGCCGGCGGCCACCTTGATCGCGCCGCTCTGATCCTTGATCGGTCCCGCGAACGGATCGAACTTGCCGGCAATGATATCGTCGCGTTTTTGCGCGAGCGCCTTTTGCGCGGCAGGCGAAACGGTTGCCGTATTGATGTCGGCAAGGTCGATGGCTTTTTCCTTGAGGCCCCACCACGTTGGCGCATTGGTCCACGTGCCCGCCTGCACCTGTTCGACCAGGTGAGAGTAATACACGCCCCAGTAGCTCACGCATGCGCCCAACTGAGCATTCGGGCCGAACTTCTTCATATCGGAGTCCCAACCGAACGCGTGCACCTTCTTCTGCTCGGCCGTCTGCATCGTCGCCGTCGAATCGGTGTTCTGAATCAGCACGTCCGCGCCCTGGCCGATCAGCGTTTCGGCCGCCTGCTTCTCCTTGCCCGGATCGAACCAGCTATTGATCCAGATGACCTTGACCTTCGCATTCGGATTGACCGAGCGCGCGCCCATCGTGAAGGCGTTGATGTTGCGCACCACTTCCGGCACCGGCACCGAGGCGACGAAGCCGAGCGTATTCGTCTTCGTCGTATAGCCGCCAACGAGCCCGGCGAGATACGCGCTCTGGTACGTGCGCACATCATAGGTTGCGAAGTTCGCAGCCTTCTTGTAGCCCGTTGCGTGCTCGAATACCACGTCCGGGTAATCCTTTGCGGTCTTCAGTTCGAAGTCCTGAAAACCAAAACTCGAGCCGACGATAATCTTGTTGCCCTTGCTTGCGAGATCGCGAAACACGCGCTCGGAGTCGGCCGATTCGGGCACGTTCTCCACGCGCGTGACCTTGATCTTGTCGCCGAACTTCGCTTCGATCGCCTTCACGCCCTGCTCGTGCGCATAGGTCCAGCCTGCGTCGCCGGGGTTGCCGAGATAGACGAACGCAACGCCGATCGGGGCCACGGCGGGGGCCGCGGCGGTAGCCGCGGGGCTTAGCGCGGCACAGGCGCCGAGCGTGGCGACGACCGTCGCCGCGAAGCGCAGTGAGCGCACCGCCGCGCAAGCGAATTTTGTTGCCATGAGGTCTCCGAAACAGGATTGGGAAGGATGCGACGCTATTCGACAGTTGTCCGCCGGATAACGTCACGTTAGCGAAAATATTGGTCAGTCAAAATTAAGGCCGAAATTTCGATTCATTATGTGATGAATAACAGAATCGATATAACCGGCCACGGCGTCATAGCAGCACTCAAATGTTCGGGGCCTCACGCTGGAACGCGTCGTGCTTGTCGAACCCGTTGCCCCTTCAACCTTCGCGCTCGGGAGACCTGTCATGCAAACCGCACTCGCCACGGACTTTTCGCACGTCAAGCCGCAGGACACGTCATTTACGGGCGGAGGGCTGCGCGACTTCTTCGTCTATCGAGACCTGGGAATCGCCGATGCGACGCACGGCAAGGTGGTCGCGCAACTCGTCAGGGCAAATCTTGCGCCGGAATTGGGCACGGGCTGGCACCGGCATGAGGCAGAATTTCACATTGTCATCATGCTCAAGGGCTGGGCGCGCTTCATGTACGGCGACAAGGAAACCCTCGTCGAAGCGGGGGACTGCGTGCATCAGGCGCCGGGCATCGCGCATTACCTCTTCGATTACTCGCCCGACATGGAGTACCTCGAAATCGTGAGCCCCGCCGACTTCAAGTCGATCGATGTGGAAGCGCCATGCGCCGTGCCGGCGCCGACGCCATGGCAAACGAGCGCCGCGACGTAAAGCGACCTGACGCGACCTAAAGCGCGCCGTCCGTCCTATTTGGGCTGCGTTTCGGCCGCGCGGCTGATCGCCGATGCCGCATGTGCGTCGGCGTCGAGCAGCGCGCGCAGGGTCACCTGATCGTCGCCTACCGCCTCCGGCGCCGCAATGCGTCGCGCGCGCGGCTCGTGGTCGTGAATGGTCGAGCGCACGAGCGGATAAATCTGCGTGTCCCAGCGGCGGCCATTGAATACGCCGTAGTGGCCCACGCCCGTCTGCACATGATGCGTCTTCATATAGGGGCGCAGCCCCCGGCACAGATCGTGGGCGGCCACGGTCTGCCCCACCGCGCAGATATCGTCCTTCTCGCCTTCGATCGTGAGCAGCGCCGTACGGCGGATCGCGTGCGGCTCGACAAGGCGCTCGCCCACCTTGAGCTTGCCGAGCGGCAGTTCGTACTCCTGAAACACCGAGCTGACCGTTTCCAGATAGAACTCCGCGGTGAGATCGGAGGTGGCGAAGTACTCGCGATAGAACACGTTGAGCGCATCGGCTCTCGCGGGGTCGCCCTTCGCCCGTTCGTGGCGCATCTCCTCGAATGACGCGAGATGACGCTCCAGATTCATCGACATGAACGCGCTGAGTTGCACGAAGCCCGGGTACACGCGCCGTTGCGCGCCGGGAAAGCCGCCTGGCACCGCGCTGATGAGATTGCGCTCGAACCACGTGATCGGCTTGCTGTTGGCGAGTTCGTTGACCTTGGTGGGATTCACCCGGCAATCGATCGGCCCCGCCATCAGCGTCATGCTCGCGGGCTGCGCGGGATCGTTGTCGGCGGCCATCAACGAGACGGCCGCCAGCGCCGCGACCGTCGGCTGGCAGATCGCCACCAGGTGCGCATCGGGCCCGATGCGCCGAATGAAGGACATGACGTGCTCGACGTATTCGTCAAAGCCGAAGCGGCCCGCCGCCAAGGGCACGTCGCGCGGGTTGTGCCAGTCGGTGATATAGACGTCGTGGTCGGCCAGCATGGTGCGCACGGTGCCGCGCAGCAGGGTCGCGAAGTGCCCCGACATGGGAGCGACGAGCAGCACGCGCGGCTGCGGCACGGCCACGTCCTTGCGAAAGTGGAGCAGCGAGGCGAACGGCGTGCGCTTGACGACGCTTTCGGTCACCGGCGTGCGCACGCCATCGACCTCCACGAAATCGATTCCAAACGGCGGCCGCGCGTGCGAAAGCCCGGCAAGCTCGATCTGCTCCCACCATGCATCGAGATAGCGCGCGTCGAATCCGGATGCGAGCGTGGGCCAGGCCGCGATCGCCGCGCGGGAAAACGACGCGGCGGCACGCCCGAACCTCGTCGCGTCCGCGAACGTCTGGTAGGCCAGGTAGGCAAGCAGGTTCATGGGCACGGGTCTCAATTGTCTTGAACGCGAAGTGAAGCAGGCAATACATATGCCAGAAGCGTTCATTGGCACAGTGTTTGCACCTTTTCGGCGTGGCGCGGCATGCGTGCGCGAGCACGCGCGCCGCGGCCTGCGCGTCGCGCCGCGGCAGCGGGGCGCGAACGCCTCGCGCAACGTGCACAGCACGCCGGCTGCGCCGTCCTGCATGCCGCAATGTAGTGCGGCGCATGCCGCGAGAGGTGCATGCACCCGTGATGCGCGCATTCGGTGCATGCGGCTTCCTTCCCGCACCTGCCCACCGTTTCCTTACCGTTCTGGAGCACCCATGAATCAGACGAATACGACCCTGACGATCAGCAGCCGGAACTATTCGTCGTGGTCCATGCGCGGCTGGCTGCTGGCCAAACTCGCTGGACTCGAATTCGAAACGGTAACCGTGCCGCTCGACGACGCCGCCGCGCGCGCCGAGTTGCTGCTGCTTTCGCCTTCCATTCTCGTGCCCTGCCTGCGTCACGACGGCATCACGGTCTGGGACACGCTCGCGATCTGCGAATACCTCAACGAGATCCAGCCGCGAGCGCAATTGCTGCCCGCGGACCGCACGGCGCGCGCGCACTGCCGCTCCGTATGCGGGGAGATGCATTCGGGCTTCAGCGCATTGCGCTCGGCGCTGCCCATGAACCTGCGCGGCCACTTCCCGAACTTTCGCGTCTGGTCGCGCGCGCAGGACGATATCGGGCGTATCGTGACGATCTGGCGCGAATGTCTGCAAAAGTATGGCGGGCCCTGGTTGTTCGGCGAGATCGGCGCGGCGGACGCGATGTATGCGCCCGTCGTCACACGCCTGCTAACCTATGACGTGCCGATCGACCCCGACATCGGCGACTACTGCATGCGCATACTCAAGCAGCCTTACGTTGCTGAATGGATCGCGGCGGCCCAGTCGGAAACCGAGGACATCGACGAACTCGATATGGAGTTCTGATCGTCACCGTGCACCAACAACGGGCGCGACACGCCCCCGCCCGGCATCGGCATGGAAGTTGCATGACCCCATGCAGCCCGATTATCGAACTGTATGAAGAAGCGCGAAGCAACAGCGCAGAAAAGCAGCGGACGGAAAGACGAACATGAAGCAAACATTCTTCAACGAGATGTTCGAGTACGGGGAATTCGACGTTCGCGGCCTCTCCGCCGCTGCGTTCGCGCAGGCCGGCGAGCCGCGCGCCCATTACCGCGAATTCTTCACATGGATGCGCAGCCAGAGCGAGCAGCAAATGCTCAAGAAGCGCGCCGAAGCCGACGCCATCTTCCGGCGCGTGGGCATCACGTTCGCCGTCTACGGTGAAAAGGACGTCACGGGCGCGGGCACCGAGCGCACGATTCCCTTCGACGTGATCCCGCGCATCTTCCAGCGCCAGGAGTGGAACACGCTCGAGCGCGGCTTGCGCCAGCGCGTGAATGCGCTGAACCGCTTCATCCACGACATCTACCACGAGCAGGAGATCGTCAAGCGCGGCATCGTGCCCGCCGACCAGATCCTGCGCAACGCGCAGTACCGCCCCGAGATGCAGGGCGTGAATGTCGCGCACGACATCTATGCGCATATCGCGGGCATCGATATCGTGCGCGCCGGCGAGGGCGAGTTCTATGTGCTGGAGGACAACCTGCGCGTACCCTCCGGCGTGTCGTACATGCTGGAAAACCGCAAGATGATGATGCGGCTCTTTCCCGACCTGTTCGTGCGCAACCGCGTGGCGCCGGTCGCGCACTACCCCGACCTGCTGCTCGACACGCTGCGCGCCGCCGCCCCTTCCGGCACCGACAACCCGACGGTCGTGCTGCTCACGCCGGGCATGTACAACTCGGCGTACTTCGAGCACGCGTTTCTCGCGCAGCAAATGGGCGTCGAACTCGTGGAAGGCCAGGACCTCTTCGTCGAGAACGATCACCTCTATATGCGCACCACAAAGGGCCCGCAGCGCGTGGACGTGATCTACCGGCGTGTGGACGACGACTTTCTCGATCCGCACGTCTTCCGCTCCGACTCGACGCTCGGCGCGGCGGGCCTCATGAACGTCTACCGCAAGGGCAACGTGACGCTCTGCAATGCGGTGGGCACGGGCGTGGCCGACGACAAGTCGATCTACCCCTACGTGCCCGACATGGTGCGCTTCTATCTGGGCGAGGAACCGCTGCTCAAGAACGTGCCCACGTGGATGTGCCGCAAGGCCGACGACCTGCAGTACGTGCTCGACCATCTGCCGGAACTGGTCGTGAAGGAAACACACGGCGCGGGCGGCTACGGCATGCTGATCGGCCCGGCCGCCACGCGCGCCGAGATCGAGGAATTCCGCGCGGTGCTCGTCGCGAACCCGGATAAGTACATCGCGCAGCCTACGCTCTCGCTCTCCACGTGCCCGACGTGGGTCGAATCGGGCGTTGCGCCGCGCCACATCGACCTGCGCCCGTTTGTGCTCTCGGGCAAGGAAGTGCGTATGGTGCCGGGCGGGCTCACGCGGGTCGCGCTGCGCGAAGGCTCGCTCGTGGTCAATTCCTCGCAGGGCGGCGGCACGAAGGACACCTGGGTGCTCGAGCGCTGAGCCGGCGCGTTGGCGAACACAAGAGCGCAAAAACGCAAGCGGCGCGTGGACGTTCACGACCGGGAAGACGAAGCCGAGATCACGCGATGAACGAAGCGCAATTTGTCGATGACAGGCGTTGCCAGCGCGAACGGATAGCCGTCCGGCATGCCGAGGCTGCGGTTCAGGCTATTGAGCGCGTAGGTGAGCGGAAACCAGCGCGCCATGAGGCTGTCGAAGCTCGCCTCGTCCACCGGCGTCTGGTCGACCAGCACAGGCTCGTCGCGGCTTTCGGGCAGCAGCGCGAGGCCGCAGGCCGTGGCTGTGTCGAGCGTATCGACGATATGCAGGTAATGCGCCCACGTCTCGGCCCAGTCCTCCCACGCATGCACCGACGCATACGCGCTCACATGGCGTTCGGCCCAGTCCGGCGCGGGGCCTTCGGCGTAATGCGCGGCGAGCGCTTCGGCATAGTCGGCGCGCTCGTCGCCGAAGCAGCGGCGAAACGGTTCGAGCCAGCGCCCGGTTGGCTCCTGCGCGATGAGACGGTCGAAATAGTAATGGCCGACCTCGTGGCGGAAATGCCCCAGCAAGGTGCGATACGGTTCGTGCAGCGAGACGCGCGTGCGCTCGCGATGCGCGTCGTCGGCCTCGGCGATGTTCATCGTGATGAGGCCATGATCGTGGCCCGTCATGACCGGCTCGCCATCGTCGGTTGCCTCGAGAAACTCGAATTGCAGGCCGTGTTCCGGGTCTTCGGCGCGCGTGACGAGCGGCAGGCCGAGCGCACCCAGCGTATAGAGCAGGCGCCGCTTGGCCGTTTCGAGGCGATACCAGTACAGGCGGTTCTCGGCTCGCGAGAGGTTGGGGATCGTGCGCGTGAACTGGCAGGCGCGGCACAGCGTGTCCCCGGAATCGGCCGGAATCATGCCGTTGCAGACGTTTTCGACCGCGTAGTTGTGGCACTGGCGAAAGAGCGCGCCGGCGGCCTTGGCATTCAGGCTGCGCCAGCGGCCTTCGCCCGCGTCTTCGAAAGCGTGCATCTCGCCCGTCTGCGGCACATAGCCCAAGCGCGCCTCGCATCGCTCGCAGCGCTCGTTTTCGAAAAACACCAGCTGATTGCAGTGGTCGCAGTGAAAGGTCTTCATGGCCGCATTCCTGTGATGGCCGCGCGGGCCGCAGCGCCTCACGCAGCACGCGGCGTGCCTCGCACGCGCGCGGGCCGCGCTTTTGCCCCGGTTGCCGCCGCGGCTGTCACATCCCGCACTCGCGCCGACTGCATCATACGCACGCTGCGCCGTGCGCCGCTTATCCGTTTTGCGCCGTTCCAACCAAGTCGATCGAGGAGTCGGGTGTGTCCATCCGTGTCGCGTTAAACCATGTCACGCAGTATCGCTATGACCGGCTCGTGCGCCTCGCGCCGCACGTGGTGCGCCTGCGCCCGGCGCCCCACTGCCGCACGCCCATCCTCTCGTATTCGATGCGCGTGGAGCCCGCCGATCATTTCGTCAACTGGCAGCAGGACCCGTTCGCCAACTATCAGGCGCGGCTCGCGTTTCCCGAGCCGACGCGCGAGTTCCGCGTCACGATCGACCTGGTCGCGGAAATGGCGGTCTACAACCCGTTCGACTTCTTTCTCGAGCCGAGCGCCGAGCGTTTTCCGTTCACCTACGCGCCCGAGCTGGCCGCCGAACTCGCCCCGTATCTCGTGCGCACCGAGCCCACGCCGCGCTTCGCCGCGTTCGTCGAGTCGATCGACCGCACGCCGCGCGTGACCATCGACTTCCTCGTCGATCTGAACCAGCGCCTGCAGCACGAGATCGGCTACCTGATCCGCATGGAGCCGGGCGTGCAGACGCCCGAGGAAACGCTGGAAAATGGCTCCGGCTCGTGCCGCGACACGGGCTGGCTGCTCGTGCAGACGCTGCGCCAGCTCGGGCTCGCCGCGCGCTTCGTCTCGGGCTACCTGCTGCAGCTCACACCCGACGTCAAGGCGATCGACGGCCCGCGCGGCGCCGAAGCCGACTTCACCGACCTGCACGCGTGGTGCGAGGTCTATCTGCCGGGCGCGGGCTGGATCGGGCTCGATCCGACCTCGGGGCTGCTTGCGGGCGAAGGCCATATTCCGGTGGCGTGCACCCCGGAGCCCGGCAGCGCCGCGCCGATCTCGGGCGCGCTCGACGAATGCGAAGTCGAGTTCTCGCATTCGATGTCGATCTCGCGCGTGCTCGAAACGCCCCGCGTGACGAAGCCCTACACCGAAGCGCAATGGGCCGGCATGCACGCGGTAGGCATCGAGGTGGACGCCGCGCTCGCCGGCCAGGACGTGCGCCTCACGATGGGCGGCGAGCCGACCTTCGTGGCGGCGGGCGACCGCGACGCGCCCGAATGGAACACCGACGCGCTCGGCCCGACCAAGCGCCGCTACGCCATCGCACTCATGGACAAGTTGCGCGCGCACTATGGCGCGCTGGGCTTTTTGCATATCGGCCAGGGCAAGTGGTATCCGGGTGAGCAGTTGCCACGCTGGGCGCTGTCGCTTTTCTGGCGCACGGACGGCGAACCGTGCTGGCGCGACCCCGCGCTGTTCGCCGACGAGCGCTCGCTCACGCACCACACGGCCGAGGATGCGCAGCGCTTCATTGCACATCTCGCTACCAAGCTCGCAGTTGATCCCGAGCACGTACAGCCCGCTTACGAAGACACCTGGTATTACCTGTGGCGCGAGCGCCGTCTGCCCGTCAACGTCGATCCGTTCGACTCGCGCCTCGACGACGAGATGGAGCGCATGCGGTTGCGCCGTATCTTCGACTCGGGCCTCGACACCGTGACGGGCTACGTGCTGCCGCTCGCCTGCGAGCGCGGCGAGCCTGGAGCGGGGCAACCCGCGCTGCAGGGCCCGCGCTGGATCAGCGGCCCATGGTTCTTCCGTGACGAGCGCATGTATCTCATTCCCGGCGACTCGCCAATGGGCTACCGGTTGCCGCTCGATTCGCTGCCGTGGGTCGCGGAGGCCGACTACCCGTGGCAGCACACGCGCGATCCGTTCGCCGCGCCGGCGCCGCTGCGCAGCGCGGCCGAGCTGCGCATGCAGTACGAGGCGAACTTTGATGCCGCTGCGCAATTGCGTAGCGGAGAACGCGCTGGAAGCGCGGGAAGTGCGGGAAGTGCGGGAAGCGCCGCCTACGCCGAAGGCGCGGGAGGCACCGGCGTGCCCTCTGCGTCACATCGCTACCCCGAACGCGGCGAGTCGGCCGCCTGGATCCATCGCACCGCGCTGTGCGTCGAAGCGCGCGACCCGGCGCGCGCCGCGGGACCGAAAGCCGAAGCCGCAACGTTCGGCCGCGCGCAGGGACAATTGCACGTCTTCATGCCGCCGCTCGCCGAACTCGACGACTACCTCGACCTGCTCGCCGCCGTCGAGGCCACCGCCGCCGACCTCGCGCTGCCGGTCGTGATCGAAGGCTATCCGCCGCCGCGCGACCCGCGCCTGAAAATGCTCCAGGTCACGCCCGACCCCGGTGTGATCGAAGTGAACATCCACCCGTCGTCGAACTGGGACGAGCTGGTCGAGCGCACCGAATTCCTCTATCAGGCCGCGCACGAAACGCTGCTCTCCACCGAAAAGTTCATGCTCGACGGCCGCCACACCGGCACCGGCGGCGGCAATCACCTCGTGCTCGGCGGCGCCACGCCCGCCGACAGCCCGTTCCTGCGCCGCCCCGATCTGCTCGCGAGCCTCGTGGCCTACTGGCACAACCATCCGTCGCTTTCGTATCTGTTTTCGGGCCTGTTCATCGGGCCGACGAGCCAGGCGCCGCGCGTGGACGAAGCGCGCAACGATCAGGTCTACGAACTGGAAGTCGCGTTCGCCGAGATCCAGCGCCAAGTCGATCTGCTGCGCGGTTTCGGCAGCCCGTTCGACAACGGCCCGCGCGTGCCGCCGTGGCTCATCGACCGCACGCTGCGCAACATCCTCATCGACGTGACGGGCAACACCCATCGCGCCGAGTTCTGCATCGACAAGCTCTATTCGCCCGACGGCCCGACCGGGCGCCTGGGCCTGCTCGAGCTGCGCGGCTTCGAAATGCCGCCGCACGCGCGCATGAGCCTCGCGCAGCAGCTGCTGCTGCGCGCGCTCGTCGCGCGCTTCTGGAAAACGCCATACACGCAGCGCCTCACGCGCTGGGGCACCGAGCTGCACGACCGCTTCATGCTCTCGACCTTCGTGCAGATGGACTTCGACGACGTGCTCGCCGAAACGACCCAGGCGGGCTTCGCGCTCGACGCCGCGTGGTTCGCGCCGCACTTCGAATTCCGCTTCCCGCTGGTGGGCGAGCTTCACACGGGCGGCATCACGCTCGCGGTGCGCCACGCGCTCGAACCGTGGCATGTGATGGGCGAAGAAGGCGGGGCGGGCACCACGGTGCGTTACGTCGATTCGTCGGTGGAGCGGCTCGAAGTGCGCGTGCTCGGCGTCAACGAAAACCGCCATATCGTCAGCGTGAACGGCCGCGCGTTGCCGCTTCAGCCCACCGGGCGCGTGAGCGAGAGCGTGGCGGGCGTGCGCTTTCGCGCGTGGCAGCAGTCGTCTGCGCTGCATCCGACCATTGGCGTACACGCGCCGCTCACGATCGATATCGTCGACACCTGGAGCGCGCGCGCGATTGGCGGATGCCAGTATCATGTTGCACATCCGGGTGGCCGCAGTTACGAGACGTTTCCGGTCAACGCCTACGAGGCCGAAAGCCGCCGGCGCGCGCGCTTCTTCACGACCGGCCACACGCCGGGGCCGGTGGAAGTGGCGCCGCCTGAGCGCAGCCTCGAATTTCCGTTCACACTGGATCTACGCCGCGGCTGATTGCGGCCGATAACCCGTCAATAGCCCTAACCGAAGGCGCGCCTCGCGAGCGAGGCGCGCTGCCACGACCCACGATCTTGCCGACTCAATCCACCCTGCCGTTCGATTCCTCCGCCAGCGACGACGAGGCGCTCGCGCCGCTGCGCACGCTGCCGGTGCGCGCCGGACACTGGGACGAGCTGCAAACGGCAGAAGGCGAGCTGCGCGAGCCGTGGCGGCAGTTCTTCGGCCTGCTCGGCAAGCCGGGCGTGGCGGGATTCGACAGCGCGGCGGCCTCGGTCGAGCGCCAGGTGCGCGAGAACGACATCACCTATAACGTCTACGCCGACGCGGGCGGGCCGCGCCCGTGGGCGCTCGACGTGCTGCCGTTCATCATCGACGAAGCCGAATGGGCGCAGATCGAGCGCGGCGCCGCGCAGCGCGCGCGCCTGCTCAACGAGATCGTCGCCGATATCTACGGGCCGCAAACGCTGCTCGCGCGCGGCCTGCTGCCGCCCGCGCTGGTGTTCGGCCACCCGGGCTACCTGCGCGCCGTGAAAGGCTTCGTGCCGCCGGGCCGCCAGTATCTGCAGATCGTCGCCCTCGACCTCGCGCGCTCGCCCGAAGGCCAGTGGACCGTCGTCTCGCACCGCACGGAAGCGCCCTCGGGCCTCGGCTATCTGCTCGAGAACCGGCTCATCGTCTCGAGCCTCTTTGCCGAGCCGTTTCGCACCATGCGGGTGCACCGTCTCGCGCCTTCCTATTCGCAGCTCGTCGCCACGCTCGCCGCGGCCGCGCGCGAGATCATGAGCGCCGACGAGCGCAGCGCGAGCGGCGCGTCTGCGCATATCGTGCTGCTCACGCCGGGACCGTTCAGCGAGACCTACTTCGAGCACGTGTTCCTTGCGCGCTACCTCGGCCTCACGCTCGTCGAGGGCAAGGACCTCACGGTGCGCGACGACATGCTGTACCTCAAGACGCTCGATGGCCTCGAGCGCGTGCACGCGGTGCTGCGCCGCCTCGACGACACGTTCTGCGACCCGGTCGAGCTGCGCGCCGACTCGACCATCGGCGTGCCGGGCCTGCTGCAGGTCATGCGGGCGGGCAACGTGATGGTCTCGAACGTGCCGGGCGCCGGCTTCGTCGAATCGCCCGCGCTGCACGGCTTCATGCCGGGCATCGCGCAGGCGCTGCTCGGCGAGGAGCTTGCGCTGCCGAGCAGCGCGACCTGGTGGTGCGGCGAAGACGCGGCCTGGCACGACGCGCTCGCGCAGGTGCCCGAGGCGCTGCTCGTACCGACGTGGCCCGGCGCGGCGAGCGCGTCTTCCGCGCCCGGGCTCGCCGCCGGCCTGCAAACGCTCGCCGACTGGCGCGAGCGCATCGAGCAGTTGCCCGACGCCTTCACGGTGCAGCAGCCGCTGCGCTACAGTTATACGCCGCGCTATGAAAACGGCGCGGGCATGCTCGGCGCGCGGCCGGCCGTCCTGCGCGTCTACGCGATCGCCGACCAGGAATGCGGCTGGCGTGTGCTGCCTGGCGGCTTCACGCGCCTGGCTGCTGAACATCAGGAATCCGTATCGATGCAGATGGGCGGCAGCAGCGTGGATACCTGGGTGCTGTCGAGCCAGCCCGGTTCGACCTTCACGCTCCTGCCGAGCCCGATCAAGCCCGGCGAGCTGCACCGCGAGCGCCGCCGCGTGCCGAGCCGCTCGGCGGAGAACCTGTTCTGGGCGGGCCGTTACGGCGAGCGCGCCGAAAACGGCGTGCGACTGTGCCGGTTGATTCTCGGCTCGCTCGAAGGCAGCGACGCCGAAGAATTGTTCGGCACCTTCATCGAACTGGCCGCCGCCAATGGGCTCGTGCCCGCCACGGGCCATGAAGCGCGGCGCAGCCTCGACGACTTCGAGCGCGCGCTCGTCGCCAATCTGCACGAGAACGCGGGCGCAACGGGAATCGGCCGCACGCTCGCGAGCCAGGCGTACGCCTGCGGCGAGATTCGCGGCCGGCTTTCGAACGACCATTGGCGCACCGTGCTTGCCTCGCGCAACGACTTCCGCGACGCGCTGCACGCGCTCTCGCTCGTGCCAGCGGCGCCGCGCAACGGCACCACCCTCGAATTCAGGCGTCCCACGCCGTACGACCGCATCGCGCTGATGGGCGCGCTCGACACGCTCGCCACGCAGCTAAGCGCCATCAGCGGCTGCCAGGGCGACCGCATGACCCGCGACGAAGCCTGGCGCCTGTTGTTCGCGGGACGCCATATCGAACGCGTGTCCGCACTCGCCACCATGCTGCGGATCGCCGCGCACGAACGCACGCTCGCCACGCCCGCGGGCTTCGACGTGCTGCTGCAACTGTTCGACAGCACGCTCACGTATCGCTCGCTCTATCCAGGGCGCCTCGAAGTGCCCGCGCTGCTCGACGTGATCGTGACCGACCCGACCAATCCGCGCGGGCTCTACGGCGTCTATGCGCGGCTGCGCGCGCGGCTCGACGAAATCGCCCAGGCTTCACGCGGTCCGAAGCGTGAGCCGTTCGCCTCACACCTCGCGCCCGTCGAGGCGCTGCCCACGCTGGAAGTGCTTTGCGAGCCCGGCGACGACGGCCGCTACCCTGCGCTCACCGCGCTGTGCGACAGTTTCGCCGAGCGCATGGCCGCGATGTCGAACGAGATCAGCGCACGCTGGTTCAGCCACGCCGTGCCGCTCGCCGCGCAGGTGTGGTCATGAGCGGCACGCGCCTCGCGGTCACGCACCGCACGACTTACCGCTATTCGACGCTCGTCGAGACCGCGCAGCATCTCGCGACGATCCGTCCGCTCGACCTGCCGTGGCAGCGCGTGCTCACGCACCGCGAACGCATCGAACCCGCGCCGTCGTATCAAACCAGCCGCTGCGACGCCTTCGGCAACGAGGTCCTCTACTTCTCGTTCGACGCGCCACACGACTACCTGCAAATGACGAGCGAGACGAGCGTGCTGCTCACGCCTCGCTACGCATCGCTCGATGTCGCCGCGACACCGGCCTGGGAAGACGTCGAGCGCATGCTGCGCTACACGGCGGGCGGCGCGTTTTACGCGGAGTCGGAGTTTTGCTTCGCTTCGCCGAATATCGCCCTGCAGCCCGGATTGCGAGCCTACGCGCTGGAAAGCTTCACGCCCGGCACCCCGGTACTGGCCGGGGCGATTGACCTGATGCATCGCATCCATGCCGACTTCGAGTACCTGCCCTCGGCAACGGCGTTCGACACACCCGCCGCGCGCGCGTTCGAACTGCGCCATGGCGTGTGCCAGGACTTCGCCCAGGTGATGATCGGCTGCCTGCGCTCGATCGGGCTCGCCGCGCGCTACGTGAGCGGCTATCTGCGCAACGACCCGCCCGAAGGCGCGCCGCCGATGATCGGCGCGGACGCCTCGCATGCGTGGGTGTCGCTCTACGTACCCCCGGCGCCGTCCGCACTCTCTGCGCCCCCGGCAGGCTGGATCGATCTCGATCCGACCAACGACGTGCTCGCCGATCAAGGCCACGTTACGCTCGCCATCGGCCGCGACTACACCGACGTGTCGCTGCTGCGCGGCGTCATTCTTGGCGGCGGCGAGCATCGGGTGGACGTGGCGGTCAGTGTGAACGCGGACTGACCGTCGCGTTCAGACCCAGCGCCGAAGCGGCGCCGCGCTGGGCGCCAACGGCGCTGATACCCCAACCTGTATGCACCTGGCTGGCTAACGAAAGCAGTGAATCGACGTGCCCGGCCACGCTGGCGTCGTAGAGCACGGCTTTGCCTTTCTCCATCTCGGCGGGTTGGCTGGCAATTGCGCGCCTGATCGCCTCGCGCAGCGATCGCACGTCTCCTCGCTCGAAGACGTGCTTCGCTTGTGTGGCGATCACATCGCCGCAACCCATCGTCGAAGGAATGATCACAGGCGTGCCGCACATCACCGATTCGATACCCACCAACCCGAAAGGCTCGTAAGCGGAAGCCAGGATCGTGAAGTCGGCAGCGCGATAACAGTCCTCGATTTCGCGCTGAAAGCCGATGTAACGCACGTGCGGCGAGAGGCTGCCCACCGGCCGCCCCGCTACTGCGACGACGACGGGTTCCTTGAGGTCCCGCGCGGCTGCCTCGATGAGCGGCAGGCCCTTGCGCATGTGACTGCTCGAAGGAAACAGCAACACGCACTCGTTGTCCTGAAAGCCGAGCCGCTTGCGCAGCGATGCGCGCGCAGCGGTATCGACAGGCGTGAAGCGCGCTGTGTCGACGGGGGGACGCAGAATGCGCACCTTGGCCTCGTCGATTCCGTACAGTTCGATCAGTTCGTCACGCATCAAAGGCGAATGCGCCAGAATGATCGCCGCATTGGCGTACAGGCGTTCCTCCAGTGCAATCTGCCAACGGTCGGTAAGCTTGGTTCTGCGGCCCGTTGCGCGCAGGAAGCCACGATGGGTGCCGCCACACACGGCGATATCCGAACTGTCGACACGGTTGCAGCCGATCATGATGTCCACGGCGGCTACACGCTTCGCGCGGCGCAATCGCCAGGAGAACCAGGCATCGCGCAGTTTGCCTGGCAAAAACGACACGTTGATGCGATGCGGCTCGACCATCGCATACTCGGGCAGCGCATGGTCGAGGCTGCGCGCAAAATAGGCGGGACGAAAGCCGCGCTCGGCAATGCCGCGCGCAAGATCTCTCGCGTAGCGCTCCATGCCGCCGCTATGCTTCAAGACATTGCAGGAAACGCCGAGTTTCATGGCATCCCCTCCTCTACAGTTGATCGATCCAATACTTCAAAACCGCCGCGTTTGAAGGCTCGCGCTCATGAACGCGACTGCAGCGCCTGAAAGTGCGCCATGACACGACCCACGCTGAGCAGCTTTGTCCACAGAAGCTCCTTGAGATTGCCGAACGGTATGACGTTGGGCGGCAATACGATGTGGCCAGGCCCCCAGCGCGGGCGCCACGTGCGCGCCAGTCCGCGCCGCATGAAAAGCGTGAGCGTGGGGACTCCGATCGACGAAGCGAGATGACCGAGCCCCGAGTCGTTGCCGATGAACCACGCGGACTCGGCGATCCACGTCGCCACGTCCTCGAGTCGCGGCAGTGAGTGAACCTCGTGCCCTTGCGCCTGGCTCTCCCGCCAGGCCGCAAACTCCCCGGGCGCGACGAGAAAGCTCGGATGCAGGTGCGCACGGCTGAGTTCGTGGGCGAGCGCGAGAAACTTCTCGCGGCTCCACATTTTTTCGCGGTGGCTGCCGGTGGGATGGATCACGACACGATCCGCGAAGCGGCCGCGCTGCACGCCGGGCGGCACGACGAGGCCGTTCGAATGCGTCACATCGCGTAACGCGAGCACATTCACGGCAATGTCGACCACGCGGTCGACCATGTGCTTCCCGCCGCCATATTCGGGCAGTTCGGCCAGACAAAGCGTCTTGCCCGAGCGGCTCAGCATCGGCCCGAACTCGGTGCGGCGCAGTTCGATGACCGTGTCGAACGCGCCGGCATACGCCGCCTGATACCCCACCGTCATGTGGGGAAACCAGGCCGCGAGCTGCTCGGCCACCCAGCCGAACACGATGGGCCGGTAGCCGTTTCGAATGAGGTTGTTGACGAGAACGAGCCCAATAAGGCTGTCGCCGATTGGCGGCGGCAACGCCACCGCAACACTGCCCTGGATCTGGAATTTCATGTCCATGCGAAGGTGGGCCGGAAGATTCCGGCGCGGTAAACGTTAGTAACACTAATCATTGATTCGATGCTTGCCGCGATCGCCGATATGCGTTACCGCGAAGGCAATTTCAGGCCAGCACCGCCACGCGTTCGCGCAATACCCGAAAGGCGCGGTGCACGCGTCGCACCGAAATCGCTTCGCGCCACCACTTTTCCTTGAGGCCAGCGGTCGGCACCCACCACGGCGGCAGCACGATCTCGCCGCACTGAAATCCAGGGCGCCAGCGCTGCGCGACGCGTCGCCGACGAAACACGGTCAGCGTCGGGATGCCGAGTGCCGAAGCGAGATGGCCCAGGCCCGAATCGTTGCCGATAAACCAGCCCGATTCGTAAAGCCACGCTGCAAGGTCAGCCGTATCGCGAAACGAACACAACGGCGGTGCGGTGCTGGCAAGCGGCAGCCAGCGCGAGCGCTCGCCGTCGGCAACGACGAACTCAGGCGCAAAACCTTCCCCGCTCAAACGCTGGGCGAGGCCAATGAAACGGCGCGCCAGCCAGCGCTTGTCCGCTGTGCTGGCCTCCGGGTGCACCGCTACGCGTTGGGCGTGGCGGCGGTGCTGAAGCTCCGGCGGCGCGCGCATACCGTTCGAAATCTCGACGGTTGGCAATCCGAAGTGACGCGCCGCGAACGCCGCGAAGCGATGCGCCATACAGCGGCCGTCGTCCGCGTATTCGACATCGTGCAGATCGACGAAGCCCGGATGCCATGCGCGTAGTTGCTTGAGCGGCCGGTCGCGGTGCATCTGCACGACGACGCCGAAATCCGCCAGCCGATCGCGTGCTTCTTCCTCGCCGAGCGCCGGCTTCATCGACAAGTGCGGGAACCAGCGGGCAAGCGACCACGCGTGATTACCGAATATTTCCACCTGCCAGCCCGCGAGCACGAGATTGTGCGCAATGATCAACAGATTCAGCGAATCCCCAAGCGCCGGCGACATCACAAACGCCGCGCTGCGTGCTTGCTCGCGCGCCAGGGAGGGACACGTTGCGTCGTGCTGGGCGTGGCTCTCACGGTCGAGGTGTTGCATCGTTGCGTGTCTGATCGGGGTTCGGCAGGGTTTCTGCGGGTTAAGGCTATGGACACGCATGTTGCCACCGTGGCGCCGGTTCCGGGTTACAGGATTTTTCCGTACATTTCTTCCACGCCACGCCAGCGTGCGCGAACGTTACAGGACCGGTTACACGTTAAGAAATAGCAATGGTTCTGAAGTTCGAAAATGCGAAATCATCTGCTACGCTGGTCTCACCTGACATTGCGCGGTATGCCTCAACCGTGGATGAAGGGTGCTATACCTCCAACTCTTTGCATACCCGGCGAAAACGCCGGGTTTTTTTTCATCCGCGGGCAGCCGCGAGGTCCTGGTCGGGAAGCGCGTCGTCGGGGCAGAAAACATAGCCGTCCCTGTAACGCGTTTGAATATATTGGCGGCCGCACGGCGACAGCCCGAGCAGCTTGCGCAGGCGGAAAACGACCACGTCGACGCTGCGCGCATGAAGCGACGAATTGCGATCGATCATGTTCACAATGCGCTCGCGCGACAGCGGCCGCAGGCGATTCGCGGCGAACACCGCGAGCACGGCAAGCACGAGGGGCGGAGCCGGGATCTTGCGGCCGTCCCTGAATAATTGATTGTCGATGGCGTCGAGTTCGAAGCCGTCGAAGACGTATTTCGTTTCCCTGCGCGGCGACGCAGGGTAATCGATCCTGCAGCGCAACGCGTGGTGCATGCGCGCGAGCAGTTCGCGAGGATCGAACGGATCGACCATATAGTCGTTGGCGCCGAATTCGAACGCGAGCACCTTGTCGGCCACGTCGCCGGATTCGCTCACGATGATCGCAGGCGTGAGCCACCCTCGCTCGCGCAGCGCGCGTAGCGTTGCAATGCCGTCGATCTTCAGCGCGTCATGCCGAAGGATGATGAGCGAAGGCGTTTCTCGCGCGAGACGCTGCTCCAGTCGCTCGACGCCATACAGCACCGACACGGCGATCTGCTGACGCTGCAAATAGGTACGCAGGTCGTCCCGATATGCCTGATCGGGTTCGACAAGCAGCACGTGTATGTCCATCGATCTGTCCCTTCCTGTGTCATGCACGTCATTCCAGCCAGATCGCGCGCACGAGCGGCATGCAAGCGCTTCGATCTGCAGCGGATCATACGGAACAACCGTGCAGGAAAAAGAAGGGAAATCTGGAGAAAATAAGGATTCGGACGGGCCACGCCCACCTTACGGTACGCTTCAGGCGAAAATAGTGCCGAATTTGCGCGCACTCACGTTTATTGCCTTCTGCTGAATCCGTCATGAAAGTCAGCGTCACCTCCAAACTCTTCCTCGCGATTCTTTCGGCTTGCGTGCTCGCCGCCGTGGCCATGGGCATCGCGGTCCGGACGAGTTTCGAATATGGCTTCGTGGATTTTCTGCAGGAGCAAGGCGCGAACGATCTGGCGGCGCTCGAACAGGAACTGGAAGCCTCGTATGCGCAGCACGGCAATTGGGATTTCGTTCGCGCTCGCACGCGAGGCCGGCCCCCATTCGATGGCGGCCCGCCGCCGGGCGAGCCGCCGCGCGACGCCCGTCCGCCCGATGCGCCGGGCGGCTTCCACGACGAAGGCGGCAAGGATGGCCCCTTCACCCCCGGCTTTGCCGAGCACTCGCGGACGTTTCGCCCGCCCTATATGCTCTACGACGCGGACATGAAGGTCGTCGCGAGCGAGGGGCCACCCCCGCCGCCCGAGGCTGTCCGCCATCCGCTGCGCGTCAAGGGTCAAACGGTGGGCTGGATCGCGGTGGCAGGCCCCACGTCGCTCATCAATCAGGCGGAACAGCGCTTCAAGGACCGCCAGACGCAGGCGACGTGGATCATCGTAGGCTTTACCACCTTGCTCTGCGCTGCCGTGTCGATCATCCTCGCGCGCACGCTGCTCACGCCGATCAAGCGGATCGTCACCGCCACACATCGCCTCGCGGGCGGTGACTACGCCACGCGCGTGCCGGCCACGGGCCGCGACGAACTGCAAATGCTCGCGAGCGATTTCAACCGGCTCGCGGCGTCGCTCGAAAAAGCCGAAAGCGACCGGCGCGACTTTATCGCCGATATTTCGCACGAGCTGCGCACGCCGCTTTCGGTGCTGCGCGGCGAACTCGAAGCGATCGAAGACGGCGTGCGCCGGCCCGACGCCGCGACCATCGCTTCTCTGCAGTCCGAAGTAGCGATGCTCAGCCAGTTGATCGACGATCTCTACGAACTCTCGCTAGCGGACATCGGCCAGCTCTCGTTCGAGAAAGTGCCGCTCGACCTCGTACCGATCGTGGAGGCCGCATGCGACGTCTTTCGCGAGCGGCTCGCAGCGAAGCGAATCACGCTGGACTTCGATCGCGACGATGCGCGCGCGACGCTCTCGGGCGATCCCTATCGCCTCACGCAGCTGTGGAAAAACCTGCTGGAAAACGCGCTGCGCTACACCAATGAGGGCGGCCGCGTGCGGATCTCGGTCACGTCGAACGACAACCATATTTATGTCGATGTCCAGGACTCGTTCCCGCCGGTTCCCGCGCCGCTGCTGCCCCATCTGTTCGACCGGTTCTTCCGCGTCGATCCATCGCGCAGCCGGCAAAGTGGCGGCGCGGGTCTCGGACTCGCATTGTGCAAGCACATCGTGGAGCAACACGGCGGCACCATCGAGGCATCGCGCTCGCCGCTTGGCGGACTGCGCATCCTCGTTCAACTTCCTCGCCTGAACACGCATCATGATTGATCCGACCACGCGGCCATCCATCCTCGTCGTCGAAGACGAGCCGAAGCTCGCGGCCCTGCTCGCCGACTACCTCGCGAAGGAGGATTTCGCCACGACGATCATTGCGGACGGCCGGGAGGTCGTGCCCTACGTGCGCGAGCATCAACCGTCGATGGTGCTGCTCGACCTGATGCTGCCCGGACGCAGCGGCCTCGACGTGTGCCGCGAACTGCGCACGTTCTCCGCCGTTCCCGTGATGATCATCACGGCGCGCGTGGACGAAATCGACCGTTTGCTCGGGCTCGAACTCGGTGCCGACGACTACGTGTGCAAGCCGTTCAGCCCGCGGGAAGTGGTGGCGCGCGTCAAGGCGATCCTGCGGCGCGCCGAGTTGCTGGCGCGAGCGCACCAGGAAGCGGAAGGCACTGTGCCGTCGCCGTTTTCGATCGACGTCGCGCAACACGCCGCGCGCCTGGACGGCCGGGATCTGCACCTCACGCCCATCGAATTTCGTCTGCTTGCGCTACTGCATTCCGGCCCTGGCCGCATTTACGCACGGGACTTTCTGCTGCGCGCGCTCTACGACGATCACCGTGTGGTCGCCGACCGCACGATCGATTCGCACGTCAAGAACCTGCGGCGCAAGATCCAGTCGATCCGGCCCGACCAGGACATGATTCGATCGATCTACGGTGTGGGTTATCGTCTGGAGATCGCGCCTGCGGGCGACTGACGTTGGATAACTGCGTAAGATTAAAAACGTGGCTGAATGCAGGCGCGCGTGCGCCATACGCGCGCCTGCATTGCATTTCGCGTTATGGCGCGATCGGCTTGCCGCTCGCGTCCTTGACCTTGTCCTTCCACTGCGACTTGATTTCGGCGACGACCGAATCCGGCAGCGAAATGTAGTCGAGGCTATCGGCTGCCGAAGCACCGTTCTTGAAAGCCCAGTCGAAGAACTTGAGCGTTTCCTTGCCCTGGTCCGGCTTGTCCTGTGCCGTGTGCAGCAGCACGAAGGTCGCGCCGACAACCGGCCATGCGTCCTTGCCCGGCTCGTTCGTGAGGATCTGGTAGAACGACTTCTTCCAGTCCGCGCCGGCGGCGGCGGCCTTGAACGTTTCGGTGCCCGGCTGAACGACCGCGCCCGCTTCGTTCTTCATCGCGGCGTAAACCATGTGGTTTTGCTTGGCGTACGCCCACTCGACGTAGCCGATTGCGCCCGGCAGACGCTGCACGAAGGCCGCAACACCGTCGTTGCCCTTGCCGCCCGTGCCCGTCGGCCAGTTCACGGTCGTGCCTTCGCCGACCTTGCTCTTCCACTCGGGGTTGACCTTCGAGAGGTAGTTCGTCCAGATGAAGCTGGTGCCCGAACCGTCGGCGCGGCGCACCACGGCGATGTCGAGGTCAGGCAGCTTGACCTTCGGGTTCAGCGCGGCGATAGCCGGATCGTTCCACTTCTTGATCTTGCCGAGGTAGATGTCGCCGAGCACCGGGCCCGACAGCGTGATTTCGCCGGCCTTCACGCCTGGCACGTTGATCGCCGGCACGACGCCGCCGACCACCGTCGGGAACTGGAACAAACCGTCCTTGGCCAGCTGGTCGTCCTTCAGCGGCGCGTCGGAGCCCGCGAAGTCGACGGTCTTGGCCTGAATCTGCTTGATGCCGCCCGACGAACCAATGCCCTGGTAATTCACCTTGCCGCCACCCGACTTCTGATAGGCGTCGGCCCATTTCGTGTAGATCGGCGCCGCGAAGGTACTGCCCGCGCCGGTAATATCCGCGGCCTGGGCCACGCTCGCGCCCAGCGCGAGAACGACAATCGCATACAGACTGAGTTTCATCCCGGACTCCTTAAAATCGTTATTGATGCGCTGGACCTTACGATCGCAATGTGACGATTGGGTGACACTGGAGTCGATCGCAGTAGCGGACTTATGGATGGCGACGCGACCATTCAGAGGACGTGTTAGCGAGGGCTCCCGGAAGACGTTCGCGTGCGCGTTACGGCATGAGTGGAATGCCGGAATAAACCGTATATACTGTTTATACAGTTTTCAGACCGGAGAGACCGACATGACTACAGCGACCACGCGCAAGCCCACAAAAAAGGCGTTCCACTTCCCGAAATCACCCGCAACCGGGGAGGAACAGAACGACGCGGCCATGCCGGTTGAGGCAGCGCAAACGAGCAAGCCCAGCCGCAAAAAATCCGCATCCAAAGCGGCGACACCCGCGAGCGCCCCAGCAGAGGCAGCGGCTCCTGCAGCTGCCGAGAAGGTCAAGACCAAGCGCGTGAAGAAAGAAAAAGTCGTGCGCGACAGTTTCACCATGCCCAAGGCGGACTATCAGCGCATCGCCCTCCTCAAGCGCAAGTGCCTCGAAGCCGGGGTTGCGGTGAAAAAGAGCGAGATACTGCGCGCGGGCCTGCAATTGCTGGAATCGGCCCCACAGAAGCGACTACTGGCCGCCATCGCCGCGCTTGAAACCGTGAAGACAGGCCGTCCGGCCAAAGGCGACGACAACGCTTGATACGCGCGAAGCGTGGGTGAGGGGCGCGGGCCGCGCCGATGGAAGACAGATGCACTGGAATTGAGCGCTGTGAGCGCTCAATTCCTCGCGGCGAAAGCTGTGGCGTTACTTCCTGCGCCGCTGGTTGACGAGCCGCAGAATATCGCTCGTTGGCCCACTCGTTGCGAGGCGCGGGATGTCGTCGAGATGGACCCAGCGGCATCTGGCGATCTCGCTGCTCGGCCGCGCCTTGGCCTGCCTGGGAATTTCGCAGGAGAACACGTGATGGTGTTTCTGCTTGCCGCGAATGTCGAACAGATACCTGGCTGCCTTACCGGAGAGCCGGGTCTCCTCCCTGAGTTCTCGTAGCGCGGTTTCCATCAAATGTTCGCCGCGCTTCAATATGCCGCCCGGTAGTGCCCACTTCGACTGACTGCGTGCTACCAGGAGAATTCGCTTACCTCTGCGACAAATCACGGTGGCCCGTTTCTTCAACTCGAACTCCCACTTCGTTCCTGGGGGGCGCCTCACGAAACATCAGCATTGCATCGGCTGACTTAGCTAAGCATCGTAATACAGAAAGTCAGAAGTTCAACCTGCTGAAAGCACGATGGCCGTCACCTTGCCAGATTTTAATTATTTCATCAAACCGTCATAAAGATCCGTTTCCCGACAGCCCTTGTGGTATGGTTTTGGCCACACATATTTTTTGTCAGACTCGAGGCTGCAATGGATATGGACAGTGACTGGCCGTTACCACGGCCGCGCACTCTCTTCAGAATCGATCGGCGGCGCTCCGCTGCATCACTCACCAGCAAGACCTCTATCGCCAGCACCTTTTCGTCATTGGCCATGCCAGTGGTCAACGAGGCGGTGCAACGAGCGAAAGCCCTGGCGACAGAAGCCGACCCCGAAGCATTTCATCAGCTTCGGGTCGCGTTCAGAAAACTTCGTGCCTTGTATTGGGCATACTCCCCGTGGCTTGGCGAGGAAGCCACCGCGCAAGCGAGCGACGAATTCAAGCGGCTCGCTGCGGTGGCAGGCGGAACGCGCGACTGGGACATCGCAGGCGAGCTCCTGAGAACCGCGCAGAAGTCGGACGCCTCCATCGAGCTGCTCGTGAGCGCCGCGCGTGAAAAGCGCTCACAGGCGGTGGCGCATAGCCAGGCGATGATCAACAGCGACGCTGTCGAGGCATTCCTGAACGACGCCCTGCTTCGCGCGCAAACCACGCTGCAGTCGTGTTGCAGTGATCTTCCGATACGCGCGTTCGCAAAAAGGCGAGTCCGGATGGCGCAGCGCACGCTTCGAAAGCGCAGCCGGCGCGCCGTGCAAAGCGAGGCTGGCCACGAGGAAAGTCTCCATGACGTGCGCAAGGCCGGTAAAAAGCTGCGCTATCTGCTCGAATTTTTTCAGCCGGTAATCAAGGGCGAGCACCAACGCACCCTTAAGGAACTGACGTCCGTGCAAAAGATGTTGGGCGAATTCAACGACATTGCCGCAAGCGAGACCTTGATCCGCAACACGACATTCGACGAGGTTCCAGCCGACGTCGTCGAGAAATCATTGCAATGGCTGGAAAGGATCAAGTGCCAACGAATCGAAGTGGCGGCGCAAAGCGTAAAGGCCATATCCGGCTGAGCCAGTGCAACCGCCATTACTGGCAGGTCACGACGCTCACAGGCAAGTTCTCGCTCGCCGTGCCGAGTCTCTCGCGCGATGCCGTGGTGATCGAACCGCCCGGCGGCAGGCATGCCGATTGCCCCATGCCGCCACCTTCCATTTGCGGCGCGCCGTTATTGAACGACTGCCACGTGATGACGACCGACGCGCCGCAATTGTTGATCAGGTCGGTGTAGTCGAGTCCCAGCTTGGCGTTTTTCCCGCGATATTCCCGGTCGATGCAGTCTGTCGAAAGCTCGCTCGGCTCGAAGCGCGGCGAAGCCGGCGGCGCCGCGCGGTCGCCGGCGGCACTCGCTGCGCCGTGCGCGAGAAACATCAGGAGAAGGACGGCAAGTTGGCTGTGCGCCAGTTTGCGGGAAGCTGTCATTTCTTCACCTCGTTTTTTTGGGTGTCGATCACCGTCAGTTAGCTTCCCGCAGAACCAGGCGTCAAGGGCCAGGAGGCGCCTTACGTGGGCAAACAGACAGTGTTCGTCACCTTTTTAGTAAGGAATTCGAAATGACTGGCGCGATACCCGCGTAACACTCACAAGGCCTGCACCTGCACTGCGGGTCCGGGAGCGCCGCCCACATTGGGCGCAATCACGAGGTATCGGCGGTGATCGGCAACGCCCGCTGTGCCCGGCGTACCGGGCGTGACGACTTGCCGAATCTGGCCCAGCGTGTTGACGATGGCCGAGCCGGCCGGATTGGTCTTGAAGCTCGCGAGCACGTCAATGCTGCCACTGCCGTCGGCGTGGTCGGAGAGACCGAGGAAATACGGCTGCCCTGCCTGCAGCCCGGTGACCGCCGCCTGCAGCACCTGCAGCAAGCCCTGATCGAACAACGCCACCGAAGTGGGCGCACCGCCCTGTCCGGCGGGCGCGCCACCCACCGGAATCAGCGACACGTGCGTCGCCTCGCCCGCCGCGCCAAGCGGCTGCGTGTTGGCCGTGCCATCGCCTTGCGGCACGGCGTCGGGCACATACGCCACGGCTTGTGGCGCCTGGCCGACCGGCACCGTGGCGATGACCTTGTTGGTCAGCGTGTCGATTGCCGTCATCGCATCGCCGTTTTCGAGGCCCACGTAGACACGCGTGCCATCGCCGGACGGCCAGATGCCATGCGGCAGGCTGCCAACGGCGATGGTCGCCACCTGCGAAAAGTCGTCGGTACGGAACACCTTGATCTGGTTCAGGCCGCCCACCGTGACGTACGCAAACATGCCGTGAGCGTTCTGCACGATGTTCACATGATTGGTGATCGGTCCCGTGTCGAGCGTTTTCAGCAGCGCAAACGGCGGGCGCGCGTCGAACACCTGGGTCTTGCCCACATCCTTGAGCGTGAACCAGACCTGCCTGCCATCCGGTGTAGCCGCGATGTTCGGGCAGAACGGGCTCGCCTGCGTGACCTTCGCCACGATCTGGTGATCGGCGACCGAAACGACATCGGTCTCCGGGTTGAACGACGAACAGATATACCCGTACTTTCCGTCCGGCGAGAAGATCTGCATGCCCGGCCCGGCTGGCACGACGATGCGGGTCTTCTCTTCGAAGGTCTTGCCATCGAGCACATCGACGTAATTCTCGCCGCGCACGGTCACCCACACCTCATTGCCGTCTGGCGTGAAAAAGGCCTCGTGCGGCGAACGGCCCACATAGGTCACGTGCCTGACCGAATTGGTTTGCGTATCGATGAACGTCACCGAATTCGAGCCGATGGAAACAATGGCGAGTGTGCGGTGATCGGGAGAAAAGCCCATACCGTGCACGAGCAACTGACCGTGATACAGCGGGCTGAAGTTGGCCGGAGTCGGCTCCCCGAGCCGAATGACGCCGATCAGACGATTGGCGGCGGGATCGATGACCGATACGGTGTTCGAAAACTGATCAGACGAATAGACGCGGTCCCGATGACTGACTGGAATATCGGCAGCTGCGAGCGATCCGGGGACCTGCCCCGCTTCGGCGAGCGTTGATGCAACAAGCGATGCGGCAATCATGGCCGCGCCAAGAACGAAGTTGCACTTCATGGTGATGTATTTCATGGCGTTGTCTCCTGCGTCGTGACGCGCGTGGGTCAGTGGGACATCGGAGCGGGCACAGCGATCGAGTCATGCACCGCGAAGCGCATGGCGACGATCTCCTGCTGTTGCTCAACCACGATCTCCTGAGCGATCCTGCGCAACTGTTCGTTGTGTCCGTGCCGCAGTTCCGCCATGGCCATGTCGATCGCGCCCTGGTGGTGTGGAATCATCGTTGCGACGAAATCGCGGTCGATATCGCCTGTGGGCTTCGCCGCCATCCCGGCCATCATCTTCGTCATGGCCGCGTCGTTCTCTGATAAAAACAGGCCTTCTTCGCGGTTGCGGGAAGGTCCCGCGTCACTCGAGGGCGCGGCGCATAGACCGGCCAGGGAAAGCACGGCCGCACCGCACACCGTTGCTCGTAAAACGAGTCGAATTGCAGCGTTCATGACGTCCCCTCCGTATCGATCGAATCGCATTCGACGTGAAGGCAAACAGCGCACTAGCCGATTTACTCCATGCGGACCAAATTTGCACTGCAGATTGTCGCGCCGCGAAACGTTGTCAAACGCCTTGCGGCTTCCAGGCCCTGGCCGGCCGAGTGGAATAACCGCCGCCAAACGCGTGTTCGTACCGTCAAGTTCGCGTAGGCGGGCGTACCATCAATGCACATCGAATGAAGGTCGCACGCGCAGGCCCGACTCACTCGCTTTTTGCCGGGCACCGTGCAGCAGATTGGCCGCTTCAGAGCGGCGAGGAGCATTCCATGGCCGCAGGCATCGGGCTTCAAGATCAAGGACGGCAACTGCTGCCGTTTCGCGAGTCGGTGTTGGCGATGCTCGGCGTCGCGTCGGTGTCGATGCTGATCGCGCTCGACCAGACCATTGTCGGCACCGCGTTGCCGCGCATCGTTGCGGAACTCAAGGGCTTCGAACTCTATGCATGGGTCGCGACGGCCTACATGCTTGCCTCCGTCATCACCATTCCGATCTTTGGACGTCTGGGCGATCTGTTTGGCCGCAAGCCCTTCATGCTCGCCGCCATTCTCCTTTTCACCGTCGCGTCGGTGCTCTGCGGCATGGCGACCAACATGCTGTTTCTCGTGCTCGCGCGCGGCCTGCAAGGTATTGGCGGCGGCATCATGATGGGGACAGTTTTTGCGACCGTCGCCGACCTGTTCCCCGATGCGAGGCTACGCCTGCGCTGGCTGGTATTCGTCACCTCCGCGTTTGGCATTGCGAACATGGTCGGACCCACGCTCGGGGGCATGCTGACCCAGCACGGAAGCTGGCGGCTCGTGTTCTTCGTCAACGTGCCGGTGGGTCTGCTGGCGCTGTTCTTCGTGCACGCTTTCCTGCCGCATCTGCACCATGCGCGCGAAGGCGCGAGGCTGCGCCTCGACTGGCTCGGCGCTTGCGTCGTCGCTGTCACATTCGGCGCGCTGCAGCTCGTGATCGAGCTCTGGCCGAAACAAGGATGGACGACGACGACGATCGTGCTGGCGGTGATCGTGCTGGTCTTTTCGCTAACGCTTTTCTTCTGGGAAAAGCGCATGGGCTACCCGATCATCCCCGTGGACATGCTGCTCGATCGCAAGCTCGGTCCGCTCTTTGCGATGTCGGTGCTTGGCGGGTTCGCGTTGTTCTCGCTCGTTTTCTACGTGCCGCTGCTGTTCCAGGGCGGCTACGCGATGTCGCCGCGCGCCTCGGGCATGCTGATCACGCCGCTCCTGCTCGGCACAACGGTGGGCAGTTTCGTGAACAACCGCGTGGTCACGCGTATCCGGCGCGCCAACGCGATCCTCTACATCGGCTTCGCACTGTCCGCCTTCGCGAGCCTCGCGGTGGTCGTACTGCGAGGCAACGAGCCGCATCTCGTGTGGATGGCGTGCATGGGCGCGAGCGGCCTCGGCCTGGGCCTCGTGGGTACGAGCCTCACGGTCTGCTCGCAGCAAATCGTGTCGCGCGACCATCTCGGCGCCGCCACGGCGATGCTGCAATCGCTGCGCACGTTCGGCGGCATGCTGGGCACGGCGATGACCGGCGCACTGCTCGGGCACCTCTACACCATGGGCGTGAATCGCTCGCTGGACTCGTACCAGGCAACGCAGTGGTTCAAGTCGTTTGCGAGTCCCGAACTGCTCGTGGACCGCGCCGACCAGGCCGCGCTGATCAGTCGCCTCGTGAGCGCCGGGCACGCCGGCGACGCGATGATGAGCTCGGCGCGCAGCGCGCTCGTGGATTCGATCCACATGGGCCTCGTTGTTGCCGCCATCGCCGCGCTCGCCGGCCTGTGTCTCGCGTGGTTCGTGCCGCCGGTACAGGTGGGGTATCTCGAGGCGCGGCCGTAAATGAACCCCGAACATTATTTCACCCGCATTTCATTTCAATTACCGCTTAACATAGGCGTAATAATTTGGTAATTAGGGAGTAATCGAGGGTAAGCATAATTCGCCGCCGTCAGCCATCACCACACAGCATCAACCACGACGACGGAGCCCTCAGCATGTCCGCATCACACCACCGAATTGCGCTGCCACTCTACCTGGCAGTGCTTACCAGCATTGCAGCACTAACCGCCTGCGGCGGCGGCAATAGCGACCCCGCCAGCACCGCCGCCATCCCCGCGCCGCCCGCCGACCCCGGCTTCGTGGACAACGCACCGATTCCCGACGTGCCCGCCTTCGTCGACAACATCGCGACCAACCAGCGCGGCGACGCGCGCTACGCCACGCTCGCGACCAACGCGGGCGTGCGCGTGGTGGCGCGCTTTCTCGATCTGTGGCAGCCGCTCACGCTGCTCGTGGACGCAGGCGTTTCCGCGCCTGCCAACGGCACGTTCCCCGCAGTCGTGCAGTCCACATGGACGGGCGTGCCCACCGACGGCACGCCCAACGGCACGATTCTCAACAGCACCGTGTTGAACGCGAACATCCAGTACGTTGTGAGCGCAACGACACAGCGCACCCAGGCGCAAGCGGACGCCGCCTACTACGACGACCGCCGCGGCAAGGGCTACAGCGTGACCGACGGCATGGGCCCGCTCACCGCCGCCTGGCGCGCGGCCGCGCAGCAAACCACGAGCATCACGTCGATTCCCGCTGACGCAACCACCACGCTCTACAACGACTCGGGCAACAACACGGGCGTGGGCAGCACGAGCAACGCGACGTTCGGCAAGGTGGTGGACCTGCTCAACACCATGGGCAACAACGCCTCGACCGAACCCGCCAAGCGCTTCTACAAATACGCGCGGCCATTCCGCTGGAGCACGAGCGTCGTGGTCGACCCCACGCTCGTGCCGGCGATCAGCACGACGCCTTCGACCGACGGCGGCTTCATCAGCGGCCACGAAGCCGAAGCCATGCGCGACGCGATGACGATGGCCTACCTCGTGCCCGAGCGTTACCAGGAAATGGCGAGCCGCGGCCTCGAACTCGGCGAGAACCGCATTCTTGCGGGCATGCATTCGCCGCTCGACGTGATCGGCGGACGCATGTTCGCGCTGGCCGCCACGGCCGCGAATCTCTACGACCCCGCGAACGCCACGCTCAAGAACGCGGCCTACGCGCAAGCGCACAGCGCGCTCGAACAGGCAACCGGCACGAGCACCACGACCTTCCCGACCTTCGCGCATTCGGGCACGAGCGCGACTGACCGCTTCGCCGACTATGCGACCAACAAGACGGAATTCGCGCGCCGCATGACGTTCGGCTTCAGCCAGATCGAATCGACCGAAGCGCCGCCTGTCGTACCCAAAGGCGCCGAGGTGCTGCTCGAAACGCGCTTCCCGTATCTGAGCGCCAACCAGCGCCGTGTCGTGCTGAAGACGACCGAAGTCGTCTCGGGCTATCCGGTCATGGACGATTCCGAAGGCTGGGGCCGTCTGAACATGTTTAGTGCTGCCGATGGTTATGGCGCATTCAGCGGCAACGTGATCGTCGCAATGGACGCAAGCCAGGGCGGCTTCAACGCCGCCGACACCTGGCGCAACGACATTGCCGGCTCGGGCAAGCTCACGCTGCAGGGCAGCGGCACGCTCACGCTCGCGGGCAACAACAGTTACACGGGCGGCTCGCAGGTGAGCGGCGGCGTGCTCGCGGCCGCGTCGGCCACGGCCTTCGGCAACGGCGATGTGTACGTGGGCTCCGGCGGCAGCGTGACCGTCGCGGCGGCCGCGCCGTTGACGGTAGCGGGCAAGTACACGCAGCTCGACAGCACGACGCTCGAACTCGACATCGACGGCAACGGCGGCGGACGCCTGCGCGTGGGCGGCCAGCTCACGGTGGCGGGCGGCACGCTGCACGTGAAGTTCGTGAACGGCTATGCGCCGAAGGCAGGCGACACGATCGACCTGATCGACGGCAGCGGCGCGTCGGTCAAGTTCGCGACCGTCACTGTGGATGGCTTCAAGGCCACGCCCGTTTATTCTTCGACCGGCGTGGCGGTGAAGCTCTCGGCTTCGTGATGTAGCCACACCGGAAAGCGGCCCCGAATCACAATGGTTCGGGGCCGTGTTTCATGCGCCGAACACCGGAGCTTGCGATTTCGCGAGGCTCGCAAGCGCCTCTCTCGCCCCTCCGTCAACGGCACGAGATCGCATGCCGTGAGACACCCGCATAACAGCGCACGTCCATCGGTCAACGCGTGGCGCCGGGGGGGCAGACCAAACCGGGTGTTTTCGCCACACCGCACCCGGCAAAGGTTGACGCGCGCAATGCGCGGCCATTACCCTTGCGCGCTGATGGTTCCCGGCGACGGGATCAAAAGGGAACGCAGTGCAAGACTGCGGCTGCCCCCGCAACTGTCAGCGGCGAGTCCATGCCAAAGCGGGCCACTGGGAAACCGGGAAGGCCGGCAACGGACGTCGACCCGCGAGCCAGGAGACCTGCCATCAGCCGAGTCCAGCAGCCGCAACGGGCGGGGATCCCCAATGCGCAAGCACCGCCCATGCGGCGGCTGCCCGTTGCAAGGACAGCCCTGAACAAGCGCTGTTTCCAGCCACCGCATCATGAAGTTTCGCCAGTTCGTTTTGACTTCCGCCGCGCTCGCCTGTGCGTGGCAAACCGCGCATGCCGCCGACGCATCGCCCGCCCAGGCGCAGCAGCAAACCACCGACGACACCACGCTGCCCAATATCCTCGTCGTGGGCGACACGCAGCACCTGCCGCAATCGTTCGACCAGCGCTACGCAACCACCCAGGTGCTCACGCGCGCCGACCTCGACCGCGTCTCGCCCGTCGACCCCAGCATTGCGCAGGCGCTCGCCACGCTGCCCGGCGTCACCGTCTCGCAGACCGGGGGGCCTGGGTCGTACACGGGCGTGAGCATCCGCGGGTCGTCGGCGGACCAGGTGGCCGTGTTCATCGACGGCATACGCGTGGGCTCCGTCACCACCGGCACTGCCGAATGGGGCGATCTTGCGACCGACTCGTTCGACCGCGTGGAGGTGATCTCGGGTCCCGCGGCCGCCTCGTTCGGCGCGGACGCCGTGGGCGGCGTCGTGCAGCTCTTCACGCGCCATGCGTCGAACCAGCCGAACCAGACCACCGTGTCGTTCGGCGGCGGCTCGAACAAGACCTTCGACACGCAGGTGCGCACCTCGGGCACGATCGGCTCGGCAGGGCCGCTTGCCGCGTTGAGCGGACTCACGTATTCGCTGGGTCTGCACGACTACAACACGGCCGGCATCGACGCGACGCAGCCCTGGGCCTACGGCCACGAAGCCGGCCGCAACCCTTACCACGCGCAGAACCTGGACGCGCGCCTTGGCTATGCGCACGACAACTGGTCGATCTCGACCTTCGCGCTTTACCACCGCTCCGATCTCTCCTACGACAACGCGGGTGGCAACGACCGCCAGCGCGACAACCAGCTCACGACCGGCCTCGCGTTCCACCTCGACATCACGCCGACCACGCAGTTCGACCAGTCGGTGGGGTACGCCACCGACCGTCAGTTCCTCTATTCGAACGACCCGACGATCCCGACCGACGAGATCGATTCGACGCGCTTTGCCACCTCCACGTCGCTCACGCATCAGGAAAGGGGCCACACGCTCTTCGGCATGCCGCTCGACGGCGAGACCAAGCTCGCCTACGACTACACGCGCGAACTGGCGTTTCTGCCTGTGGATGTGCCGGGCGGCCTGCCCGCGCGCAACGATTCCGCCGTGTCGATGCATCAGTCCACAACGCTCGGGCCCGTCACGCTGTTCCTCGCTGGGCGGCACGAGATCGTGCAGGGGGAGTCGGTCAATACGGGCAACGTCGCGCTCTCGTGGGCGATCACACCGGTCTACACGGCGCGCGTTTCGTATGGCAATGCGTTCCGTCTGCCCACGTTCAACGACCTGTACTATCCAGGCTACTCGAACCCCAACCTGCTGCCCGAGCGCAGCGACTCGGTCGAGGCGGCGCTCGATGCGACCACTTCGATCGGCACGTTCACGGCCGCGGTGTACGACACGCGCGTGCACGACCTCATCACGTACAACTCGCAGACCTTCCTGCCTGTGAACGTGGGGCGCGCGCACATTCAGGGTCTCGACCTCTCGTACAAGGGCACGCTCTGCAAGTCCACGCCGGTGAGCCTCACGGTGGGGATTCTGAATCCGCAGGACGTGACCGACCAGACCTGGCTCAATCGCCGCCCGCGCCAGACGGTGAGCCTGAGCGTGGATCACACGTGGGACGAGTTCCAGCTCCACGCGCTCAGCACCGGCGTTTCGCTGCTGTACAACGGCTCGACATTCGACGACCAGCTCAACACGATCTACCTGCCTTCGTGGACGACGGTGAGCCTGCGCGCGTCGTACAAGGTCAATGCGCATCTCGCGCTTTCGGCCACGCTTGCGAACGTGTTCAACCGGCAATATGTGACCGCGTACGGGTACAACACGCTCGGGCGCACGGCGTTTGGGAAGGTCACTTATACGTTTTGAGGATCGGAGCCAGCGGCTGGACGGCGGTTGTCCGCCTGGCATCGGCTCCAGATATTCCTGAAGACCGCTTCGTGGTAATTGGCGTCCTTGCTCAACAGGTTGGTCGCCTTGCTCAGCCCGCCACCTGCCGTCAGGTGTTCGATGTACAGCAAGCGCCGGATCTCACGCATATAGCTCGCAGGCAGCGGCATTTCGCCCTGCCGGCGGCCCTGGCGGCTCCGGTCTTCGTTCGCCATCGGCGTTTCGACCGTATAAAGCCCACGCTCGTGATTGATGAAGCACGCAGGCATGAGCGGATCTTCCATCACGCACACGCATTGGCGTTCGAGCACTGGCGCAGGAACCAGATTCTGCAGCCACTCCAGCGCGTGCTGCCATATCTTCCACGCGCTCTCTTTTGTCGGCGTAGCGTTGTGTTGCGCATGGACGAAGCGCAGGCATTCGACAACGATGTCCTCCTTTACGCAATACAGAATCTGGAACCCGGCCCGCAAATAAAGCACCAGTTGCAGAAGCTCATAGCATCGGCCCAGGATATGCGCCCCGTTGGGCGTGCACCCCTCGCGAGGCTCACCGCGCAGCAATTCGGGAAACAATAGAAGCGGCAACCCGGAAAACACGATCAGCGCGGGATTGCGCGCCGACTGCACTACGCCCCCCGCCCCCGCGGCAACCGCGGCCGCGGCCGCGGGGGCGGGGGGCGTTTGCGCGGCGCCCGTTTGCGGCACGGCGCGAGCGGCACTGCTTTCCTCGCGCTTCATTCGTTCGTTGTGCTTGCGAGCGTCGCGTACGATATCGCCAATCGCCTTGCCAATACAGGCCCCATTCGGCAAACCGCCGCCCTCTTCGTCGGCCCAGCGACGTACCCGCTCCCATGGAATGCTGAACGGAATCCCCACGAAATGCAGGCCGAGCCAGCTCGTCGTCAGCAAGTCGACGCGGATCTGCTCCGACTCGCCTATCGAAGTGTCCGGCGATTTTCCGCACCACGTCAGGAGCGCGCTCTTGCTGTCGGGCTCATGCGGCGAGGCCATCAGCAATTCAACCGACTGCAGGAACACTTCGGCCAGCGTCTGAAGCGGCAGGTCGGACGGCTGCGCCGCCTCGCGCTTTGCTGCGCTCTCTTCACGGTCTTCCCCGGCCAGTTCGCGCGCCACGCGCTGCGCGACCAGTTCCGGGTCGTGCAACGTCCACTTGCCGTCGGGCTGGCGGGTCACCAGCTTCGCGTAGACGCGCTCGGCAAGGTCGTCGATGTGCCTTGCCATCACTGAAAGCTGCGAAACCAGTACCGGTTCGGGCCTTGCGGCGTCGTTCATTGCAGCTCCCGGTAAATGAGGCTGGCGGTAAGCGTGCCCTTGTCGTCGGCGAGACCGACAAGAAACTTCTCGATCAGCCCGCGAAACACGGTCTTCGCATCCGTTTCGCTCCACTTCTCGGCAAAGCCGTCCTGGAACTGCAGCCAGTCGCCGAAACCGATATCGAGCAGGATCTGGTCGACGATGCCAGGCAGCAAGGGAAGATCCATCTGGTACAAGCGCCTGATCATCAAGACCTGGGAGAACACAGCGCAAATATAGTCGCGCGCACTGGCCGCGCGCGAAGCCGAGCGCATGATGTCCTCCACGGCCCAGCTCACGAGATTCATCCCCGTGCGCTCGCCCTCGCGCGTGATGTCGAGCGTGAGATCGCGAAGATAGACCTGACCCGGCGGCTTTCCGAGCAATTGATAAACGGTGCCGTCGACAACATGCATCCAGTTCGACGAATCGCCAACCCTCACGTCGTAATTCGCACGCACCCCGTGTTCCGCCTGAAGGTCGCGCGCCGCCTGCTCCAGCACCACCGTATGCCACACGAGTCCGATAAAACGGAGAAAGTCCGTTGCACGGTCCCTATCCGGCTCGCTGGCGTCGCTCCACGGCTTCACGAGCCTGAGCGGCATGTCGGTGATGATCAGCACCCTGTCGCGGCGCCCCCGCATCAACGCGGAGTACAAGGTTTCGCGGGGCGGGTTCTTGTCGAAGTAGAGCGGCCACTTCTGCTTGCGCGGGGCATCCAGCCATTCCCCGTCGATATCGAGCAAGCGGTAGACGGCATAGATTCCCGCCCCGTAGCCCTTCGGCGTCGTTGCACGGCGCGGGTCCACCGGAACACCATAGGCCTTGTAGAGCTGCCTCTGACTATAAGGTGTACCCAGTGAATTTCTGATGCTGCCAACCTGCCGGTTCAGTTCCGCGATGACGTCGCCGACTTCCGTCGCGCGTCGCTTCAGATCGGTCTGCAACGCACCTAGACCACTCGTATGTTTCTTGATCTCCTCGGCCTGCTGGCTCATTTCCCACAGTATCGAGCGCGCCGTCGCGTGCTGCTGTTGCAGCGCCACGAAATGCTCGGCCGCAACGTAGATGGCGAGGACCGCCATCAGGAAAACGGCCGCATCGTCGTGACTGCGGCGGATCATTGCAGCAAAGAAGATCAGTGTCGGCACGGCAAAACGAACGTGGGGATTGCCTGCCCAGCGGTGCAATCTCGAGGTCCAGGCCGTTGCAGCCTCGCCATGTCCCTCTTTTTTGCCAGCGCTCTCGAGCCCGTGCATCAGAAAGGCGAGGAACGTGAGCGCCAATACGAATACCCCCTGGAAGCTCGTTTCCTCCTGTTCGTCAGTCAGCAGATCGCTCATCACCTTCCTGAAGGTGTCAAGCGGCCGCTCGGACTGGCTGGCGGACGCGGCCTTGGGTGGATGGAGCGAGGATGGCGCAGTCTGGCCTGGCGCGCCCGCGTGCACTCCCGCAGACGCCGCAACGTGTGGCGCTGCGTTGAAGGACGGCCAGAAGAACAGGTAAAGGACGGCAGCGATAACGCACGCGCAATAAAGCACCCACGTCAAAAAGCGTCGCCAGCCTAAGCCGTTGGCATTTTCCTCGCCAACGCGGTCGATACCATTGCGCAACGGCTGGTCGTTCCCGGTTTGAATGACAGCACCGTTGCCGGGCGTATTGTTTCCACCTTCCTCGGCCATGGCGCTTCCCCAAGGGCTGCTCCGGATATCGCGACGCAATCCGCCGAATGAGCATAGGCGACAGCACGGTGACATTCAAGGCAGCGCGTCGGGGACCGCGCTGCACCCATCGATATGGATCGCTAACTATTGATGACGAACACCTGCTCTGCACACCTCCATCGGGATGACAAAAAGCGGCGCCGGCACGTGCGCTGGCGCACAGACAGTGGCGATGCCTTCACATAACAAATCGCCGCCGGTCGCTATCTCGGCCGCCGCACCGCGCGAATCTTCCCGCTGTTCCCGCCGCCGCAGAAGAACTGCTCGCCGCCATCGGACTCCAGTCCCGAAACGGCGGTTCCGGGCGGCATGTCGAGTTGTTCCAGCACTTCGCCCGTGCCCGGATCGATGTGCCGCAAGTCGCTCTCGTCGCCTTCCCAGGTGCCGTGCCACAACTCGCCGTCCACCCACGTCACGCCCGTGACGAAGCGGCTCGATTCGAGCGTGCGCAGAATCGCGCCCGTCTGCGGATCGATTTGATGGATCTTGCGCTCGCGATACACCCCGACCCAGAGCGTGCCGTCCGCCCACGCAAGCCCCGAGTCGCCGCCGCCGCCGGGCGCGGGAATCGTGGCGAGCACGCGGCCCGTTTCGGGGTCGATCTTGTGGATGCGGTCTTCGGAAATCTGGAACAGGTGCCGCCCGTCGAACGCCGTGCCCGCGTGCGCCGCGATGTCGATCGAGCGCTGCGTCTGGCCGCTCTCGGGGTCGAGCGACGCAATGCGCTCGCCCACGGCGAACCAGACCTGCTTACCGTCGTAGGTGACCCCGCCCACCTTGTCGATGCCGGGAAAAGGGCCGTACTCGCGGACGATTTCGGCAGTCGTTCGTTTCATGACTTCCTCCTTCAATGAAAGGGCAGGCGTTCATCCTAATCGCCCGGCAGCGGCGCGGGGAGTAACAAGGTCGTCGCGAATCCGGGAACAGGCGGCGTGGTCCAGCGGCGCGCGCGGCCGTAGCCGAACGACTGCACCTTGTCCGCCGCGGCGAGCGAATCGAGCGCGCGTTGCACGGTGCGCTGGCTCGCGCCGAGCGCGAGCGCCAGCGCCGAACTCGACCACGATTCGCCGTCGGCAAGAAATGCGAGTACCGCTGCGTGCTTTTCTTCCACAGGCCGCGCCAGCACCACCACTTCGCTCGCAGTGCGCGGCGCCAGCGCGAAGCCTTGCTGCGTCGAGCCGATCTCGGCCACGTCGCGCAACAGCGTGCGCAAGCGGCCAATTTCCACGCGCAGCCGCGCTCGATGCGTTTCGTCGGCGTGTTTCGTGCGAAAGGCGCGGGCGATCAGCACGTCGCGCGGCACATCGGCAGGCCACGCCTCCGCGAGCGCGCGCGCGAGCACGAACAGCACGGGCCGCCTCGCGAGTTCGACGACCGTCGCGCCCTCGCGCGCAACGTAGCGGCACGCATCCACGACGAGCGCCTTCGAGGCGAGCAGCGCCTCGACGTCTTCCAGCAGCAGCACCCGCTCTTCGCCACGCGCGATGAGGCGCGCGGCCGGCGAGGTCAACAGCCGCGCGGCGCTCTCAATCTCGGCGCTCAGCGCCGCGATGCCCGCTGCGCGCGCCGCGCGCGCGGCCTCTGCAAGCGAGCGCCGCGCGACCTGCGTTTGAATGCGCCGCATGGCAATGCCCGCGGCGATCAACTCGTGCGCCGCGCGCAAGGCGGGCGGCAGTGGCGCGGGATCGGTTTGTGCGAGCATGCCGCCGGCCTCGTCGAGCCGGCCAATGAGCAGCAAACGGCGAATTTCCAGGTAGCGCGCGTGCGCGGCATTGAGACGGTCGCCATGGGTTTCGAGCGTTTGCCGCGCCGCAGCGAGCGTGTCGGTGGGCCAGCCGAGATCGCGCGAGGCAAGCGCAATCTCGGCCTCGGCGACCACGCAGCGCGCCTGCGCCACGGCCTCGCGCGCGCCGAAGCCGCGCGCCGCGCTGCGCAACAGCGTTTTCGCACGCGCGAAGTCGCCGAGCTGCGCCATGGCGATGCCGCGCAACGCGAGCGCGGGCGCATCGTCGCGCAAGGCGACCCGGTTCAGCGCGCCGAGCGGATCACCGGCTGCGAGCGCGCGCGCCGCAGCCGTTATCAGCGAATCCATCGTCATGCGAATCCCGCCACACTTGTCACTCCCCCGGCTCCTCGGTCCGCGCCTAATCTAACACGGCGATCAAGCGAATCATCGATCGAACGACGCGGCGGCGCGCACAGCGCGCCGTCACCCCAGTGAATCCATAGGAGCACCAGGCAATGTCAACCCATACCACAGGAACACGCGAAGACTGGCTTGCGGCGCGTATCGAACTGCTCGCGGCAGAAAAGGAACACACACGGCGCGGCGACGCACTGGCGCAGCAGCGCCAGGCACTGCCGTGGGTGCGTGTCGACAAGACCTATCGATTCGAAACCGAAGATGGCGGCGCGACACTCGCCGAGCTCTTCAAGGGCCGCTCGCAACTGCTCGTTTATCACTTCATGTTCGGGCCGGATTACGCGGCGGGCTGTCCGTCGTGCTCGTCGATTGCCGATGGCTTCGACGGCATCGCCGTGCATCTCGCGAATCACGACGTTCGGCTCATGGCCGTGTCGCGCGCGCCGCTGCCCAAGCTGCTGGCCTACCGCCAGCGCATGGGGTGGCATTTTCCGTGGGCCTCGTCGAGCGGCAACGACTTCAACTTCGATTTCAACGTGTCGTTCACCACGGCGCAGCAGCGCGCGGGCGACATCGAATACAACTATGCGCGCAGCGGCCACGCGATGGACATGAATCCGCCGCCCGCGCCCGTCGCCGAATTCGCGGCGAGCTGCGGCACCGACGCGGCAACCTACACGCGCGACCGCCCGGGCCTCAGCGCATTCGTGCTGGAAGACGGCGTGGTCTATCACACGTACTCGACCTATGCGCGCGGCCTGGATGGCGTATGGGGCATGTACCAGTGGCTCGACCGCGCGCCGAAGGGTCGCAACGAGACCGGCATCTGGTGGCACCGGCATGACGAGTACACGCAAAGCTGAGGCGCATCATGGATAACGTCGGCATGACGGTACGGCGGCACGGCGGTCCGGCTCCGCGTGCGATTTTCTTTGGCGTTTCGTCGCTGGTCTTTGCGGCGAGCACCGCGGTGACGTTCGTCTGGTGTGCGTCGATGGAGGCGATGGGCGGCACGCCCATGCCCGGCGGCTGGACGATGTCCGCGCTCTGGGCACCCATGTGCGGGCGCACATGGTTCGACGCCGCCGTATCGTTTGCCGGCATGTGGAATGTCATGATGGTCGCGATGATGTTGCCTGCGCTCACGCCGGCTTTGTGGCGGTATTTCGAGGCGATGGGCGATGAACGCACGGCGCGTGCGGGCGGGATGACGGCGATGGCTGGCGTGGGGTACTTCTTCGTGTGGCTCGCGGTCGGCGTGCTCGTATTCGCGGCGGGTGCGCAACTCACAGCGCTAGCCGTCGCGGCGCCTGCGCTGGCGCATACCGCGCCGGCCGCGGCGGGGGTTGTCGTCGTGCTGGCGGGCGCGCTGCAGTTCTCAGCGTGGAAAGCGCGCTGGCTAGCGTGCTGCGGGTACTCGCCGTCGTGCGGGCACGCGCGGCTCGATGTGCGGGCGGCGCTGCGTCACGGCTTGAGGCTCGGTCGGCACTGCCTGTGCTGCTGCGGGAATCTGATGGCGGTGCTTCTCGCAGCGGGTGTGATGGATCGGCCCGCGATGGCGCTGGTCGCTGCGGCGATTGCCGCGGAGCGATGGCTGCCGGGCGGCGCAAGAGTCGCGCGGGGGATTGGGGCGGCCGCGATTGCGGTGGGCGTGGCAATGGTCGCTCGGGCGGTGGCTGCATAAAAAAATCGCCGTTCCGCACGCGCGAAACGGCGATAAAACGCTCCGACTCTAACGTCGAACTCACGCCTCCAGACTCATGCCTGCACACGAGCCTGATCGACGCTCCGGATTGTTATTAGCAGTCCGGAGAAACAGCGAGAGGCCGACTGGATTCAACCTCTACGCTGCCGGGCGAAGCCCGGTGCAACCGGGGGGACTCCCGGCCGCACCGTACTGCGCGCCTCGTGTGGCGGCTTACATGCCGCCGAAAGACTTCTTGACCGTCAGCTTGTTGGTGACCGACGTCACACCGGGAACACCCTTGGTGATTTCCTCGACCCTGGCAATCTGTGCCGTGTCCGAAACGGTCCCATTCAGCGTAATCGCACCGCCCTTCGCGCCCACGCTGATGTTGCCCGCGTTGATCGACTTGTCCTTGCCGATGGCCGCATACACCTTGCGGCGCATGGCGCGATTCGCCTGCCGGTCGGACGGAACCGCCGCGGGAGCCGCGGTCGCGGACGCCGCCTGCGATTCGGCGGGCGCGCTGGCAGCGCCTTGGGGTTGTGCCCACGCACTCATGGAAGCCACCGCGACGAGCGTCGCGACCGCCAACCCGGCTACCGTGGTTTTTTTCATAAATTGCTCCATCTTTTCTAGGGTGTATGAGGATCAGAACGCGTGACGAATACCGACCATCGCCGCCGTCGTCGACTGGCCCGGCGCGACTGGCGCACCGTAGACGATCGTCTGGTTCATGGTCCCCTTGTTGCTGACATAGCCGACCTGGGCATACGCCTTGGTCGCCTTCGAGAGGTTGTATTCGGCGCCTACGGCGACTTCGCTCGAATGATTCGCCGAGTTATTGCGGTCCTTCAAATAGTAGTACCCCGAAGTGACCTTGAAGACCGGGCTGAACTGGTAACCGAGGCCGGCCGAGATCATTTCGAAGTTATAGGTCGCCTTGGTGAACAGGCTGGACGAGTTCGACGAGCTGAACGAGCCGGATATCGAGAATCCGCTGATCGTGTACATCGCGCCGACGTAGTAGAAGTTGTTGTTGTTGCGCCCCGTGGCCGGTGCGGCCGGCGTCGTGGGGAAGTTGCCCGCGTACGGATTGGTGTCGTGGCCGCTGTAGTAGACCCCAGCCAGGTTCAGGCCGTAGTTCGAGTACTTCAGCACGGCCGATTCGCGCGTGCCGCCCTGGAACTGCCCCGGCACGCCGCCCGGCGCGTACTCCAGCTCGAGCGAAGCGCCATAGAACTTCGGCGATCTGTAGACGATCGCATTGCTGTCATAGAGCGCGCCGATCGGCGCGTTCGTGCTCGTGCCGGGCCACCCGGCCGCCTGATTGAGGCCCAGCCACGCGGTGAGAATACTGCCGAAGTACTGTGCGCCGCGAACGTCGGTGTCCGCCATCGCGTAGATCATCGGGATGATCTGGCGGCCCGCGTCGATCGAACCGAACCAGCCCGACCCGCCAATGGTCGCGTACTGATTGAAGACCGCGGTCACGCCCGGCGTATCGGACAGGCCCGTCTTGCCGTTGTTCGACGTGAACGAGCCTTGCAGCTTGAAGTTGATCTTGTAGCCGCCGCCAATGTCCTCGGTGCCCTTCATGCCCCAGACGCTCGAAAAGATCCCGCCGTCCTTGAGCTGCCAGGTGCTCCCCAGATTCTTGGCGGTCCCCGAAAAGTTTGCGGCCGAAGTGCTTTGATACAGCAGGCCGCTGTCAACCACGCCATAAAGCGTGACCGATGATTGCGCATGCGCTGCGCTGGCGAACAAGGCCAACGCTGCGAGGCTACCGAACTTCAATTTCATTGCCGATCTCCGTGTGTGGCTGCCGGGTGGTCCCCGCGCCTTTTGTAGTTGCCTTAAAGGGTATTACCTGAATGAATCGTTGTGACCAGAGGGCTTAACACGCTTGCAAGTAGTGCCCGCCGTATTGATCGCGCAGCTGGTTCTTGAGCACCTTGCCCGTCGCGCCAATTGGCACGGCGTCGACGAACAGCACGGCGTCGGGCTTCCACCACTTCGCCACGCGGCCGTCGAAGAACATGAGCAGGTCGTCCGCTTCGAGCGCGCTGCCCGGCTTCCTCACGATCAGCAAGAGCGGCCGCTCGTCCCACTTCGGGTGGCGTGCTGCAATGCAAACCGCTGTGGCGACTTCGGGGTGCAGGCTCGCGACGTTTTCAATGTCGGCGGAACTGATCCACTCGCCGCCCGACTTGATGACGTCCTTGCTGCGATCCACGATCTGCATGAAACCGTCGGCATCGATCTTCGCCACGTCGCCGGTCGGGAACCAGCCGTCCTGCTGCGGCGAGGCGTAGTCGCCGCCAAAGTATTCGCTTGCGACCCAGTGTCCGCGCACCTGCAAGTCGCCGGCGGCATGGCCGTCCCACGGCAGTTCCTCGCCGGCAGCGTCGACGATCTTCATGTCGATGCCGAACACCGAGCGCCCCTGCTTCGCCTGAAGCGCGTAGCGCTCATCTTCGTCCAGCGCGCTCTGATGCGCCTTGAAACTGCAAACCGTGCCAACCGGGCTCAGTTCCGTCATGCCCCATGCATGAATCACGTCGACGTGATGGCGCTTCTGGAACGCCTGGGTCATCGCGGTCGGGCACGGCGCGCCGCCGATGATCGTGCGGCGCATGGACGAGAACGAACCGTCCACCGACTCGACATGGGCAAGCAGGCCTTGCCAGACCGTCGGCACACCGGCCGAAAGCGTGACCTGCTCTTCTTCGATCAGTTGATACAGCGACTTGCCATCGAGCGCCGGGCCCGGAAACACGAGTTTCGCGCCCGTCATGCAGGCAATGTACGGCAGTCCCCATGCATTGACATGGAACATCGGCACCACCGGCAGGATCGTGTCGCGCGCCGAGCAGTTCAGCGCGTCGGGCAGCGCCGCCGCGTAGGTATGCAGCAGCGTCGAGCGGTGACTGTAGAGCACGCCCTTCGGATTGCCGGTCGTGCCCGACGTATAGCAAAGCGACGACGCGCTGTTTTCGTCGAGCAGCGGCCATTCGAAATCGGCCGTGTGAGTGTCGATCAGGTCCTCGTAGCAGAGGAGTCTCGAGCCAAGACTATGGCTGCGCGGCATATGCGCACGATCGGTCATGGCGACAAAGAACATCGGGCTCGTTACGCGCGCCGCGACGCTCTCGATGAGCGGCAGGAACGTGAGATCGAAGAAGATGATGCGATCCTGCGCATGTTCGATGATGTAGACGAGCTGATCGGCATGCAGGCGCGGATTCAGCGTGTGAAGCACCGCCCCCGAACCCGAAACCGCGAAGTACAGCTCCATGTGCCGGTAGCCGTTCCAGGCCAGCGTCCCCACGCGCTCGCCCGGCGCGATGACGAGGCTCGACAGCGCATTCGCCATGCGGCGCGCGCGCTGCGCGAGATCCTGGTAGCGGTAGCGGTGAATGTCGCCTTCCACGCGGCGCGAGACGATTTCGCGCGCGCCGTGATGGCGTTCTGCATGGTTGAGCAGCGAAGCGACCAGGAGCGGTTGCTCCATCATCAGGCCTTTCATGGTTGGCTATCCTAAGTAACTTTTGTTCGTGTGCGAGATTCGAATGCCGTGCTGCGCAGCTATGCCTGGCTCGAAGCCGGCGTTGCCAGCACGCTCAGCAGCAACTTTCCTTCTACGGCGCGCACAGGAAATGTCGTGAGCTTCAGTCCACCCGCGCCCGGCATACAGCCGCTGCGCACGTCGAAGCGCAGCCCGTGCGCCGGGCAGCGCAACATGCACCCTTCGAGCGAGCCGCTCGCGAGCGAGGCGCCGTTGTGGGGGCACGAATTGTCGACCGCGTGCATCTGTCCTTCGATATTGAACAGCACGATGCTGCGGCCGTCGACGAAAACCAGCTTGCGCTGGCCTGGCGCAAGTTCGTCGGCCGCGCCGACCGGTACTTCACGTGTCATTCCCTTTCCCCTCGACTTCCCTCGACTCGCATCAATTTCCGACCGCCAGCGCCATCGCACCGGCCATCGCCACCGGCGAATACACGCCCGAGAGCGAATAACCCTTGTTGAACACGAAGTACGGCACGCCGGTCACCCGCGGGTCGGCGTAGGGCACGCGCTGTCCGGTCGGGTCAGCGAGGCGCTTCGATGCAACCAGGTGCGCCTCCAGGCTCTCGCGTTCGAGGCCGCATTCAAGACCCAGGCATTCGAGTACCGCGTAATCGCCGATGTTCTGGCCTTCCATGAAGTAAGCCTTGAGCACGCGGTCGATCAGCGCCGCGCTTTGTTCGCGCGCGCCGCGGCTAGCGGCAAACGTGACCAGGTCGTGCGCGGCGGCCGTGTTCGGCAGCACCGCGATGCGCTCGAACGCGAACTCGACACCCGCATCGCGCCCCGCGCGCTGCACCTGCGCGCGCCGCGCGGCCACCGCTTCGGCGCTGCCAAGGCGGTCGCGATAGAACGCCTGATACGGCAGACCTTCGAGCGGCGTCCACGGCAGCAACTGGTGCGAGCGCCACTGCACCCGCACGCGCACATCGGGCCGCGAACGCGCGAAACGCGCGAGCGCCGCATCGAGATTGCGCTTGCCGATCAGGCACCACGGGCAGATGAAATCGAAGAAGGCCTCGATCGTCAATACGGCCGGTTCACCTGCGTCGCGGCTCGCCTGCGCCGCCCACTTTTGATCAGACAAGTTCATGAATCAACATCTCGGCCATGGGCCATTCGCCAAATCCCGCCGCCGGATTCAGATGCCCGACTTCCCCCAGGTCCACGAGGGTGCTGCCCCAATCCTTCGCCATCGCCGCCACGCGCTCGAAGCGCGCAAGCGGATCGTTGCGGCTCGCGCCCACGATGCTCGGGAACGGCAGCGGCTTGCGCGGAATCGGCGTCCAGCCGTGCTCGACGAGCGCATCAAACGCCGGGTAACCGGCCGGCAGCGGCGTTTCGAGGTCCGCCGGCGCGGCGAGCAGCGCGCCATGAATCTTGCGGCTGTGCTGCTGCGCCCAATGCACGGTGATCATCACGCCCGCACTGTGCGCCACGAGAATGACGGGGCCGTCGATCTTCGCGAGCGCCGCGTCGAGCGCGGCCACGCGCGCCGCGCAGCTCAGTTTGTCGTGCTCGAGCGGCGGCACCGAAGCGGCCTTGGGCAGCTTGCTTTCCAGCAGCGTTTGCCAGTGCTCCGGCACATGGTCGCGCAACCCCGGGACCATCAAGATGGTCGGTGTGGTGTCCAGCGTCATTGGTTTGGGTCTCCTGCCTGCATCACTACGGCTTCAGTACGGCTTGTCGCCGATAATGCCGGCGCGTTCCATCTTGCGGTGGCAGGGCGGATAGTCCATCACGGCATAGTGCTGGGTGCTGCGGTTGTCCCAGATCGCGATGCTGTTCGGCTTCCAGCGCCAGCGTACCTGGTACTCCGGAATATAGGCCTGGCTCACGAGATAGCGCAGCAGGTCGCCCGCGCCCGGATTGGCGTCCTGACCGAAGCGCACGCGCTCGGGCGTGTGATAGTTCGTGATGTGCGTCGTGAACGCGCTCACGAACAGCACCTTCTCGCCGGTTTCCGGATGCGTGCGCACCACCGGGTGCTCCGCGTCGGGAAACTGCGCCTTGAGTTCATGGCGTTTTGCGATCGGCATGGCCGCACCAAAGCTCGCTTCGATGCTGTGGCGCGCATACAGACCGTCGATCTGCGCCTTCACGTGTTCGGGCAGCTTCTCGTAGGCGAGCACCATGTTCGCCCACATCGTGTCGCCGCCCACGGGCGGGCATTCCACGCAGCGCAGCACGGCACCGAACTGCGGCGCCTCGCGCCAGGTGGCGTCCGCGTGCCAGGCGTTTTCGTAGCGGTCGTTGGGCTGCTCGGGGTTCTTGTAGATGCGCACGAGCCCCGGATGATCCGGGTCGCTGCCCGCGACCGGATGGTCCTCCAGCTCGCCGAAACGGCGCGCGAACGCCACATGCTCGGTGCGCGTGATGTTCTGGTCGCGCAGGAACAGCACGCGGTGCTTGAGCAGCGCCGCGCGAATCTCGGCAAAGAGGCCGTCGTCGTGAACCGCATCGGCGAGATTCACGCCAGTCAGTTCCGCCCCGATGGCATAGGTCAGTTGTTCGACTTTCATGTTGCGCTCCTCAGATGACGAAGACCGACGATCCCGTCGTCTTGCGCGCTTCAAGGTCGCGGTGCGCCTGCACCGCGTCTTCCAGCGCGTAACGCTGGTTCAGTTCGATCTTGATGCGGCCCGCCGCAACGTGCCCGAACAGCTCCGAAGCCAGTTCGTTCTTCTCCGCGGGGTCGGCGATATAGTCCGCCAGCGCCGGGCGCGTGAGATAGAGCGAGCCCTTCATCGCGAGGATCTGCGGATTGAACGGCGGAATCGGGCCGGAAGCCGTGCCGACGCACACCATCAGGCCGCGGCGCTTGAGCGAATCGAGCGACGCTTCGAAGGTGTCCTTGCCCACGCTGTCGAACACCACGTTCACGCCCACGCCGTTCGTCAGTTCGCGCACGCGCTTAGCGACATCTTCGCGGCCGTAGTAAACGATGTGGTCGCAACCGTGTGCACGCGCCACTTCGCCCTTCGCCTCGTTCGACACCGTGCCGATCACCGTGAGGCCCAGCAGCTTCGCCCACTGCGAGACGATCAGGCCGACCCCGCCCGCCGCGGCGTGCAGCAGGATCGTGTCGCCGGCCTTGAAGTCGTGAATGCGGCGCATGAGGTACGACGAAGTGAGGCCCCGCATGGTCATGCCGGCCGCCGTTTCGCATGCAATCGCGTCTGGCAGCTTGATGAGCGGCGCCGCCGGGATCAGACGCTCCGTGCTGTACGCACCGAGCGTGTTGATGAAGCCGGTGTAGGTCACGCGGTCGCCCACGGCGACGTTGCTCACCTCGGGGCCCACGGCCTCGACCACGCCCGCGGCCTCCACGCCCATGCCAGCAGGCAGCGGCACGGGATACAGGCCCGAGCGGAAGTAGGTGTCCGCGAAATTCAGGCCGACTGCCTCATGGCGCAGGCGAACCTGTCCGGGGCCGGGGTCGCCCACTTCAACGCTCTCATAGCGCAAAACTTCGGGACCGCCGGTTTCGTGGAAGCGCACTGCTTTCGCCATGTTCAATCTCCTGTTCTTTACTCAAACGCATTGACTGGAACTCAGTCAAGCCGACTCAGACTGCAAATTCAGATTCATCGTTGTGCGTGACCACCGGCTTCTTCGCGCAGTGTGTTCACACGATCCAGATCGACGGCGTAGTTGCGCTTGCCGATCAGGAAAACACCAGCCGCCACGAGCGGCGCAAACGGCACGAGCTGCAGCGCGCCGAGCAGGCCGATGTGATCCGCGGCCATGCCGGTGAGCACCGCGGCGGGCGCAAGACCGAGCAGGTTGTTCGCCAGCGTGAGCGTGGCGAACGCCGAAGCGTGGATCGAGGGCGGCGTGAGGTTCGCCACCATCGCGCCCGAGGGGCCCGCTGCGCCTGCGCAGAAGAACATCGCCGCGCCGATCAGCACGAGCTGCGCCGGGCCAGCCGGCATGCGCAAGCCCACCGTGAGCAGCACGAAGCAGAGCAGGCAGTATGCGATCGCAATGCTCCATTTGCGCGCGCCGTTGTCCTTGCTGAAGCGGTCCGCGAGGTTGCCGCACACCACCATGCCCACGCCCGTCACGAGCACGAACAACGCGGCGGTCGCAGCCGCCTTGCCGGTCGCCATGCCGTAATAGCGGTTCAAAAAGCTCGGCAGCCAGCTCCACACCGCCGCGGGCACGAGCAGGTGCAGGCCGCTGCCCACATACGCGCACACCACGGAGCGCGTGGAAAAGAGGCCCTTGAGCAGCGCGCGCAGGCTCAGGCGCATGCCAAGGCCATTCGTCTCGCGGCTCACGTTTGCCGGCTGCAGCGGGGCAATGCGCTTTTCCGTCACGACGATGCGATAGATCACGACCAGCACGATACCCAGGACCGCCATCGCGCCAAATGCCGCGCGCCAGCCAAGCTGCGCCGCGACCGCGCCGCCCAGCGCCATGCCGAGCACCGAGCCGAACGCGCCGCCCGCCATGAAGGCGCCCGTGATCGTGGAGCGCAGCCGGACCGGAAAAATACTCAGGACAACTGCAATACCCACGCTGCCATACGCCGCTTCGCCAATACCCACGAAGGCACGGGCGAGCAGCATTTCGCCAAAGTTCGTCGAGATCGCGCAGCCCAGCGTCGCGATGCTCCACAGCGCCGCCATCAGCACGATGCTCTTCACGCGGCCCCAGCGGTCGGCGAGCACCGAAAGCGGAAACGTGAGCACGCCCACCATCAGCGCGACCACACTGCTCAGCGAGCCGAGCTGCGTGTCCGAGAGGTTCCACGTGGTCTTGAGCAGCGGAAACACGGCATTCAAAACCTGGCGCGACATGTAGTCCGAAAGCAGCAGTCCGACTGTCAAGGCGAACACGACCCACGCATAGGCGGGCACGCTCGATCGGGTCGTCGTCAATTCGCCCGCAGTGGGCTCAGCATGCGTAAGCATGAGTTGTCTCCTGGGTGACCCGCTCTTCGTCGGGTTCCGTTGTTCTCTCAGGTCTGCCGGCACGCACGAAGCAAAAGCCAAACACCCGTTTCAGGACCCGGCACAGGCACGCATGCGCGCCGGGCCCCACTTTCATTACGCCGCGCGCAGCGGCAGGTTCTTCACACCGGTCACGCGGTTCGGCGCCATGCCGTTGGCCGCGAGCGTTTCGTCGACGGTGTCGTACTGCACGCCAATGCGGTAGATCTCGCGCGCTTCCTTGCCGGTGGCAATTTCGCGGCCCAGTTCCCGCGCCACGCGCACGCACTGCTCGATCTGCTGCACGGACGTCATGCGGTTGCCGTGCTGGTCAATGATCGTATCTTCGATGCCGCAGCGCGGGTGCAGGCCCATGGCCATCGCCATCATGTTGAACGGCAGCACGTTCTTGAGCAGCGATTCCGCCGTGAGCGTGCAGCCATCGGGCGCACGGTGCACGAAGTTGAAGAAGTTGAACGGGTTCGGGCCGTCGAAGCCGCCGCCGATACCGATCCACGTGAGATTCAGCGGACCCTTGTATGCGCCCTTGCGCACGAGGCGATCGAGCGTTTCGAGCGCGTGGATGCCCGTGAGCTGGAAGTGCGGCTGGATGCCCGAAGCCTGCAGGCGGCGCAGATGCTCCTCCACCCATGCCGGGCCGGCCGGCACCGTCATCTCGCTATACGCGGCCATCAGCGCCGGGTGCGCCAGCGACGTGCCCTCCAGGTATTCCGGGTAGAGCAGCTCCATGATGTTCATCTGCGTGGTGTTGATCGCCACGGTCACCTGGTCCGGCTTCGGTTCGAGGTCGGCCAGCATGTGGCGCGTGTCGTCAGAGAGCCACTTGGCGGCCTGGCCGTCGTCTTCCGGCGCGAACGAGATCGAGCCGCCCACCTGGATGATCATGTCCGGCACCGCGGCGCGCACGCCCGCGATCAGCTCGTTGAACTTCGACAGGCGCTTGGAGCCCTTGCCGTCGAGTTCGCGCACGTGCAGGTGCAGCACCGTTGCGCCCGCGTTGTAGCAGTCCACGGCCTTCTGGATCTGTTCTTCCATCGTGACCGGAATGTCTTCCGGGAAGTCTTCGGGCATCCACTCCGGGCCATACGGCGCGGTGGTGATCACTACCTTGTCCTGGTTCTCGGGGTGCAGCGAATCGTCGAGGAATTGCATCGTGTTCTCCAATATTGGGTGACGGTATTTCAACGTTTGACAACGTGGCCAGGAGCCTGAAAGACCGCTCGGAACTGGCTGATCCGTTGAGATGCACGATACGGCAATCCTGCGCTACACTTTTCTGATCGCGCGCCATCGTTTTAGCTTTTCGCGCCACCAGGCGTTAACACCAGTATCAGCGCGCGCGTATGTTCTACGGGCTAAAAGGCGCGGCGAGAGCGCGGCATCGAGGAGACACGACCATGGAAACGACTCTGAGCTCGGTCTCGCTGAGCGGCTATTTCGACGTGGCGAAGCGCGTGGGGCTGAACCCGGTCGAGCTTGCGCACGAGGCGGGCGTGGACGCCGCGGCGCTCGCGAACCCGGACCACCGCATTCCCGCCGCCGCCGCGTGCCGCTTGCTGGAGCGCTCGGCAGAAAAGGCGTCGTGCCCGACCTTCGCGCTGCAAATGGCCGAGACACGCCACAAGTTCGGCAGCGGCGTGGTCAACATCCTGCTCGCGCACAAGCGCACGCTGCGCGAGGTGCTGCTCGCCACCGCCGAGTACCGGCATCTGCTCAACGAGGCGCTCGCGGTGTATGTCGAAGATACGGGCGCGACCGTCACGATCCGCGAGGAACTCGTTGTCGATCCCGGCACGCCGACCTACCAGGCCATCGAACTCGCGGTGGGCGTGCTCGCGCGCCACTCCAGCGCGCTGCTGGGCGAGCACTGGAAACCGCGCGCGGTGCACTTCGTTCATCGGGCGCCGCCCAGCCTCACGTATCACCGGCGTTTTTTCGGCTGCCCGCTGGAATTCGGCAGCGACTTCAACGGCTTCGTATGCGCGGCCGCCGACCTCGACTACCCGAACCCGGCCGCCGACCCCGAGCTGGTGCGCTACGCGGAAAGCCTCGCTGATTCGCTCAACGTGACAGGTGAAGATTCCGCCGCGCTCGAGGTGCGCAAGGCGATCTACCTGCTGCTGCCGCTCGAGCGGGCCAGTGTTGAGGGCGTGGCCGAGTATCTGCGCCTGAGCGTGCGCACCATGCAGCGCCAGCTCGGGGCCGCCAGTACGAGCTTCACGCGGCTCGTGGAGGAAGTGCGGGGCGAACTCGCGGTGCGCTACATGAGCAACCCGCGCTACCCCATCGGGCGGGTTTCCGACCTGCTCGGCTATGCGCAGCAGGGCTCGTTCACGAACTGGTTCAGCGCGCGCTTTGGCATGACGCCGCGCGACTGGCGCAATAGCCATTTGAAGTGACAGGGCCATGGGGCCCTGCCCCTTAGCTCGCTCAGCCCGTATGCCGAAGCGGATGCGGCTCGTCGGCGTCGAACGTGGTCATGAGGCGCACCAGATCGGCGAGCGAGTTCGCTTTCATCTTCTCCATGACGCGGGCCCGGTGAATCTTGATCGTTTTCTCCGCCGCGCCCAGTTCGTCGGCCACGAGCTTGTTCGGCCGGCCGATCACCACGAGCGCCATGACCTCGCGCTCGCGCGGCGTCAGCTTTTCGACGCGGCGCTGGATCTCGGCGTGCTGCTCGCGTTGTTCGAACAGCTGGCAGCCGCGCTCGAGCGCACGCGACGTGGCCTCGAACAGCACGCTCGCGTCGATCGGCTTCGTCAGGAAGTCCGATGCGCCCGCCTTCATCGCCTGCACCGCCGTGCCCATGTCGCCGTGTGCCGAAACGAAGACGATCGGCACCCTGCCCTCGAGCCGCTGCTGCAATTCAATGCCGCTCAAGTCGGGCAACTGGAGATCGAGCAGCAGGCACGCCGGCGCGCTCGTCAGATCCGCGCCATGCAGGAACGCGCTCGCGCTGCCGTAGGCCTCCACCGTGTAGCCGCCGGATCGCAGCAAGCGGCTCAGCGCGTTGCGAACGTGTTCGTCGTCGTCCACGACAAACACGATGGGGGTTGGCGAGTTCATGGTGAAAAACGCGTATTCGTCTGCACGTACGCGCCCTGAGCAGGAAGTTCGATATGGAAGGTCAGGCCGCGATCGGCGTTGCGCTCGGCCCACAGCTGGCCGCCATGCGCCATCACAATGGTGCGGCTGATGGAGAGGCCAAGGCCCAGCCCTTGCGGCTTGGACGTCATGAACGGCTTGAACAGCGTGACGAGGCGGTCGGCGTCGACACCGGGCCCATGATCGCGAATGGCGAGGCGCACCTTGCCGCGATCTTCGCTGGCCGTGACGACGATGCACACCCTGCGATCTTCGGGGCGGCAGTCGTGCACCGCGTCGAACGCGTTCAACAGCAGATTGACGAGCACCTGCTGCAGTTGGACCGCATCGCCATGCACCTGCGGCAGCCCGTCTTCGATGCGTGCGCCCACAGCCGCGCCACAGGTTTCCGTCTCGCGGCGCAGCAGGCGAACCACGTCGCGCACGAGGCTGCCCACATCGACCGGACACATCTCGGACGGTTCGCACCGCGCCGACTGGCGCATCTTGCGGATGATCGCGTGCGCACGGGTGCTATCGGACACGACCTCGCCGAGCAGTTCCCGCAGATCGCTCAAAGCCGGCGGGTTCTGGGCGAGAAACCGCTGCGCCGCCTGCGCGTTGCTCAGAATGGCCGTGAGCGGCTGGTCGACTTCGTGCGCGAGCGCGGCGGCCATGTCGCCCACTTCGGACGCCCGTTCCCGGCGCAGCCGGCGTGGTTCGCTGCCGGGTTCCGCGAGCGCCGCATCACGACGTTCCGGTTCGATGACGACCACCATGCGCGCCGCCGGTCCGGCGGCGAGCGTCGCCGAAGCGCTCACGTGAACGTCGAGATCGGCGCCGTTCTTCGTGCGCGCGATAGCGACACGCGTCGTGCTGTGCGGCATGCCTTCTGCGCCTTGCAGGGCGGCGAACGATACAGGGCGCGCGTCTCTTCGCCAGGCCACGAGCACGGTTTCGACACGCATGCCGATCAATTCGCCCAGGGCGTAGCCGAGCACGCGGGTGGCCATGCCATTCGCCCACGCAACGTTGCCCGTTTCGTCGATCACCAGCGCCGCTGCAGGCACGACTTCGAGCACGCTGTGCACACTTTGCGCAATGGCTTGCGTGGCCTGCGCCGATACGTGGCCGGTTTTGGCCGCGGCCGATGCCTTCGAGTTCGGGAGACTGTGTGGCTTGATTCTATCGAGCCATGCCAGCAGGCTGGCCGCCGCATGCTCGGCTCTCGATCTGTTCAGTTTTAGTTTTTCGTTCCCCATGTCTGCCCTGATCACGGTGTCCTCCGACTACGCTGCCCCGCTGCGGCGTGAGAAACGTTTCGATCGCTTCAAACGCTTCGGCGCCAGGCGGGGCGGATTTGACGAGCACCAGAATTCCGGCCGTTCGCGGGGCCAGGTTGCGCGCCCCAATACCGACTACTGCCTGCTTTAGATTTTGAAGAACGCTCCGGCAGTTGCGGAGAATGAGTCATTCATTGAAGAAAAGACTGGATGGAATCATCGTTGCGGAACAGCGTGTCCATACGCTTTCGCCGCGCGTTAATTATATGAAAGAAATTGCCGATGATTGATCCCCGGTGCAATTGTTTTCGATAATTTTTTCCGTACACGCCGCCGCTCAAGCCCAGCAGGGCTTTAATGTGCGTATGATTGCCGATATACACTGACTATTTACGGGAGATATTTGCGAACATTTTATTCGAATTCGATATTGGACCGCACAATCGATATTGATATCCATTCAATATGAATAAATATCTTTTTTTGTGCATTCTTAATTATCTGGTTTATCGACAATGAAATAACCGCGATCATTATTTCAGGCTGAAATCGCTTTCAATGACTGGCGCGATCAGTCACACTTTTCACGCGCGGCGGCACGTTTGATGTCGTTGTCGATCAAGGCGCCGAAGCCGGCGCCGGTGCGCTCGCCGCATGATGCTGCGTCGCGTTCTTCTGAGTATTCTGCTGAGACTGGTTCGAGCGGGCCTTTTGCTCCGCTTTGCGCTGCACGTCCCGCATCTGCCTCGTCCCCATCGTTCCCGCTTGCGCATATACCTCGGACATGAAAACGGGCGCGCAAAGCAGGAGCACCGTCGCACACCGGGCAGCAAAACGCATTTTCATTCTGGACCTCCAGGTATCCACGCTGCTCGCTTCGACGAACGAATAGCATCGTTGCGCAGCTGTTGCGGTGTCAATAGGACTCTGGTCCGATTGCCATCACGATGCAGCTTACCGGACTATACGCGTGGGCCGCCCCGCCTCGCCACACTCGAAAAGGAAGAATGCGCGCGCACGCGCTCGCCCAGTCTCGTTGTCGCTATCCGTCCCGTACTCCGGTTGAGCAAACGAATGGAAGGATCGGCCATGACTTCATGGATCAAACAACGCATGCACACGGTCTGCCTGCTCGTGTTCGCGTTGCTGTTCGCAGGCGCCCAGACGCTGCGCGCGCAAGACGCGCCGCAGCCCGCCCCCTACAAACCCGAGGAGCTGGAAGCGCTCGTCGCGCCGATTGCGCTCTACCCCGATTCGGTGCTGGCACAGGTCCTGATGGCCTCCACCTACCCGCTGGAAATCGTGCACGCGGCGCGCTGGGTCAAGGAGCACCCGAAGGTGAAGGGCGACGACGCCGTGAAGGCCGTGCAGGACCAGTCGTGGGACACGAGCGTGAAATCGCTCGTAGCGTTCCCGCAGGTGCTCGAACCGATGAGCGACAAGCTCGACTGGACCCAGAAGCTCGGCGACGCGTTTCTCGCCCAGGAAAAAGATGTGCTCGCCGCCGTGCAGCGCCTGCGCTCGCGCGCGCAGGACTCGGGCAACCTGAAGAGCAACGAGCAGCAACAAGTCGTGGTCGAACAGCCGCCCGCGCAGGGCGGCCAGACCATCGTGAAGATCGAACCCACCAACCCCGAGGTCATTTACGTGCCCGCGTACAACCCCACGGTCGTATACGGCGCATGGAGCGCCCCGGCTTACCCGCCGTACGCCTGGCCGCCATATCCCGCTTACTACCCCGGCGCCGCGCTGGCGACCGGCTTCGCATGGGGCGTGGGCATTGCCGCAGCGGGCGCGATTTTCAGCAACTGCAACTGGGGCGGCGGCGACGTCAACGTCAACGTCAACAAGGCGCGCAACGTCAATCGCAATTTCGACAGCACGAAGGTTCAGGGAGGCAAGTGGAAGCACGATTCGAGCCATCGCCAAGGCGTTGCGTACCGTGACAACGCCACGCGCGAAAAATTCGGCAACAACGTGGGGGGCGCCGACGGACGCCGCGACTATCGCGGCCGCAACGGCCAGAGTGGCCCAGGCGGCGCGAACGTGGCCGATCGCGCGGGCAACCGCGGGGGCGGCGGTGCAGGCGGCCAGGGCCTCGGCAATGGCAACCGCGGGAATCAAGCGAATCAGGGCAATCTCGGCGATCGCGGAGATCGCGGCAATCGCGGCGGCGCGGGCAATAACGCAAGTGTCGGCAACCGCGCCAACATCGCCGACAACGGGGGCGCGGGCAATCGCGGCAATCTCGGCAGCAACGGTCCTGGCGGTAACGGTCCCGGCGGTAACGCGGGCGGCAATCGCGCGGGCGTGAGCAACAACGCCGGCGCAGGCAATCGCGCGGGCGCCGGCGCAGGCGGCGGGGGCGGCGGGTATGGCGGCGGTGCCGGCGGTGGCAGAGGCTACGGCGGCGGCGGACGTGACAGCGCCTTCCAGGGGGTTGGCGGCGGCGGCGCCACGCAGCGCGACGCGAGCCGCGGCCGCTCCAGCATGCAATCCTCGGGGTTCAATCGCCCAAGCGGCGGCGGCGGCGGCATGCGCGGCGGTGGCGGCGGACGCGGCGGCGGCAGACGCTAGGGAGAACGGCGATGAACAGACATGAGATTCTCCGTCCGGCGGCAACCGCGGCAGCCGCAGCGGCTATCGCCATCGCGCTCATGGCGTACGCACCACGGCCTTGCTTCGCCGCCGGGCAAAGCACCTTCTCCACGCCCGACGCGGCGATGGCGGCGTTCGGCAACGCTGTGGCCGGCAACGACGAAGCGGAATTGCGCACGCTCTTCGGCGCGGATTTCCGCCAGCTGATCCCGCCGGTGGGCGCCGAGCTCCGCGACAAATTCCTCAGTGAATGGAAGGTTTCGCACACCATTCAGGATACCGATGCAAATCATGCGGCCATCGCCGTTGGCGACGACGGGTGGACCTTTCCGATTCCGCTCGTCAAGACCGCTCACGGCTGGCACTTCGACACGCAGGCCGGTGTCGAGGAAATGCGCGTGCGCCGCATCGGCCGCAACGAGCTTGCCGTGATGCAGACGATGCTCGCGATCTACGACGCCCAACGCGAATATGCGCAGGCGTATCACGACGGCAGCGACATGCTGGTCTACGCCAGCAAGCTCGCGAGTTCGCCGGGCAAACAGGACGGCCTGTACTGGCCGACCGACGCCGACCAGGCGCCAAGTCCGCTAGGCGTCGCATTTGCCACAGCCGGCGCGCGCAACACCGAAAACGCCGGCTACTACGGCTACCACTACAAGCTGCTGACCTCTCAGGGGCCGCACGCGCCGGGCGGCGCGTATAACTACATGGCCCACGGCAAGCTGTTCGGCGGCTTCGGCGTCGTCGCATGGCCGGTGCGCTATGGCGACACGGGCATCAAGACGTTCATGGTGAGCCACGACGGCCAGGTCTACGAGCGCGATCTCGGCCCCGATGGCGCGGCGAAAGCCGAAGCGATGACGTCATTCGATCCGGGTCCGGGCTGGTCAAAGGCTTCGCCCTGACGCGCAACGCCGGCCCGATCAACGCGCATGCGTGGAATCGCGGGCAGGTGTTCGCACCGCTGCGCCTTCTTCGCCGAGCATATAGAGCAGCAACGCGTCGCGATCGGGTCCGCTCATCGCCGCCGTCGAGCGCATGAGCACCGCGCTCGCCCAGCAGATGTCGGCCATCGTGGCGCCGGGCCCGCCGTTCGTGACGCGTTCGAGCCGCGCCACGGCGAGCGGATCGCCCGCAAGCGCCGCGTTGACCGCATCGTCCAGATGCCGCAACGCGCTCTCGTACGCCGCGGGCGCGGGCAGCGTGAGCGGCGCGGCAAGCACGGAACGGATCACCACGCGGTAGAGCAACGAAAAGTATTCGGCCGTGTCGGCATCGCTCATGCTGCCGATCGAAATACGGTCGGCGATGTCCTGCACGCTCGCGATCCCCTGGCAATTGCCGCGCGCCACGCGGCTCATGTACTTCGCGAGCAGCGTGAAGTACGCCAACCGGTCTGGCGGCGTCAGGCGCGCAATCCCACTGCGGATCAGGCGCTCGCGCGCCGCGTCGTCGCGCAAGCGCGCTTCGAGACCCGCCACGCCGCCGGGCACGGCGACCGCGACGGCCGGGTCCGCGCGCAGTCTGTAGAACCACGCTTCGACAATGCGCGCCTTGATCGTCTCCTGCTCCACGCCGGCCTCGCTCAAGCCAGGCGCGCTTTGCGGGGACGTTGGCTCAGCGGGCGCGACAACGTAATCGAGCACCGCGAAGAGTCCCGCCGGCGCGTCCTCGTTGCGCGGCACGCTGGCCCGGGCATCGTGGGCCGCCACCAACGTCAACGCCAGCGTCGTGCCCAGCGCCAGCAATGCACAACACAACGTCTTCATGAGAACCCGCGTGGTGCGCTCAATCCGTCGCACTGCCAACTGTTGGGTGGTCGGCGCGTATCGCCGCGGCTATGTCGGCGCTGATGGCGGCGAGTGCGCGATCATGCGCGTCGACGAGCGCGCCGTAGTCCTGGCTCGTCACCTTCTCGTGCGCCAGCGTGTGCCCGAGCGTCAGCGCCGCGTGACCGGGCGGCTTAACGATCCACTGCGCGTCGATCGTCACCGAATCTCCCAGCACGCTGTCGATGCGTGTGATATCCACGCGAACGCGCCAGACCGGCGGCGGCGTTGCGCCCACATCGACCGTCGAAACGCGCGCCGCGCCGAGCCGCTGCGCGAGGTCCGCCGCAACGACGCGCCCGATGTCCAGCTTGAGCGGCGCGGCCCAGCGCGCGAACTCGTTCATCGCGATCGTGTTGTCCGGATTGCGCGTGACGATCTGCGGCCGGTCCACCATGTCGGGCACGGTCACGGGACCGACGACGACGTCGAGCGCGGCAGCGCCGGTTGGGACGGCGGGCGCTGCGGCCGCTGTCGCGGCGCTCCCGTCATCGGCGCGCAGCGCATAGAAGGTAGGCGACGGCGAGGAGCATCCGGCGAGCCACACCAGCGCAGCGCCGAGCGCGGTATGCAAGGTCACGTTGCGGCGGTTCACTGCTTGCCTCCTGGTTTGCCTTGCACCACGGCCTCGGGATGGCGCTCGAGATAGTCCGTGAGCATGCGCACGGAAGCGGCGGTGCGGGCCAGTTCGCGCATGGCGTCGCTCGTGTTCTGCTGAAGCTGCGAGTCGGGCTGCAAGGCGTCGGTGGCCGAGTTGAGCGTGGACTGCGCGGCCGAAAGCGTGTCGTGCGCCTGCGGCACGACGTCGGTGCCGAGTTTCGCCATCACCTCGTTCGCGTTTCGCAGCGTGCGCTCGGCGTTCGCGCCGATCGCGTCGAACGGAATGCCGTTGAGCTTGGCGAGCAGCCGCGTGAGCGAATCCTGCAACGACTGCAGCGTGCGCGGCACGGTCGGCAACTCGGGCGGCGTTCTCGACCAGTCGATTTTCGCCTTCGGCGTGTCCGGGAAAACATCGAAGGCAACGTAGAGCTGTCCCGTGAGCGGGTTGCCCGAGCGCAGCTGGAACCGGAAGCCGTTGGCCACCAGGAACTCGGCAAGCTGGCGCGGCTGCGCACTGAGCCGTCCGCCCGCTTTGCCATCCTGGTAGCGCGACGTAAACCGCTCCGGATACAGGTTGATTTCAACAGGAATGCTGAACTGTTTCTTCTCGGGGTCGAAGCGCGTGTAGATGCGTGTGACCTCGCCGATCACGACGCCGCGGAAGTCGACGGGCGCGCCCACGGTCAGCCCGCGCACCGAATCGTAGAAGGTCACGACGTAAGTATCGACAATCTGGTCATGCACCTTCATCGAGTCGGCGTGCGTGGCGTAGAGTTCGAACTTCGCGTTGGCGTCGGCCTCGGGCGACTCGCCGCCGGTCTCGGCATCGGGCGATTCGAACGCCACGCCGCCAATGAGCATGGACACCACCGACTGCGTGTTGATCTGCACGCCGTCGGGGCTCAGCGACACGTCCAGTCCGCTCGCGTGCCAGAAGCGCGTGTCGCTGCGCACGAACCTGTCGTAAGGCGCGTTCACGAACACGCGCAGCGTCACGCCCCGGCCGTTCGGGTCCATCTCGTAGGAAGCGATCTGCCCGACCTGAAGACGACGGAAGAACACCGGCGAGCCGACATCGAGCGAGCCCATGTTCATGCTGTGCAGCACGAATTCGCGCCCCGGAATGTCGCTCGGAATCACCGGCGGCACTTCGAGTCCCACGAAGTCGTGGCGTGTTTTGGTGGAGTTGCCTTCGTCCATGCCGACGAAGGAGCCCGACAGCAGCGTGCCGAGGCCCGACACGGTGCCGCCCGAAATGCGCGGGCGCACGACCCAGAAGCGTGTGTTGTCGACGAGCATGCTCGTGGCGTCTTTCACGAGTTCGCCCGTCGCAATCACGCGCTTGTGATCGGGCGAGAGCGTGACCGCCTTCACCACGCCGATATCGACGTCCTTGTACTTGATCTTCGTTTTGCCGGCCTCGAGGCCGTCGCCGGTCTTGAAGCTGATCGTGATGGTCGGCCCCTCCTCGACGATGGCCTTGACGGCGAGCCAGCCGCCGATGAGCACCGCGACGATCGGCACGAGCCAGACGATCTGCATGCGCCAGCGCGAGCCCTGCACCGGCTTCGCCTCGGGCAGATCCGGCAGGGAATTGTCGTTACCTGGGGCTGCCATTCTCGCGCTCCACAGCGTCCCAGATCAGACGCGGATCGAACATGTTCGCGGCAAACATCGTGAGGATCACGACCGCGCCGAAAGCGATCGCGGCGGGCCCCGCCTTGATCGTGGCGAGCGCGTTGAACTGCACCAGCGCAACGAGCATCGTGATGACGTAGATGTCGAGCATCGACCAGCGGCCGACCAGTTCGATCAGCCGATAGATGCGGGTGCGCTGCTCGGGCAGCCACGTCCAGCGGCGTTGCGTGGACCACGTCAAATACGAAAGCCCGAGAATCTTCAGCATGGGCACCGCGATGCTGGCAATGAACACGAGCAGCGCGAGCGGCCACGAGCCCGACACCCACAGATACACCACGCCGCTCATGATCGTGTCCTTCTGCGTGCCGAACAGCGAACTCGTGTCCATGACGGGCAGCACGTTCGCAGGCACGTACAGCACCACCGCCGCGACCAGGAGCGCCCACGTGCGCGAGAGGCTCGCGACCTTGCGCATATGCAGCGCGCTGCCGCAGCGCGGGCACGTTGCGGCATGCGCGGCCGCCGGCATGCGCGCGAGCATGCCGCACGCGTGGCAGCGCGCGATCCCGCACGCAGCACCCGTGAGCGTGCCTGCAATCCGGCCGCCTCGTGCTCCGGCCGCCTCGCCGGGCGCGAAGCTCGTTGTCACGTCGGGCACTGCGGCTACGCCGGCCGCCCTGGTTGCGTTGGCCTGCTGCTTCGCGCGCGCCACGCGCGCCCAGAACTGGCGCGCGTCGAACGCCGCGCTCGCCCCCGCGAGCACCAGCATCAACGCGCCAAACGACCACAATGCAACGCCCGTCACGACGGTTGCGATATGAGACAGCTTCACGAGCGCGACCAGCAGGCCGAGTATCAGCACCTCGGTCATGCCCCAGGGCCGTGCGATGTACAGCACGCGAAACAGGACCGGCGCCCGCCAGGGCGCACGGTTGAGCGCAAGGGGCACGAGAAGGGCGAGCAGACAGGCGACCTGCATGCCCGGCATGAGGATCGTCGTGGCGAACACCAGCGCCGCGATGGGCCACATGCCGTCGAGATAGAGAATCTCGACCGAATGCCACAGTGTCGTGAGCACGAGATTGCCGTTCACCGCGAGCCCGACGATCGGATACAGGTTGGAGATGACGAACAGCACGAGCGCGCCCAACGCGAACGCAAGCGCACGTCCGAGGCTTTCCGGGAGATCCCGCTCCAGCTCGGCGTTGCAGCGCACGCATCGCAGCGTGCCGCGAGGCGGACAAGCCGCGCCGCGCTGCATGAGATCGCAGTCGTGGCAAACAAGAAGCTCGGCGCGCTTCATCGCGGGGCCTCCCTGGCGCCGGTCGTGGCGTGGTCGTGGCGTGGTCGCTGCATCGTCGCTGTACCGGTTCGGCCTGCGTGGCGTCAGCCTGGCGGCGCCACGCCAAGCACCGCGTGGACCGCACCTATGAGCGCGGAGTCGTCGAACGGCTTGCGCAGGTACGCGACCGCCCCGGCTGCCTGCGCCTGCTCGCGCACGCGCGCATCGTCGTGCGCCGTAATAACGATGCACTGTATGCCGGTGCCGCCCAGCCGGCGCTGCACTTCGATACCGTTGATGCCGGGCATCTGGATATCGAGGATCACGCACGTCGGCGCATGAGGCGCCGCAGCCGCCAGCGCGTTGAGAAATGCCTCGCCGCTGGTGTACACGTCGGAGTCGATGCCGACCGACTTCAGCAAGCGCTGGATGGCTCGCCCGACCGACACCTCGTCGTCGACGACGGCCACGGATCGTGTCACGTTGCTCATATGACTGTGCGCTCGGTTACCGATGGGGACAGCCAGACCCGCGCCGCCGTACGCGCCGACCGGCGTCCCGGGCACAAGCGGCTGCCCCATGCGCGACTACTTGTGTGCAGGCTTGACGGATACGGCGAACGCTTCCGTATACACAGCCTCGACCTGATCGCCGACCTTCACGTTCGCGAGCTGCTGGGGATCCTCGACGTGCAGGTCCATCGTCCCGCCTTCGGGTCCCATCAACGTGACCGTTTTCGTCTTCGCGTCGACCGACACGACATTCGCCGTCACCTTCACCTGACGCCCGACCATGCCGCCGGGCTTTTCGCCGGCAGCCGCGCGCTCGACTTGCGGCGTTTCCTGTATCGAGGTCTCCTCGCCGCCTCCCTTTTTCAGGCTCAGCGTAAGCGATTCCTTATAGGTCACGGTCACGACATCGCCAACCTTTAGCTGAGCGAAGTTTCTGACTTCCGGCCCCAACTCGGCTTCGACCAGCTTGCCGTCGTGGCGCTTGAGCGTGACGGTGCGCGTATCGGCGTCGATCTTCGTGATGGTCGCCGTCACCGTATGCATGCCGGTCACGGTTGCCTTGCCCGGCTCGTGCGTCACGTTGGCCGTGGTCTGCCCCTGCGCCGCGGCAAGCTGAGCCGCGGCGACAATGGCCGCTGAAACAACCCACTTGAGGTACGGCATCGCGACCTCCTGTTACAGATCGAGCTTCGTCACCTTCGTGCCGGCTACCGACGCGTCGGCCATGATGCCCGTATTGGTCATCACGATCGCCTGGACCGGCGCCGTTGCGGTTCTCGTGTCGATCTGGCCATTCGCACCGACCTTGACGAGCGTAACGGCAACGTCGCCGCCAACCGACCAGCCCTTGGAGTTGCGGAACTTGTCGAGCGAGTCCTGCGTCATGAAGAGGAAAATCACCGCGGTCGACTGCACCCCTGCCTGCAAGCCGAACGAAGCGGCCGCCGTACTGTAGTACCCGACTGTCGCTCCACCTACGCGCAGCGCGCCCTGCCCATATGCCCCGCCGATGATGAACGCCGCCTTCCCGACCGAAGGAAACACCAGCACGCCTTGCGCCTTGGAAACCAGTTCTTGCGAGCCTGGGACCGTCGAGAACAGCCGTGACATCGTCCCGTCCACGGACGCATCGATTTCCTGGCGTTTTGCCGCGTCGGTCGCGCCGCTCGTTCCACTGCTCGTGGTCGTGCTGCACCCCGCAACGGCCAGCCCAGCCGCAGCAGCCGCCGTAAGCACAAAAATCCGTCGCTTCATCGTTGTCCTCCATTGAGTTTTTACAGCCCGGACACAGCACTCACGTATGCGGATCGAACGTCACGCCTGAATGAGACGTTGCTCGCACATCGTTGCCAAGCGTGGCTCATCGTTCAGTGACATAGTCGCAGACGCATCGCAGCGGACAAATCGGACCTTGGTCTTACGCCGCCCCGAGGCACGGCGAGTCTTACTGGACCGTGTAGCCGCGCCCTTGCATGCAAGCGGCAAACGCGCGGTTGAACGTGTCAATGGCGCCCTGCTGCTGTTGCTGCGCGTTGGCCTGCTGCGCGCGCCGGTCCTGGCGCGCGCGCGAGCCGCCCACCATCGTTCCGGCCGCAGCGCCTACCGCCGCGCCTCTACCCGCGTCGCCGGTAATCGCGCCGATCACCGCGCCGCCCGCCGCGCCGCGCGCCGCGCCCTGAACACGTTGGCCACCGCCCACGGCAGGGCCCGAAGGCGGCGGTGGTGTCGCCGCAACCTGTTTCGGGTCGATTCCCGTGTTGCTCTTCGCCCAGGAGTAGCAGGCCGATTCGTCCGCATGCTGTTGCTGTGCGCTCTGCCCCTTCGCGGGATAAGCAATAGGCGTTGCCTGCGCGGCGCTCGCCAAAAGCAGCACGGCGGCGCAAAGAGCGCCTGTCCGGCGATTTATATAGGTATCCATATCAACTCCTTGGGCGCGTGCGAGAGCGCGCCGATTACGCCTGCTGCTATCGGCGGGAGGTTGGGAAGCGAGCGCCGTGCTGTCGGCACAACGCCCAAATCCAGGGCGAACACTGCACCGTGCGGCCGGCGCAGTGGTCCGTTCAATGATGTGGGAGCGGTACAGCGAAGACAATCAGACCATGGTCCTACCGCCACCTGGCGCGGCTGAAAGGCGGCTCGAAGGCGAAATGGCGCGCCCGCCGGCGCACGGCCGGAGCGGCCATGCGGTGCGGCGGGCGCAGAAGGCGTGCCGGGGCGGATGCCGCGGCCCGATCAGAACTTATGACGGATGCCGAGGCTCACCATGAACTGCGAACTCGAGCTGCCGTTGAGCCCATAGTCCGCCACGGAAGCCACCGCGGTGGTCAGGATGGAGCCCGTAGCGGTCGGCACGCGCTGCGTGCCGTTGGCGTGCTGCCACGCGCCGACAAGGTACACGTCGGTACGTTTGGAGAGGTTGTAGTCGCCGCCCAGCGAGACCTGGTTATAGGTTGCCGAGGTGTCGCCCGCGCTGTGCGTCCACGTATAGCCAATCCCGACGAGAGACGCCGGCGTGAGCGCATAGTTCACGAAACCGCCAGCAACGTTGTAGCGCTGGTTCGATGGGAACAGCGACTGGGCGTCGGCCTTGTACTGCGCGTTGCTATACCGGCCGCCGAACGTAAAGGGGCCGGCCACGTATTGCAGGGCAACGGAGCCAATGCCGACCCACTTGGCCGTTTCGTATGCGAGGTTCTGAAAACCGCCATCGAACGTGCCGTCCGAGGTGCTGGTCCAGTTGGCCCGTGGAATGGTGGAGTTTGCGTTATACATGCGCAAGTAACCTGCCGCGATGCTGAACGGGCCAGTCACATAGCTCGCTGCCGCCGACCAGGTCTGCTGCGAACCCGTCGCGCCCGCGACGCCGCCGAACGCATACATGCCTTCGACCTGGAAGCCCGCAAATTGCGGCGAGAGATATTTGATCGCATTGTTCGTACGAGAGCTGTTGTCGTTGTTGTCGACGTCGCCAGGCGTGGCGAACGTGCTGCCCCAGTAATTGTCTGCGGTAAGCGGCTGGACCATATCGACGACCGGATCGTACTGGCGGCCCAGTGTCAGCGTGCCGTACTGCGAGTGCGTCAAACCCACGAATGCCTGGCGGCCGAACAGGCGTCCGCCCTGTTCCGAAGTGCCGCTATTGATATCGAATCCGCTTTCCAGCTGGAAGATCGCTTTCAAGCCGCCGCCCAGGTCTTCCGTTCCCTTCATTCCCCAGCGGGACCCTTGCAGATTGCCACCTTGCATCCGATACAGGTTGTTTCCCTCGGCGTCGGCGTTGTGGACGAACTGGAAGGCTTCGTCGATCACGCCATACAGGGTGACGCTGCTTTGCGCTTGTGCCACCGGCGCCAGCATGGAAAGCGGAACAGGAAGCAACATAAGCGCAAGCTTTTTCATGTTTGCAACTCCTTCACGCACCGGGTAATCGGTATTCCTATATTAGTCGCTTGCTTTGGAACGACCTGCGCGTGAAATTGGTTCCGTTGTCGGCGCAAGACACTGAATACGGCACGATTGAAGGCCGGCGCTCTGTAACCGCAACTTACATAACGCCTTGATACCGGCATGTTTGCAAATGCCGAAAAACCCTCTTCCTATCGCACTGAAATCCGCTGCGCATAAACAATCAGGAGTCCATACACGATACCTGCGGCGAGGCTCGTGCATCCGCTATACCAGACGAGGCCAAGCGTCCAGCCCTTGCCCGCCACCGCGAGCCACAGCGCAACGAATAGCGCGCACCAACCCGCACAGCGCAGAACACGGGCAAGCGCGGCGGACAACCGCGCGCGGAACAACGCCTCCTGATGACGCTCCATCGCCATCGCGAGACACGTAAAAGCACTCACGCACAGCAGCAAAGCGAAAACCGGCATCACACGTCCTCCTGTGCCGCGAGTGCGTCCACGCCGCGCTTGCCCACCGCCTTCGTGCGCGGCCGGTGCCGCGCCGTGCGTAACGCGAGCACCGCGTGCAGCGCGGCAAACGCCCACATCATCAGATCGAAGCCCGCATAAACCCAGTCGCCATCGGCGAGACTGCGCCAAAGCGGGCGCTGGGTGGTCAATGCATTGAGCACGGGCAACAACGCCAGCAAGGCAGCCGCGAGCCACAGCAACTCGATCCACGCGCGTTTCGCGGGGCGCGCAAGCGCGTAAAACAAAGCGGCCGCCCAGATCGCGAAGAACGCGTTGATTTCCGCGTCCGCGCGATGCGCGAGCGAGACCGGCAGCAGGCGGTTGGCCCACACATAGCCTGTCATCGCAATGGAGAGTCCGGCGATGCTCGCGATATTGAGGCGCTCCACCACGCGAAAGCCGAAGTACGGCCGTTCGGGATCGGGCAGCTTCTGGCGGCGCTTCACCGTCCACATCACGAGCCCGGTGCCGACCATCGCCGTGCCCGCGAGGCTCACGATGAAATACAGCCAGCGCAACTGCAGGTCGCTGAAGCGCCCCATGTGCAGCGCGTACAGCACGCCGCGCGTTGCGGCCGCCCCGCCCACGCTGTCGTTCACGCTGAGCAATTTGCCGCTCACCCCGTCGAACAGCAGGTACTGCGGACTCGTCGACACGCGTTCGGCCTCGCCCCGCGAAACGGCCACGCGCGCGCTCGCGTCGCCGGGGTTCGTCACCGTCACGCGCAGCACGTTGTCTCGTCCCCAGCGCGCCTGTGCTTCGCGCACCATCGCGTCTACCGGCGCGAGCGGCGCTTTCACGCCGAGCGGCTTGCCGGGCTGGATATACGCGCTCATCTGCGCGGCCAGCGCTTCGCGCTGCGCAGGCGTCTTCAGCGCGATTTGCGCACCCCATGGCATGTACATCGTCATCAGCGTGACGAGACCCGTGTACGTGATCATGAGGTGGAACGGCAGGCCGAACACCGAAAGCGCGTTATGGGCGTCCAGCCAGGAACGCTGGCCCTTGCCCCAGCGGAAGGTGAAGAAGTCCACGAAGATCTTCTTGTGCGTGATCACGCCGCTCACGATCGCCACGAGCATGAACATCGCGCACAGCCCCGCCAGCCAGCGTCCCCACATCACCGGCATGTAGTAGAACTGGAAATGGAAACGATAGAAGAACTCGCCGCCCAGCGTGTCGCGTGCGCTGACCTTGTCGCCCGTCGCGGGATCGAAGGTCGCTTCGCCGAAGGCGCGCTTGCCTGACGCCGTAGCGGGCATGCGCCAGAACGCGCTGGCGATATTGCTGCGTTCGGTCGGCAGCTGCATGCTCCACTGCGGGCTGCCCGCCGCAAGCGTTTCGAGCGTGCCGTTGACGCGCTGCGCGACGGCGGCGGGGTCGGGCGCGACCTGCTGGTGCGCGATTTCAGGCCGCATCCACTGCGATATCTCCTCCTTGAAGTAGCTGACCGTGCCGGTCAGGAACATCGCGTAGAGAATCCAGCCAACTAGCAAGCCGGCCCACGTGTGGAGACCGGACATGCTCTGACGCACGCCGCGGGCTTGCGGTTGTTTGTCCGATTGCGTCATGTGTGCGTGCCTCCCGCCGCCGCTACGCCGGGTTCAGTAGACGTTGCGGACGCAACCGACGACGAAGCCCACCACGCCGCCAATGCGAGCGGCAGCGCCGCGAGCAGCAAGCCGGCCCACGCGCGCCGCGCGCTTCGCGCGAGAAATACCCAGATCACCGCGCCCGTGTAGACAATGAAGCTCGCCAGCATGCCCGTGATGACGCCTTGCGGTGCGCTCATGGGCAGCGCGAGCGCAGCCACGCTCGCGAGTGCGCCAAGCGCATAGCCGCCGACAATCGCGCCGGCAATACGCGCGGCAAGCGGGCCCGCGCGACGCATGAATGCGAGCGTTGTGCTCATGCCGCCGCTCGCGCGGCTGCGGCGCCGCCCCCCGGCGAACGCGTAGACAGCAATAACCCCGCCAAAACTCGTTTCATGACGCTTCCTGCAAGCTTGAGATGTCGATCTGCACCAGGGCGCGGCGGCCTGCGCAGGCGCGCGCCAATGCTCACCTGCGCTTCACGCGAGGTGTCCGGATCGTATTGGGGGGCGTTGATGTATTACCGACGAGGTCGTGATGATACCCGGTACGCGCCATGTGGGCAAAATGGCGGACCCATGCGAAAACGCAGGCGAGCGCCTGCGTCATTGGTTGTTCATGCATCCATCTCGTACGACCAGGCGCGCCAGCACAGCTCCCGGCGCGCCTTCGGCGCTCAGATCGACTTGACCTCGCCGCCGTCCATTCTGAGCGTCGTGCCGGTCATCCAGTGCGCGCTGGGCGAGACGATGAACGCCATCAGTTCGGCAATCTCCTCGGGCGTGCCGTAGCGCGCAATGCCCGCTTCGGCCGGGAATTTCGCCGTAGCTTCCGCCACGCTCATGTCGTGCAGCGGCGCCCAGTACTCCAGATACGACTGGCGGCGGCCCGTCATCACGGGGCCGGGCAGCACGCTGTTGACCTGCACGCCGTCTGCGATGCCGCGGTCCGAAAACGCCTTCGCGAGCGCGACAATCGCCGCGTTGATCGTGCCGACTGCCGCATAGGGCGCCTTCGGAAACACGGCCGAATTGCCCGACATCAGCACGACCGCGCCGGAACTCGCCTTCAGCGCCGGCCAGGCTTCGATCGTCAAACGTCTCGCGCCGTGCAGTTTCAGCGCGAGGCCGGCCTCCCATTGCTCGTCGGTCATTTCGAACAGATCGATCTGCGGCACCGCGCCCGCAATGTTGAGCAGCGCGTCGATGCGCCCGAACGCCGCGAGCGTTTGCTCCACCACGTGTCGCGCAGCTTCGACACGCGACAGGTCGATGTCGATGACGAGCGCTTCGGCGCCTGCCTCCCTCACCTGTGCGGCGGTCTGCTCGAGTTGCTCGCGGTTGCGCGCCACCACGGCGACAGCGTCGAAGTCGCGCGCCAGCCTCACGGCCGTCGATCGGCCAATGCCCTGACTTGCGCCCGTTACGATTGCGACTTTTCCAAACATCTTCCCACTCCTCGTTCGATCAGTATTGCGAATCATCATTCGAGAAACTGCGTGATCGCCGTGCCGATCTCGTCGGCGTGCGTTTCCAGTGCGAAGTGCCCGGTGTCGAAAAAGCGCACCACTGCTTGCGGCAAGTCGCGCTTGAATGCCTCTGCGCCGGGCGGCAGAAAGAACGGATCGTTCTTGCCCCACACGGCGAGAAACCGCGGCTGGTGCTTGCGGAAGTACGCTTGAAACGCGGGGTACAGCGCCACGTTGCTGCGGTAATCGCGGAACAGGTCGAGCTGGATCTCTCGCGCGCCGGGTCGGTTCATGTAGTAGTCGTCGAGCGAATAGCCGTCCGGCGACACCGCCGACGCATCGGGCACACCGTGCGTGTATTGCCAGATCGTCGCTTCGCGCGTGAGCATGGCGCGCAGCGCGTCGCGATTCGTGGGCGACGGGTCCTGCCAGTAAGCGCGAATCGGATTCCAGCCGTCGCTGAGGCCCTCCTCGTAGGCATTGCCGTTTTGCGAAATGATCGCCGTGATGCGCTCGGGATGCGCCAGCGCGAGACGAAAGCCCGTGGGCGCGCCGTAGTCGAATACGTACACCGCGAACCGGTCGAAGCCGATGCGTTCGGTAAAGCGCGCGATCACGTTCGCGATGTTCTCGAACGTGTACGCGAATTGGTCCCGGTCCGGCAAGTCCGATTGACCGAAGCCCGGCAGGTCCGGCGCGACGATATGGAAGCGTTCGGCGAGCTTCGGAATGAGGTCGCGGAACATGTGGCCGGCGCTCGGAAAGCCGTGCAGGAGCAGGAGCTTCGGTGCGCCGGTGCGCCCGGCTTCGCGGTAGAACACGTTGAAACCGTCGACATCGGCGCGGCGGTAGGTAATGGCTGCCATGGGTTCCTCCAGAGATGAACGGACAGATGAATGGACAATCGCGCGGGTCAGCGCGAAGAGACGGACCGAACAGCTTCGGCAATGACTTGCACCACGGCGTCGGGCGCCGTGACGCTCGGCGTGTGGTCGACTTCGTGGGCGTGGATCTGGGCGTTCATGCGGCTTGCCATGAAGCGCTGCGTGCCGGGATCGATCATGCGGTCCTCGCCGGCGACGAGAAACCAGGCCGGGCGGTCTCTCCATCGCGGACGCGCCACCGCTTCGCCAATGCATGCCGCCGCAATGGGACGCTGGATTGCGGCGAGCGCCGCCGCCTCCTGCGGCGTGGCGTGTTGTGCGAACGCATTGGCGAACGCCTCGTGCGGCAGCCAGATCCAGCCGTGGCGGTCGGGCGCGAGTTGCGGCGCCTGCGGGTGCGTCTTGCCGCGATAGAACACGTCGGCCACGGTCTCGCCCTCGTCGGGCGCGAGCGCGGCCACGTACACCAGCGCCGCGACGTTCGCGGCGCGCGTCGCGCCGATTACGGCGCCCGCGTACGCATGACCGGCCAGCACGACCGGCCCGTCGACGCGTTCGAGCGTGCGCTCGAGCGCCGCCACGTCGTCACCGAGCGATGTGAGCGGAAGCGGCGCGGCCACCGCGTCGATGCCCTGACCGCTCAGCCGTTCGATCACCTTGCTCCAGCTCGACCCGTCCGCCCATGCGCCGTGCGCCAGCACCACCCTCGTATTGCCGTGAGACATGCCCTGCTCCCAGGAAAGTGACGCTGACCGCGACATCGATCGCGCTGCGCCGTCACCGTGAGTAACCATACAAACGACGTTTTAGAGGTTACTCATCGGTGATGTAACTTGTCAAGAACGATTTTGATGGTTACACTGAATGCACCCTGATTACCCTTTTTGCGGCAAGAACATGGACTACCGTCCAATCCCTGCGATATTCGTGGCCGACGCGCCCGGACTCGACTTCCTGAACTCGGTCGCGACACCGGTGGACGTGCCCTTCGACTGGATCGCCGACGGTGAAGGTTTGCTGTCGTGGCTCGAACAGGCGGGCATGGTCCCCGCATCGGCGCTCGCCGCCCTGCGCGCGCAGTTCACGGCCGCCGAGTTCGACACGGTTGCTGGCGAGGCGCGCGCCCTGCGCGAATGGTTCCGGGGCTTCGTGCGGGAAAGAAAAGGCCGGCCGCTAGCCGGCTCTGATCTGGGCGAACTTGCGCTGCTGAACGACCTGCTCGCGCGCGACGATCGCTACGGCGAGGTCGTTGCAGCCGGTCGCGAAGGCGCGGCGGCGTTCGAGTACCGCGTGAACCGGCGCTGGAAAACGCCGGAATCGCTGTTGATGCCGATTGCCGAAGCGCTGGCGCAACTGGTGTGCGAGCAAGACTTCACGCACGTGAAAGCGTGCGAAGGGCCGAAATGCACGCTGCTCTTCGCCGACCACACGCGCGGCCACGCGCGCCGCTGGTGCAGCATGGCGATCTGCGGGAATCGGGCGAAAGTTGCCGCGCACCGCAAACGGCTTAAGGAGCGCGAAAGCGCCTGAGGCGTTGGTGCGGGCAGGCTTGTCTCTCTGTACTTTTTCTTCGCGCAGTCATTCGGATACCTTACCGAATCACGTCAGTCGCGATCCGGTGCGCCGAGCGGAAAGAGCGGGCGGTATGGCCGCGCCTCGTTCACGGCACGCGCGTACGAAGGCCGCGCGAGCAGGCGCTCGCGATAGGCGCGCAGCACGGGATACGCCGGGGCGATGCGATGCGTCCAGTCCGCGTAGAAAAGCGACGAAGACGCGGCGCAATCCGCCATCGTGTAGTCCTCGCCCGCCGCCCAGGTTTTGCCCGCGAGATGGCCTTCGAGCCATGCATAAGCAAGTTCGAGCTTTTCGGCCGCAAAGGCCCGCCCTTCGTCGCGCCTCGCCGGGTCGCCGGTCAACGCGCCGTCCACGGCGCGTTGCACGGGCGTCATGACATGCAAGTCGAAAAAGCGGTCGAGAAAGCGCACGTCGAGCGCGGCCATGGGATCGGCGGGCAGCAGGCGTACCGGCCCGGGATGCTCGAGCTGCAGGTATTCGATGATGATGCTTGTTTCCGCAACGTTGCGCTCGCCGTCCACGAGCACCGGAAACTTGCGCAGCGGCCAGCGTTGCAGCCACTGCGCCGTATGTTCGGGCGAATCCGGACCGATGCCGCGAAATTCGAACGGTGTGTTGTTCTCGTACAGCGCGACGAGCACTTTCTGCGTGTACGAGGAAAACGGGTGACCATATAGCGCGAGCGACATCGTCGAGTCTCCTGATTCGAGCGGGGGGCAAGTCGTTGAACCATGCGCCGGTTGCGTGCGGATTGCAAGCGCGGCCAGGCACTGCAGCGGCGCGTGTTCGGGCAACTGTACATGGCGCCGGCCCGACGCGTGACGTATCGTGCACGCGTGCGGTTTCCCTTCCCGGCCCTCTCGATATGCTCAACATCCTTGGCAAGGCATCGTCCATCAACGTTCGCAAGGTGCTCTGGACCTGTGTCGAATTGAACCTTCCCTTCGAGCGGGAGGATTGGGGCGCGGGCTTTCGCTCGACACATGAGCCCGAGTTCCTCGCATTGAATCCCAATGCGCTCGTGCCGGTCATCAAGGACGGCGATTTCGTTCTGTGGGAGTCGAACACCATCATCCGCTATCTGGCGTCGCGCTATGGCGGCGCGCATCTCTATCCTGCCGATGCCGTGATGCGTGCGCGCGTCGATCAATGGATCGACTGGCAGGCGACCGATCTGAACCGCTCGTGGAGCTATGCATTTCTCGGTCTGGTCCGAGCGTCGCCCGCTCACCAGGCGACGAACGACATTGCCCTTTCGGTCGACACCTGGACCCGCCACATGCGCATTCTCGACGCGCGGCTGCAGGCAACCGGCGCGTTCGTTGCCGGCTCGCAATTTTCGCTTGCGGATATTCCCGTTGGGTTGTCGGTGAACCGCTGGTTCGGCACGCCGTTCGAGCATCCCCGTTTGCCCGCCGTTTCCGCGTATTTCGAGCGGCTCACCGAACGCCCCGGGTTTGCGTTGCATTGCGCGAACGGGGTGCCGTGAGGAACGGCGCGCGGGTTTGCCTATCAGGCGCCGCTATCCGACGCTGACGTTCAGGCGCTGCGTCATCCAGCGCCGGTATTTGCGGGTGCGCGCCACGTCCGCCAGTTGTTGCACGATCAGCGCTCGCAACGGCGACACTGTCGGATCAGGCGTCTTTCCCCGGCTCAATCTGCGCAACTGAAACTTGACTGCAGCCATGTTGGCCAGCGAGGCCAGCGGTTTGTTCTTCCATGTGATTGGCGCAAGCGCCGGCGCGTTGTCTTTGCCGGCACGCCAGTCGCGGGGCAAACCCGGATCGATCGCCAGGGCGGTGCCAATACCGACCATGTCCACCCCGCTCGCAATGACCTGTTCGGCAACGGTGCGGCGGCGAATGCCGCCCGTGACCATCACGGGCATCTTCGCGATCGTCCGGATATCGCGGGCGAATTCCACGAAATAGGCTTCGCGGGCCAGGGTGCGCCCATCGCGAGCATCGCCTTGCATGGCCGGGGCTTCATAGCTGCCCCCGGACAGTTCCACCAGGCCGACTGTGAGATCGTTGAGCAACGTCACGACGTGCCGGGCATCATCGGCACTGAAACCCCCGCGCTGGAAATCGGCGGAGTTCAGCTTGACGGCCACGGCGAACCGCGGGGAAACCACCGCACGAACGGCTTTGACGATCTCCAGCAACAGGCGAGCCCGGTTCTCGAGCGAACCGCCCCATTGATCCGTTCGCAGGTTAGTGAGCGGGGAAAGAAACTGGCTTAGCAAATAGCCGTGCGCCGCGTGGATCTCGACGCCCGTGAAGCCAGCCAGCTCGCCCAGCCGCGCCGTGCGCGCAAAGCGCTGGATCACGTCTTCAATCACTTCGCTCGTCATCGCGTGGGGCGTATTGAAGTGCTTCGACATCTTGCCCAGCGCCAGCGGGACAGCCGAAGGCGCCCATGTCTGCTGGCCAAGATTGGCCCGCATCTGCCGTCCCGGATGATTGATCTGCAGCCAGAATTGCGCGCCCTTCGAACGGCCGATCTGCGCCCAACGCCGGAATGCTTCGAGGTGCTTGTCATTCTCGAGCACGACCCCGCCCGGTCCGGTCATGGCGCGGCTGTCGACCATCACGTTGCCGGTAATGAGCAACCCGGCGCCGCCTTGCGCCCACGCCTGATACAGACGCATCAGTTGCCCGGACGGGGCGTGGTCGGCGTCAGCCATGTTTTCTTCCATGGCGGCCTTGGCGATGCGGTTCCGGATCATGGACCCGTTGGGCAATGGCAGCTTGTCGAACACGTTCATCGGTTCACCTCGTTGGATCGAGGTTCGACTTTAAGGTTGAAGTCAACTTTAATGTCAACCCCTTTCGCGAGGTGAACAAGGGCAGCCCGGACTAGCCGCATCTGGACGCTTGACCTTCAAGTTGAGTTTAACCTTAAAGTGCTGGCTGAAGTCCTGCATATCGCGCTGCATGCCGGCGCGTGCCAGGTTAAACATCGGGAAAGGTCAGCGAACATGGAAAGGCGCTACACACAGGTCGAATTTGGACTGCATAAGGTCGAGGTGCCGGCAGGCGGCTACTACGACCGCTTCCGGATGAACCCGAACCTCGACGAAGTGGCGCGGGACCCTGCTGCGGGCAATATCGACTATTTCCGCAGGATTCCAAAGCAACTGGTTAACTCGCGAGTGGGTCCGACGTGGGCGCCTAACTTCTACTATCGCACGCACAATGTCCAGGTGCTCTTTCTCGCTCCCTTGTCCCGGCTGCGAGCGATGTTGCCGACCCCGCTGGAGCCGCTTCGGGCATTCCCGGGCTTCGGGCTAGTCGCGCTGACTTTCTTTGCGTATGCCGTTTGCGATAACGACCCCTACGACGAAGTTTCCGTTGCGATCGTGATTCGTCGGCCTGGCGCGAGCGGGTCCCATGCGCTGGAACTGCTCGACTCCATGCGGCGTCGAAGTTTCTTCGCACATGTGCTGGCACTGCCCGTGAGCACGGAAATCGCGCGGGTGCGTGGCGTGTACGGCTATCAGTTGCCCAAATGGCGCGCGCAGATCGATGTGAGCATCGGCGCCGATGTCAGGGCGCGTATTGCCGGCCCGGGTGGCGCGCCGGACCTGACCTTGAATGCGCCGCTTCCGGCCTTGCGCGATGTCGTGTCTCAATCCCATATGGGGACGACGACCATGGTCAACCGGGTCGATGGACAATGGCATCAGGCCACGGTGCAGACCAATACGCTATCGTTCGCTCAACGCCTTTTCCCGCGCAACGTCACCCTGTTGCGCGGTGGCGGTCCACTGAGCCAGTTGCTCGACGGACTGGGCGTCTCAACCATCATTCGTATGGACGTGGTCAAGGACGCGCAGGTCGTTCTGAATTTGCCAACGCCGCTAAAGGTCTTCGATTGTGCGTGAACGTGAGCAGGGAGGCGCGCATTCCACCGCCGCTAACACGCAGCCACACAAGGAAACGCCTATGACCGCTCCAGCCTGTGACATTGTCGTGTTTGGGGCCACTAGCTTCGTTGGTCAAATCCTGACGCGATACCTCGCCGAACACCTTGCACAGCAGCATGAAACTTTGCGCTGGGCCATTGCGGGCCGATCACAAGCGAAGCTCGACGACCTCAGGCGCTCGCTGGGCGCGGCGGGGCAATCCCTGCCCGTCATCATCGCGGACGCCGCCAGCGAAACCCAGTTGCGAGCGCTGTGCGCGCAAACCAGGGTGGTCGTGTCCACCGTCGGCCCCTATGCGCTTTATGGCGAACCGCTAATCAAGGTTTGTGCGGAAAGCGGCACCGATTATTGCGACCTCACTGGCGAGACCCCGTGGATCAAAACAATGATAGAGAAGTACGAACCGGTGGCACAGAAGACGGGGGCGCGCATCGTGCATTGCTGCGGCTTCGACTCGGTTCCCTCGGACATGGGCGTGTGGTTTCTGCAGCAACACGCGATGCGCCAATTCGGTGTGCCAGCCACGCATGTCAAGATGCGCGTCAGAACCCTCAAGGGCGGCGCGTCGGGCGGCACGGTCGCTAGCGTGATCAACGTGGTCCAGGAGGCGGCTGCCGATCGGTCCTTGCGCAAGGCACTGATGAATCCCTATGTGCTCTGCCCGGAAGATCACGGCTTCAACGCGCGCCAGCATTTCATCAGGTCCGCTCAGTTCGATTCCGCGTTCGATGCGTGGATCGCGCCCTTCGTAATGGCGGCCGTGAACGAGCGCGTCGTTCACCGCTCGAATGCGCTGTCCGGCAAGGCCTATGGCACTCAGTTCACCTATGACGAAGCCGTCTTGACGGGGCCGGGCCTGAAGGGACGCCTGAGCGCCCTGGCCGTCGTGGCAGGGCTCGGGGCGTTCATGGCGGGCATCGTCATCGGCCCGGTTCGCAGCTTGATGCAACGCTTTCTATTGCCCAAACCGGGTGAAGGTCCAAGCCCCGAGGCTCAACGGGCGGGTCGCTACGATTTGCGGTTTTTCGGCCGAACCGACGAAGGGCAAGTCGTGCGCGTGAAAGTGACCGGAGATCGCGATCCGGGTTACGGCTCGACCGGCAAGATGCTGGGGCAGGCGGCGATCAGCCTCGCGCGCGATCTCGTCGAGGAAGGCGCCAAGGCCGGACGACCCGGCGGATTCTGGACGCCGGCCACGGTATTCGACGCACGCTTCATCGAGCGTCTGACTCGCTATGCGGGTTTGCGCTTCGAGCCGATATGACGTGTGACGAGGGTTGAAGCGATTCGGGCGAAGCGTTAAGTTGACGGTCAGGTTCGGTCTGACCGGGGAGTGTCGGAAACATGAAAATCGGTGAACTTGCGCAGCGCACGGGACTTGCGGCTTCGCGTATTCGCTTCTACGAGGGTCTCGGCCTGCTGAAGCCCGAGCGTGAGCCGAACGGCTATCGGACGTATTCAACTCAAGCCGTGCTGGTGCTCGATCTGATTGCGTCGGCACAGCAAGCCGGTTTCAGTCTGGACGAGATTCGCACGCTGCTACCGCCCGACCTGACGCAGTGGAAGCACGGCTCGCTCGTCGAAACGCTGCGCGGCAAGGTGCAGGATATCGAAGCACTGGAAATGCGGCTCGCGCAGAGCAAGGCGCATCTCGTCGCGCTTCTGGCGGAAATCGAAACGAAACCGCACGACATGGATTGCACCGCCAATGCGAAGCGGGTGTTGTCGCGGATGCGCTCGGGGGAGGTGAAAGCGCCGGCTCTGCAGGCCGCGGATGTCACAACGCTTCGCAAAGCGAAGCGTCGCGGGCCGGTCAAGGACCGCTAGCACGCGTGCCGCTTGGCCTGCCCTTGCCGAGCCTCACAGTAACGAAGCGACCCGCTCGGCTGTCGCCTTCGCCGACTGCGGGTTTTGCCCGGTCACCAGCCGGCCATCGGCAACGACCTTCGAGACGAACGGCAGCAGGGCTTTTTCGTAGCGCGCGCCGCGCCGCTTCATCTCTTCTTCGGCGTTGTAGGGTACTTTTTTCGCGACGCCCGCCAGCACTTCTTCTGCCCATGAATAACCGGTAACCCGGCGCTGCGCCACGAGGCGTGTGCCGTCGGAGAGCGTTGTATTGAGCAGTCCGCAGTAACCGTGGCAGACGGACGAAACGACCCCGCCGCGTTCGTAGATATCGCGGGTGATGCGCTGCAGGCCGGCGTCGTCGGGAAAGTCCCACATGACGGCGTGGCCGCCCGTGAAATAGATCGCGTCGAAGTCTGCCGCGTCGATCTGGTCGGGGCGCGCCGTGGTCGCCAGAAGTGCCTGGCGGTCCTTATCGCTTAGCCACGCTTTCACCGACGCATCGGCCAGCGGCCATTTGAGCGAGCGCGGCTCCAGCGGCGAGAGGCCGCCCTTCGGACTCACAAGACGTTGGTCATACCCTTTCCCGGCGAAGACGTGCCATGCATGCGTCAGCTCGGATAGCCAGAGGCCGGTCGGTTCGGCCTGGTCGGCATAGCTGGCGACGTTGCTGACAACATGCAGTACGCGTTTGGTCATGCTCACCACTCCCTTTCGCTTTGCCACCGGAACCTGGCGCCGATGCGTTGCACGTCACGGTGGGCAGTCACAACCATAACGTTCAAGTGAAGTTGAAGGTCAAGGTCTTTCGACACTTCGAGCTGAGCGACACGGTTATTCGCTGACGCGGAAATACTCGCTTGGCACCACCCCAAGCTGCGTTTTGAACATCGAGGTGAATGCGCCAGGGCTGTCGTATCCCATACTGAGCGCGACATCCAGAATGCTCTGACCGGTCGCGAGCCGCTCCCAGACCGTGCACAATACGCCCATGCAAGCCCCAGACCTCGAACGCCTCGTCACCCTCGCCATGCCCTTCGGCAAATACAAAGGCCGGCTCATCGCCGACCTGCCCGGGCATTACCTCAACTGGTTCGCCCGAGAAGGCTTTCCGCCGGGCGAGATCGGCCGGCTGCTCGCGCTGATGCACGAGTTGGACCATAACGGCCTGAAGGGATTGCTCGAGCCGCTGCGCAAACGCGCCTAGCGCCAATCCGGCGCCCGGCGCACAATGCGCTGGCGAATCTCTTGCGAGGCAGCGCAACATGGCCAGATTCCAGCCCGATGGATGGCATACCGTCACGCCGCGAATCGTCGTGCGGGACGCGGAAAACCTGATCGCGTTCATCAAGACGGTGTTTCTGGCGCAGGGCGAATTCCGCCACGGGCTGCCTGCCGAAATCAGGATCGGCGATTCCGTCGTGATGGTCAGCGGATCAGACGGCCTGCGCGATCCAATGCCGGCATTCCTGTATGTCTACGTCGAGGATACCGACTCGACGTACCAGCGGGCGATGGCGGCACATGCGATCTCGCTCGAGCCGCCAACCGACCTGCCATACGGCGACCGGCGCGCGATGGTTAGAGATCCGTGGGGAAACACCTGGCAGATCGCCACACATCAGCGCGACCTCAGCGCCGCCGAGATCCAATCAAGGTTGGCCAACGAAGGTTAGGCGAACGGCGCTTGCAGGACAATGGCGTCGTCGCGTTCAGGGCCGGTGGTGACCATCGCCACGGGAACGCCCACTTCGTTGTGGATCGCCTCGATCAGCGCCGCTGCCTGCGGTGGCAGATCGCCATATGCGCGCACGCCCCGGGTCGACCCCGCCCAGCCATCGAAACGCCTGAGGACCGGCTGAAGGCGCTGCTGCTCGGCGTTCGTGGACGGCATATAGTCGATGCGCACCCCGTCGAGCATATAGCCCACGCAGAGCTGCACCGACTCGAAGCCATCGAGCACATCGAGCTTGGTCAGCGCCAACTGGTTGATGCCCGCGACTTTGCAGCTCTGCCGCAGCTGCACGGTGTCCAGCCAACCGCAGCGGCGCGGGCGGCCGGTGTTGACGCCGTACTCGCCGCCGCGCTGCCGGAGTTCGTCACCGAGCGCTCCGTCCAGCTCCGACGTGAACGGACCTTCGCCAACCCGCGTTGCATAGACCTTGCTGACGCCCAGCACGCGCCCCAGGTGCGCCGGGGCAATGCCGGCGCCACTGGCCGCGCCGGCGGCAATCGTGCTCGACGATGTGACGTACGGGTAGCTGCCCCAATCCACGTCCAGCATGACCGCCTGCGAGCCTTCGAATACCACGTGCTTGCCCGACGAATGAGCGCGATCCAGTTGCTCCCACACACGACCCACGAACGGCAGGATGCGCGGCGCCATGGCAAGCAGGTTGCTCAACATCGGCTCGAGCGGGAACGGCTCCTGGCCCGAACCGCGAAGCCACGCGTTGTGGTGCTCGAGCAAGACGGCGAGTTTCCGGGCCAGCAGTTCCGGTTCGGCAAGATCGCACACGCGCAGGCCGCGGCGGCCAACCTTGTCTTCGTAGGCCGGCCCAATGCCGCGCAGCGTGGTGCCCAGCGGCTTCGCGCGCAGGCGTTCCTGGGCGGCGTCGATGGCGCGGTGCACCGGCAGGACCAGCGTGGCCGTTTCGGCGATTTGAAGCACCTCAGGCGTTACGCGAATGCCCAACGCCGCCATCCGGTCGATCTCTGCGAAAAGCGCTTCGGGGTCGAGCGCAACGCCGTTGCCGATCAGGCCGAGCTTGCCGCGCACCACGCCGCTCGGGAGCAGCGCGAGCTTGTAGGTTTGGCCATCCACCACCAGCGTGTGCCCGGCGTTGTGCCCACCGTTGTAACGAACGACGATGTCCGCCTTCTCCGCGAGCCAATCCACGATCCGGCCCTTTCCCTCGTCGCCCCACTGCGCGCCGACCACGACGACATTCGACATGCGATATTTCCCCTGGTGAGTAAATCGAACAGATCCGCAACCGGAGCTACTGCCAAGGGGATCAATATAGGGCTCCGTCGCTGCCACGAAAAGCGATGTAAACTCACGGAACTTGTCAGGAAAAGTCACATAGGATCTGGGTTATGTCCCGCCGTTTGCCGCCGTTGAACGCCTTGCGCGTATTCGAAGCCGCCGCTCGCGCGGAAAGTTTTTCGGCGGCAGCCGAGGAGCTTTGTGTCACGCACGGGGCCGTTAGCCGGCAAGTGCGGCAACTGGAGGACTGGCTCGGACTCGACCTGTTCGAGCGTCGCGGCCGAAGAGTCGTTTTGACAGCGTCGGGGCGCGCTTACCTGGCCGAGGTATCGGCGGCGCTCGATCGCATTGCGCTCGCGACCAGTGAGCAGCTTCGAGCCACACGGGCGCAGATCGTGAGGGTCAATGCGCCCACGACCTTCGCGCTGCGCTGGCTCTTGCCGCAGCTTTCCGGCTTCCAGCTGACCAATCCGGCGGTCGAGGTGCGGCTGACCACGTCGGATGAGCCGATCGAAAAGCTCGGCGACGAATGCGATGTGGCGATTCGCGGCAGCGAACAGAAGGCGGCCGGGTATGCGGTCAAGGAGTTCTTGTCGGAAGTCCGGCTGCCGGTTTGCTCACCCAAGGTGCTGGAAATGCACCCGATACACGATGTCCCGGACCTCGCGCACCACACCCTGCTCCACACGGCGACCTATCCCGGCCTTTGGGCGGAGTGGCTTGCGGCAAGCGGCAATCCCGGGCTTGCGCCTCGCCATTCCCAGCAACTGGATCACTTCTACTTGACCCTGCAGGCCGCCATCGACGGTCTGGGTATTGCAATGGGTCCTACCGCGCTCGTCGCGCTCGACGTCAAAGAGGGCCGCCTCGTGTTTCCGTTCGACGGCCCCGCCCTGCCCGCATGGCGCTACTGCAGCTATGTCCGCGAGGCGCGGCTCGATGACCCGGCCATCCATACCTTTCTCGCGTGGTTGCGCGAACTCGGACAGCGCTTTCCGGCGTAGACAGATGGGGGCATCGCTTGCTTGACAGCTCCAATTCGATGCTTTAAAAAGTAAAGCATGAAAATTCCACGACCAGGACAACCCGTTCGCGGCTCGACAACCGGACGGCCGATCATGGTCGTGCTGGACCTGCTCGGGCGGCGGACCGCACTGCGGATACTGTGGGAACTTCGCGGCGAAGCGTTGACGTTCCGCGCGCTCCAGGAAGCCTGCGACACCAATGCCCGCCTGCTCAATACACGGCTCGCGGAATTGAGAGCGTCGGGTCTCGTCGAGCACGGCGAGGGGGGTTATCAAATGACGGCCGAAGGCAGGAAACTCCGGGCCGCATTGCAGCCGCTGCAAGTCTGGGCGCGCGAGTGGGCCGAGCGCGACCCGCAGGGGTTTGAAGCAGCAGATCGCGATCACTGCGGCCGCGAGGCTTAATTCATCAGGTTTCCGAACGATTCACGCACTAGGCTGCGCAAGCCTGCACCACAGGCAAGCCACGTTCCGCACGCGCCAGGGAGTTGAACGATGTTGCACAACGTGAACCATCTCCGCTGGAAGATCGTGGCCTTGCTCGTCGCGCCACTGACGTTCGTGATGACGCTCGACCGCACAGCCATGGCGGTCGCGGCCCCGACGATCCAGAACGAACTGGGCCTGTCGATCGTCGAGATGTCGATGATTCTCACGATCTACTTCTGGGCCTACGCAATCGGACAGATCCCGGCGGGCCGCGCTGCCGAACGCTACGGGTCGCGCAAGGTGCTGTTCGGCACGAGCACGCTCTGGTCGCTCATGATGATCGCCACGCCCCTGGGCGCCTCTTTCGCCTGGCTCTTCGGGTGCCGCCTCGTGCTGGGCGGGGCGCAATCGGCGGACTGGTCGAGCAGTGTCGTCGCTCTCAAGCGCTGGGTTCCGGCCAGCGAGCGCGCAAAAGGCAATGCCCTGCTGCTCGCGGGGCTTTATCTTGGCCCGATCGTTTCGGCGCCGCTTACGGCGTGGACCATCGCGCGGTTCGGATGGCATGCCGTTTTCTACGGATTCGGCGCACTGGGCCTGCTGCTCGGCGCAGTCTGGTGGTTCGGCTACCGCGACACGCCGGCAGCGCATCCGCTCATCACGAAAGCAGAGGCCGAGTACATTGCAGACGGCCAGCCAGCTGGGCACACCGCGGCCAAGGGGGCGCTCAGGCGCTGTCTGCGGCAGTGGCGCTTCTGGATTTTCGGTGTCCAGTACTTCCTGCTGGTGCTGATCCAGAGTTTTTATACGACGTGGCTGCCGACGTACCTCATGCGAGCGCGCGGGCTTTCGCTCAAGGCGATGGGTCTGTACGCATCGTTGCCTTGGGTGGCGGTGTTCGTGGCCGTGTTCGCCGCGGGGGCGTTCAGCGACTGGCTGCTCAGAAAGACCGGCTCGATCCATCGGGCGCGCACGCCCGTTGCGATGAGCGGATTTGTCGTGAGCGCACTTGCGTTGGCCGCAGCCTCGCGAGCGAGTTCGATTGCCGTGGTGATCGGCTTGCTGTGCCTGTCCTTTGCGGCGGTGGGATTCGTGCAGGTCGTCGTGTGGTCTGCCACGCAGGATCTCGGGCGCGAGTTTGCCGGCGTCATGTCGGGCTGGACGAACGTGTGGGGGGCGCTGTCGAACGTCGCCGGCCCCATGACGCTGGCTCTCATCGTCAAGGTCACGCATAGCTGGGGAAGCGGCATGATCGTGATCGGCGCGGCGGCGGCTTGCGGTGCGCTGCTATGGCTGTTCGTGCACCCCGAGCGCCCCTTGCTCGGCGACGACATGGACGGCCCGCCAGCCCCCGTTGAAACGAGCGCGACAACAGAGCCAGCCAGGGACGCGGCCGCTTCGCGCAACGATGCGCGCGAAGCCGATGCCAATGCCAATGCCGGGCAGGTATCCGAGCAGAACGGCTGAAACGTATCAGGCCGTGTTGACATGAACCCGCAAATGCAGCCGCCGGAATGCGTTCGGCGTCATGCCCTTTGCTCTTCTTGAAGAGCCTGCGGAAATATCCGCTGTCTTCGAATCCGCATTCGTAGGCGACCTGCGCGATCGTCAAGCGGTCCTCAGCAAGCACAATGGCAGCGTGCAGCATACGGCGTTCGTGCACGGCGTCGGTCAACGTACGGCCATACACGGCGCGATATACCCGTCCTAGATAATCCGCATTGCAGCCCAGGTGCGCCGCAATCGACGATGCGCTGATCGCCTCATGAAAGTGCGTGCGAATCCACCGGTCGGCGCTTGCCGCCAACTGCTGCGGCGCTCCGTCGACAGCCGTGGCCGCGACGCGCGAGCGCTTCAGTTCCCAGAGCATCTGCAGGATCGTGAGGCTGTCCGGCACCGGTTGGACGCCATAGATTTGCTGGTCGTTCAAGAGACGCTGGAACATGCCCGACAAATGATCGGGCCGCTCGACGCGCGCGTGCTGGGGAATCTCCAGCCACTCACGCGACGCCGAGCCGGGGGGCGGCGTTTCAGGCAGCGTGAAATGCACCCAGTAAAACTTGAGGTCGGGGGCGAACGGCGACGTGCCGCCGTGCAACCGGCCAGGCCAGAGCAACAAGGTTTCGCCCGCATTCACTTCGAATTGCCTGCCGTCCTCGTGAAGTTGCAGACAGCCCTGCCGCACATAAATCAGTTCGTGAGACTGGATTCTTCGCGACGGATGCACGCCCACGCCGCGCGAGACAAACAGACCGCCATTACTCGCTTCGAGAGGCGGCAACCAGGCCAGGCGGAGTGCGGAATCTGTCATGGGTAGAAAAGTCGGAATTGTCCTGTTTTACTGCGGATTCTTCATCTTGCGAGTCCAAACGTAGCGTGTCAATCTTTGCGCACCGGGCGTTCGCGGAGAGCCGGAAAAGGCCGCTGCAACGCACAAAGGTAGAAAAAAGCACATTTCCCAAAGTTTGGCGGCACGTACCAAGCGGCGATGCCAGCATGACGGCCAGCAAAACGTCGCAAAGCGCGTGTCGATGACAAGAGGAGACATCCATGATTCGATACAAGCGGTGGCTTGGACGGTTGGCATGCGTGGCATGGTTCGCCGCGACCCACGCACAGGCCGATGACGGCATTTCCTTTTGGGTACGCGCGTCGGATGCGGCGTTCGTCACACCGCTGGTCGCCACCTGGAATCAAGGTCATCCGACCAAAGTCAATTTGACCGTCATTCCGAACGACGACTTCGTCACCAAGTTCGGCACCGCTTCGGCCGGGGGCGCCGCGCCGGATGTGATCGCCATCGACCTGATTTTCGTGCCCGAGTTTGCGCGCGCAGGTCAGCTGACCGATATCGGCGACCAGGCTAAAAAACTGCCCTTCTACCAGAGCCTCAGTCCCTCTCATCTGCGGCTCGGTAATTACCAGGGCAAACAATACGCGCTGCCTTTCAGCGCGGAAAGCTCGATGCTGCTGTACAACAAGAGCCTCTTCAAGCGCGCGTGTTTGAATCCCGACCAGCCGCCGAAGACGTGGGCCGAACTCGAAGCCGACGCCAAAAAGATCACCGCGCTCGGCAACGGCATCAAGGGGTTCTATTTTTCCGGCGCGTGCGGCGGCTGCAACATCTTCACAATGACGCCCTACGTGTGGGCTTCAGGCGGCGACCTGCTCTCGGCGGACGGCAAGACCGCCACGTTGACTAACCCCGCGCTCGAAGGCACGCTCGCCATGTATCGGCGCATGTGGGAAGCGGGCGATATTCCGGCGAGCGCGAAAACCGACAGCGGCGCGAACTTCATCAATGCATTCCTCACCGGCAAGATCGGCATGGTCGGCTCCGGCGCATTTTCAATCGGCATCCTGAAGAAAACGCATCCTGAGATCGACTTTGGGCTCGCCTATCTGCCCGGACAGAATGGCGGCTGGGCGAGCTTCGCCGGCGGCGATTCGATCGCGATTCCGGTGGGCTCGCAGCACAAGCAGGACGCGCTCGAGTTCATCAAGTGGAGCCTTGGCGAGCAGGTCCAGGTCGATCAGTTCGCGAAGAACGGCAGCATTCCCGTGCGCGTCGACCTCGCCGACAACGCCTATAGCAAGCTCGACAGCCGCTATCTGCTGGCGGCCACGGCGATGAGCAAAGGCCGCACGCCGTACAGCACGAAGTTCAATCAGTTAATCAACGATCCCAACGGCCCCTGGCTCGCAATGATTCAGGAGGCGGTCTTCGGCAAGGGCGTCAACGCAGCCGTCACGACTGCGCAGGCACGCTTCACCGAGATCCTGAACGCCCAATAGCGCGTGATCACGCCTGATCACTGAGCAATCACGCCCAACAGGAGGCGCGAAGACGATGGACGTCCTCAACGATGCACCGCCCGGCGGCAGCCGTTTCGCGCTGCGCGCCAACGCTCGCAAGCAACGTGGAGGCGTCGGCCGGCGCGGCGCGGGGTACTGGTTCGTGCTGCCATGCCTCGCCTTCACGGTGGTGTTTTTCCTGCTGCCGCTGGCGATGACGATCGGCATGTCGTTTTACCGCTGGCCGCTGATGGGCGTCCCCTCGTTCGCGGGACTGCGCAACTATCTGGAACTGCTGCACGACGCGTCGTTCTGGGGCGCGCTGTGGTTTACGACCGAGTACACGCTGCTCGTGACGCCTGCCATCTTCGTGGTGGCGTTCCTGCTCGCGTTGCTCGTGAATCAGGCAAGCCGCTTCGTCGGCATCTTCAGGACGGCGTTCTTTCTGCCGGTCGTCATCGGCATGACGACGGCGAGCCTGCTTTGGGTCTGGCTGTTCAACGATCAGGTCGGCATCTTCAGCGCGATCCTCATGCAACTGGGTATTGTCAGCGAGCCGGTCCAGTGGCTCGGCGACACTCACTCCGCGCTCGCCTCGCTGATCGTCATGGTGGTGTGGAAAGCGTGCGGCTTCACCATGGTGATCCTGCTGGTCGGCATGCAGGCCATTCCGCGCGACCTGTACGAGGCGGCGCGCATCGACGGCGCGCGCTGGTGGGCGCAACAACGCTATATCACGCTCCCGATGATGCGGCGCACCTTCGCGCTCGCGCTGATCATGGCGGTGATCGGTTCCTACCTCGCATTCGAGCAGTTCTACGTGATGACGCGAGGCGGGCCAATGAACAGCACGATCACCGTGGTCCACTGGATCTATCGCGCGTCGTTCACGTATTTCAAGCTCGGCTACGGCGCGGCAATGTCGGTGGTGCTGCTGATCGTGTTGCTCGCGCTCAGCGTGATCCAGATGATTCTTCTGCGAGACGACGATGAGTAACAAGCTACGTTCCGCCGAAACCGGCTTCGTTCCCATGCCGCCGACTCCACTGACGTCCAGCGTGCCCGCCGTGGACTATGCGGGCCACGCGAGCCGGCTAAAGGCGCGGCTTTCGGTAGTGCTTTACTACCTGATTTGCGGCGTGCTCACCCTGATCTTTCTGTTTCCGATCGCCTGGTCCGCGCTGACTTCGTTCTATTCGCCCGCCGATGCGAGCGCATCGCCGCCGCGCTGGATTCCGTCGCGTCTGTCGTTCGAGAACTACCAGAACCTCGCGGGCTACGGTGAAGGGATCTGGCGTTATCTCGGCAACAGCGCGTCTGTGGCGCTGATGACGGTTGCCATGACGCTCGTGCTCTCGACGCTCGGCGGCTATGGATTCTCGCGATTCCGCTTCCGGGGGCGCAATGTCATCTTCGTCGTCATCCTGGCGACGCTGATGATTCCGTTCCAGTCGATCCTCAACCCGCTCTTCGTGCTGCTGCGCTGGATGCATCTGCAAGGCACGCTGTTCGGGCTCGCGCTCGTCTACACGACGTTCCAGTTGCCGTTCGCCGTGTTCATGATGCGCAACTCGTTCGACTCGGTTCCGCTGGAAATCGAGGACGCTTCGCTAATCGACGGATGCAGCTCGCTCCAGTCGCTGCGCATGATCATGCTGCCGCTGGTGCTGCCGGGGCTCGTGACGGCTGGGCTGTTCGCTTTCTTCGGTTCCTGGAACGAACTGCTGGCCGCGCTGATCCTGCTCGGCGACGCCAGACACTACACCCTCCCCGTCATGCTCCTGAACGCGCAAAGCGGACAGCTCGGGGCGATCGACTGGGGGCTCATGCAGGCCGGCATCACGATTTCTATCCTGCCGTGCGCGCTTCTCTTTCTGCTGCTGCAGCGCTTTTACATCAACGGTCTGATTGCTGGCGCGGTCAAGGCATAACCCTCCCCATACATCATGAACGACACCAGAACCTTGCGACAGCCTGTAGTAGTCGATTCCGCTTCCACGCGCTACGCGCGCATCAAACCGGTTGCCGTCACGGCGGTCGAGCTGCTCGGCGACTTCTGGGGGCGACGCTTTGCGACGAACATCGACAAGACGTTGCCGAGCCAATGGGACCTCCTTGAAAGCACGGGGCGGCTGAACAATTTCCGCCGCGTGTCCGGCGACTACGATGGCCCTTTCGAAGGCATATTCTTCAACGACTCCGACCTGTACAAGTGGCTCGAGGCGGCGTCGTGGGTGGTGGCGCGCGGACCGAACGCGCTGCTTGAAAAACGTATCGACGAAGGCATCGCCCTGATCGAACGCGCGCAGGACGACGACGGCTATATCGACAGCTATTTCAGCGTGGAGCGCAAGGCGGAACGCTGGAGCAACCTGCGCGACCTGCACGAGATGTATTGCGCGGGCCATCTGATTCAGGCCGCGGTGGCGCACCACCGGGCAACCGGAAAGCGCCGCTTGCTGAACGTGGCGATCCGCTTCGCCAACCTGCTGTGCGATCGCTTCGGCCCGGAAACAGAAGGCAAGATCGAGGCCATCGACGGGCACGAAGAGATCGAAATGGCGCTCATCGAACTCGCGCGCGAAACGGGCAACGACCAGTATCTCGCGCTGGCGCGTTTCTTCATCAAGGCGCGCGGTCACGGCCTGCTCGCGGGCGGCCGGTTCGGCGACGCCTATTTTCAGGACGACGTGCCGTTCGACCAAATGGAGACCCTCGCCGGGCATGCGGTGCGCGCCTTGTACATGGCCTGCGGCGTAACCGATCTCTACCTGGAGACCGGCGAAGCCGGCCTGCTGCCAAGGCTCGAAACGCTGTGGGACCGGCTCGTCGCGCATCGCATGTATATCACTGGCGGCGTTGGCGCACGGCATGACGGCGAGTCGATCGGCGCGGACTTCGAGTTGCCGAACAGCCAGGCCTATACCGAAACCTGCGCGGCGATCGGCAGCATGATGTGGTGCCACCGCATGCTCGCCGCAACGGGCGAGGCCCGCTATGCCGACCTGTTCGAATGGACGCTGTACAACGGCATGCTGCCGGGCTGGTCGCTCGCTGGAGACGCGTATTACTACGTGAATCCGCTGGAGGACGACGGCGGGCATCGCCGGCAACCCTGGTACTACTGCGCATGCTGTCCGCCAAACGTCGCGCGCACGATTGCGTCGCTGCCCGGTTATGTCTATGGGACGGATGCCGACTCCATTTACGTACACCTGTATATGGAAAGCGACGCGCGAATCGACTTCAACGGGCGCACGGTGGAACTGCGTCAGCGCACGCGGTATCCGTGGGACGGCGCCGTTGAAATCGCCGTCGATGGTCAAGGCGAGTTCGCGCTGAAGTTGCGTGTTCCGGGGTGGCTCAACGGCGCGTCCGGTTTCGTGACCACTCGCGAAGGCGCTGCAGCCGCCACGCAGCCGAGTCCGTCGATCGGGTTGAGCGTGAACGGCGTTGCGATCGAAGCCACTGCGCACGCGCACGGCTACATCGTGATCCAGCGCCTGTGGCAACCCGGCGATGTGGTCCGCCTGACGCTGCCCATGGCCCTGCGCGCCTGGCAAAGTCACCCGAAGGTGCCCGACAATCGCGGCCGGATCGCGCTGAGTCGCGGGCCGGTGCTGTATTGCGTCGAACGCGCCGACATGCCGGGCGTCGATCTCGACGAGCTATACGTCGACCCGCCATTACTCGAAGCGCAATGGCGGGAAGCGCAACTCGGGGGCGTGGTGGTGCTCGAGGGCAGCGCGTACAAACGCGAAATCGGTGCGGACTGGACAGGCGCGCTTTACCGGCCGCTGACCGAGGCCGCCGATACCGCGCCGAACGACCATGCCACCCTGATCGCGATTCCTTATTTTGCGTGGCACAACCGCGAAAGCGGACCGATGAAGGTCTGGTTGAACTATCGAGGGGAATGAAGCGACATGGGACGGGTACAACTGCACAACGTCAGGAAGCAATACGATCACCACGAAGTCATCGGCAACCTGAGTCTCGACATAGCGGACGGCGAGTTCGTCGTCTTCGTGGGCCCGAGCGGCTGCGGGAAATCGACCTTGATGCGGATGATCGCGGGCCTCGAGGATATCAGCGGCGGCGACCTGACGATCGACGGCGCACTCATGAACGACGTGCCTCCCGCGAAGCGCGGCATCGCGATGGTGTTCCAGTCGTACGCGCTGTATCCGCACATGACGCTCTACGACAACATGGCGTTCGGCCTGAAAATCTCCGGCGCGAAGAAGCCGGAAATCGACTCGGCCGTGCGCAATGCGGCGAAGATCCTGCACATCGACCATCTGCTCGACCGTAAGCCGAAGCTGTTATCCGGCGGGCAGCGCCAGCGCGTCGCGATCGGCCGCGCGATCACGCGCAAGCCGAAGGTGTTCCTGTTCGACGAACCGCTTTCGAATCTCGACGCCGCGCTGCGCGTGAAGATGCGCCTCGAATTCGCGCGTCTGCACGACGAACTGAAGACCACGATGATCTACGTGACGCACGACCAGGTCGAGGCGATGACGCTGGCCGACAAGATCGTCGTGCTGTCGGCGGGCAACCTCGAGCAGGTCGGCAGCCCGACGACGCTGTATCACGCGCCGGCGAACCGCTTCGTTGCCGGCTTCATCGGCTCGCCGAAGATGAACTTCCTGGAAGGCGCCGTGCAGGCTGTGTCGCGCGACGGCGTGACCGTACGTTACGAGACGGGCGAAACCCAGCGCGTGTCGGTCGAACCGGGCGCGGCGAAGGAAGGCGACAAGGTGACAGTCGGCATTCGTGCCGAACACCTGCATGCGAGCACCACCGGGGACGGCACCCAGGCGCGCACGATGACCGTCGAGTCGCTCGGCGACGCCGCGTATCTGTATGCGGAGTCGCGCGTTGCTCCAGACGGCCTGATCGCACGCATTGCACCGCTCGAGCGGCACGAGAAGGGCCACGCGCAAAAGCTCGGCGCGAAGCCCGAGCATTGCCATCTGTTCGACGGTGAAGGGAAGGCGTTTCAGCGCAGAAGTGAAGGCGCGCTAGCGGCGTGACGATGAGGGTGCAGCCCGCGGGTCGAAACATGCGCTGAACCGCAAGCGTTTTGCTTGCGCCGCCGCTCGGTTCAGCTGCATCCGGCGCGCGTTCGGCTATTGCGCCTGATGCACTGTCACCTGCTCCAGCCCGCTACGGTTGCGCAGGAAACGTTGGGGCGTTTCCCCCATCGCGCGCCGGAACATCGTAATGAAGGCGCTGGAGTTGCGGTAGCCGAGTTCGGTGGCGATGGTGGAAACCGCCATGCCCTTGGCGAGCCGCGAGATCGATTCCACCAGCCGCAAGCGCTGGCGCCATTGGCCGAACGTGAGGCCAGTCTCGTCCTTGAAAGCGCGCTCCAGCGTGCTTTCGCTCGCGCCCACGCGCATGCCCCAGTCGTTGAGCGGGGTATTGTCGGCGGGCGCGTCCATCAGCTGGCCGCAAATCTGTTGCAGGCGGCGGTCCTTCGGTAGCGGCAGCAGCCCTTCGGAAGCCAGCTGCGCCTCGCGCATCTCCTGCAGCAGAAGCGGGTCGATCAACCCGGAGCGGCGCTCGGGATGGCCGTTCTGATGATCGAGCGCGAGCGCGCTCACCAGCGCATGGAGCAGCGTCGAAATCATCAGCACGTGGCAGCTCGGCTCCTCGCGCGGCGCGACGTCGACTTCGAAATAGACCGTGTACATCTCCACCTGGCTAACCGCCTGCAACTCGTGCGCAACGAGCGGCGCGATCCACAAGCCGCGGTACGGGCCAAGTGTCCACGCGCCGTCGGGCGTGATGACGCGCAGCACGCCGCGCGTCGTGTAGACGAACTGCGGTTGCGTGTGCGAGTGCCAGCTTTCGCTGTCGCCGGCTTCGAAATCGCACCGCCTGGCGATGACGGGACGCTTGAGATATCGCCGCTGCGTACCGGTGATGCGTTGCCAGATATCGGTCATTTGTGAGTCTTTTGAGGATATACGGCAAAACCGTCAAATTTCGACGGTTTCGCGTAGCGAATTGACAGGACGTCTGCGCCGCTCCGACCGTATTCTATCGTCCGCCTGCTGATTTATAAATGACAATCGAAATGATTCGCATTCGTAATTTGGCGAGTCTTAAATCTTGAACGGGGTACGTGGGATGAATCGGGGATGGATCGGAAAGTCGTCGAACGACAGCAACATCGAGGCATGCGAGGCGAAGCGGATCAAGATGCGCACGATCACGGCGGTCGTGGCGCTCGCGATCGCGAAGATCGCCAGTGCGCAAACAGCGGTGGCGCCCGTGGCGGCGTCGGACGCCGCTGCGCAACCGGGCCAGCAACTGCCGGCCGTCGTCGTGCAGGGCGCGCGTCAAAGCGAAACGGCCACGGGTCCGGTGGTGGGCTATGTGGCGAAGCGCAGCGAGACCGGCACCAAGACCGACACGCCGATCATCAAGGTGCCGCAGGCCATTTCGGTCGTCACGCGTGACCAGATGGACGTGCAGGGTGCACAAAGCGTGGCGCAGGCGCTGCGCTACACCTCGGGCATCAACCCCGAACAACGCGGCACCAATACCGATTCGCTCGAATACCTCTACGCACGCGGTTTCCTCGTGGACGAATTCTGGAACGGCCTGCGCACGCCGGGCCCGAACGGCGGCTTCGGCTTCAACGTCACGAGCTTCGATCCGTACATGTTCGAGCGCATCGAGCTGCTGCACGGTCCGGCTTCGGTGTTGTACGGCCAGGGCTCGCCCGGCGGCACGGTCAATCTCGTGAGCAAGATGCCGACCGACACGCCGTATCACGAAGTCGGCCTGGAAACCGGCAGCTATGGCCGCATCCAGGGCTTCTTCGATTTCAGCGGCCCGGTCGACAAGGACGGCACCGTGCTCTACCGCCTGACCGCCGACGGCTTCAACACCGGCACGCAAACCGACTACGTGAACCAGCAGCGCTTCTCGATTGCGCCGACCATCCAGTTCCGCCCGTCGAAGGACACGACGTTCACCGTCTTCGCGAACTATCAGGCGGACCCGGAAGCGGGCATCTACAACTCGGTGCCGTACACGTGGCAAAGCCGCAGCCTCAATCCGGGCGAGCCGACGTGGGACAGCTTCCGCAAAACGCAGATGTCGATCGGCTATCAACTGGAGCACCGCATCGACGACGTGTGGTCGTTCAAGCAGAGCTATCGCTTCCTGCGCAACACGCAGACGATCCAGTACGTGGGCAACGACGGCTTCAAGTCGGGCACCGACACGCTCGCGCGCACCGCGTATCTGAACTACGGCAGCGTCAATTCGCACACTGTCGATAATCAGCTGAACGCGAAGTTCAATACGGGGCCGGTCAAGCAGAACGTCACGGTCGGCCTCGATTACCAGAACATGCAGTTCGACCATTACTTCTATGGCAACCTGACTTCCACGCCGGGTCTGCAGGAAAGCAACCCGATCTATGGCCAAACCATTCCGTATCCGAACTTCATGTTCTCGACGTCGAACGCCACGTCGATCAAACAGCTCGGCGCGTATGCGCAGGATCAGCTGGACATCGGCAAGTGGTCGTTCCTGCTCGGCATCCGCGAGGACTGGGCCAACGAAGACGTGACCTCGTACAAGACCGGCGCGACGACCACGCAGTTCAACCGCGCGTTCACGTGGCGCGCGGGTGGCGTGTACCAGTTCGACAGCGGCGTCGCCCCGTACGTCAGCTATTCGCGCTCGTTCCAGCCGCAGGTCGGCACCACGTACAGCGGCGAGGCGTTCGCACCGCTCACGGCCGAGCAGTACGAAGTGGGCGTGAAGCTGCAGCCGAAGGGCTATAACAGCTTCGTCACGGTGTCGGCGTTCCATATCACCCAGAACAACGTGCAGACCAGCGACCCGCTCCACAGCGGCGCCAGCGTGCTGACGGGCCAGGTGCGTTCGCAGGGCTTCGAAGTGGAAGGCCACGCGAGCCTCTCGAACAACCTGCAGCTGATCGCGAGCTACACCTACACGAACCTGCTCAACACGAAAAGCAACACCGCACTCGACAAGGTGCCGGTGGGCATTCCGCGCAACACGGCTTCGCTGTGGGCCGATTACACGGTCTCCGCCGGACCGCTCGCGGGGCTGCTGTTCGGCGGCGGCGTGCGCTATATCGGCGGCTCGTATGGCGATACGGCGAACTCGTTCATGACCTCGTCGGCCACGCTCGTGGATCTCTCGCTGCGCTACGACCTTGGCCGCCGCTTCTCGAGCCTGCAAGGCTGGACTACGTGGCTGAACGTGTCGAACCTGCTCGACCGCAAGTACTTCGCCTCCTGCACGGGCGCGAACTACTGCTACTGGGGGCAAGGCCGTCTGCTCACGGCGGGAGCGAAGTACCAGTGGTAACTCAGCCCTTCCTCTTTTCCGATCCGATGCAATGAAACGCAGGACCTTGCTCGCCGCGCTGTTGGGCGGCGCTTGTCTGAACGTCGTCAGCCTCGGCGCGCGCGCGCGGACCACCGTGCCGCGCCGCGTGATCGTGCTCGACTGGGGCCTGGCGGAGCTGACGCTCGCGCTCGGCGTGGTGCCTGTGGGTATGGCGAACACGCCGGGCTTCCGGCGCAATTTCACGGCATGTCCGCTGCCCGATTCCGTGGTCGATCTGGGGCTGATGTTCCAGCCCAACATGGAACTGATGCTGGCGCTCAAGCCCGATCTCATTGTCATCACGCCCGCGCATGCTTCGCTGCGCGGCTCGCTCGAGCGCCTCGCGCCTACCGTCACGCTCGGCCAGTTCCGCGCGAGCCCGACGCCGTATACGGACGCCTGCGGGGAGACGATGCGCCTCGCGCATCTGTTTGGCCGCGAAGCGCAAGGCGAAGCCGCCGTGGCGCAATCGCGGCGAGCGATCGCGCAGGCGCGCGCGCGGCTCGATGCGCTGCCCGCGTATGCGAACGCAGGCGGCGGCGCGCCCATCTACATAGCGCGCTTTGTCGACGAATCGCGTCTGCGCGTGTTCGGCACGCATTGCCTGTTCGGCGAGTTGCTCGCGCAACTGGGCCTGCGCAACGCGTGGGGCGGCGCGGCGGCCGTTGCGATGATCGGCTTCGATGCGCTCGACGCTAATACGCGCGCGACGCTCGTGTACATGAAGCCGTTGCCCGCCATGACCGCGACGATGATGCAGACGAGCCGCGTCTGGCAGGCCATGCCGTTCGCGCGCACGGGCCGCATGACGGGCATGGCCGAGGTGCCGCCCGAGGGCGGCATTCTGAGCGCGGCGTATTTCGCGCATGCGCTCGTCGATGCGCTGGCTGCCGCGCAAACACCGGAGGCAGCATGAGGGACGCCATGACTACGCCCTTCGTGCCGCTGCGCCGCACGCCGCTATTGCCCGTTTGCGCGCTGTTCGCGCTCGCGGCGCTGTTGTTCGCGCTGCGCCTTGACGCCCGGCTCTCGCCCGCGTTCTGGTGGCAAGCGCTCGTCGCGCCCGAGAACACGAATGTGGCGCAACTGCTCGCGCACTACAGCGATTTTCCACGCGTTGCCGTCACGCTGCTATGCGGCGCGGCGCTCGGCCTCGCGGGCGTCGCGACGCAGCAGGTTCTGCGCAATCCGCTCGCCGAACCGATGACGCTCGGCGTCTTTTCGGGCGCGTGGCTCGCGCTAGCGCTCGCCACGGTCTACGCGCCTTTCCTGCTGGCGGGTGGCCGCGATGCGGTTGCGCTCGTGGGCGGCGCAGCGGCACTCGCCGCGGTGTTCGTGCTGGCGGCGCAGCGCGGCATGTCGCCGCTCGCGCTGATCCTCGCGGGCATGATCGTGAATCTTTGCGGCGGCGCGTTCTGTCTGGCGCTGGCGATCTCGCACTACGATCTGCTGAGCGGCCTGCTGGTGTGGGGCGGCGGCTCGTTCGCGCAGCACGACTGGCGCGTGGCGCTGGCGCTTGCGGCGCGCTTCGCGCCGTGCGCGCTGCTCTTGCTGCTGTTGCTGCGGCCAATGGCCGTGTTCGATCTCGGCGAGACGGTGGCGTCGAGCCTCGGCGTCTCGCTGCAGGCCACGCGCGGCATCACGCTCGGGCTCACGCTGCTGATCGCCGCCTTCGTGGTGAGCGCCGTGGGCGTGATCGGCTTCGTCGGGCTTGCGGCGCCCGCCGTTGCGCGGCTCGCCGGCGCGCGCCGCCTGCGCGAGCGTGTGATGTGGTCGCCGCTGATCGGCGCGGCGCTGCTATGGCTCGCCGATCAACTCGCGCAACTGTGCGCGGCACGTTTCGGCATGGCAATACCTACCGGCGCGATCACCACGCTGATCGGCGCGCCGCTTCTGCTCGCGATGCTGCGCCGCCTGCGCGGCCGCCCGGATCTCGCGCAAACGACCCCACACCCTGGCGCCCCGCTCTCGCCGCGCGGCCTGCGGCGCGTCGCGTGCGCGAGCGCGCTGGCCTTGACGTGCGCGGCCGTGCTCTCGCTCACGCTCGGGCGCGGCCTCGCGGGCTGGCATCTGAGCCATGTACATGAAGCCGCGGCGCTGCTGTTTCTGCGCCTGCCGCATGTCGCGGCGGCGGCCGGCGTGGGCGTGCTGCTCGCGCTCTCGGGCGGCATCGTGCAGCGCATGACCGGCAATCCGATGGCGAGTCCCGACTTGCTCGGCATCTCGGCGGGCGGGGCGCTCGGCTTGACGGGCGCGCTCTTTCTCACCGCGCACCCGGGGCTGCCGACCTTCCTCGCGTGGTGCGCGGCCGGCTCGATGCTCACCCTGTGCGCGCTCGTGCTGATCTCGCGCGCCTCGTCGTTTTCTCCCGACACGCTGATTCTCGCGGGCATGACGCTGAGCGCAGCGTTCCAGGCCGTCTCCGTCATCGCCATTTCGAGCGGCGATCCGCGCGTCATCATCCTCTACAACCTGCTGGCGGGCTCGACTTACAACGTCGGGCCGTGGATGGCCGCGCTGGTAGCGGCGTGCGCGTTGCTCGCGCTCGCCGCCGTGCCGCTGTGCCGCCGCTGGCTCGAAATCTTGCCGCTCGGCGATGCGGTTTCGGCAGGGCTCGGCGTGCGCATTGCCGGGGCGCGTTTCGGTCTCTTGATGCTGAGCGCGCTCTTGAGCGCGGTCGCGACGCTCGTGATCGGACCGCTCTCGTTTATCGGCCTGATGGCGCCTCACATGGCGCGCATGCTCGGCATTCGCCGCGCCATGCCCTTGCTGTATCTCAGCGCGGTGTTCGGCGCGGCGCTGATGATCGGTTCGGACTGGCTCGGCCGCTGGGTGCTGTTTCCACAAGAAATGCCGGCTGGCGTGATGGCCACGCTGCTCGGCGGACTCTATTTGATCCTCACAATGTTCCGGCACCCGGCGCAAGACCGGTCCGGTTCCTGACGCACTGTCTCAGGGAAACTCATGTCCATGCTCTTGAAGCTCGCGCGCAATTCACGCTCGACCTTGTTCGTTGCGCTCGCTACCAGTCTCGTCAGCGGCTTTGGCAATGCGGGCCTCGTCGCGCTCATCAACCAGGCGCTGTCGGCGTCCGTCGCGCAGCTCGCGCACCTCGGCTGGCAATTCGTCGTGCTCGGCGTGATCGTGCTCGCCACGCGCACGCTCTCGCAGACGCTCTTCATGGACCTCGGCCAGCGCGCCAAGGCGAGCCTGCGCATGCAGACGATCCGGCGGCTCGGCGACGCCTCGTTTCGCCATCTGGAGCAGCAAGGCGCGGCGCGCTCGCTCGCCGTACTCACGCAGGACCTCGACGCCATCGTCATGCTGTTCGTGCGCATGCCCGCGCTCGCCATGCAGAGCGCGGTCATCATCGGCTGTCTCGCCTATCTGAGCGTGCTGTCGTGGCAGATTCTGCTGGTGGCGATCGTGACGATCGGCATCGGTGCGGCCGGCTTTCGCGTTGCCAACAGCCGCGCGCTCTTTCACCTGCGTGCGTCGCGCCAGCGCGAGGACGATCTGGTGCGCCACTTCCGCGCGCTGTTCGACGGCGCCAAGGAACTCAAGCTGCATCGTCCGCGTCGCGCCGCTTTCATCAACGACACACTGTTCACCAACGTCGAAGCCGTGCGCGTGCAGCGCACGCGCGGCTACGTGCTCTACGCGGCGGCGGCGAGCTGGGGCAGCTTCATCCTGTTTGCGTTCATCGGCATGACGCTATTCGTGGTCGTCCGCGTTCTGCCCGTGAATACGCACGTGATGTCGGGTTACGCGATGGTGTTTCTCTACATGATCATGCCGATCGAGTCGCTGCTCTCGGCAATTCCGAACATCAGCACTGCGCGTGTGGCGCTGGAGCGTATCGAGGCTGTGAACGCCGAACTGCCGCTCGAAAACGGACTCGATGCGCCGGTGAAGGGCACCTTCGAAAGCATCGTGCTCGACAGCGTCACGCATCGCTACTTCCGCGAAAAAGAGAATGAAGTGTTCACGCTCGGACCGGTTAACCTCGCGTTCAAACCGGGCGAACTGGTCTATCTGATCGGCGGCAACGGCAGCGGCAAGACCACGCTCGCGAAGATGATCGTGGGGCTTTACGCGCCCGAAAGCGGACGTATCGTGCTCAACGGCGCGAGCGTGAACGACACCGATCGAGACAGTTATCGACAGCTGTTTTCGGTGGTGTTCAGCGACTTTTTCCTGTTCGACAGCCTGCTTGGCATCCGCTTTGACGGGCTCGATCAAACGGCGCGAGACCTGCTCGTGCATCTGCAACTCGATCACAAGGTCAGCGTCGAGGACGGCGCGTTCTCCACGCTCGAACTTTCGCAAGGCCAGCGCAAGCGGCTCGCGCTGCTGGTGGCGTATCTGGAGGACCGGCCGTTCTACCTGTTCGACGAATGGGCCGCCGATCAGGACCCGCACTTCAAGGACGTGTTCTATCGCAAGCTGTTGCCCGAGTTGAGGGCGAAGGGCAAGACCGTTTTGGTCATCACGCACGACGACCGATATTTCCATCTCGCCGATCGCTATATCAAGCTCGACTATGGCCAGATCGTGGAAACTGGCGCGGGTGCGGATTTGAGCACGCGCTACACGGGAGCAGGAAAAGACACGGATGTACCGCTCGCCGCTCGTTGATCAGTCATGCCAATTAATACCAATGAACAATCGCTATCGAGTATCTTGCCAATGAATTCTCCAACGCCTTTGCCGACGAATTCGCCCATGAAGCTTTCGCACGAGAAGGCGCTGCACGAAGCGCAACCCGTTCACCGTGCCGCGCGTGCGCACGATTGCGAGGCGCAGGCGCTTTTCACCCTGGAAGACGTCTCGTTCGACGTGGGTGGCCGCACGCTGCTCAAGCCCTTGTCGCTCACGCTCGTGAAGCGTCGGATGTATGGTCTGATCGGCCACAACGGCTCGGGCAAATCGACGCTTGTGAAGCTGCTCGCGCGTCAGCAGCGGCCCGGCGCGGGCACGCTCACGTTCGCGGGCCGGCCGCTCGCGCAGTGGGAAAGCCGTGCGTTCGCGCGCAAGGTCGCTTATCTGCCGCAACAACTGCCCGCCGCAGACGGCATGACCGTTCGCGAACTCGTCGCTCTCGGACGATATCCGTGGCACGGCGCGCTCGGCCGCTTTTCGCGCACCGATGCGCAGAAAGTGCTGGAAGCCATGGAGCAGACCGACATGGTGCGATTCGCCGATCGCGCCGTGGACAGCCTTTCCGGCGGCGAGCGCCAGCGCGCGTGGCTTGCGATGCTGGTCGCGCAGGACAGCGATTGCCTGCTGCTCGACGAGCCGATCTCCGCGCTCGACATCGCGCACCAGATCGAGGTGCTGGCGCTCGTGCGGCGACTGAGCGAGGAGCGCGGCATCGGCGTGATCGTGGTGCTGCACGACATCAACATGGCGGGCCGCTTCTGTGACGAACTCATCGCACTCAAGGGCGGCAGCCTGCTCACCCATGGGCCGTCCGCCGAGCTGATGCGAGCCGACACGCTGAGCGCGATCTACGGCATTCCGTTGGGCACCGTTGCGCATCCGGACGGCGGCACGCCGATCAGCTTCGCGCGTTGATGCGGCAATGCGCGAAGCCCTCCCCTGAAAAAAAACGCCGGGCTAAAAGCCCGGCGCGAAGTTCGCAGGAGAGGCAAGAGGGCCCGGCGCTCCCACGACGTGTAGGGCGCCCATTGTCGTTGCGATTGGCCCGGCGCGCCGTGACCAAAATCAAAGACCGTGGCACCGCCACGCCGCGTTAGCCGTCGCGGAAGATAAAGCTGTACGCGCTCAAAGCCGGCACGCCGCCCAGATGCGCATACAGCACCTTCGACCCCGGCTCGAATTCACCGCGGCGCACCTTGTCGATCATGCCGTGCATCGACTTGCCCTCGTACACGGGATCGGTGAGCACGCCCTCCAGCCGCGCGCACAAACGAATCGCCTCCAGCGTCCCTTCGTTCGGCAAGCCGTATTCCGGGCCCGCATAACGCGTGTCGAGAATCACGTCTTTTTCGCCGATGTCGCGGTTGAGATCGACGAGCCCAGCCGTATGACGCGCAATACGCGTGATTTGCGCGTGCGTCTTCTCCGGCGTAGCCGAAGCGTCGATGCCAATCACACGATCTGCACGGCCATCTGCCGCGAAGCCGACCACCATGCCGGCCTGCGTGCTGCCTGTCACCGAACACACGACGATGTAGTCGAACTTGAAGCCCAGTTCAGCCTCCTGCGCCCGCACTTCCTCGGCAAAGCCCACGAAGCCGAGTCCGCCGAGCGGATGCTCCGAGCAGCCCGCCGGTATCGCATACGGCTTGCCGCCAGCCGCGCGCACGCTCTCGAGCGCTTCCTCCCAACTCGGTCGAATACCGATGTCGAAGCCGTCCGGCACGAGCCGCACGTCCGCGCCCATCATGCGCGACATCTGGATGTTGCCAACCCGGTCGTAAACGGCGTCGGAATAGTTGACCCAGTTCTCCTGGACCAGCACGCACTTCATGCCGAGATGCGCGGCGACGGCCGCAACCTGACGCGTCTGGTTCGACTGGATGCCGCCAATCGAAACCAGCGTGTCGCAGCCTTGCGCGAGCGCGTCGGGAATCAGGTATTCGAGCTTGCGCGTCTTGTTGCCGCCGAAGGCGAGTCCGCTATTGCAGTCCTCGCGCTTCGCGTATAGCTCCACCTTGCCGCCGAGATGCTGGCTCAGGCGCTTGAGCGGCTGGATGGGTGTGGGTCCGAACGTCAGTGGATAACGGGGGAAGCGCTGGAGGTTCATCGACTCTCTCCGGAAGGTCGGCTCATGCGAAACGGGATCAACGGTCGGAACAGGCCATCGCGTGGGCCATCCGATGGAGAAATGTTAGGCGCGTTGCCACGAAATGAGCTTGCTAAAAAAATAACGTCGACCTACGTTTAGAGCGATCTCCCCGGTTCCTGGGCATTTTTAGTTTGTAAAACCATCGAAGGACGCAATGAAATTAACCCGGCAGTCTCCCGCTACGCCCGATAGCCCGCCCGCCCTCGATCGCATCGATCGCGCGATCCTCAGGCATTTGCAGCAGGACGCATCCATTTCGAACGTCAGCCTCGCAGCCAAGGTAAAGCTCAGTGCGCCCGCGTGCCTGCGGCGTGTGGAACGGCTCAAGGAGTTGGGACTGATACGCGGAATCGTCGCATTGCTCGATCCCAAGGCGCTCGGCGCGGGCATGCTGGTCGTGATCGGCTTCGTGCTCGACCGCTCGACGCCCGAAGCGTTCGCCGCATTCGAGAAAGCGGCGCAGAAGGTTTCAGGCTGTGTGGAATGCCACGTCGTGACCGGCGAATTCGATTACTTCATGCTGGTGCGCACGCGCGATAACGAAAGCTTCAACCAGTTGCACGCGGAGCAGTTGCTGTACTTGCCGGGCGTGCGGCAGGTCCGCAGCTTCATGGTGCTCAAGGAGATTCTTTCGACGCATGCATTGCCGCTATGACGGCAGACGCACGAATGCGATCCAGTGCAAAGGATGCGTGAGTCTCGGCGCAACGTGGGGGATGTGAATCAGGATGATGCAGCAACCTGCCTGCTGCAATGTGACCGAAGGCCACGCGTTCTGTTGGTGGAGGTAAGCGGGATCGAACCGCTGACCTCTTGCATGCCATGCAAGCGCTCTCCCAGCTGAGCTATACCCCCATTCAGAACGGCTTCTGCGCCAGTGGGATGACGCAGAATCGAACACGGTCAGCTAATGGACCTGCCCGAAGAGCGGCGATTATATACGCCGCCCGTGCAACCTCGCAAGCACTCCGAGGAACACCGTGCGAGACGCGATGGAATCTCGATCGCCACCCTTTGTCCGCCGACAAGCCCGTTGCATTGGACTCCTTATCAATTCCGCACCAAAGCAAAAAGCCGGCTTATTAGCCGGCTCTCTCGCCTGATTCGCAGCGCATGCGCGCGAATGCAAATTCTGGTGCCGACGGCGAGACTCGAACTCGCACAGCTTTCGCCACTACCCCCTCAAGATAGCGTGTCTACCAATTTCACCACGTCGGCATTCCAATACAACCCGGGACTTTCGATCCCGTTTCCTCTTGCCTCTTGGGCTCGAAGGGTCGCCATTGTATCGACTCGTCGCGCATTTTTGAAGACCCTGCGCGAAGTTTTTTTAAAGCGCTGCTCCCACGCTTAAAACTCCAGCGTTGAAGTCAGTTCGAGTATGCGTCCGAGTCCCACGCCCAACTGATTCGACCCTGCTGCACTCCAGTAGCGCCGGTTGGCCGCATTCTCCAGATTCGCCTGCACCGAAACGCGTTTGCCGTACACGCGCGTCGCGTAGCGCACGCCCGCGGTCAACAGCGTATAGCCGCCGATCTGCGCCTGATTCGCGTTGTTCACCTCGCGCGGCCCCACATAGTAGATGCCGCCGTTCACCGAAAGACCCGCAAGCACCGGCACACGATATTCAGCGAACAGGCTCGCCGTGACGTGCGGCGTATTCTCGGGCGTCTTGCCGACGAGCGTCGGGTCGGAGGAATCGATCTGCTTCGCGTCGAGATAAACGGCCGATGCGGTGACCGAGACGTCCTTCGTCACATCGCCCTGCACCGAAAACTCCACGCCGCGATAACGCGCGTTGCCGTCCATCACATAGACATTGTCGGCATTCGTTTCTGCGCTGGCCTGCTTGAGGTTGAAAAGCGCAAGCGATACGAGCGTGTTGCCGGCGAGGCGCGTGCGCACGCCCACTTCCTGCTGCCGGCTCACTGCCGCGGGCAGGATCTGATTTGCGTTGACCGCCGTGGCCGGCGCGCTGCCCGCCGATTCAAGCGCTTCGACATAGCTCGCGTAGACGCTTGTCTGCGGCGTGATGCGGTAGGTAATGCTCCCCGAAGGCGAGGTGTGGTTGATGTCGGAGCTTGGCGTACCGGCTTGCGAAGTCATGTACCCGGAGCGGCGCACGCCGGCCACGACCTGCAAACGCGGCGTGATGTCGATCTGGTCGAACACATAGATGCCGCTGTTGCGCACGTGCTGCGCGTAGAACTGGCGCGCGCTGCCGCTTTGCTTGAGCGTCGTGATGTCGATGGGATCGTAGAGGTTCTGCGCCGCCGTGTACGTGTACGTCGTGAAGTCCGGCTGAAACAGCCAGTTCTGCACGACACCTGTGGTGACCGTATGCGTGAACGGCCCGGTTTTGAAGTCCCCGTTCACTTCGAGGCGCACGTTCTTGTTCTCGTACATCTGCCCGAACTGCTGGCTGCCTTGCAGCGTGCCCGCGCCGGTCGCGACGTCGTACTTCTGGAACACCCAGGCCCAGCGGTCGCGCCGCGTAATCGACTGGCCGAGCGAGAGCATCGCGCTCCAGTGGTCGTTGAACGCATAGTCGGCGCGCACGAGTTGCGACGTCGCGCTCGCCTTGGTCGGCCGGTCGTTCGGCACGAGCAGCTTCGAGGGGTCGGGCATGGCCGGCAGCGTGATCTTGCCGTTCACGGCGGTAAGCGGCGCAATGCCCGCTTGCTCGACAATGCTCGTTTCGATGTGCTCGAGATCGTATTGCAGCTTGAGCTTGTCGTTCACGCGCCAGTCGAGCGCCGCGCTCACGAACTTGCGGTAGCCGCGGTCGCCGTCAATGGGTGTTTCGACGTGCTCATCCATTGCGTTCACGCGTATGCCGAACTGGTCGCTCGGGCCGAAGCGGCGCGCGATGTCGGCGGCGGCGCCGATCGATCCGTTCGAGTCGCCGAGCACCGACATGCTCGTGACAGGCTCGCTGCCCGCGCGCTTGAGCACCATGTTGACGATGCCCGCCGGCGCGCCAAAGCCGTAGTACAGCGCAGACGCCCCCTTGAGCACTTCCACGCGCTCCTCGTTCTGCATCGGCATCCAGATGGCAAGCCTGGCGTCGATAGGGCAAACCGTATTTTTGCGGACAAGCAGGGCTTGTCCTGGCTGGAATCAGACAAGGCCAGTCAGGCCGGCTTCCTGGCCCCGGTTATTGCGAAAAATGCTTGTTCTGCAAGAAAAGCACGCGTGGGTAGAGGTTGTTTGCGCCTGATCCAGGTTAGTCGAAGGAATTACGCCTATTTTCCGGCGGTGATGTGTCATTTTTTCAATTGCTGGCTAGCCAGTCAGCGGTGGCACACATTCATCGCAAAGAGAACAGCATGAAAAAAAACAATTCTGCGGCAACGCGCCACTTTCGCGGCATCCTTCCGACAGTCATCGCATTGTCACTGGGGCTGGCGGTATCCCTGTCGCATGCGGCAGCTACGCCGGCCACGGCAGATAGCGCCATGGAATGGATTACCCTGGGCACAAATGGCGGGCCCGTCATTTTCAAGGAACGTTCCGAGCCCGCCAACCTGTTGATGGTCAACGGCAAGCCATGGTTGATTGATTGTGGTGATGGCGCCATGGAACGTCTGGCGGCCGTGGGCTATCAGGCCAGGGATTTATCTACGGTCTGGCTCAGTCACCTGCATATGGATCATATTGGTGGCGTGCAGGGGTTGATCGGCTTGCGCTGGATGCTGGGCGCCATGACGCCGATGACCATCTACGGCCCGCCGGGCACTCAGGAACTGGTGGACGGCATTGTAAAAGCGCTGGGGCCCTCAGCGAACATTGCCAAATTTGAACCCATGCATGGTATGCCGCTGGACCAAATGATCAAGGTCGTGATTGTGGAGGACGGTGCAGACATGCAGGTCGATGGGGTCCGTGTGCGGGCAGTACGCAATTCCCATTTTGATATGCCGCTGGGGCACCACCTGCCGGATGGGACGCAAAGCCTGGCTCTGCGCTTTGACAGCAACGGCAAGTCGGTCACCTATACCGGAGATACCGGCCCGGCAGATGCAATTGCAACGCTTGCCAAAGGGACCGATTTACTGGTCAGTGAAGTGATTGACCGGGATGCCATGGTCGCAGAATTACAGGCCAACAAACAGATGTCTGACAAGGCCAAAAAAGAAATGACCGAGCATTTTGATACCCAGCATCTTAGCCCGGAAGCTGCCGGCACCATTGCGGCAAAGGCAGGCGCCAGGCATCTGGTTTATACACATATCAGTATTGTCGCCAGTATCCTGACACCCAATGATGCGGCGGCTGAACGTGCATCGCTAGCCAGGATCAAACAACAAACACAAAAAGTGTTCAAGGGACCGGTCACGTTGTCGGAGGATTTGCAGCGCTTCCCTGTCGGTGCTGAGGGTAAATGAGCGTCCTTGTCCAGGCCAGGCGCCACTAAACCGGTGAAGCGCCAGCCAGCAAAAGAAATCCCCGCATTGCGGGGATTTCTTTTTTAACAGGCAAGAGCCGAAGAATTTGAGATGTTGTTGTCGATGGGCAGCAGGCCGTCGAGATAGAAGCTCGAGCGGTTGTCGAGCGGGATGCCGCGCACCGAGAGATTGTCGTACGCGAGTCCGTTGAGCTGCTGGCGCGTTACGCCTGCGACGTTGCGCAGCGCGTCGTAGAGGCCGGTGTCGCCCTGGGCGTCCATGACCGAGTGCGTGACGACGTTCACCGTGGCCGGCACATCGAGCGCGTCCATGCCGCGGTATTGCCCGGTCTCGACCGTTTGCGGCGCGTAGCCCTGGGTCTTGCCGCTCGTGATCTTGACGGGCGCGAGCTGGGTGGCGTCGTCCGCCGCTGCGCTTGAGTTCGTCGTGTCGGTGTTGGCGTCGGCTGCGGGCGCCGCGTGCGCAATGCCGGCCATGCCCGCCGCGAGCGTGGTGTTGATGAGCGCGTGTGCGCAGATCCTGCGCCATTGTTGCGTGCGCGTGCGCGTTGCGCGCTTCCCCGAAGCCATGCTTTCCCTTCTTCTTTGCGTTCAACCAGCGCTGTGGACGGCGTAAGCGCGCTCAGCGCCCGGCATCAGGCCCGCGCCGGCTCTTTTTTGCGGGGGCGCGCATGGCGTCGGCGTGTTCGCGGATCGTTTCGATCAGCGCCCGCAGTCCCGCTGGCGCGTGCCGCCGGCCGGGGTAGTAGAGGCAGAGCCCGTCGAGCGGCGGGGTCCAGTCTTCCAGCACGCGCACGAGCGTGCCCGCCTTCAGGTCGGCGTTCACGTTCCATTCGGTCAAATACGCGAGGCCGAGTCCGTCGCGCGCGGCCGCGAGCATGAGACCCGGCTCGTCGAGCGTCAGCGCGCCCTCCACGTCCACGCGCACGGCCTGAGCGCGCCGCTCGAACTCCCATTGGTAGATTTGCCCGCTGGGCATGCGGCTGCGTATGCAGCGGTGCGACTTCAGATCGGCGGGCGTGCGTGGCGCCTTATGTTTCGCAAAATAGTCCGGACTGCCAACCACAGCGAATCGCTGACGGTCGCCGAACGGCACGGCGATCATGTCCTGCGGCACGATTTCGGCCAGACGTATGCCGGCGTCGTAGCCTTCGACCACGATGTCGATGAGCCGCCCTTCCGTGACGAGATCGAGCTTCATCTCCGGATAGCGCTGCAGGTAGGCGATGAGAACGGGCATGACCTGCTTCGCCGCGCCAACCGAAGCATTGATGCGCAACGTGCCCGAGGGCGTATCGCGAAAGCTGCCCGCCTGGTCGAGCGCCTCGCGGATCGTGGACAACGCGGGCGCGACGCTGCCCACGAACTGCGTGCCCGCTTCGGTCAACGCCACGCTGCGCGTGGTGCGATTGAAGAGGCGCACGCCAATGCGCGCTTCGAGCGCCGCCACCGCGTGACTGAGCGCCGAGGTCGACACGCTCAGTTCGTCCGCCGCCGCACGAAAGCTGCGATGGCGCGCCACGGCCAGCACGGCTTCGAGTTCCACCAGGCCCGATGTTTTCATTATCCCAAATCGCTCAACAGGTCATGCGCCATTGTACGGCTAGTCAACGCAATGCCGAGCGTCTATCTTGCTCCCATCGACTCACGTTTTCTGGAGCAGCCATGCAGATCATCGACAAGATCTATATCGACGGCGCGTTCGTCACGCCACACGGCGAGGCGTACTTCGACCTCTTCGACCCCGCGACCGAGGCGGTAATTGGCCGCGTGCGACTGGCCGACGCGGCGGACGCGGACGCGGCCATCGCCGCCGCGAAACGCGCGTTCCCGGCGTTTTCGCGCACCACGAAGGCGCAGCGCATCGAGATGCTCATGGCGCTGCACGAGGCCGTCGTCGCGCGCGAAGACGCGCTCTTCGAAGCGATCGTGCAAGAGTACGGCGCGCCGGTCTCGCGCGGCCGGTGGATGGCCCAGCACGCCTCCAATGTGCTCAGCGACGCCGCGAAGACGCTGGAAAACTATGCGTTCACGCGGCGCGCGGGCACGGCCGAGGTCACCATGCAGCCGCTGGGCGTAGCCGGGCTGATTACGCCCTGGAACAGCGACGCGGGCTTCATCTGCGGCAAGCTCGCCGCCGCACTCGCCGCGGGCTGCACGGCCGTCATCAAGCCAAGCGAGATGAGCGCGATCCAGACGCGCATCGTGACCGAGGCGCTGCATTCGGCGGGCCTGCCTGCGGGCCTTTTCAACATCGTCACGGGCCGCGGCGACACCGTGGGCGCGCGCATCGCGGAGCATCCCGACGTCGCCAAGATTTCGTTCACGGGCTCGACTGCGGTCGGCAAGACGATCTTGCGCACGGCGGCTGAAACGCTCAAGCGCGTGACGCTCGAACTGGGCGGCAAGTCGCCCGTCATCGTGCTGGACGACGCGAATTTCGACGAAGCCGTGCCGCTCGCGCTGCAGGCCGGCTTCATGAACAGCGGACAGGCGTGCATTGCGGGCACGCGCATTCTGGTGCCGCAGTCGCGGCTCGTCGAGTTCGAAGCCAGCGTTGCGAAGGCCGTGGCGCAGATTCAATCGGGCGATCCGCGCGACACGCGCACGAGCGTCGGCCCGATGGTGAGCCAGAAGCAATGGGAGCGCGTGCAGCGGTATATCCGCATCGGCATCGACGAAGGCGCACGCCTTATTGCGGGCGGCCCGCAGCGGCCCGACGGCGTGGAGTCGGGCTGGTTCGTGCGTCCCACGGTGTTCAGCGGCGTGACGAACGACATGACGATTGCGCGCGAGGAGATTTTCGGGCCGGTGCTTTCGATCATCGCGTATCGCGACACCGATCAGGCCATCGAAATCGCCAACGATACGCCGTATGGCCTGCAAGCCTACGTGCTCTCGCCCGATATCGAGCGTGCGCGCGGCGTGGCCGCGCAGATCGAAGCCGGCCGCGTGCTCGTCAACACGCTCGCGCATGAACCGGCCGCGCCGTTCGGCGGCTTCAAGCAGTCGGGAATCGGGCGCGAGTACGGCACTTTCGGGATCGAAGCGTTTCTCGAACCGAAGTCCACGCTCGGCGTGCTTTGATGCGCCACTAGCCGCGCAAAAATGCAAACGCCCCGGTTGTGCTGCTAACCGGGGCGTTCGAACTGCGCTTTAGCGCGCTACATCAGAAGGTCTGCCAGTCGTCGTCGGACGTGGCCGTTGCCGGCTCGCGGCGGTCCGCCTTCGGAGCGGGCGCAGCGGGGGCACGCGCGGGCGCGGGCCTCGAAGGTGCGGGTCGCTTGACCGCGGCACTCGCAACGACATTCGCCGCCGGCGCGAGGCTCGCCGTTGCAGTACGCCCCGCCGAGCCGATGTTGAACACCGAAACCATCTCGCGCAACGCCGTGGCCTGCGAGGACATCGACTGCGCCGCCGCCGACGCTTCCTCGACGAGCGCCGCATTCTGCTGCGTCACTTCGTCCATCTGCGTGACGGCCTGGTTGACCTGCTCGATGCCGGTGCGCTGCTCGCCCGATGCGGCCGAAATCTCGTTCATGAGGTCGGCCACACGCTTGACCGATTGCACGATCTCGCCCATCGTGCGGCCCGCGTCGTCCACGAGCGCCGTGCCGTTGTTCACGCGCTCGACCGACACGCTAATGAGTTCCTTGATTTCGCGCGCCGCCGTCGCGCTGCGCTGCGCGAGCGTGCGCACCTCGCCCGCCACGACCGCGAAGCCGCGGCCCTGTTCACCGGCTCGCGCCGCTTCCACGGCGGCGTTGAGCGCCAGGATGTTGGTCTGGAACGCAATGCCTTCGATCACCGAGATGATCTGCGCGACCTGTTCGGAGCTGTTCGCGATATCGCGCATCGTATCGACCACGCGGCCTACCACTTCGCCGCCGCGCGTGGCCGTTTGCGAGGCCTGACCCGCCAGCGTGTTGCCCTGCGTCGCGTTGTCGGCGTTCTGCTTGACCGTTGCCGTGAGCTCTTCCATGCTCGCCGCCGTTTCTTCGAGCGAAGCGGCCTGTTCTTCGGTGCGCTGGCTCAGGTCGGTGTTGCCCGCCGCGATCTGGGCGGAAGCCGTCGCAATGCCTTCGCTACCGGTGCGCACACGGCCCACCAGGTCGACCAGGCGCTCGTTCATGTGACGCAGCGCGCCGAGCAACTGAGCGGCCTCGTCGCTGCCGTCCACCTGGATGCGCGCGGTCAGGTCGCCACGCGCCACCGTCTCGGCCACCTCCACGGCCCGCGCAATCGGGCCCGTGATCGAACGCGTGATGAAGAGCGCAATCGTGGCGCCAAAGCCAATGGCGATCACGATCAGCACGATGGTCCAGGCGAACGCACTGTGGTACGCGTCCTTCGCCATGGCGACTTCGGCGGTCGAGCCATTGTGATTGAGGGTCACGTCCTGGTTGATGAGGTCCATCAGCGCCTGGAACGATTTCGCCGATGTGGTCGAAACCGCGGCGCGCGCGTCGGCCGCTCCGCCGTCGGCGGACATGGCGAGGGCATCGATCTTCTTGTCGTCGTCGAGATACTGCGACCACGCGGTGCCGATCGAATCGGCCACGCGGCGCTCTTCGGCCGAGGAGACCAGCTTCGAATAGCCGTCGAACGTCGAGCCGAACTGGCTGACCATCTGGGCGTGCTGATCGTGCAGCGCGGCCTTCTCGCTAGCGTCGCCGGAGATCAGCATGCGCAGCGACGTGCGGCGCACGTCCTGCGCCTGATTACGCAGATTGCCTAGCGTCTCGATGCTAGGCAGCCAGTTCATGCCGATTTGCTGCGTGCCGTCGAATATGCGCGATGCTTGAAGGAGCCCGGTCCCGCCCACTGCGCCGAGCAGGAGCAACACAATGGCAAAGCCCGCGCCGAGACGCGGGCCGATTTTGATTCTGGTAAGGAATGACATGGGGACGCCGTAGTGAGAGGTCATGTGTATTGACGACCACGACGCCAAAAAATTAAGTCACTGTTGCAAATATAACAGCGCGTAAGGAAAGCACGAGGCAAGCGAACGATCGATCTCTTTTCATACGATTAGGATACCGTATCAATTGAATCAGCCATGCGCCACGCAAACTCCGACCTGTGCGATCGCCGCATCGCGCTGTGCCGAACTCGCACGCGTCGCGCCGGTGAGATAGGTCGTGACAAGGATGGGCGCGCGCCCGGCGGGCCAGACAATCGCCACATCGTTCGCCGTGCCGCGCTCGCCCGTGCCGGTCTTGTCGCCCACGCGCCAGTCCTTCGGCAAGCCCGCGCGCAAACGCGCGTCGCCCGTCTTGTTGGCGACGAGCCACGCAACGAGTTGCTCGCGCGAAGCCGCGGAAAGACGCTCGCCCAGCAGCAATTCGCGCAGGTTCGCGACCATGGCGGCGGGCGTGGTCGTATCGCGCGGGTCGCCGGGTATTGCTTCGTTGAGCGTGGTCTCATTGCGGTCGAGGCGCGTGACCGGGTCGCCAAGGCTGCGCGCGAAGGCCGTAATCGCGGGCGGCCCGCCAATGCTCTCCAGCAACAGGTTCGCCGCCGTGTTGTCGCTGCGCGTGAGCGCCGCTTCGCACAGCTCGGCGACCGTCATGCCCTCGCCGCCCGCGCGCGGGCCGCTCACCGGCGAATACGACACGACTTGCGCATGCGAATACGCGACCTTGCGCGCGAGATCTTCCTTGCCTTGATCCTTGCGCGTCAACACGGCCGACGCGAGCAAAACCTTGAACGTGCTGCACATCGGAAAGCGCTCGTGCAGCCGCCAGCCGCGCACGCGGCCACTCGCCGTGTCGAGCATCGCGACGCCGAGCCGCCCGCCCACCTGCGCCTCGATGGCGGCGAGCTGCTTTTCCAGCGCGCCCGTTTGGGCGGGCTTCGCCGCGCTCGCACCTGTCGCGCCGAACGCCTGAGATGCAACACCAGCTATCGCTCCGCCTACTACCGTCATCGTGAATCTACGTCGTGTGATCATGGCTTCTCCCTAAAGAGCCGCCACTATCGCGTGTTCTCCGTGAGGTGACAAACGATGATAAATTGCGCCACGCCCCAGAAAAACTTATGGCTCGATCATGCGACCGAATCTGCCCCTCAATGCCTTGCGCGCCTTCGAATCGTCGGCGCGGCACCTGAGCTTCACGCGCGCGGCGAGCGAGCTGAACGTCACCCAGGCGGCCGTGAGCCAGCAAGTCCGCATGCTCGAGGAGCGGCTGGGCGCGACGCTCTTCAAGCGCCTGCCGCGCGGTCTTGCGATCACCGACGAAGGTCTCGCGCTGCGCCCCGTGCTCACGGATGCGTTCGATCGCATCGAAGCCGTGTTGCGACAGTTCGAGGGCGGCCACTTTCACGAGGTGCTGACCGTGGGCGCCGTGGGGACGTTCGCGGTGGGATGGTTGATGCCGCGCCTGAAGTCGTTTCACGACGCGCATCCGTTCGTCGAGTTGCGCATCATGACGAACAACAATCTCGTCGATCTCGCGGGCGAAGGGCTCGACTTCGCCATTCGGTTCGGCGACGGCACGTGGCCAGGTTCGCGCGCCGAGAAGCTGTTCGACGCGCCGCTCGCCGCGCTCTGCACACCCGATATCGCGCAACGCCTGCAGCGGCCCGCCGATCTCGCCAACGAAAAACTGCTGCGCTCGTATCGCGCCGACGACTGGACGCTCTGGTTCGAAGCCGCCGGACTCGCGCCGCGCCCGGTGCGCGGACCCGTGTTCGATTCGTCGCGGCTCATGGTGGAAGCGGCCATGCAGGGCGCGGGCATCGCGCTCGCGCCTGTTTCGATGTTCGAGCGCGATCTCGCGGCGGGCCGGCTCGTGCGGCCCTTCGATATCGAGGTGCACGCGGGCAGCTACTGGCTCACGTCGCAGAAGGGGAAAACGGCGACGCCCGCCATGCGCGCGTTCAATCAATGGATCGCGAAGGAAGCGGGCAGCGGCGAGAACGCGTGAATGGTGTGTTACGCGCCGGCTTGCAGGAGCCGCGTGTGAAGCGCATCGATTTCCGTTTCCGCGAAAACCTCGATGCCGTGCTGGCGCAGCAATGCGGTTGTCACACCCGCGCCCGCTTGTTTGCGGCCCGTGAAGCTGCCGTCGTAGATAACGCGGCTGCCGCAGGAGGGACTGCCGTCCACGAGCAATGCGAAGCGGCAGTCGTGCGCGAGTGCAAGTTCGAGCGCCACGTGTGCGCCATCTACGAACTGCGCAGTAACGTCCTCGCCTCGCACGTCGATTACGTGCGCGTGTCCAGCCAGCACCGCAGTTCCCAACGCGCCATGCGCGATCTCCGCAGGCGGCCTGGGCACGCCGAACCCGCCTGCCACTTCAGGGCAAACGGGAACGAGGCACCCCTCGCGCTGCCACTGTTCGATCAGTGCGTGCGCAACGGTTTTTGCCGAGCCGTTGTAGCGAACGGGGTTGCCGAGCAGACAAGCGCTAACGAGTATTCGGTGGAGCATGCGGGATACGTTCGGATTGCACGAATCCTTCGCATTCTACGCGCCGAAATCGTGAAACATCACATTGCCATCGCGAGGCGCGTCGCCTGATCGATGGCGCGCAGCGCGTCGAGTTCGGCGGCAACATCGGCGCCGCCTATCACCTTCGGTGTTGCGCCGCGCGCGACGAGTTCATCGTAGAGCGTGCGATTCGAATGCTGGCCCGCACATAGCACGACATGATCGACGGCCAGCGCCTGCGGCTTGCCGTCGACGCTGTAGCGCAGGCCTTCATCGTCGATTGCGTCGTACGTCACGCCTGACGTCATCATCACGTTCGCCTTGCGCAGGCGTGCCTTCAAGATCCATCCCGTCGATTTGCCGAGCCCCTTGCCAAGCGGCTCCGCCTTACGCTGGAACATATGCACGCTGCGGCGCGGCGCGCCATGCGCGTCGACGCGCGTGACGCCGCCTCCGCGCGTATTGGCGAGATCGACGCCCCATGCACGGAAAAATGCGCCACGGTCCAGCGATTCCTGCGCGTCGCCCAACAGATACTCGGCCACGTCGAAGCCTATGCCGCCCGCGCCGATGATCGCGACGCGCGCGCCCACTTCGACCTTGCCCGTGAGCACGTCGATATACGACACCGCCTTCGGATGATCGACGCCGACGAGATCGGGCACGCGCGGCGTGACGCCCGTGGCGATGACGATCTCGTCGAAGGCCTCGCTCGCGAGCTGGTCGGCCGTCGCCGCCAGCCCGAGCCGGACCGTCACGCCAAGCCGCTTTAAGCGCACGTCGAAATAGCGCAGCATCTCGTGAAACTCGGCTTTGCCGGGCACGACCTTCGCCAGATTCAACTGACCGCCCAGCCGCGCATGGGCTTCGAACAACGTCACCCGATGGCCGCGTTCGGCCGCATTGATCGCGAACGCCATGCCGGCGGGTCCGCCGCCCACCACCGCAATGCGTTTGGGCTGCGTGGCCTTGGCCGCCGCGAATTCGATCTCGCGCCCGGCCCGCGGATTGACGAGGCATGTCGCCGTACGGTCCGTGAAGATGCGGTCGAGGCACGCCTGATTGCAGCCGATGCAGGTGTTGATTTCGTCGGCTATGCCAAGCCGCGTTTTCTTCGCGAAGTCCGGGTCGGCAAGCAGCGGGCGCGCCATCGAAACGAGATCGGCCACGCCGGAGGCAATCAGTTCTTCAGCAACCTCGGGCATGTTGATGCGGTTCGACGCCATCACCGGAATCGATACCGCCTCTTTGACGTTGCGAATCGCGTCGCGCCAGGCCGCGCGCGGTACGCACGCCGCAATGGTCGGCACTGCCGATTCGTGCCAGCCCACGCCCGTGTTGATGAGATCCGCACCGGCCGCTTCGATCTCCTGCGCGAATGCCGCGATTTCGGCGCCGCCCATGCCGCCTTCCACGAGGTCGATGGAAGAGATGCGGTAGATCAGCATGGGCTCGCGGCCCATTTCCGCGCGCACGGCACGCACGATATCGAGCGCGAAGCGGATGCGGCCTGCGAAGCTGCCGCCGAATTCGTCGTCGCGCCCGTTGGTGACGGCCGCCGTGAACTCGTTGATCAGATAGCCTTCCGAGCCCATGATCTCCACGCCGTCGTAGCCGGCCTGAACCGCCAGCGCAGCCGTGCGGGCGAAATCGGCGATCGTGGCGCGCACCTCCTGCGTACTGAGCGCGCGCGGTGCGTACGGGTTGATTCTTGCCTTGGCCGCCGTGGGCCCCACGCATTCGGGCACTTTCGCATAGCGGCCCGCGTGCAGGACCTGCAGCACGATCTTTCCCCCGGCCTCATGAACCGCGCGAGTCACGACACGATGCTCTCCTAGCTGTTCGGCGCGATTGAAGAGCGGGCCGCCCGCCTCCATCACGCCCTCGGGGTTCGGCGCGAACCCGCCGCTCAGGATCAGACCGATCTCCCCGGTTGCGCGCGCCGCATAGAACGCGGCGAGACGCTCGTGCGGGCGGTCGAGCGTTTCGAGCCGCGTGTGCATCGCGCCCATCACCATGCGGTTGGGGAGCAGCGTCGCGCCAACGCGAAGCGGGGTCAAAAGCCGGTCGTAGTTCGCCATGGGGGTTGTCTCTTGATATTCTCGTGCGTCGTTCTCACACTCTAGGCGAGCGCTTAAATTACGTCAACATCATGATATATATCGAGGGAGGAGGAGGGGGATTGCCCAAATGGACGGCACGCCCACTTCCCTTCACTATTTTCGTATCAGGTATTTGTCTCATTGCCTGCGCACCCGCGCGGGTACCGAAAGGCGCCCATGACCCAGAACGACCCTTCGTACGACCAGTCCGTCTCGTCCATTCACAACCGTTTGTTCTTTCGGCTGTTCCAGGCGGGCAACACGCTAGACCGGCAAACGACCAAGGCGCTCGGCATCACGACCGTGCAGTGGTCGGTGCTGGGCGCGCTGTCGCGCCCACAGGTGGCGCAGGGCATGTCGTTTTCCGAGCTGGCCGACTATCTCGTGGTGAGCCGCCAGAGTCTCGACGGTGTGCTCAAGCGTCTGGAGCGCGACGAGCACGTGCTGCGCGTGGCCGACACCGTGGACCGGCGCGCGAAAAAAGTCGTGCTCACCGAACAAGGCAAAGTGTTCTGGGAGAGCCTGCAGCCGAAGATCTACGAGTTCTATCGGCAGGCGCTTGCGAGCTTTCGCTTCGACGACAAGGTTTCGCTCGTGCATTTCCTGAATCAGCTGAACAAAGGCATGGACGAGATCGATCTGGGCGCACAGGCGCAGCGCGAGCCGGAGTGAATGCCCCTCTCGCTTTCATATCGTGCAATGCGCGCCCGGTGTGTGCAAATGACGCAGTCCCGGATGCGGGCCGGCAATTGCACATGGAAGGACACCTTCTCTTATCGTGAAAGACATCACGTAACCCATTGAACGGCAAGGCAATTGCAGCGCAACAAAGCGGCAGGGAAGTCGTCTTTCACTGCGATAGACTGAAACGAACGACGCTTCTTATTCGCTTGTTATTCAATGGAGACTCATCATGGACGTGTATATCGAACCGTTGCCGAGGGGCCAATGGGGGCCAATCGATGGCTACGCCCTGGAATTCGCGGACGGCAGCAAGTTCGCCGACAACATCTTCCGCTCGGAGCATCTCGCGATCAGCGAGATCGTCCTGCGGGGCTACAAGCCGCTGCTGGCCAAGGTCCGCATTACGGACAAGCAAGCCAACGCACATTGGCAGCGCCCCGAGAGTTCGCGCTGACGCGCGCAACACGATTGACGCCTCATGCCGCCTCCTGCATGATCGTCCTCATGAACGCACACCTGCTCACCACGACGACTACCACGACCGCTTCCGGCGGGTCGTGAGTTCGGTGCGCGCACATTAGATTTCGTATCGATCACAAGGCCCCGCCAGCAATGGACGGGGCCTTGTCGTTTCTCCGTGCGTTGCGGGCACAACCACCGGAGAGCCACCATGCCCAGCCTCGCTCGCGCCCTTCTCGTCATCGATATGCAAGAAGGCCTGTTCAACGGCCCCAATGCACCGTTCGACGGGCAGCGCGTACTCGCCAATATCGAGCAGTTGATCACGAAAGCCCGCAAGGCCCGCGCGCCGGTCTTCGCCGCACGCCACGTCGGGCCGCCGGGTTCGCCCATCGAGCCGGGCAGCCCGCTCACGCGCTTGCTGCCGGCGCTCGCCATCGACCCGGATATCGACAGCGTGTTCGAGAAGCGCCGCCCCAATTGCTTCACCGGCACCGATCTCGCGCAGCGGCTCGCGCACGCCAACGTGGGCGAGCTCGTCATCGCGGGAATGCAGACGGAGTATTGCGTGGATTCGACCTGCCGCGCCGCGGGCGACCTGGGCTTCAAGGCGCTGCTCGTCGCAGACGCCCACACGACCATGGATACGCCCGTGCTCAGCGCCGCGTCGATTATCGAGCACCATAACCGCACGTTGAGCGGTCCGTTCGTCAAGCTCCTTAGCACGGCGGATTGTGCGTTTGAGTGAGCTACGGCGCTCGCGCAGGTGTTCGATCGCATCCGCAGCCCATGGTGCGCGTGCGATCGAATGCCTGGTCGTGGCAGCTTTCGTCAGCAGTCCGTGGTTTAGAACCCCTCGAGCACGAGCTTGCCGCGCGAGCGGTTCGTCTCCACGAGTTCGTGCGCCCGGCGCAGGTTCGCCGCATTGATGGTCCCAAAGCTCTCGTTGAGCGTCGTGCGCAGCACGCCTTCGTCGATGAGCGAGGCCATACGGTTCAGCAGTTGGTGCTGGCGAATCTGGTCTTTCGTGCCGAACATCGAGCGCGTGAACATGAACTCCCAGTGCAGCGCCACGCTCTTCCTCTTGAGCTTGCGGAAGTCGACCAGCTCGGGGTCGTCGATCAGCGCAAGATGCCCCTGCGGATTGATCGAGGCGACGATCTCGTCGAAGTGATGATCGGTCTGGTTCAGGCTCGCGATATAGTCCACGCCTTCCATGCCGATGCGCTTGAGCTCCTGCGAAAGCGGCTTCGTATGGTCGATGACGTGATGCGCGCCCAGCTCGCTCACCCACTTCGACGTTTCGGGCCGCGAAGCCGTGCCGATCACCGTGAGGCCCGTGAGCTTGCGCGCCAGCTGCAGGAGCACCGAGCCCACGCCGCCCGCCGCACCGATCACGAGCAGCGATTCGCCGGACTGCGCCGTGCCCTCGGGCACCTTGAGCCGATCGAACAGCAGTTCCCACGCCGTGATGGAGGTGAGCGGCAACGCGGCCGCCTCGGCGAAATTCAGGCTTTGCGGCATGCTGCCCACAATGCGCTCGTCCACCACGTGCAGTTCGCTGTTGGTGCCGGGGCGCAGCAGCGAGCCCGCGTACCACACGCGATCGCCCGGCTTGAAGAGTGTCACGTCGCGGCCCACGGCACGCACAATGCCGCTCGCGTCCCAGCCGATCACTTTCGCCTCGCCGTTTTCGGGCGCCATATTCGCGCGCACCTTCACATCGACCGGGTTGACCGACACCGCGTGCACTTCGACGAGCAGATCGCGCGGGCCCGGCTGCGGATCGGGCAGTTCGAGATCGATCAACGATTCGGGGTCGCTGATGGGGAGATTGCGGGAGTAACCAATCGCTTTCATCGTGAATACCTCCAGACAGTCAAATTGCAGGAAACCGGCTCGGTTGGGCGAGCGGCTCGAAGTGATACAGGTCCGGGTCCGCCGAGAAGTACGGCCATAGCGCGTGCAGGAAGGTCCGGAAATCGCCGTGCATCATGAACGCGCTCTGCGCGTCGAGGCTGTCCCATTCCACTTCCAGCACATAGCAGCCTTCGTCTTCGCACTGCGGACCCAGGCGATGACCGCGATAACCCGGCTTGCTCGTGAGCAGCGGGCAGACGCGCAGCCAGGCCGCCTCGAAATGCGAAATCTTGTCGGCTCTCAGATAAAAGCGGCCTATCGCGACGATCATCGAGGCCTCCGTGCCGTTCGTGTTGGTACGAATAATCGGCCAGCGCGAGCCGCGCGTATAGCGGCAAACGGCGAATTCAGCTTCAAAGCTGCTTTGAAAATCGCGCGCGGGATCGAGCGGCGGGAGCGGCGGAAAGGCCGGAGCCAGCGGGCCAGGTGTCAGGTCCGTAGCGGGCTGACTGCGCAATGACACGTCAGGCAAGAAACGCGGCAATACGATCGCGCAGCACGTCGCGCAATGCGTTGACGGTTGGTGAGAGCATCGTGCGGTGGGGGCACACGAGATGCAGCGGCGCGCCTTCGCCTTGATACGCGTCGAGCGCGGTTTCGAGGCGGCCCGCCTTGATATCGGCAAGCACGTCCAGACGCGACTTGTATGCGAGGCCATGCCCCGCCACGGCCCAGCGGCGCACGAGTTCGCCGTCGTCGCTGCTGCGGTTGCCTTGCACGGTTACGACGCTGGCATCGTCGCCGCGATAGAAGGTCCAGCGGTCGTGCAGTGTGTCGCTCAGCGCGAAGCGCAGGCAGTTGTGGCGCGAGAGATCGGCGGGCGAGGCAGGTTTGCCGTGACGCGCGAAATAGCCGGGCGCGGCGCACAGCACGCGCCGGTTTTCGGGCGCGAGCGGCAGCGCGACGAGAGAGGAGTCTTCGGGCACGCCATAGCGAACCGCCACGGCCACCGGGGAGCGGAACATGTCGGTCACGCTGTCGCCAATGTGCACCTGGAACGACACCGCCGGATGCTGCGTCTGGAAGTCGTCGAGCCAGGGCGCGAGCACGTTGCGCCCGAGATCGGAAGGAATCGACAGCGAAACGCTGCCGCCGATCATCTTGCGCCCATGCGCTACGGCGTTCTGGCCGGCCTCCACCTGCTCCATGACACCGCGCGCGTAGTCCAGGTAGCGCTCGCCGTCCGGCGTGAGGCGCAGGCTGCGCGTGGAGCGTGCGAGCAGGCGCGTGCCGAGTTCGGTTTCGAGGCGCTTGAGGCCCGCGCTCGCCACGGCGGGCGTGAGATCGAGCTGACGCGCGGCGGCCGAGAGGCTGCCGTTGTCCGCCGCACTGATAAAAATGACGAGGTCTTCCAGTCTGATCATGTTCCGTCGCGTCTCGTTGGGCTGCGCTCGCCCCGCAAGCCGGCGCGGCAGTCATGGAGTATGCGAACTGTACAGGAAGCCGCCGCGCGCGGGCCTCGTGCGCGGATCAGCGAAATGGGCAGCGGTTCTATACTTCCCAGTTGGAAACGCAGGTCGTTCATACAGGAGTACGAGGCAATGCTGAACTATCCCGCCGCCTACCAGTCGACCACGGGCTCCGCGCTCGACGTGAACAAGCCCTTTTACCGCCGTATCGCTGAAGAGCAAGGTCAGCGCGAGCTGATCGAATCCATTGTCGTGCCGATACGCTCGGGTCAGGCCTGGAGCGTCCCCGCCGGGCACGTGTTTCGCATCGTGACGATCGAAGGCCCGCAAGTGGCCGACCTCAATCTATGGAACCGGCACGATCCGCGCGAACGCATGTGGGCTTCGCGCACGCGCCAACTCCAGCAGGCGCACGTGAGCACCTTCGACCGCCTGTGGTCCACGCTGCCCTTCCTGCGCCCGCTCGTCACCATCACGGACGACAGCCTCGCCGGCTACGGTGTGGACGAGCACGGCGGGCGCGTTCACGACCTGCTCGGAACGCGCTGCGACCCCTACGTGAACCGCATGCTGACTGGCGAAGACTTCCATTTCCATTGCCACTCGAATCTCACGCGCGCCATCGCGCCCTACGGGCTCACCGAATACGACGTGCACGATGTGCTCAACGTGTTCCAGTGCACGGGCCTGAATCTGGAGGACAAATACTTCATGAAGGCCTGCCCGGCGAAGAAGGGCGACTACCTCGAGTTTTTCGCCGAAATCGACCTGTTGTGCGCGCTTTCGACCTGCCCCGGCGGCGACCTTTCGCTGCCGATGTGGGGACCGGACGCGCGCGACCCGCTGGAAGTCTGCCGGCCGCTCGGCATCGAGATCTATCGGCTCGCGCCCGCGCTACTGGAAGGCTGGTCTTCTCCGCCTGTTGCCGAATATCGCGGCCTGCACGGCATGGCTTTGCAGCAGCCCGACTGGAAGTGCGGTTGCTGAGTCGCCCGAGCGCGCGCAGCCGGTGCAGCTCCTCGCGCCAGACAAAAAATCATCGCGCAAAAGCCGTCGGGCCATGCGCCCACCCAAGTGTTCGCATGGCCCGACGGTGTACAGCGGTTGCGGCTTACTGCTGCTTCTCGACCTTCTTCGGCTTCGGCGGCGTTTCGACCTTCGCGTACTGGAACGCGGGCGTGGCCTTCAGCGCATCCTTGGTTGCGCCGGGCAGATAGAGATTGCCCTGGCGCACGTCGAGCGACGCGATGGGTACGGCCACGTCATGCGAACCGACGCCGAGGAAACCGCCCGCCGCAACGATGGCCGCGGAAACCGAGCCGTCCGGTGCGACGATCAGGTCGCGCACGGTGCCGATTTTCGCGTTGTCGTCGTTATAAACGGGCTTGCCGAGCACGCTCTTCTTCACGCTCCAGCCTTCGAGCAGTGCCTGCGACTGCTCGATCGACACGCTCAAGGGCTGCGCGCCCGCGATCTGGGCATTCGCGCTGGCACTGGCCACCACGGCGCCGAATACAGCTACGGCCAACATCGTCTTGCGGAAAAGCATCTTGTTTCGCTCCTGTATTCCGGTTATTTCGCCGCGCAGGTCGTTGCGAGTCACTGCGAGACTGCGGGCGGAGTGTATGGTAGCCGGTATGGCGAGGCGCTGCGCTCAAGCTGTTTGCGCGAAAGCAACTAAAGGGACGCCTGACGCAAAAACGCCGCCAGCCCTACGGAAGCCTCGGCGAAGCGCTGCTCGAGAAAGTCGAGCAGCGTGCGTACGCGCGGCGCCATATAGGGCGTGCGCTGAAAGAGCGCGTTTACAGGCACGTCCGGGCTGCGCCACTCCGGCAAGAGCAGCTTGAGCCGCCCAGCCTGCAAATCGGCGCCTATGTCCCAGATCGACTTCATCACCACGCCGCGCCCTTCGATCGCCCACTCGCGCGCCAGCGCGCCGTCGTTGGTCTGCCGCGAGCGCTCGAGCGGCGCCGAAAAAAGCGCGGCTTCTTCGCCGCGCGCGAAGCGCCAGTGGTTCGCCACACCCGCCGTCGAGGCAAGCAGGATGAAGTCGTGCTCGTGCAACTCGTCGGGGTGGCTCGGCGCACCATGGGCGGCAAGATAGTCGGGCGACGCGCACAGCGCGCGGCGATTGTCGGCCATGCGCCTCGCGACCATCCCACTATCGGCGGGCACGCCAAAGCGAATCGCGAGATCGATATCGTCTTGAAGCAGGTGCGAGAGCGAATCGGAGAGCACGAGCGTGAGCGTGACCTGTGGATGCCGCTCGTTGAATTCGTCGAGCCAGTGGCGCAGCACGGCGCGCCCGAAGTCGGACGTGGCCGACACACGCAGCGCGCCGCTCACCGACGTGCGCCCGGCTTGCAGCGCGGCGCGCGCGTCGTCGAGCGTTTGCAGCGCGTGCTGGCAATGCGCGAGATACATGCGGCCTTCGTCGGTCAGGCGCAGCTTGCGTGTGGAGCGCTCGAACAACTGCGTGTGGAGCACGCCTTCCAGCTTCACGAGCCTCGCACTCGCCGCGGCGGGCGAGAGCCCAAGCTTTCTGCCGGCAGCCGACAGGCTGCCAAGACTGGCCGCTTCGACGAAAAGGCGAATGTCTCCGAGATTGTCCATGGCCGCGCATTGCGATGAAGGTGACAGCGATGGTAGCGCGATACGCCTGCGCGGCCCGCGAAGCGTGCGGACCGCCACTGGCATGCACAGTGCGCGCTTATTTGGCGACTACGCCCAGTTGCTGCAGGAACGTGAGGTTGTCTTCGAGGTGCCAGTTGTCGGTGATCTTGCCGTCGCGGATGCGGTAGATGTCCGTGGCAATGAAATCCACCGGCTGGCCCTTGCCCTGCACGCCGTTGAAGGTACCCGTGAAATGGCCCGTGAAGTGCAGATGGGTTACCACGCGGTCGCCCGTCACGATCATCTGCTCGACGTCGGCATGCACGTCGGGCACCGCGCCGTGGAACACCTTCGATGCCGCGAGCGGCCCGGCCACGCCTTGCGGGCGGCCAGCGGGCAGCGTGCGGTCCGTGAAGTCGGCGGCCAGCGCTTCGCGGGCCTGGGCTTCGTCGCCCGTGCTCCAGAACGTGTCGTAGAGGCGCGCGGCGCGAATCTGCTGTTGTGCCTGATGCTTCGGCAGGCTCTTGTCGACGATGAGTTGTTGCGGCTGCACCAGGCTGTCGTTCGTCGCCGCTGCGGCCGGCAACGCGATACCGAGCAAAGCGGTGGCGGCGGACAGCGTGGCGACAGAGGCGCGGAAGACAGCAGAGAAAGCGGTTTGCGTGTTCATGTGAGACTCCTTGAATGCGTGATGGTCAAATTCACTGAATCGGTTGGAAACAATGTAATTCGTACTGCGTATCATGCGCGGGAGCACAACCAGAATGGGAAGCCGCTTGGTTGTCTCCAGAAAGCGGTGGAACCGCTGTGGAAGTGCAACCATTTTGCTTAATACCGTGCCGTTTGATAATGAGTCCCGTTCTTGAATGATTTTCAAGCTGGACAGAAAAATCGATTGAAACGCGACGCTTGTTTGCTAACGATTGTTTTCCGCGAGTCGAGGCCGGCGCGCTGCTGTCGGCAGACGTCTAAGTTAATCTGGCCGTGATGGCCGACCTCCACGCTCAGGGGCGGTACGACCGCATGACGAACGATCTGTTCGAACTCACGGGCCGCAAGCCCATGAGCATGTATGACTTCGTCGTCAAGCTGCACATTGCTGATTTCACGCGCAGCGCGACAAGCTGATCGAGGCCGGAGGACGATCCCATGTCAAATACCGCTCCCCAATCCTCAACGCGCCGGCACTTTGTCGGCGTGGCCGCGGCGGCGCTTGCGGCTGGCTCGCTGAGCCGGCTCGCCTTCGCGGACACAAGCCCCGGAATCGGCACGACCACCGAACCCGCGAACGGCGACAAAGCGGCGATCCGGCCCTTCCGCGTTCACGTGCCCGAGTCGCATCTCGTCGACATGCGGCGGCGCATCAAGGCCACGCGCTGGCCCGATCGCGAGACGGTGCCCGACGAATCACAGGGCATTCAACTCGCCACCATTCAGGGTCTCGCGCAATACTGGGCGACCGGCTACGACTGGCGCAAATGCGAAGCGCGGCTCAATTCGTATCCGCAGTTCATCACCGAAATCGACGGACTCGATATCCATTTCATCCACGTGCGCTCGAAGCACGACAATGCGATGCCGTTGATCGTGACCCACGGCTGGCCCGGCTCGATCATCGAGCAGTTCAAGATCATCGACCCGCTCGTCAATCCGACTGCGTACGGCGCACCGGCATCGGACGCCTTTCATCTCGTGATTCCCTCGTTGCCCGGTTACGGCTTTTCTGCGAGACCGACCACAACCGGCTGGGGACCGGAGCGCACCGCACGCGCGTGGGTCACATTGATGAAGCGCCTCGGCTACGAGCGTTTTGCATCACAGGGCGGCGATCTCGGCGGGATTGTCACGAACATCATGGCCAAACAGGCGCCGCCCGAATTGATCGGTATTCACGTGAACTTCCCGGCCACCGTTCCTGCGGACATTCTGAAGTCACTGGCGGCCGGCGAGCCGATGCCTGCCGGTTTATCGGCAGAGGAGCAGCACGCGTATGACCAGTTGAGCGCCAACTTCAAGAAGAAGCGCGGCTACGCTTTCGAAATGGGCACGCGCCCACAGACGCTGTACGGACTCGCCGACTCGCCCGTCGCGCTCGCTTCCTGGCTGCTCGATCACGGCGACGGCTACGGCCAGCCCGCGGCGGCGTTGAGCGCGGCCGTACTCGGTCATCCCGTCAACGGTCATTCAGCAGGCGCGTTGACCCGAGACGACATACTCGACGACTTCACGCTTTACTGGCTGACGAACACCGGCGTCTCGGCCGCGCGCTTCTATTGGGAGTCGCACGCGAACTTCTTCCTCGCGGCCGACGTCGATGTGCCGGCTGCTGTGAGCGCGTTTCCGGGTGAAAACTACCAGGCGCCGAAGAGCTGGACTGAAAAGGCTTATCACAACCTGATTTATTTCAACAAACCCGAAACTGGCGGTCACTTCGCGGCGTGGGAAGAACCGATGATCTTCGCGAACGAAGTGCGCAAGGGGCTAAGGCCTTTGCGCGCCTGAAGCTGGCGCTGAAAATCGCGGACGCTTTCCGAAGTAAGTGTTGGCAGAATCTGTCACAGCGCTTACGATTTTTTTCGATACTCATCCACAGGCAATCTATACTCAATAGCGCTTCCTCCTCGGCTAGCAGCCAACTCACCCGGTTCGAACAGTCCATAGCGACGTTGCCGATCATCCTTATTGAGGATTCCGGATGAATTTGATCGCACGGCCCAATACGGCAGCGTTGGTTGAGTTTCATATCACCTCACCACAAGTGCGTCCGGAGCACCGGGGCGTTACCGTTGCGTGCCCGATGTGACAACGCTTTAATCGACGTGCGAGGCACTCATGTCTGGCTATGCGTTGGATAACTCCTGGGAGCATGCGAATCGTCGTCTGGCGCTGCTCGAGCATATGCTCGACCCGATGACCCAGCGTCGTATCAAGATGCTTGGCGTCGGTCAGGGGGCGCGTTGCCTTGAAGTGGCGGCCGGAAGCGGCTCGATCGCGAAGTGGCTGTGCGAGCAGGTCGGGCAAACCGGCAGCGTCATGGCAACCGATATCAACACCACCTTGCTCGACGAGATCCGTCTTCCGAACCTTGAAGTTCAGCACCATGACATCGTCAAGTCTGAGCTTCCAGACTCCGCATTCGATTTTGTCCACGCGCGATGGATACTCCACCACCTGCGCGAACCCGAGCGCGCGATTCGCCGGATGGTCGATGCACTTCGCCCGTCCGGGTGGCTGTTACTGGAGGAGGTCGACTTTTTCCCGGTACACGCGTCATCGTCAGCCGTATTCCGTGAATTCATGGTGGCACTCGTCAACACAGTTGTGAAAGCGTCGGGTCGGGACTGCTTCTGGGCTCGCATTCTTCCGGAGACCGTGGCGGGCATGGGACTGGAGCAGGTGGGTGGCGAGGGAGAGTTTCCCGTGATCCGGGGCGGTTCGCCCGCCGCGGAATTCTTCGAGCTGACTGCCGTGCAGATGCGTGAACAACTGCTCGCGACGTCTGCATTGCCTCTGCCTCGGCTCGAGCAGGCGCTGCAGCTCCTGAAATCTCCTGATCTATGGGCCTTCGGCGGCGGCAATATTGCCGTATGGGGACAGCGAAGCGCTGCATGAGCCCTTCGGGTTGCAGGCGCTAGCCGTGGCCTTCGATACGTTCTTGCTGCAGATTGATACGAGCACCTCCGGCGGCCAATTCTGGTAGACCGGCAGCGGCCGCTGCGCGATACCGCCGAGCGCGTCCTCCGACATGGCAATTGCGTCGCCTCGCAGCGCCCCGGGCTTTGTTTTCAGGTCGCGCGGCCCGCAGTAGTGGATACCGAAGCGGCTAACCACATGTCCGAAAATGGCGAGCTTCACGGGCAATCGAAATGTACGATGTCCCTCATGGCTACCATCATCGACATCCCCGAAAGCGACGCCTGTTATCTGGCACTGAAGGCGCACGACGCGCGCTTCGATGGCTCCTTTTTCGCGGCCGTCACCAGCACCGGCATTTATTGCCGTCCGGTGTGTCGCGTAAAAATGCCTCGTCGCGAGAACCTCCGCTTTTACCACCACGCGGCAGAGGCCGAGGCTGCGGGTTTCAGGCCTTGTTTGCGCTGTCGCCCCGAGTTGGCCCCGCGCGCGGCATCGTGGAGCACGGAAGACGCCTCACGCATTCTGGCCCTGCAAGCTGCGCGATTGATGGACGAGCCCGATGCCTGGAGACACGTCGCCCCCACGGAATCAGCTGTGGAGCAATCCGGCGGCGGCCTGATGACCCAGATTGCGCAGAAGCTGGGCGTCAGCGATCGCCATTTGCGCCGCATTTTTGAGTCACATTTCGGTGTCTCGCCCCTCCAGTATCTGCAAACGCGGCGGCTACTGGCGGCCAAGCAACTGATCGCCGACACGCAACTACCGATGGCCCAGGTGGCGTTATCCAGCGGCTTTGCCAGCGTACGGCGCTTCAACGACGCCTTCTCGCGTCACTATGGCCTGAACCCCAGCGCCCTGCGTCGCGCCAGGTCAGCGCCGGATAGTCAGGGCGTGAGTGTCCGATTGGGCTGGCGCCCGCCCTATGACGTGCAGGCGATGCTCGGTTTTTTGCGCCTGCGTGCGTTGCCCGGCGTGGAGCAGGTGAGGGATCGGGAATTCACGCGCACGCTGCGCCTCATGCAAGGCGCGCGGGGCCGCACCGGCTGGTTGCGGGTACGCTTCGACGAGGATCGCGCCCAAGCCGTGCTGACGGCCAGCGATTCGCTGGCTGCCGCGCTGCCGACGCTGATCAACCGCGTGCGCGCCGCGCTCGATCTGGATGCCGATCCAATCGCCATCCACGCCGCCCTGCACACCGCGTTCCCATCGAGCGATGGCGTGCGCGTGCCGGGCACACTGGATGGTTTTGAACTGGCTGTGCGTGCCGTGCTCGGTCAGCAGATCACCGTGGCCGCCGCTCGTACGCTGGGCGCACGCCTGGTTGCGGCCTTTGGCGAGCCCATCGGGACGCCCGTCGCGGGCCTGGATCGTCTTTTTCCCACCCCTGCCGCTCTGGCCGCCGCCAGCGGTGACGCGCTGGGCCAACTGGGCGTCACGCGCCAGCGTCAGGCCGCGCTGCATGCTCTGGCTCACGCCGTGCTGGAAGGCCGCATCGCCCTGCATCCCGGCGTGGACGTCGCGACAACCTGTGCCGATTTGCGCGCCCTGCCTGGCATCGGCGACTGGACGGCGCAGTACATCGCTCTGCGCGCACTGCGCTGGCCCGACGCCTTTCCTGCCGGTGACGTAGCGCTGCAAAAAGCCCTGGGCGTGAGCAACGCCCGCGCCGCGGCACAAGCTGCCGAAAGATGGCGGCCCTGGCGCGGCTACTCGGTGCTGCGGGTCTGGCATGCCATGGAGCACAGCACATCAACATGAAGACTACCCTTATCGACACGCCTCTCGGTCGTGTGTACCTGCCCGCCGCCGCAAGCGGTCGATTCGCGTGATGAATACACTCACACCCACCCCGAACCCAATACATGCCCAGAGCGATCTATTCGGAGGCGGCGACACCCACTTCTCAATAGACACATCCTTCGGAACGGCAAGGCGTTTCGCTCTCGACGCTCATTCCTGGGTTGAAATCGTGCCCGGCTGGATTTCGGGAGCTTCCCTGCTCTACGAGCAGATGCGCAACAGCGTTCCCTGGCTCGAACACGATCGGCGAATGTTCAACAAGGTATTTCGCGAGCCGCGCATGACGGCGGTTTATCAAAATCTTGGCGACGTGCCGCAGCAAGGCCTGCTGCAGGCCGTTCGTGCGCTCTCAAGTCACTACGGCGTGGCTTACGACGGCTTGTGGATGAACCTCTATCGCAATGGACAGGACAGCACCGGTTGGCACCGCGACCATCGCTCATGCAGAAAATTGGAGTGCATCGTACCCGTCCTGACGCTCGGAACGACCCGACGGTTCCTGGTCAAGCCGATAAAAGGCGGTAGCTCCATGACCTTTAAACCCGCCTCCGGCGACCTGGTCGTGATGGGGGGACGATCCCAACAGGACTGGGTGCATTGTGTGCCCAAGGAACCGGGCATCGTGGAGGCACGTATCAGCGTGAACTTCATGAGTTCGGCGCAAGGCGTGCGGGATCGCCAATGAGCGTTGTGTGATTCGCGCGCGCTTTCATTGCGCTCAACATGCTCCGCTGCGCGACCGGACCTGTTGCCTGTACGCAGATCATCTCGTCGCGGTTCAGAAGATCCATCGCTTCGAGATGATGGAAACCTGGAAGCAGCCGTTGACCGCTTCCGTGCACCACAGACCGCTTCGGGTCGATCAGTCTCTGTCACTTCGCTCAGGAACGCGTCCAAAGACACATATTCCACCTTCTTTCACACGCTGATTCCTGCCATGAGCACTACAGTTTAGTTGTTGTGGGCAATTCAGCACGTCGGACCCGCCATCGCCTGATCGCCGTCCCAAGGTGTGAACGCCATGAAGAACTTCCTCAGCGCGCTACTACTCGCCACTGCGCCGTTCGTCGCGTGTGCCGAAACGCCATTCCTCTATTCACGTAGCGCAATCGTGTACGACGTCGGACGCGGCGAAGTCCTGCTGGAAAAGAACGCCGACGACGCCCAGCCGATCGCGTCACTCACCAAGCTGATGACGGCGATGGTCTTGCTGGACGGCGCGCAGCCGCTGGGGGACACGGTGTCCGTTGACGAAGGCGACATCGATCGGCTCAAGCGCTCGGGGTCCCGCATCCCGATTGGTGCGTCGCTCGAACGCGGAGAGATGCTGCGCCTGGCGCTCATGTCATCCGAGAACCGTGCGGCGTCCGCGCTGTCGCGAGCGTTCCCGGGCGGCCAGCCTGCGTTCATACGGAAGATGAACGAAAAGGCGCGCGCGCTCCATATGGCCGATACGCACTTCAATGATCCAACCGGGCTCTCGCCGGACAATCTCTCGACGGCACGCGACGTCGTGAAGCTGGCGCAAGCCGCCGCGCACTATCCATTGATCGGCGAGTACACCACGCTTCCCCGCTATGAAGAGAAGATCGGTACGAGAACGAGGTTCTATCACAACACCGACCCGATAGTCAGCGCAGCCGATTGGGACATACTCGTCGCCAAAACCGGCTATATCCGCGAGGCCGGACGCTGCATCGTCGTCGATGCGAACATGCCGAATGGCCAGGTGGTGATTGCGCTGCTCGGCTCGCCAACGTCGTGGGGGCGCTACACCGATCTCACGACGATACGCCGATGGCTGGACGGAGACGAAACGCCGGTCGTCAAGCCGCCCTATTACGCTAGCACCCGGCTGCGTCATCACCATTCGGTGCTGGCGCATTCTCATCGCGTCAGGGTGCAGTTCGCATCGTACCGGACAGGTTCGACCGCCAACGCGCACCGCCAGACCGTCACGCACGACGCCAGCAAGCGGAAGCACCATACTCCTGCTGCCGCCTGATCAACGTCTCGTTGAGGCCTCGCGCCGATCGTCCCGGTCGTGCGGCGTGGCACTTGACGAGATGGCCGCAGCGCCTCCGAGACCCGGATGATCAGCGTCCTGCTTCCGGGTTCGGCCACCAAGAGACATTCAACGAGCTTCTCACGCCGACACGAGAACGGCCGGTCCGCCCCAGACACCGGACTTGTGGTCAAGATCATGTCGATTTGCGCCCGCCTTGCTCGACGGCCACGAGCCTGGACACGGCACGCATGACGTCCCCGCAGGTCATTGCGGCACCTGCGCAACGGGTTCCGGCGTAGCAGGCTGCGCCGGCGGTGGTCCGCTCGCCGGTACCGGCACGCTCATCTGTTCCGCCTGAACGACCCAACCGCCGCCCATTGCCATGTAGAGATTGACGAGGTTCGTCAGTGTCGCGGCCCGAGTCTGCGTTTGCTGCAGTTCCGCGCTGAACAGATTGCGCTCGGCGTCCAGCACCTCCAGATAGCTCGTATAGCCGCCCTCGTAACGCAGCCGCGCTAGCCGCAGATACTTGCGCAGCGATCCGACCTGCCGGCTCTGAATCACAAACTGTTCGCGTGACTTTTGCACCCCGATCAGCGCGTCGTTGACCTGCTGGAACGCAACCCGAATCGCGTTTTCGTAGGCGAACAGCGCCTCTTGCTGACGCGCCTCGGCCTGCTTGTTCTGCCCATAGATGTTGCCACCCGTGAAGATCGGCATCACTGCCGATCCGGCAAACGTCCATACCCGCGCAGGTCCGGTAAAGAGGTTGGAGAACTGCGTGCTCACCGAGCCGAACAGCCCCGTGAGCGAGATTTGCGGGAAATACAGCGCGCGCGCCGCACCGATCAGTGCATTCTGCGCGACCAGATTCTGCTCGGCCTGCAGCAGGTCGGGCCGGCGTTCGAGCAGGTCCGACGGCAAGCCCTCAGGCACGGCGGGCGTCGAGAGATCCACGAGCGTGCGGCCGCGCAGGATCGGCTCCGGATTGCTGCCAAGCAGTACCGAGAGCGCGTCTTCCTGCTGCCCGATCTGCTGCTCGAGTTGCGGAATGGTCGCCGCCGTCGCCTCGTAGTCGGACTGGCTCTGGGCAAGCTCCATATCCGAGGTCTGCCCGAACTGCTGACGCAACGTGAATACGTGCACGGAATCGGCCCGGCTCGCAGTTGTGCTCTGTGCGATCTCGAGCTGCATGTCGAGGCTGCGCAGCGTGATATAGGACGTCGCGACCGATGCGACGAGCGTCAGGATCGTCGCGCGGCGGCTCTGTTCGGCCGCGTTCACGTTGGCGCGCGCCGCCTCGGTTTCGCGCCGCACCTGGCCGAACAGGTCGATGGTCCAGAAGGCCGACACGCTCGGCTGGAACTCGTTGAATACCGGCGAAACGCCCGCCGGTATCGGCGTCGGCCCGTCCTGCGAAGCGCGCTCTCGCGCCGCGCTGAAACCGACGCTCGCCTGCGGGAAGAGTGCCGAGCGCGTGCTCACGAACTGGCCCATGAACTCGTCGACTCGCGCGGCCGCCTGCTTCACGTTGAGGTTGTTTTCCAGCGCGGTCTTCACGAGGTCGTTCAGCACCGGATCTTCGAACTGTTCCCACCACGTGGTGTTGACGACATCGGCCACGTCCGGGTACGCAAACCGGTACGTTGCCGGCACGTCCACTTTCGGCCGTTCGTAGTTGGGGCCGAGCAGACAGCCGTTCAGCAAGCCGATGAGCAGGACTGGCGCGGCAAAGCGCACGAAGGCTGCGGCGCGCATGTCAGTCGTCCTCATGCCGCGCGGACGGCGTGACGGTCGGTGAGCCGGAGCCACCGGACGCGGGCGGCGGCGTTCCGCCGCCAGGCACGGGTGTGTCCTTGCCGCCGCCCTTGCGCGAGCCGAGCGACTCGATGCCCCAGTAGAACATCGGAATGAAGAACACGGCGATCGCGGTCGCACCCAGCATCCCGCCGATCACGCCAGTGCCGATCGAATGGCGGCTGTTTTGCGAGGCGCCCAGCGCAATGGCGAGCGGCACACACCCGAGGATGAACGCCAGCGAAGTCATCACGATCGGCCGCAGGCGCTCTTCCGCGGCGGTCAGCGCAGCGTCGTACGGCGACTTGCCTTGCTCGCGGTTCAAGACCGCGAACTCGAAGATCAGGATCGCGTTCTTCGCGGCGAGCGCGATCAGCATGGTCAGCCCGATCTGGAAGTACACGTCGTTGTTCAGGCCGCGCAGCAGGATCGCGAGCAGCGCGCCGAAAAGGGCAAACGGCACCGCCATGAGCACGCCGACCGGCAGCGACCACTTCTCGTATTGCGCGGCGAGAATCAGGAACACCATGATGATCCCGAACACGAACACGAGCCCGCCTGTCGAGCCCGACTTGATCTCCTCGAACGCCTCGCCGCTCCACCCAACGGCGTAACCCGGCGGCATCTGCGCGGCGAGTTCCTTCAAGGTCCCGATCACCTGGCCAGAGCTGTAACCGGGCGCCGCGTTCGCCGTGATCTTCACCGCCGGGAAGTTGTTGAAGCGCGTGATCAGGTCGGGACCCGTGACGTACTTGTAGGTCATCACCGCCTTGATCGGCACCATATTGTTCGAGCGGCTGCGTACGTAGATCTGGTCGAGGTCGGCGGGCGTGAGGCGGTAGCGCGGATCGGCCTGAACAATCACCTGCCAGAGCCGCGCGTCCTTGTTGAACTGCGACACGTAGAGCGAGCCGAACATCGTCTGCATCGCGCTGTACACCTCTTCGACCGGCACGCCGAGCGTCTCCGCCTGGTCGCGATCGACGTTCACGAGCAACTGCTGCGAACTCGCATTGAACGTCGTGGTCACGCCGGTCAGTTCGGGGCGCGCCTTCGCCTTCGCAATGAAGTCCTGCACGACACCCGCGAGCTGCTGAATAGAGCCCTCTCCGTGGCTTTCGATCCACATCTCGCTGCCGCCCGTCGTACCGAGGCCTGGAATCGACGGTGGATTCACCGGCACGACGATGCCCTCCTGAATCTTCGAGAGCGTCTCGTAAGCCTTGATCAGCACGGCGCGCGCGTTTTGCTCCCTGATGTTCGAAAACTTGTATCGCTCGTCGAAACCCCTCAGGCCGACGAAGAACGTGCCCGCGTTATTCTTGTTCTGACTATCGAGCAAGCTGTAGCCGTTCACGATCGTGATGCTGCTGACCGCGGCCTGCTTCATGAAATAGTCGGTGACCTTGTCGCCCACGTCCGCGGTACGGTCGAGGCTCGCCGCGTCGGGCATGATGATCGCGCCAAGCAGATAGCCCTGGTCCTCGGGCGGCAGAAAGGCGCCCGGGATCGACTTGCCCATCAGGACCGCGAGCGCGATCACGACGCCGAAAACGATGAGCCCCAACACGTATCGCCGGATGATGAACTGCACGGCGCGCCCGTAGCCGGCCGTCATCCGCTCGAACTGATGGTCGAACCACTTGAAGAAGCCCTTTTTCTCATGATGCGTGGGCTTGAGCAGAATGGCGGCAAGCGCCGGGGACAGCGTGAGCGCAACGATACCCGAGAACACCACCGAAATCGCGATCGTAATAGCGAACTGTTTGTACAACTGCCCCGTGATCCCGCCGAGGAACGCAACCGGCACGAACACGGCGCACATGACGAGCACGATCGCGATGACCGGACCCGACACCTCGTCCATCGCTCGCTTGGCCGCGTCTTTCGGACTGAGCTTGAAAACGGTCATGTTGCGTTCGACGTTTTCGATCACGACGATCGCATCGTCCACGACGATGCCGATGGCGAGCACCATGCCGAACAACGTCAGCATGTTGATCGAAAAGCCCAGTGCCGCCATGCCCATTGCGGTGCCGACGATCGACACCGGTACGGCCAGCACCGGAATGAGCGTCGCGCGCAGGCTCTGCAGAAACACGAACACGACGATCACCACCAGCACAAGCGCCTCGAAGAACGTGTGGATCACGTCGGCGATCGACGCACGCGTGAATTCCGTCGTGTCCATCGCGACCTGATAGTCGAGCCCCTCCGGAAATGCCGTCTTGAGGTCCGCGAGCGTCTCGCGTACCTGCTTCGAGACGTCGAGTGCATTCGCACCCGGCTGCTGGTAAACCGCGATGATCGTCGCAGGCTTGCCCTGGTATGTGGTGCGGTTCGAATAGCTCTTCTGGCCCAGCTCGGCCCGGCCGATGTCTTTCAAGCGGACGATCGCCGCGCCGGTGCTCGCTGCGCGGATGATGACGTTGTCGAACTCGGCGGGCGTGGCGAGCCGCCCGGTGGTCGTCACCGCGAATGACTGCTCGACCGGGTTGCCGGTTGGCGCCTGGCCGACGGTGCCGACCGCGAATTGCTGGTTCTGGGCGCGCACGGCATTCTGCACGTCCCCGGCGGTGATCCCGAGTTGCGCCATGCGATCGGGCTTCAGCCAGATCCGCATCGCGTAATCTGGAGTGCCAAATATTGACGACTGGTTCGCACCGGGAATGCGCTTGATCGTGTCGAGCACGTAGACGTTCGCGTAGTTCGCAATATAGGTCGGATCGAAACGCTCGTCCGGCGAATAGATTGCGATCACCATCATGAAGGCGTTCGACTTCTTCTGGACCTGCACGCCCTGCGACTGCACCTGCTGCGGCAACTGCGGGAGTGCGAGGTTCACGCGGTTCTGCACGTCGACCTGGGCCAACTCCGGATTGGTGCCGATCCCGAAGAAGACATTGAGCGTGTAGTTGCCGGTCGACGACCCGGACGAATACATGTAGATCATGTTGTCCGCGCCGTTGACCTGTTGCTCGATCGGCGCTGCGACGTTGTTCGCCACGACGTCCGCGCTGGCGCCCGGGTAGGTCGCGGAGACGGTGATCTGCGGCGGTGTGACGTCCGGATACTGCGCGATGGGCAGCGAGAACAGCGTCAATGCACCACCGAGCGTGATCACGATCGAGATGACGGACGCGAAGATGGGCCGCTCGATGCAGAAGTGCGAGATGTTCATCGAGTCGCCCCTTACTGCGACGCGCCGCTGGTTGCCGCCGGCGCTATCGCGCGCGCGCCTGCGCTCACCTGCGGCGCCGACGCACCGCCCTTCTCGACGATCGTTTTTCCGCCGCTCTGCGTCGAGGGGAGCGTTCCGGCAATCTTGAGCGGCACCTCGGGCACGACGCGAATTGCACCGTCCACCACAATGCGCTCACCAGCCTTCAGGCCATCGTTGATGAACCAGTTATCGCCGTTCCAGTCGCCGACTTCGACCACACGCTGACGGGCCTTCGACTGATTGTCGACGACCCACACGAAGTGGCTCTTCGCGCCCTGCAGCACTGCCCGTTGCGGCACGAGAATTGCGTTCGGCCGCACGGCGCCCGACACGCGCGCACGCACGAACTGACCCGGCCGCAATGTACCCTTCGGGTTCGCTAGCGAGGCGCGCACGAGGAAAGTGCCCGTGTCGGTGCTGAACGCCGGATTCGCAAAGCTGATGGTGCCGTGCTGCGGAAATTCCGTGCCATCGGCGAGTTCCACTGCCACGACGAACTCACTGTGGGGCGGAAAAAGCAGCTTGCCTGCCGAAATCTGGTCCTGAAATTTGAGCATTTCGTTTTCGGAAATGCTGAAGTTCACCCAGATCGGGTCGAGCTGATAGACGAAGGTGAGGAGACCCGATGAATTCGCGATCAGATAGCTGCCATCCTGCTGCCTTGCATAGCTCGCGAGGCCATCCAGAGGCGACTTGATCGTCGTGTAGCCGAGATTGAGCTCCGCCGTCTCCACCTGCCCTTGCGCTGAGATCACCGCTGCTCGCGCCTGCTTCTCGTTGCCGATTGCGTCGTCGAGATCCTTCTGGCTCAATGCCTGCTGCGCCGCGAGCGGCTTGACCCGCGCGAGATTCTGCTGCGCGACCGTGAGCCGCGCCTCCTGCTGCGCAAGTTCGCCCCGCGCCGTCTGCAGCGAGGCCTGAAACGGCTTCGGGTCCATCAGAAACAAAACCTGACCGGCCCTCACCTTATCGCCCTCGGTGTACATGCGCCGGTCGAGAAAGCCGTCCACACGCGCACGAATCTCGACTTCACGCGAACTCTGTGTTTGCGCGGTGAACTCGAGGTCGACCGGCGTGTCTTGAGCCACAACCGTCATCACCGTGACTTCAGGCGCACCGAGTGCCGGAGGCCCGGATGCCTTCTTGCAACCAGCGAGGAGAATCAGCGCAACAGCGACGAGGACCAGTGGGAAGCGGTTTCGGCGTGCGGAAACCAGAGGTAACGGTCGATGCCCGAGAAAGAACGGTCCACTCATGAATGGCCTCCCGCAATGCGCCGGACCCGCGCATCGCCTCGGTGCGCGCGCGCCATGGTCACTTCTTCGTTGCCCGCATACTGTTCGCGATCCGAATCAATAAGGATTCTTCCGGACCACTTGAAGAGGCGCCGGCCGGGATAATACGGGCCCGGCAGACCCGCCGTTCCGGCACACAATGCCCACACCGGGTGTCACACCCGCGATGAATCCCGCCCCAATGAGTTGCGCAAGGACCAGAATGCCTTTTATGCGCTGGCGGAATTCTTGCTCATGTGGCGTGCTCGAAAGAGCCGCCGGCGTCGCCCATGGTTCGTCGCCGCATGGTCAGGGCGCCCGTCCTCGACAAGTCTGCTAGCCGTCCAGGGCAAAAACAATGAGACTTTGGTCTGATAGCCCGCTTCGCACGCCTCGGCCATTCGCGGCGAGGACGCTGTGCCGAACGCACACACAATCGAAAGCTTCGGACGCGCGTCCAGTAGCACATCGCCGCGCGATTGGTACGTGGGTGGGTATCTGTTGTCGGCAAATTCAGCGAGAGTGAGCGCACCGGGCGTCACGCACTTCAATGCCGGATCTGCTGGACGCCATCGCCGGTATGTGCTGCACATTGACAGCGCTGGTCGAGTTCGCCTCGGAGTGAGGCATCGTTGAGCAGGCGGTCAGCCTGCTCAACGCCGTACCTGTGCCGCAGTGGCTCTTCAATCGCTCGCCAGTCGGCGTATCGACCAGAGTCGGCCAACTCGCGCGCATAGCGAAGCATGTAGTCTTTCACACCCATAGCGGAATTTTTGTTCCTCATCGGCCGCTCCAGGTTTGTTGAGGACAAAGGCAGATGTACGCGCGATGCGTGAGGTGTGAAGTTGAAGTGATTCGTCGCTGCCGATGGGTTGGCGCCTTGGCGCCGTGCGAGTCAAGGTAGAAGTACCCCCTGTGCACTCATTGATGAGACAAGTGCTGTCAGTTACAACCGTGGCTGTTCGCTGTCCGATAACAGGTCTTGCCACCGGGCCCGCGCACCACGCCTTTTCCGTTTTCCGTCTTCGCCTCGCCACCACGATTGGTTTGGGTCGTCCGGACACCGTTCTGGTTGGTTTGGGATGTCCAGGCGGTGCCTGTGCTCCGGTTGTAGCCGCCCGCTGTTGCCCCGTTGCCACAGGCGGTTTCGCCACGCGAATTCGTCGCGCACTCTGCAAATGCGCTTGAACTGATCATTAAGCAAACCACTAGCAAAACCATCTTCATGGCGGTCTCCAAAGACTCTGCCAAAACGCACGCCGGCCCCTAAAGGAGTTTAGGTCGTATGGTCAACGAAGGCCAATGAAGCGACCGGTGCAGGAGGTTAGCGAACAGAAGACTGGCAATTTCCGGTGGCATAGGGTGGTCATCGAACTGATTCATACGATCGTAAGAGGACAGATTACGTTTGCTCGGCGAGCCGATCTGGCCGCCGCCGATCAATTCCACAACCTCTCTTTATAAGCAGTACTGCCGATATCGATCTCGCGCATCCTGCCACCCTGCTAGAGGAAGCGCAGAGCCGGAAGCGGAGAGTGTGACCCTTCCCAGGCTCCCTTCACCACGCTGCCTTCGGCTACAGTTCGGCCATTCCATGCGCCCGGGTCAGTTGCCGAAGTCCACCGCGAGTGTTCCGGCGGATCAACAAATCAATCGTCGACCTTCGTGTCAGGACCACTTGCGCCGACCTTCTGTGATACGCCGAAATTGTCGACCAGGATGTGGAGACTGAGAAGGAGAATCCAGATCGGGAAAACAAGCACGATCCAATCGATATAGTGGCCGGCAACGAGCAGCGCGAACGCGGTGGCGTATCCAGCAAACGCAATCCAGCGCGAAACAAAGCCAGTGCGAAGGGCAAGTGTACTGGTGCTCGCCGTAAATACTGCGGCCATTCGGACCGCGTAAATATTCATGGTTTCGTTGGCAAACTCGCGCGCGACAGTGAACGTGGCCGAGCCGGGAAGCCGATCGAACCCGATGCGATACGTGGCCACAATTCCACCGACGAACGCGGCAGCGGCGAACAGCATGGCCAGGAACAGGAGGCCGCTCCCCATGAACACCGTAGCAAAGAAGCGATCCTCGCGATCGCCGAGGCGATCCCGCAGCACGCCAATGAACCAGAGAAAGGCAATGCCAGCAAACGGCACCATGTTGAGCGCAACAGCCACCTGACCTGAACTTTCTCGAAGCCACTGGCCCGCTTCCATGGGACCAACCGGAACAGAACGCCGCAACAGCAGAAGGCCGGTAATCAGTAAGACAGAAAACAGGATGCCGGCGACGGCAGCAGCGCGGGGGGCTCTCAGACTCCTGCTCGGGTCAATCCCCTGAAGTCGCCATGCCTTCTTTGAGGGTTTCATGTTCAGCGTCCTTCATACCCTGCCGTAATCTGAGTTGGCACAGCGTTCATGCCAGGGCAAGCAGCGGCCTCGATCCAATGCGGCGCCGTGTATCAATTGTGAGCACTGCTGCCTGACGCCGGCAGGTTCTTCAGGATTGCCGCTGCAACGTCCCGGCTGACTAAGCCCAACGCACGATCATGGGCGGCGACAAGCGCGTCGTAAGCCGGCCCTCGCACAGGCTCGCGCGCGACCGTGTGCCCGACGATGGGCGCCGCATTACCAGGAGACCAGATTGTCCACTGAGCATCGACAGTTGCCATGCCCGACAGCACCGAATCGAACTGCATGATGTCGACGCGCACGCGCCACGCAGGCAAGCCACCCGAATCCGATGCATACACGCTCACATGCTCAGAGCCAAGCAGCACCGCGAGGTCTGCGGCGATCGTCCGCTGGATGTTGCCTTTGAGCGGCTCCGCCCAGCGTTGAAACTCGTCAGGCCACACCTGGTTGTCGGCGAGACTGATGACGATCTGCGGTCGGTCAACCAGCGCCGGAATCGTGACCGGGTTGACCACAACAAAGAGCGGCACCGCAGTGCTCAAGACGGTGAGAGTCGCGTCCGGCTTCAACCGGTAGAAACTGGACACCGGCGAACTGCTGCAGCCGCCCAGCAAGATGGCCAACAAGGCGACAATGAGGGATGCTGGTGCGCGTGTCACGGGCGGTGCTCCTGCTGCTTGCCGCGAATCAAAGCCTCCGGATGCCGCTCCAGATAATCGGCGAGCGTGCGGAAGGCCGTAGCTGTGCGCGATAGCTCCTGAATCATGTCCGTCGCGTTCTGCTGAAGGGCGGAATCCGGCTGCAATGCGTTGTTGGCGGAGTCGAGCGCGGTGTGCGCCGCGGCGAGCGTGCCCTGGGCCTGCGGGACGATCATGGTGTCGAGATCGTCGAGCAGCGTCTTCGCGCTCGCCAGTGTCGCTCGCGTGTTGTTGCCAATCGCTTGCATTGGGATCGTGTTTAGCTTCGCCACGAGTTGCGTGATGTTCTCCTGCAACCTCTGCAGGTTGCCGGGGATCGTTGGAAGTGTCGGTGGCGATGACGTCCAGTCGACGGTGGCTTTTGGCGCGTCCGGGAAGAAGTCGGCGGCCATGTAGAGCTGCCCGGTCAGCAAATTGCCCGTTCTAAGCTGAAGACGCAGTCCCTTCGCAACGAGGCGATCTGCCAGTGCGTGCGGATCGTTGCTCACGCGGCCCCCCCCGTTCGTCTCATAGCGGGACGTGAACAGTTCCGGATAGAGATCTATTTCCACCGGAATGCTGAACTTCTCGGTCTTGGGATCAAAACGTGTATAGATCGCTGTCACTTCGCCCACGACAATGCCGCGGAAGTCTACCGGCGCCCCCACGATCAATCCCCTGACCGACTCAGTGAAGTCGGCAACGTACTTCACGACGATATGATAGTGCGCCTTCATCGCATCAGCCCGATCCGGAAACAGCGTGAAGGTCGATTCGTTCGCAGCGGCGGGCCCATCGAGCGCGCTCGGCGGCGACTCGAATGCCACGCCGCCAATCATGATCGACACGAGCGACTGCGTATTGACCTGGATGCCGCTCGAGCTGACTGCCACGTCGACACCGCTCGCATGCCAGAAGCGCGTGTCCGAAAGAACAAACTTGTCGTACGGCGCGTTGATGAAAACCCGCAGCGTCACACCGTGTCCATCAGGGTCGAGCTTGAAGCCGGATATCTGCCCGACCTGCAGCCGCCGGAAATAAACCGGTGTACCGACGTCGAGCGATCCCATATTCGTGCTTTTGAGGATGAATTCGCTCCCCGGCGCATTACTCGCGATCGCGGGCGGCACCTCCAGGCCGACGAAGTCGCGACGCCCTTTTTTCGATTTCCCGACGTCCATTTCAACGTAAGAGCCGGACAGGAGTGTCCCGATTCCGGACACCGTTCCGCCCGATATGCGGGGGCGCACCACCCAGAAACGCGTGCTGTCGACCAGCATGTCAGTCGCGTTCTTATTGATGTCGGCGGTCGCGACAATACGCTCGTGGTCGGGCGTGAGCGTGACGGTCTTAATGAGTCCAATGTCGACGTTCTTGAACTTGATCTTCGTTTTTCCCGCTTCGAGACCATCTGCCGTAATGAAGCTGATCGTAATCGCCGGGCCCTTTTCGATCACTGCCTTGACGGCAAGCCACCCGCCAATCAGGACCGCGAGTATGGGGACGAGCCATACGACCTGCAGACGCCAGCGCGACCGCGGCGCCGCATCCGCGTTGGGAAAATCAGGCTTTTTCTCCGGCCCGGGCATGATCTCACTCCACTTCGTCCCAGATCAGACGTGGATCGAACGCCATCGCCGCAAACATCGTGAGCACCACAACAGCACCGAATGCGATTGCCGCATTACCGGCCTGAATCGTCGCAAGCGCCTGGAACTGCACGAGCGCGACAAGCATCGTGATCACGTAGATGTCGAGCATCGACCAGCGCCCCACGAACTCGACCATCCTGTAGATCCGTGTGCGCTCGGCGGCGTACCAGCGCGAGTGCATCTGTGTGGAGATCGTCAGGTAGACAAGCGCCAGGATCTTGAGCATTGGCACAGCGATGCTCGCGATGAACACAACGATAGCAAGCGGCCACGACCCCGATGTCCACAGGTAGACAACACCGGACAGGATCGTGTCGTTCTCGGTCCCGAAGAGCGAGTTCGTGTACATCACGGGCAGTACGTTCGCCGGGATGTACATCACCATCGCAGCGATCAGGTAGGCCCATGTGCGCGACAGGCTTGCAGGCTTGCGCAGGTGCATCGCAGCGCCACAGCGCGGACAATGGAGCGTGTGGGCGTCGACCCGTGCGCGCGCGAGCAGTCCGCAGTCGTGACAGAGGGCGAGACCACACCGAGCCGCAGTCACCGCCCCTTGCAGCGGCGCTTCGTCGAGATCCGGCTCCGCGTTCCTGTGCTCGACGACGGCGACGCGCGACCACAGGTTGCGCGTATCGAAAGCCGAGCCAGCCGCCGCCAGTACGAACATCAGGGTTCCGAACGACCACAGCGCCGGACCCACGACCACGCCTGCGATCGCAGACAGCTTCACGAGCGCGACCAGCAAGCCGAGGATCAGCACTTCGGTCATTCCCCACGGCTGGCAAAGGTGGCACAACCGGAATATGGCTGGGCCGCCCCACGGCGCACGGTCAAACTTCAAGGGTATCAGTAGCCACAGCATGCTCACGGTCTGCAAAATCGGCATCAGGACCGTGGTCGCAAACACGAGGCCCGCAATTGGCCATTTTCCGTCGTGGTACAGCACGTTCACTGAGCCCAGCAACGTTGTCTCAACGACCGTCCCGCTCACCGACAGACCGACTATCGGGTACACGTTCGAAACCGCGAAAAGCACAACGGCGGCAAGAGAAAACGCGAGCGCGCGGTCGAGGCTGTTGGGAACCTCGCGGTACAGCTGGGCCCGGCAACGCTTGCAGCGCAAGGCGCCCCCCTCCGGCACGGCCACCTCGCGCTGCAGGAGATCGCATTCGTGACAGGCCACGAGTTTCCCGTGAGTCATTGTGGCCCCTTCGTCCACATACTTCGTAATACGAATCAATATTTGGACTCACAACTTGCGGCACCGCGAAATTCATACCGTCGATAGATCGCTTGAACCTGACAATCGACGTTTTGTTCGGGCGATGACATTCCGACGTTTTCGCAGATAATACGTTTGCACAGCACTGCGAGCAGGCAATCCGGGTTTGATTCGATCCGCTACGATTCCTTACGAATTCCAAACGAGTAGATCTCTCTACGGCAGGCCTCCAGCTTTGAGGCGCCGAGGTCCGCGTTCATGTCAACGGGAGCGGGGGTCAACAGGTCGCGAGCGGTGCGGAAATTGGCGCCGGCTCGCTCTTGCCGGTTGTCAGCGGATTGCGAGTCCACACGCCGCCGTGGCCACCTTTGGTCAAGTCTGCACACCACCGGGGTGAAGCACAATCGGACTTTGGTCCGATATTCAAGCACCTGATCAACGCCGTGCCTCCCCGCATGCTGACCAACGATCTTGGCGAACTCTTCGCCTGCCAATCTGTCACGGACTGACACGAGAAATCTTGGTTCCGCGTAGCGCTGTTCCGGCCATCAAGCCTTGCTGATTGAAAATCATTGCATAGACGTCCGACTTCGCTGTCTCGGTGTTGAGATTCTTGGCGGTTCCCTCATCGACCACGACTACCGTTGGTCCAACACCGACCTCGAATTCACCGCTTGTCTTCAGGCTATTCAGTGCGGCATCGGTCATGAAAAGCATGACGTACGCGTATTGCTGTGCGCCTGCCTGGAAGCCGTAAGACACCGAGGTCGTAGCGTAATACCCCGTGACCTTGCCACTCTCGATTAATTCGCCGCTTCCATGCGAAACGCCGGCAAGAAATCCTGCCCTTACCACACTCGGAAATATCAAAACTGCTTTCGCCTTGTGCGCCAGGGAGTCCATCTTTGGGTGGGTTGAGGCGAGGCTAGACAAAGCCGCCCGGGAGTCCGCATCCAGGACACGTGTCGCGCTGTTGCCCTGCATCTGCGGCACGGCGTCCGACGTTTGAGCCGCGGTTGATGTCGGCGCGGCGCTGTTGCTCATGGAACCATCAGTCGTGCATGCCACGAGGATCGCCAATCCGGAAATCGCGGTCAGCGCTGGTACAATTTTTGACATGACGTACTCCAATTCAAATTAACAACCCACCAATGCACCGACTCCATTGCAACTCGCTTTTTGTATCGGAGAGTCTAGTGCGGTTCCAAATTCGATCCGTTGTCTTCTGCGATTGAAATCAGGTGCCAGGCGGTAACGCGCAAGGTAACTGTGCCGTCGCTGGTGACTTCATTGAGAAACGGAGGGATAGAAGATCGGTTGCTGAGCTGCTGCCGCAGATGCCAAAGATAGCCACGGCAGGACGCTCGATAGTCGAGCAATCGTATGCATGACCATGTCTTCCTTGAGCGCTTGTTGACGTTCTTGAAAGCGTGTTGGTTGCAGTCAACTCCAGGCTTTTCGCAATCCTCGAAGGGTTGCCGACAGAGCGTCAAACCTGCACTCGGAGGACGCCAGAATCCAGCTTGGCACAAGCACGTCATCCAATCCATAGGTCTTTGGTCCCATCCCCGCTGAATGCCGGCATCGAACAGGATGAAGGTGCCTGGCAGGCTGCATGCACGTGAGGGAGGCGCTTATTGAGCGGCCTGCGAATTGCCGTGCGACCTGAGTAATGTGCTTCATGCGCGTGGACTGGCATTCGAAAACTTCCATCAGGATTTGCTCGAAATGAGCTGGTGTGCGGCCTTCCTCCCCGGAGCTGGCCAGACAAATAACAGCCGCTTCAAACAGGACACGCAACCGGTCTGGAGTATGTTATTCGTGCAAACGAAAAGCCGAAGGCCGGTCTAATTCGCAAAGCAGCCGGTAAGTCTTGCATGGCTGAATGGCGGGGGTCGCTCAAACGTCGGTTACGCATGTTTGGGCCGTTGATGCCCTCTTCGATACTTCGGAATTCAAGCAGTCCAAATCAACAGCGACGGCAGTCGGTGCCGGATGCGGCGAAAGCATCGCGGACCACTGTTATGCATTGGGCCAACCTAGCTGCTGCGCTCGATGAAGCGAGGCTCGGACGACTGCCCGATGAAAAGGTGCGATGAGCGTAATGTAGGCTCGGCCCAGCGGACGATTGTAGAAAACGAGCGTCGTCACTGTGAGGCGGGATCGACTGTGCGATGACGGCTGCACGAGGACCGACACGCGGAAATCCAGATGCGTGTCATCCTCGCCGAGAACGATCTCGTTATCCGATCGTTCGAATACGTGAAACAGGCTGATCCTGTCCCCTCCTTTCTCCTTGAAGTCAACGGTTGTCTTCAAGCCGAGAGGCCGCACGAGCGTGTCCCGGATTCCCAGCAGCATCGCAATCCATGCGGGCTGGTTGGCAAAGACGTGTCGTGCCAGCGCCTCTACGTCGTAGCATGCTCTTTCTGGCAGATCCACGGAGAACGCGTCCGCGAAATCGGCGCGGCCGTACGACGAACTCAACTGCGAGGCCGGCGGCAGATCAGACTGTTCGATTTGATAGCTGTACATGTGCGATCACCAATAGGGGCTCGTGGGCCAGGACATAAGAGCAGCGCGACGCTGCCGTCGGCCACCTGCGCCGCTCCCAACATATATCGCGAATCGTCAGTCGGCGGAAATAGCACCGCTGCGACGATATCGCCCGCTTCGCCCATCCGGCCCCTGCGCCTTGGAGGCCACCAGGCGCCATATCGACTTTTTTCTACTGCTATGCCGGCAAAAGACCAGCAATACGGTAGCTTTCAATTAACCCGTCATAGACGGCGATATCCCCGCGACTTCTGGCGATGAGTTGAGCGCCGGCGACGGCTGCGAAGATCGCTTGCGCGCGTCCCTCGCGCTCCTCGGCGCTGGCAATGGCCGTGGCGGATAACACCTTGCTCAACCACGCAACATTCACATCTGCAAAGGCTCGGACCTCTTTCGTCACCGCTTCCGGCAAGTCATCAGATTCGGCAGCCATGAAACTGCAGAGGCAGATGCGATTGCCGCTCTTCAGCGCCTTGCGAAACGTTTCTGGGTAGCGGCGCAGACAGTCGACCGGGTCTGCGGATTCCGCCAAAAGTGCATTCAGCGTGGCTTGCGAGTCCTCCCAATAGCGCCTCGCCACCGCTGCTCCGAGATCGGACTTGCTTGCGAAGTGATGGTAGATGCTCGCAGCCTTGATACCGACAGCTTCAGCAAGATCACGAAAATTCAGGCCGTTGTAGCCGTGCGCTTGCGCAATCTTTGTGGCGGCCACCAGGATTCGTTCCCTCGAGCTCAAACCTGAATCGTTCTTCACTACGACCGCCTCCGCAAACTGGGGTGACTGTTGACATCGCGAATTATACCCCTTATGGTAAACCTAACGAACGTTAGGTAGGGCAACTGGGCATACTCCCCCATTTCCTTCGATCTTGAGTACCCGCCACCCGCAGAGGTAAGCATGACATCAGGCATCGTTCATTCCGATTCAACCAAACTCCCGATCATGACGATTTACGATTTCCCCACCGGACCCTACCCAACACGCGTGCGTATCGCTTTGGCCGAAAAGAATCTGCAATCGTGTGTCGAGTTCGTCATGGTCGATCTCTACAGAGGGGAGCACAAACGGCCCGAATTCATCTCAGGGAAGAACTACTCAGGCACGCTGCCGGTCCTCGAACTCAATGACGGAACCTGCATCGCCGAATGCACCGCGATTACCGAATACCTCGATACGCTCGATGGTGCACCCACGCTGACCGGCAAAACACCGCTCGAGAAGGGCGTGATCCACATGATGAGCAAGCGCGCCGAACTGGAGTTACTCGACGCCATCAGTGTCTATTTCCACCACGCCACGCCTGGACTTGGGCCCGAAGTCGAGCGCTATCAAAACGCCGAATGGGGGTTTCGTCAGCGCGACAAAGCCCTGAGGGGCATGCGGTACTTCAATGACGTCCTGAGAAAGCAGCCGTTTGTTGCCGGGGATGCGTTCTCGATGGCCGACATCACCGTCATCGGCGGCCTGGTCTTTGCGTCGATCGTGAAGCTGCCGGTGCCCGCAGAGTGCGAATTCCTTCTCGCCTGGTACGCGAGAATGCGCGAACGCCCGAGCGTCAAAAGCCAGCCGGCATTTACCTGAAGTCGCAGCTGTTTGTCTGCCTTCATTGATGAGCAACCAATCACGAAGTGCGTTGCCCGCCCCCCTCCGGGCGGACCGTTCCAGACCGCAGTCAATCAACGGCATATTTGCGGCGCCATAGCTCAGCGGGCGAAACCGGCTGTGTGCGGTCGTTGGAACAGTGCTCACAGATCGGCGACAATCGGACCTTCTGGAAAGCCATTTTTCAACTGCGTTGACGTCCTGTCCACTGAGTGCTTCAAGTGCAGCCAGATTCGCGAGACACATCGAACCAGTTCGCCACATCATGACCGCAAGAAGAAGCCTGGCGCTCATTCCGGCATGCGTGCTTGCCACTTCTCTGCACGGCCACGCGCAATGTGTCGACCTGGTCGCCAGTCTTGACGACGGTCAGTTGATGCAGTCGCGAATCGCGCTGGTCGACCGTGCCACGCCGACCGAGCCGATCCGCGTTCTCGCCTACATCTTCGAAATCGATCAGACCGGTGGCCTGCTGTTGCGTCATCTGGTCGAGGCCGCGCGCCGCGGCGTGTCGGTCAAGCTGCTGATCGACGGCATCGGCCCCGAGCCGCACTTCGCGTTCGAGAACGAGCTCATCGTCGCCCTGCACGAGGTGGCTCCCGGCATCGAACTGCGCATCTTCCATCCACGATCAGATCTCATCGAGATTTCGCATCGCATGCACGACAAGCTGTTCCTGGTTGGCGACACGGCAGTGATCGGCAGTACCTCGATCTGGGATGCGAGCTTCCGCAACTGGCTCAGCGAGCGCGATCTGATCGTGTCGGGCAATGCCGGCCAGGACACTTCGTCCCTGCACGCCATGTATCAGCATTTCGCCTTGTTCTGGGATAGCCCGGAAGCGGTTCGCCCCGAGCCGGAAAAATTCCTCGAAATCGCCAGTCCTTATCGCACCTCGCAGGGTTACGCGACGCTGGACCCGGCGCGCATCCACTATTGGCGCGAATGGCTGCTGGCACCGCTCGACGGTGCAGCCCAGGCGACGGACCTGGCCGCTACCGATACACCAACGGCTTCCGATACGCCCGATGATCCCGCCGCCGCGCCCGCTTCCGGGGCGGATTTTGATCCTGCCTGGATGCCGATCGCCTGCGAGCGCCTGCGCTATGTCCACGACTGGCCCGACAAGCGCTCGCCAGGCACGCTGCAGGACATGCTGCAAGCGTTCGATATGGCGCAGCGCGAGATTCTGATCATCAACCCCTACCTGATCCTGGTGCCGGAACTGCGCGAGGCGCTTGAGCGCAAGCAGCGCGAAGGTGTCCACGTGATCCTGGTGAGCGCCTCGCTGGCGAGCATCACGCAGGAATTCCCCGCAGTCGGTCGCGCCTATGCCGACGATCTGCCCGGCTTGGTGAATGCCGGGATCGAGGTGCGCGAGTATTCCGACCGTGACAGCCGCATGATGCACGCCAAGCTGGTCCTCATCGACAGCCATCGCTACTACCTCGGCAGCTTTAATTTCGATTCGCTATCGGCCCGCTTGAATACCGAAAACGGCCTGTGGATCGATATCCCTGAGGACGGGCTCGATCCCTTGCAGGACAGCGTGGCGTACTACCTGCGCAACTCAGGTTCGGTGAGCGACGCCAATAGCCGCCTTCTGGCGGATCCCGATGCGCGCTGCCGGGCCGCCGGCTGCGGCGGTGCCTGGCGGTGGGTGACGATGCTGATCAGGAACTTCCTCTGAGCGCGGCGTGCCCTGGCGCAAAACTACGTGGCCAGTTCGTGTCGCCGTGCGCACCGTGTCGCGCATTAGTCGGCCAGAATCGGCTGCCGATTGGGGCGCTACGGTCCTGAATCCGTACACAGGGATTCGTCAGGCCGGAAGCCCGAGAATAAGACTTCGATAGCCAGAACATACGACTTGCCAGGCAAAGAAAGCAAAGAGCCCTGACAATCAAAAGCACCGATTTGACCGCGGCCGGATGGCTGCTTTCGCTCGTTGACGCGACAATCTTCGCCAAGCTTTAGCAGGACTGCGAAGGAACTACGCACAGAATCGGCCATTGCAACACCTACTTCTCTTGCTGCCTGTCTATGTTCCATAGACTCAGGACGAAACGGATATTACCGGAGACACCAGGTTTGGCCGGATTTGAAAACGGGATCGTCACTTGGCTCGTCGAATTCGGCACGAGCGGCGGTATTGGAACGGTACCGCCGGACATCGTCGGTTCTGCTGCCCACTCGTATTGAACTGTCCAACCCGAAGTGACTGCGGTTGGCGGCACTATGTGGAGGATCAGTGTCTTGCGGAATAGATATCCGCCCTCGAAATGCTGAGCCAGCCACATGCGGCCATCGACTTCGTAGTCAGGAACCTTGATGCCGACGGTCACAGAATAGGCTAACGTCGGGTCGTTCGGGTTCAGTTTGGCGAGATTTGCAAGGAATACTGTAGACAGGTAAACAGAGGTATTCCCGCCCGAGTTCAGCCATTCTTCGTGCGTCAGGCAGGCAACCGAATCCTCCTCGGCCACTCGCCTCGTGAGATACCACGGTTTCCCGCGAGGCGACGCAAGCAGTTCAAACTGATAAAGCGCCTTGACCGGCTTGTTCGTTGCGACAACGTCGGACGGCAATTGAAGATTTGTTATATCCGCCCAGATATCAACACGAAAATCACCGAAAAGAAATCTTGTCAGATTTTGATAGGATTCCTCCCCATTCACAATTCCGAAATTTCCTGAATGTGACCGGTAAGTGAAGGCTTTGGCGCAGGGCCTGCCTGGCTCGCCTTTGGCATTCAAGCTGCGCAGGGTAGCGTTCTCGATACGCACAAGACCGTCGCTTCCATGGCCAGCGAAAGTCCGCGAAGCCCCCATCGCGACCTCATAGTCCGTACGATTGGTGCCGACCATACAAAACACGTTGTCAGGGTTGATACTTCCGGAAGGGAGCCAGTCGACGCGTCCTGTCGCTGCGTAAGCACTTTTCACATTGAGGTATTCCGCCATTCTCTCGCGGTTGAAATTGTTTATGTCGTCCTTCGAAAGCCACCGTGGTACGTTTAATCCGAGTAGGTCGATGCCGTTGTGTGGTGTCGCATAGGTGAAGAACTTGGCGACATGGCGCCGCGGATCGTCGTTTATGTCATCTGGATCGTTTTGCAAAAATGCGCGGCAAACGAGTCCACCCATCGAGTGAGCGACAAGGTAGCATCTGAAGTCATTGATATTGGCCACCCCGCCGGACTCCAGTAGCTTCTCCCTAACCTTCCGAATAAGCTCCGCGAGCTGTTTCGCCGATGTTTCTATGCTGGGTACTACGCCTGTTCCCAGCAGTTGGGACGCGTCATCGTAGTAGCGAAATATCACTATGCATCGTGGCGGTAGACCTCGAACGCGGTTTGGCATCCAGTCGGGGTCCACAATATCGTAGCCATCTGAGTAGACGGTGCCGTACTGAAAATCCGCTGTCAACCGCACTACCGGCGATTCGAATACGAACCGTCGTGGCGCACTGTTTGAATCCGACACCGCACGATATATCGTGGAGCCGACGTTGTAACCGCAAAACGGGTCGGCCGCGGTTTGGTCGATGTCCCCCTGCGTCATGGCATAGCCTCTGACGTAGATGATGGGATGGAACGGAGAATTTTGATTAGCCATTTCCGCCTCGAATGTGAAATGAACCTTCTTCAAGCAGGCGGTTAGCTGTCGCGCAGGTGTCACCTCGCGCACTAGCCTCACCTTCTTTATCAGAGCGGCGGCGAATGAGCGTGCACATTCCTGGAACGAATGGTGCTGTGACTCCCTTTGCAATCTTGTTGCCTTGCCACACGGCATCGACGCTCGTCTCGTCAGATCATTTAAAGCACGGGCGGCACGAAACTCAAACGGCGTCCGCTTGCGTATGTGCGCGACCGCACATAGGCACTCACCCAGTGTTTTTCATCGAGCCCCAGCTAGCTCCGGATTACCCCGCAACCGCTGCGCGACGAGCCCGTGCAGCGCGAGGCTGCGCCGATGCTTGTCGAGCTTCAGGTGAGGGGGCACTCTCCCGCAACGGCGGCCGCCGCAATGGCCTCGGTCATCGCTTCGACCGTCACGGGGCGACCGCGCGCCGCGGCCTTCACGCGCTGGACAAGTTCGTTGCGCGCAAGCGGCGGATATGCGGCTACCTCGTACACGAGGTAATTGGCAATCCTGATTGGTTGGATCGCACCAAAGCGTTTATTCTGGACGGCGTGGAAGCGGGCGCACTGACGCCCGTGATTGCCACGACGTTTTCCTTCGAGCAAATCGCCCTGGCGCACTGCTATCTGAAATCGAACGAGCCGTTCGGAAAGATCGTCGTTACGCTCTGAGCCTGGCGCCGGTAACGCGCCAGTTCACGATGTAGTCGCGGCACACTGGGCGCAGAGCCCGAAAACGACGAGGCTCGAATGTGTATAGCGAAAGCGCTGCGCCGCGGCAATGGCGGCGTGCTGCTCCTGCAGCGTGGGCTCGTCGATGTCGACCACGGTCTTGCAGCTCTCGCACACGAGGTGCGCGTGCGGCGCACCACGCCCAAGCTCGTACACCACGCGCGTTTCGCCAACCCACGTGCTGTGGAGCAGGGACGATTCCATCAGCTGGGCAAGCGCGCGATACACGCTCGCGAGACTGCATTGCTCCACGTCTTTTGCAATGCGGCGAAAGACCTGGTCGGCGGTCAGATGCTCGTGCGGCGCATCATGAAACACCTTCAGCACGGCCACGCGGCTGGACGTAGGGCGCAGGCGCGCGCTCTTCAGTTCGGAGTAGACCGTTCTCATACGATGGAAACCACGTCGGCAAGGCCGACAGTGTCCCCCGGGAATGCTTAAGGCTTCCTTATGTCGGTGGCGTGGGCGGCACGCCGCAACTTCCTTTCACGCCGCTTTATGCTATGGCACCGTATAGATGGAAAAGCATGCTCTTGGCGATCATTGGACAGACGCACGTACGAGGCCCTCATGGCTGCCACACCCACGGTGATCTTCGGCGCGTTCGACCGGCACAACTTCGGCGATCTGCTGATCGCGCAGGTGGTGGCGCGCATGCTGCCTCGGCGCGAACGGCTGTTCGCCGGGCTCGCCGCGCGAGACCCGCATGGAGATGGCGGCCCGCACACCGTCGCGCTCTCGCGTGTCGCCGCATTTGCGCGCGGCCGCGCCGTGAACGTGATTCACGCGGGCGGCGAGCTGCTGACCTGCAATGCGTGGGAAGCCGCTGTGATGCTCGCGCCGCCGCAACGCGTGCCAGCGCTCATTGCCGCTGAAGGCGAATGGCTGCGCGACGCTCGCGCGTGGACGCAAAGGCATGTTGGCGTGGCGTCACTCGCGCCGTACGCACTTTCAAAGTTGGCGTTGCCCGGCGTGCGCGTGGATCATCTCTCGTTCAACGCAGTAGGCGGTGTCGATCTCGAGGCACGCTACGCGCAGTTGGGCGCCGACGTGCTCGCCGCGCTGCAATCCGCTGACACGGTGAGCGTGCGCGACTCTCGAACTCAGGCGTTGCTCGCGCAACGGGGCATCGAAGGTGCCCGCCTGATACCTGACCCTGCCACGATGACGGCTGTTTTGTTCGGCGCGACGATACGCCGGCACGCCGCAAACCTCGCGCTACGCGAAGCGCTCCCGCGCGGCTATGCCGCCGTGCAATTCAGCGCCGACTTCGGCGACGATGCAACGCTCGATACGCTAGCCGCCCAGCTCGGACGCGTGGCGCAGGCGCACAACCTGGGTGTTGTGCTATTTCGCGCAGGCGCCGCTCCCTGGCACGATGACCTGGAAGTGTATGAGCGGCTTGCGGTTCGGCTGCGCGCCGCTCACGTTCGCGTGTTCGCTTCGCTGAACGTCTGGGACATTTGCGCGTTGATCGCTGGTAGCCGGATTTATTGCGGCAGCAGCCTGCACGGTCGTATCGTTGCGATGGCCTATGCGCTTCCGCGCGTCAATATCAGTCATCCTGATTATTCTTTTGGCCGAAGCAAGCATGTGGCTTACGTGCAGACATGGGAAGCAGCGGGCATCCCCGGCGTTGTACACCCGGGGAACCTGGCCGATGCGGTTGCCCATGCGCTGGCGAGCGATTGCGACGCATTGCGCGAAACCGCATCGGCGCTCGTGCGGCGGTATCGGAAGGAGTTCGAAGCCGTCGTTACGGGATGAGCGCGCCCGGGCATTCAGCCCGGCGGCGGCCCCGGAAACGGTTCGACCGCCTGCGGCTGGGCGTCGGGATCGACCACGGCATTCACGCGTGCGCGAAAACCATTGACGCGACTCTCAAAGGCAAATGGGCTCGCACTAGCGATCATCGCTGCGCCGGACTGGTTGACGAAAACCGGGTCTTCACCCTGCGTGGTGCGCTGGATCGCGTGCTCGCGATACGGATCGAGTTGCATCAACGACACCATCAGCGGCTCGGGAAAGAACACCTGGCCGACATGCGAAACATGCGACGCGCTTGCCGTGCGGACCTTGAAATGAACGTGATTGGTGCGCCCAGGATAGTTGCCCGGCACGATAGTCTGGAACGTGACAACGCCCGCGCGATCGGTATGCTGAATGCCGCGCAGAAAGGTCTCGCGGTCAGTGGGCCGCGGCGCGGGTGGCGGACCGGCGCGCCAGTCCGCGGGTGGGCGGCCGGGTGCCTTCGGATCGAAATCGGGCGGCGGCGAGAGCGCCATTTTCGTGTAGCCCGAGTAAGCGCCCATTGCGTCGCATTGCCATATGTCGACCGCGGCGCCCACGAGCGGCGCGCACGTTCTTGCGTCGGTGAGCACGATGTCGAGCGTCAACGGCACACCCGGCTTGCCCTCCCGGACGTCCGTGCGCACAAGATCTCCGTCGATCCAATAGGGGCCGACTTCCTGCTCCGGCGTGAGGCGGCAAGGCTGGGCGCTCGCCAAAGCGGCGGGGCTCGCTTCGAGCGTCGCGGCGCTCGTGCCGAGCGCGATCGTCAGTTTGATGAATTCCCGGCGTGACAGGCGTGATGTCATTGATGTGCTGCATTACGCGTGATGGCGGGACTCTACCCGACCCGGCGCGCATGACGATTACATTTCTATTACGCCTTATTTCGCGCAGGCAGGCGTATTTGTCCTGATTGCCCCGATTTGACCGGCTGTGCAGAAATGCGCATGGAAACCGTCGCGAATGGTCAAGACGAAGCGATATTGGCTTCCTATAGTCGCTTTCAGCGTTTCGCCCCGGCGCTCGTCGTGCGGGGCGGTTCGATCGATACCACGCCTTTCTGGAGGAGCCCAACCCGTAGTCGACGCGAACAAGAGAGTCGTGAATCGGCCGCCGCCCCGACCGCGCAAGGCGCGAAAAGCGGGGGAGCCCGGCCGGTATGCACGCCACAGCAGTGAACCCATGCTTGCCGACAAAGGAAATAACATGCGTTTTGCGAAGACTCTTACCCCTATCGCAGTTGCCGTTGGAGCACTTCTCGCTGTTGCACCGCTCGCCTCGCGCGCGGATACCGTTGTCAAAATCGGCTTTGCCGCGCCGCTCACCGGGCCGAACGCCAGTTACGGCAAAGACCTGGAAAACGGCGTGAAAATGGCCCTCGACGACGCCAAGGCACAAGGCGTCAAAATCAACGGCCAGCCCGTCTCGTTCGAGCTTGTCGCCGAAGACGATCAGGCAGACCCGCGCGTGGGCGTGCAAGTCGCGCAAAAGCTCGTGGATGAAGGCGTTTCGGTCGTTGTCGGCCACTTCAACTCGGGCACGACCATTCCCGCTTCCGAGCTGTACGAAAAGGCGGGCCTGCCCGACATCGATCCGGCCGCCACGAACCCGGTCATCAGCGGCCGCGGCTTCAAGAACATCTTCATGGTGATTTCGAGCGACGCGCAAAACGCAGGCACCGCGGGCGCCTATGCGGTCACGACGACCAAGGCCAAGCGCATCGCCGTGATCGACGACCGCACGGCCTTCGGCCAGGGCGAAGCGGACGAATTCGTGAAGGCCGTGAAAGCGCACGGCGGCGACATCGTCGACCGCGAGTACACGACGAACCAGGCGACGGACTTCAAGACGCAGCTCACGAACATCAAGAGCAAAAACCCCGATCTGATTTTCGTCGGCGCCCTCAATCCGCAGGCGGCCGGCATCATGAAGCAGATGGCCCAGCTCGGCATCAAGGCGCAGTACGTGGGCGGCGGCGGCGTGAAGGATGTGGACTTCGTGAAGCTCGCGGGCGACGTGTCGGAAGGCGCCATGGCGTGGGAATATGGCCGTCCGCTCGACAGCACGCCGGTCGGCGCGAAGTTCGCCGACCGCTTCAAGCAGAAGTATGGCGTGGACGTGCTCTCGTACGCGCCGTTCGGCTACGACGCGGCCTGGGCCGCTATCAAGGCGATGCAGGCGGCGAATTCGACGAAGCCGGACGACTATCGCCCGAAGCTGCAAAGCATCAGCTTCGACGGCATTACCGGCCATATCGAGTTCAACCCGAATGGCTCGCTCAAGAACGGTTCGTCTACCGTGTATCAGGTGAAGAACGGCCAGTGGGTGACGGTCAAGACGGTCAGCGGCCTCTGATCGCCCACGCGGGTCCGCCGCTTCCGGGCGGGCCCGCCCTTCAACCATCAAGCTTCAACCGTCGGTCGAAACCGTCACACTCTCCCAGGTGCGGATTTCGTCTTCCAGCGCCGCCAATTTGGACCTGACGAGCCCCAGTGCATCGCTGCCGAGCAGCAGATGTCTGGGAGGGTGGTCCGCTTCGATGGCGGCGAGCATCGCGCGCGCCGCTTTCTGCGGGTCCCCAAGCTGCTTGCCGCTCTTTTCCTCGCGCGCCTGGCGGACCGGGTCGAAAATCGCGTCGTAAGCCGCGATCGAACGCGGCGTTCGCCTCATCGAGCGCCCGGCCCAGTCGGTGCGAAACGAGCCAGGCGCAACGGCCGTCACCGCAATGCCGAATGGCTCGACCTCTTTGCCGAGCGCTTCCGAAATGCCCTCTAGCGCGAATTTGCTGCCGCAGTAGTAACTAATGCCGGGCATGGTGATATAGCCGCCCATCGACGTGATATTCAGAATGTGGCCGCGCCCGCGCTCGCGCATGAAAGGCAGGACCGCCTTCATCATGGCCACCGCGCCGAACACATTCACGTCGAACTGCCTGCGCATTTCCGATAACGGCGACTCCTCCATGACGCCTTCGTGACCGTATCCGGCGTTGTTGACCAGAACGTCCACGGGGCCCACGCTCTCCTCGATTTCCGCCACGACGCCGTCGATGGCATCGAACCCGGTCACGTCGAGCACGCGCGCGAAGACGCGAGACGCCGAAAGCGATTCGACATCGCGCTTCGCCTGCTCGCTCCTCACCGTACCCACAACAGTGTGACCGGCCGCCAGTGCTTCTTGCGCCAGCGCGCGGCCAAAGCCGCTGCTCACGCCCGTAATCAGCAGAATTTTGGTGGATGCCATTGAAGGTGCTCCCGAACGGTGTCTGAAAAGTTCATACTAGTCTGAACCGGGAGGCATAATCAGCCCGATTTCGGTAATTTTCTTGCCTAAAACTATGAACACGAAGCGGGACTCATCCGACCATTCCGGGCGCTCGTCACGAAGCCAGAAGCGCATGATCGCGTTGCTTCACGCGCTGGCGCCCGACGAGGGCTACAACCTCACGGCGCTGCCGAGCGTGCGCATTCTGCGCTCGAACCGGCCGCTCTCACGCACGCCGGTGCTCTACGACCCCGGCGTCGTGATCGTGTGTCAGGGGCGCAAGCGAGGCTATTTCGGCGACCAGCTCTATCTTTACGACGAGCATCATTACCTCGCTGTATCCGTGCCCGTTCCATTCAGTATGGAGACCGAAGCAACTGAGGAACACCCGCTGCTCGCGCTGTACCTCCACCTCGATTTCGCCCTCGCCGCCGAACTGGCGGCGCAGATCGATCGCGAAGGCATCAAGGAACCCGTGCAAGCGCCGCAAAGCATGATGTCGACGCCGATGGATGACACGATGCAGATGTCCGTGCTGCGCCTGCTCGAGGCGATGCATCGGCCTCTCGAAGCCGCTGTGCTGGGCCAGGGCTTGCTGCGCGAACTGTATTTCCGCGTGCTCACGGGCGCGCAGGGAAGCTCCCTGCGCGAGGCTTTGGCGATGAAAGGTCAGTTCGGCCGAATAGGGAAGTCGTTGCGCCTCATTCATGCCGGCTACGCGCGGCCATTGGACGTCACGCAACTGGCCGAGGAAGCGGGGATGAGCGTGCCGAGTTTTCACAGCCACTTCAAGGCGATCACCCAGGTCTCGCCCATGCAGTACGTGAAATCCACGCGGCTGCATCAGGCTCGCCTGCTGATGGTCCGCCAGGACCTGAGCGCGGAGGCAGCGGGCCACGCCGTGGGCTACACGAGCCCGTCGCAGTTCAGCAGGGAGTTCAAGCGGCTTTTTGGTTTGACGCCGGCAGCCGAAGCAAAGCGCATGCGCGCAAGCTTTGCCATTCCGGCGCCGTTCGCCGGCGCGACTTACGTTGCGTCGCACTGAGTCTGATCGGTGTCCTCAAACGGGATTGCCGCTGCGCGGTGATCGTGCGACACGCAATGCATCATCAGCAATCCTTACATAAAAATTACACGAAATATTCCGGCACGATACGGCCAAAGCCAGAATCCGATATCACTGGGCTCGCGCATGCGTGCCGCACTGTTTAGCCGAATCGGCGCACAATAGCTTCAGTCGAATTTGTCTGCTTTCCGGAACGCGACCGGCCCCACACCCGGCCCCAAACGCTGTCACGCGACGATCACCATGCTCGAGCGGCGCATCAACCCGAAAGTCATCACATGGACGGCTTGCTGATCGGACCGGCAACACGCAGGCAGGCGCTCTTCGCCAGCGTATGCGCATTGGCGATTCTCCTCACGCTCGCGCTCGCGGCGCCGCGTGCGCGCGAAGCCTTGCCCGGCATCGCCCCGTTCATGCCGATGTGCGCGCTCACGGTGTTCACCACGTCGAGCATCGCGGCTTTCCTGCTGGGCGCCCGTTTCGCGGCTACGCGCGTGGCCATGCTCGCCGCGCTGGGCGGCGCTTATGCGTTCACGGCCATTACCGTCGCACTGCAGTTGCTGATGTTTCCTGGCGTGTTCGCACGCACGGGCCTGCTCGGCGCGCTGCCGTATAGCGCCGCATGGATGTGGGTGTTCTGGCACGCCGGCTTTCCCGCGCTTGTCATCGTGGCCGAACTCGTGCGCAAGCGCCTGCCCGCCCCGCCGTTCGCCCGCGAATGTCTCGATGCCCGCGGCTGGCTGCTGATCGCCGCGCCCGCAGCGGTCGCCGCCCTGCTGGGCGTGCTCGTCACGCACGTCGATCTCGCATCGCCGTTTTACGACGATGCGAGCGCCGCGCCGGCATCGGCCATCGCGAACAATCTCGCGGGCCTCGCGATCTGCGCGCTCAACCTGGCCGCCATTGCGATCGTGTTGCTCAAAGGCCGGCTGCGCCTCGTACTCGATTTGTGGATCGTGGTGGCGTTGCTCGCCTCACTCGTCGACGCCGCGCTCAATACGCTCAGCATCGAGCGCTTCACGGTGGGCTGGTATGTCGCGCGCGTGTTCAGCATGTTCGCGCCTGGCGTGCTCGTGTGCGTGCTGGTATGGGAAGTGACGGCGCTCTATCGCCAGCTCTCCGAAGAACACGCCACGCTGATCCGCGCTTCCGCGCGCGATGCGCTCACGCGCGTCTACAACCGCAGCTATTTCGACGAGCAGTTCCGCGAAGCGTTCGAGCGCGCCGCGCGCAGCGGCCGGCCGCTCTCGCTCGTGATGCTCGACGTCGATCACTTCAAGCACTACAACGACGCCTTCGGCCATCTGCACGGCGACGCCTGCCTCGGCGCCGTAGCGGGCGCGCTCGCAAGCACGCTTGCCAGCACACTGCGCGAGCCGGGCGGCTTCGTCGCGCGCTATGGCGGCGAAGAATTCGCGCTGGTGCTGCCCGATACCGGCGCAGATGAAGCCGCGGCGCTTGCTGAACGCGCTCGCGCCGCCGTCGAGCAGCTCGGCATCCCCTCTCCCGCCGCAGACGGCCTCGTCACGGTGAGCGCGGGCTGTGCCACCCGCGACGCGATCGTTGCGTTGTCCCCCAATGCGCTCATCGAAGCCGCCGATGCCGCGCTATATGCCGCCAAACACGCCGGCCGCAACCGCGTGAGCCACGCAGGCGCGAGCGTCGCCTGAAACATTGCCTGCTGCGTTGGCGTTAGTGCCATTGCCTGAAACACCGTTGCGATAAGCACAACGCATTTGGGTTTCAACCAGGTGCTTCCACGTCGCGGCATCAATAAAGTGCGTGCTATGGCCTGTTTCGGCATTTGCATACTTTGCGCGCAACCCATGCAAATCCCTCGATGCATGCCCATTTTGCTCCCTACACGCTTTCAAAATGTAATGAGGAATCGGGATGTCCATTGAAAAATCGGCGGAAATTGCCGCCCGCTTCGACCGGCTGCCGCCATCGCGCACAGTCTGGACGATGGTGATTCTGCTGTCGCTTGGCGGTGTATTCGAGTTTTACGACCTCTTCTTCACCGGCTATGTCGCGCCCGGCATGGTGCATTCGGGTCTTTTCACGCCGGAGTCGCTCGGCTTCTTTTCCGCACTCGGGCCGCTCAAGGTGGCAGGCTTCGGCACCTTTGTGTTCTCGACTTTCGCGGGGCTGTGGGTCGGTGCGCTCGCGTTCGGTCAGGTGGCCGACCGCTTCGGGCGGCGCATCATCTTCACGTGGTCGCTGATCTGGTACATCGTCTGTACGGCCATCATGGCGTTCCAGACGAGCGGTCAGGCGCTCAATATCTGGCGCTTCATTGCCGGCATCGGCATCGGCATCGAACTGGTGACCATCGACACGTACATTTCCGAGCTGATCCCGAGCGGCGAGCGCGGCCGCGCCTATGCGGTCAACCAGTTCATCACGTTCAGCGTGGTGCCCGTGGTCGCGTTTCTCGCCTACATCCTCAAGGACTCCCATCCGATTGGTCTCGACTACTGGCGCGTGGTGATCCTGATCGGCTCGGTCGGCGCCGTGGTCGTGTGGTTTCTGCGCCGTCACATTCCCGAAAGCCCGCGCTGGCTCGCGCGCAATGGCCGCGAGGACGAAGCCGAACGGATCGTGGCCGACATCGAGCGTCGCGTAAGCGCCGAAACGGGCACAGCTTTGCCGCCGCTCGGGCCGATCTCACTGGAAAAGGCCGGGCGCGGCTCGCTTGGCGAAGTGCTGCGTGCGCCGTATTTGCGGCGCACGGTCATTTTGTCGATTTTCAACATGGCGCAGGTAATCGGCTTTTACGGCTTTGCCGCCTGGGTGCCCACGCTGCTGATCGCCCGTGGCGTTCACATCACGCAGAGTCTCGCGTACGCCTTTGTGATTGCCATCGCCAATCCGTTCGGACCGCTGGTCGGCGTGTGGTTCGCGGACAAACTCGAGCGCAAGACGCAAATCGTCGGCGGCCTGCTGATTATGGCGGTTGTGATTACGTTATTCGCGCAAGCCACGCAACCGGCGGTCTTGATCGTGCTGGGCGTGCTCTTCACGCTCGCTTCGAACGTGATGTCCTACGCCTATCACGGCTATCAGGCCGAGCTTTACCCTACGCGTATCCGTGCGCGCGCCGTCGGCTTCGTGTATTCGTGGAGCCGCATTGCCGCCGCGTTCGCGGGCCTCGCCATCGGTATCCTGCTCCATCATTACGGTGTGCCAGGCGTGGCGGTGTTCATCGGCGCTTCGATGCTTGTGGGTATCGTGATGATTTTGCTTGGGCCGGTGACGCGCGGGCTCTCACTCGAAGCGATCAGCCATTAACGAGTGCGATCGTCAAAACAGCACGTGTGATTTGACGATCATTTGCGCGGCCGCGGCCAGCACGCACACGAGCACGACAACCCGAAACGCGAGCGGATGCAGGTTGTCGCGCAACGGTCGAATCAGCAGCATGCCCGCGATGGCGGGGACGCTGGCCGCCGCCGAAATCGCGAGATCGACGAGATTGGCGTGCCCGCCATGGCTGAACGTCGTGATGAGCGTGATGACCGAAACCACGAGAATAATCGCGATCTGCTTCGTGAAGGCACGGCCCGTGGCTCCCGACGCGATCAGATACATGGCGAGCAAGGGCCCCGGCACGGCGGCAATGCTCTCCATGAGCGCCGCTCCGAAGCCGAGCGCGAAGCCCACTGGCCTCGCGAGCGCAGGCGCGAGTTTGAAGCGCGGCGAGACAAGCAGAAGCACAGCCGCCACGATCAACGCCACGCCCGAAGCCGCCTGCGCGTGATGCGGCTCGAGCGCGATCAGCACCGACACTCCGATCACATTGCCGATCACGGTGCCAATTAATGGCGCCGCGATATTGCGCAAGGTAGGCAGCATTTCGCCCCCCTCCAGCGCCTGCGGAATATTGCCGAGAATGATCGGCATGGACAGTAGCAGCACCGCTTCCTTGACCGGCAAGAAATGCGTGACGATGGGCATGGCCACGAGCGGCACGCCAATGCCCGTCACGCCCTTCACCATGCCGCCCAGCACGAGCGCAATCACAATGCCGAGCAATTGAAGCACGTCGAGCGACTGCAGATGGGGCGCGAGAAGGCCCGAGGAAAAAGATAGGCCGGACATTGGTGACAAAGATGGCAAGGGGCGCGCGTCGTTTCGCGCTACTCATGTGAAAATGGCCGCGGGCGTCGAAACGCCGGAGCGGCCACCGGGTGCACAAAGCGATTGTCGCTTATGCGGTCTTCTGTGCAGCTTTTTTCGAGGTTGCTGCCTTGGCGCGCTTCGCAACGGTCTTTTTCACCGCTGCCGCATTGGCACGCGGTTTCCGTGCGACTTTGGCAGCCGGTTTTGCTGCGCTGCCATTGATCAGGAATTTCGAACGGTCTTTCACGTCGCGAATCCATACCGGTGCACGGCCGCGGCCGGTCCATGTTGCGCCGGTTTTCGGATCGGCATATTTGGCCGCAACGGTGCGCTTCGGTCCAGCGGCTTTAACGGCTTTGGCGCCTTTGCCGGGTTTGCGGCCACGCCTCTTGCCGATGAATTGTTCGATGTCGGCCACGCTCAGACCGTGCCTGGCCATCAGATCGCGAATTTTCGTGAGACCGAGCGACGTTTGCTTTTCCACGATCGATTCGGCCTGCTTTTGCAGCTTTGCGATCTTCGATTGAATTGCATCCAGGGTGACCATTCACGCCTCCTTATTCACGGTTTTTACGGACACCCTTCAACCATCACTGGCCGATCGAATTGCGATCTTGTCGGCCGGGGCGTCGCGAAAGACAGCGTGATTATGAAGTCAAATCACGCATGCTGGCAATTTTAGACGAATATTTTGTAGTGAAAAACATGTTTCCTGATCAGACTATTGAATGTTTCGCAAACCAGGTCCCCATGAATTCTCATTACGCAACATTCGCGCCGCTACGCGACGGCGGGTGCGCGCTGCAATTCGACCACATTGACCTGATCGCCAAATAGCTCGCGAATCAACGGCAAAAGGTGATCGTGGTGCGTGAGAAACAGCACCTGCGTTTTCGCCGATAGATTCCGTAACGCCGCGAACCCGGCCTTTGCGCGTTCGTCGTCGAAATTGATGAACAGGTCGTCGGCAACAAAGGGCAACGCCGCCTTGCTCGCCAGTTGCAATTCGAGCGCTGCGATACGCAGCGCAAGAAAAAGCTGGTCGCGCGTACCTTCGCTCATTCCGCTCACTTCCACGGTTTTGCCGTTGCTGCGCCGCGCATGCAACGCGGGCGGATTGCGTTCGTTATCGACAACTAGCCGCGCGAATTCACCGAGCGTGAGTCCATTGAATATTTCCCCCGCGCGACGCAGCATCGGCCCTTGCTTCTGGTCGCGATAACGGTCGGTTGCCCATTTGAGCAGGCGGCTCGCGGTCGCGGCTTCGAGGTACTGTTCCGCGGCTTCCCCCATGGCGCTCAAGGCTTCCTGGCGCTTTGCCTCCGCAAGCGCGGCATTGGCCTGGCCGTTGATCGCGTCGAATGCCTGCCTCGCGCTCACCTGTTGCTGCAGGCATTCGCTCAACGCGCGGCTGCCTGCTTCGCGTTGCTGGTTCACGGTTGCGAGCAGTACGGGCACCTCGATGATGGGTTGCTCCGCGATTTCCGCGGCGATGGTTTCCTGCGCTAGCCCGTCGCCTTCGCGCACGAGCCGGTCCCGCGCTGCCGCAATCGCATTCGACAACGCGCGGCGAGCATCGGAGCGCTCGGCGAGCGGCAATGCCATGTCGATTTCATTCACGCCCGCGAGCTTCAGGATGGGCTCGATGCGCGCCTGTGCGCCCGCCACCGCCGCGGCGGCATCGGCGACGCGCGTGCGGGCGCCCTGCACCTCGGCTTCGGCCTGGGCGAGCGATTTCGCCATTTCGCGCGCGGTTGCGAGTCGCGCCGCGAGTTGGCGCGCCACGTCGATGCCATCGCGCGACGCAGGCCCTTCGGGCGCGAGCGTCTGGGCCAGGCGTCGCGCGTCGGTTTCCAGCGTCTCCAATTGCGCGCGAATTGCGCGAATGCGGTTGCGGGGTACTTCGGCATCCGAAAAAGCAGCCGAAATGACATTGGCAAGTTCGACGGCGCCTTCCGCCGCCGCGAGCGTCGCGGCGCGCGTGCCGAGATTCGCCTGCGCGAGCGCCTCGCGCCATTGCATCTGCCACTTTGCGTAGGCGTCCTGCTCAATCGTCAATCTGGATTGCGCGGATTCGCTCGCGCGTTCAGCGTCGCGAATCTGGGCCTCCAGACCTTCGCGCTGCACTGCGCTCTTTTGAGCCGACTGCACCACGGTTTCGGCCACGCCGATCAATGTCGTCAGCGCATCGTCTTCGTTTGCCTTCGCCACCGGGCGCAACGTTTCGAGCAGCGCTGCATGGGCCGCGATGCGCGCCGCTCGACGCGCTTCCAGCTCGCTCGCGCGGCGGTCGCTTTCGCTCTGCGCATTGAGCGCCGCTTCGCGATTCGCCAGCCACGCGCCCATGTCCGCGAGCGGCATGCCTGGCAGGCGTGCGTCATTCGCAATCTGCGTCCAGCCATTGCGAAAGCCTTCGAGTTCGCGCTCGCGTTCGCTTAGCGCAGCAAGCTTGCGCTGCGCATTCGCGCGCGCGGTTTCGACTTGCTGACGCAGATTCTGCAAGGCGGCCGCCGCCTGCGAAGTGCCGAGTTGCGCGTCGACGAGTTCGTCGGCCAGACGCATCGCGTTGTCGACGGCGGGCGCGCCTTGCGCGAGACTGACGCGCGCCTCCTTGACCTCGCCCCACGCGCTATCGCGGCGCAGGCGCGCCGCCTGCACTTCAGCGGTCGTGACAACCTTGTTGCCCTGCGTGAACTGCGTCTCCTGCAACGCGAAGCGCTCGATATCCTCTTGCGCCGCCGCCGCCGCTTCTCGCGCGGCGGCGACCGCGCTCACGCGTTCGCTTTCTTCCTTTTGCAGCGCCGCCAGGCGCGTAGCCGATGGCAGGTCGAGCGCGCGCAGCGCTTGCACCGGCTGGCTCCATTGGCCCAACAGTTGGCGTTTTTCTTCGACCGTGCGCTGCGCATCCGCCAGTTCGCGCTCGAGCGCGCTTTCCTTCGTCACGCTGTTGCGCCATTCACGCGCATCGTCGAGCGCGGCGCGCAACGCATGCGGCACGTCGATGCCGGGCAAGCGCGAAAGCTGCTCCTGCAATTGGGCGAGCTTGCGCGTTTGTTCGCCGTGCGCCTCGCGCGCCGTCGTGAGCGCTTGCTCACGCAGACCGTGATCGCGCAGCAGGTTCGTCACCGTCTTCAACGCCAGTGCACCGGGCAGCGCGGCGCGCAACGCGGCTTCTTCGACCGGCCAGCCAAGCTGCGCCGCAGCGGCGAATGCGGCGTCGAGATGGTTACGGATTTCCGTTTCACGCACCAGCAATTCGCGCGGATGATTGACGCATTCGCCGCGCAGCGCGTCGAGCGCGTCGATTTCGGCGGCCAGCGCGAGTGCCGCGCGATCGGGCTCGATCGCATCATGTGACGCCTGCTTGCTGGCGAGATCGAGCTGGCGCGCTTCCTGTACTTTGCGCTCGGCGGCGATGTCGGCTTGCGCCTTCAACAGATCGGCATACGCGGTCGGCGGTAATTCGACGACCTCGCCCAATGCGGCCAACTCGCTCTGCTTGAGCGAAAGCTCTTCTATATAGGGAGCGAGGCGACGCACGCGCTCGAGCTTCGAGCGCTGCGATTCGAGACTGCGCTGTTCGGCACGCAAACGCTCGATAGCCTGCTCGACCGCTTCAAGCGCGTCCTTTTTCTCGACCCAGTCGCGCGTGCGCACTTGCGCCGCCTTCAGTTCGCTCGTTGCCTCGGCGAACGACGTTTCCGCCTGTGCATACGCACTGCCGCTGCGCCGCGGAGCCCAGAGTTCGGCCGCGCGATTCTCCAGTTCCTCGCGCACGGGCCCGAGGCTCCCCACGCCCGCTGCCGATTCGAACAACACCTGACCGAGCTTGTCCGATGCGTCGAGAATGCTGCGGCCGCCTTCAACGAGCCGCGCATGATCGAGGCCGAACATCTGCTCGAAAAACTCCTTGCTCGCGCCGTCGAGAAATGCGGCGAGAAAATCGTCGGGCAGCTTGTCGTCCTGCGGGGTGCGCAGGGAGTTGCGCCCGCGCGCGCGATGAATACGCTGCTCGGCCGCGCCGTTTTCCAGCACGCCGCCAAGACGCAGTTCCGGCGTGCCATGGAGGAAATCGAGCGGCGTTTGCAGGCGCATGCCGAACAACAACTCCGACACGGCCGTGCGCACCGTGGACTTGCCCGCCTCGTTCGGTCCCACAATCACGTGGAAATCGTGCGCCGCGTGGGGAAACGGCAAGGTCGTGTCCGTGAACTTGCCGTATTTGAATAAATCGAGTTGCTTGAGACGCACTGGTCATTCTCCCGTGGAAAGGCGCGCGAGCAGCGCGGGACCGACCTGCTCCACCAGCGCCGCGAGTTTGCCGTCGCGGGCGAGTTCGAGCAGTGGCGCGTCTTCTTTCACTTCGCTGCGCACCTTGCCGACGAACGCACGCAAATCGCGTTCGAGCAGCGCGAGGAATTCGGGGTCTTGTGTGGCGGCGTCGAGTATCTGTTTGAGATCCGCGAGCGCTTCGATCTGTTCGTTTTGCGCGGCGGCCGTGTCGGCTGGGCTTGTTTCGAGCTTGACCTTTTCCAGCCACAGCTTGTCATTGCCAATAATGCCGATCTGGTTGAACACTTCGGCGCGCAATTGCGTGGCGCGCCCGAAAAACAGCCCATGCGCCGGCGACCTGCCCGTCACCGTTACGCGCACCGCGCGCGGCACATGGGCATCGACTGACAGCAGCGCTTCGAGCGCAGCGCCAATCTTGCGCGCGAGATCCGCAACGCTTTCGCAGTCGCTCGCATCGACGCGCACCGATTCCCAGCGCAGCACGTCGAGGTAGAGACGCTCGACCTCCGTGCGGCCGCCCTCGACATTCACGAGCACGGCGCCGCGGCGCCCGGTTTCGCGGATGTGCCGCCCCTGGAGATTGCCGGGGAATACGATGGTCGATTGTTCCGACCACTGCTGAAATTCATGTACGTGGCCAAGCGCCCAGTAGTCGTAGCCCTTCGCGTGCAATTCGGCACGCGTGCATGGCGCGTAGGTCGCATGGGCGGTATAGCCTTCGAGCGCGGTATGGAGCACACCGATGTTGTAGTAACCGGAAACCGGCGACGGGTAGCCCACCGCGAGATTTTCGACCACCGCCTTGTCCTTGAAACTTTGACCGTGCAGCGCGACCTTGATGTCGTCCAGCATGTGCGTTTCGGGTTTGCGATGACTGAATACCACCACGTTGTCGGGCAGCGTGAGTTTCCTGGTCATTTCACTTTCCGCGTCGTGATTGCCCCAAAGGGCGAAAACGCGAATACCGGCCTTGCGCAGACGACCCATCTGCTGGCCGAAGAAAATGCCGGTGTTGTGGTCCTTCCAGTCACCGTCGTAGAGATCGCCGGCAATGACGACGAACGCGACCTCTTCTTCAATGGCGCGATCGACGAGCAGGCGCAATGCCTCGCGCGTGGCATTGCGCAATTGGCTGGCCGGCGCATCGGGATAGGCGCTCAGACCGTGTAGCGGGCTGTCGAGGTGCAGGTCTGCCGCGTGGATAAACTTCACGACGTGTCCTCTATTGTGTTTGCGGGCGCTGAATGGAGAAAGGGCGATTGCTGCGGTATCGCGCGAGCGGGATGCGGGCTAGCGCTTTCAGCACGAACATGAGCCCGGGCATGTGGCTCGCGAATGCGGGCCAATTTTAATCGACGCGTGTGGGTCTGTTTTGGCTAGCGTTGTGCGATGAAGGACCCGGCATCTGTTGGCATGCGCCGCGCGCTGTCAATTCATCGACTGTGGAGTGTGTCGTTGCGCGAGACTGTTCTATATAGATGGCACGTCAATCAGGCGCGAAGTGAGCGCTGTGGATCGTGATGGCCGAATGAATTGCAGAACATGACGCTGCGATGATTAGAGCCCGGGGTGGCGTTGCGCGTGTCGCCCGCAAACACGAACCGGTTTGCTCTTCATGCTGTCGAATTCCGTGAGCAATCTTGTGTCGACGCGAATTGCTTGCAGGCGTGCCTCCGAGGGTTGTTTTCGATTGGCGTCGCGATATTGTCGAAAACTACAAAATACGTATTGAAATATACGACCAACCCCGATGAGGTGCGCTTTACCTCGGTAACGACCATTCTGGCAGTGTTTCAGGGTCGGAGAGCCGTTATGATCGTGAAACAAGTACTAGAATTTGGTTTGTTTTGGGCGTGAAAGCCCCAAGGGGCGTAGGTTTCGCCGATTTGACGGTTTGGAGAGAAATGTTTCACGCTGAATTGAACGCTGTTTGAAACTGGGTAAGCGCAAGCGCCGGTGATTTACGCGGCAAAGCATCCGTAGCGTTCCCTTTTAGGTCGACGTGTGGGCGGCTCGCTTCCCGACGTTGCTCCCCCTCGTTTCGTGTTTTTCGACGGTCGACACGTCGATCGCTCCTTTGGTTGGTTGGTGGTTTGTTGGTTGTGATAGCAGAGGCACTAGCGTGCGTATTGCGCATTGACGGTTAGGGTGCTCTGTGGCGCCGAAGAAGATTGTCGGTTAGTTGCATTTATGGTGAATTTCGCGGGCGAGACGAAAGCGAGTTATTCGGTGATGAGTGGCAATGCGGTCGCGACTTGCCAGAAGAGTAACGAGCCGAACAGCCTCGAGCTGCGGAACACGAAGGTCGAGTGCCGTGGGCCGCTATCGTATCGAACGGTCCTCCCCTGCTCGCGCACAGCGTGTTGCGAGCACCCCGCTGACACTGGCTTATCCGATCTGTCGCGCGCTGGCCTGCCAGTCCTCCTTCAAGACACGCGTCAATCGAGAGTTGCTGGGCAGTGTTTGTTCGACCGTGCACGCGGCCACCTTTTGGGGGAGTCCTAGCTCAGAGCGCAAAGAACGAGAGTAATCGCATGGCGTTGGGTGTCGCCGTCAGATGTCAGGCGAGCAAGCGGGCTGCGCTCGCACGCTGGTGAGTTAGACCCGTCGGCACGAACTTGCGGCGTGAGATTCGATGCGGCTAGTCGTCAAAGGAGCTTATCGAGGTGGGGGTATCTGCTGTGAGAAAACGTCGGTGTTGGGGGGAAGGCAGAGGCTCCAGGCTACGTGGACGATGCCCCACTCTGCGGCTCGTAGGTCAATCAGGAAATTAACCGCAACGAGGGGACCGAAGTAGACGACTCCCGCCGCACGCGACCCGTAGTTGTGGAGTGGCGCTTTGGGGGGGGCCGTCCAATTGACTCCGGCACCTGCTCTTTGGGAAACGAATCCAGCATGGAACTCGGCCGGCCTTTTGAGGGAGCGTGATCTCGAGTCCAGCCGCCGGAACGTCGGCGCTTTCCGTTGGCTCGCGAGCGCTGCTTACCTGGCGCCGCAGCGAGTCGAGATGCGCCGTCGGTGTGTCGACTCGACACATCGACGGCGCGCGAGACGACACGCACGCCGGCTACACCGGTCCCAACTGTGGCGGCCAGCGCAATGAAGATTGGCGCCCCGATTACAGAGGAGTCGAGATACGCGGTCGGTGTGTCGACTCGACACACCGTGGCGCGCCAGATCACACGCACGCCGGCTACGCCGCTTCCAACCGTGGCGGGCTGCGCAATGAAGATTGGCGAGCCGATCACAGAGCGTCGTGAAACACAGTCAGTGTGTCGACTCGACACACCAAGATGCGCGAGCCGACAAACATAGCGCATCCGTCGACTCCAACCGTGGTTGGTCAGCACAATGAACCATGGCCACCCGATCGACGAGTTGCACGCAGACGCTACTGACGCGCCCATTGGATGCACGCCACCGCGCAAATGGAGCGTCCATGGCTGCCGCCCAAAGCGACGCGTCTCGGACCATAATCGTGTCAGACCGCCAAGGCGCCGAAGCAGCGATAGTGTGTCGACTCGACACACTGTTTCACCCAGCGAGTCCCCTTAGACGGGAGGAGTCCCGCCCGCGCGCACAGTACGATGGAGTCGTCGGGAACGCGACATCAAGTCTGGTTCTCGTCCCGCCACCGATGCGACGTATCGCAGTTCGCAATCCCATCAGTCAGCCACGGCGAAGATGCGGCGCGGTGTGTCGAGTCGACACACCGCGCCCGAGTGCAAGTTGGCGTGTACGCGCTGGGCCAATTTCTCACGCAACACAATAGATAGAGCAACGGTTGAGAATCCCGCGTGCTTGCTCTTGTGCCTCCGCCGACTCCCTCCGGTTTGTGGCCATCCGCAGCGTGTGTCGACTCGACACATCGCCCCGATCAGCCGAATTCGAGTACCCAGGTTTTCTGACTTCCTGTACGCCGAGCACCGACAGCAACCGGTAGGCAGAGCCCCTTCTGCGTCGTACTCGAGACGCCATATTCTCAGGCTCTCAACGGCGTGGTCGTCGTGTGTCGAGTCGACACACGAGCGCTCAACGGAGTGGTCCAGGCATTTCCGATGTTTCCGCTCGACAGCTCTACGCTAGCCAGGCGCACTCCGCCCCGTCGTGTGTCGACTCGACACACGACGCGGTCCGTCGCGTTCCACCGACCGGCGAGCAGCTGTCCGTCGCGGATCCTTGATGCGCCGTCTGCAGGCGCAGGTGCGGGTTGTGTCGACTTGACACACAATCCAAGCCACAAAAAGAAAAAGCCCGCCGAAGCGGGCTTCCCTCCACACCAACAATCCCAAGACTCGATCAGCCTGGCTTTACGTTGAACAGCTGACTAATCAGCTCCCGGATTTGCGTTTCCTGAGCATCCGAAAGCACGCCCGTCTTGAGCTTCACCGTAAAGCTGTTGGTATCTTTGGTGATGCTCCCGGCGTGGCTCTTGCCCGAAAAAATCTTCTCGATGCTGCGCTCGGAAACGCTTTCAGTCGACTCACCCCGGCTAGCTTGTGCACCGATCGCCGCAGCCAGCTTACCTTGATCCAGCGTCCGGCCGACTACGGCCGGCCACAACTCGCGCGCCGCCGAAAGCCCTGCCACCCCATACTTCTTGATCGCCGAAACAACCTCGTCTGCAGCCGATCCGCCGAGCAGTCGGGGATTCAAATCAAGATCGCGTCGAATGAAATCCGGCAGATTTTCAAAGGCCAAAAACCGGTACAAGCCCTTGCGCGACATACCCAGCGCCTCGGCCATGCGCTTGCGAGTCGGAAACTCCCGTTCGGCGCGGCGTAGCGATTGCCCAATCTCATAATCAGTGAGGTCTTCGCGACCGACGTTTTCGACCAGCGCGAGCACGGCCATGTCCTGATCGGAACACTCGATCACCGAGGCACGAATGTCCTGCGCCTGAATCAGGGCGTGCGCACGCAGACGTCGTTCGCCGGCGATCAGCTGATAGCCGTTCTCCGCGCGGCGAACGACGACCGGCTCCACAAGCCCGACTTCGCGGATCGATTCGGCGAGCGATGCCAGGCCCTCGTCGCTGAAAATCTTGCGCGGCTGCCACGGGTTCGGCTGAATGGCGTTCACCGGAAGCATGAGCTTGTCGCTCGTGTTCTCCAGTTCCTGGATGCGCTGCTGCGCCACCGCCAACGCGCCGAGCATGCCCGGTCCGGTCTTGAACGCGCTGCTGCGGCGCGGCTCCGCCGGAGCCACGGCAGCCGGGCGTTCGGCAGCGGGCCTCTCCGAAGACGAGCCGAGTTCAGCGGTCTTCGCCGCCATCTTGTCGCGGAATGAACTCACTTGCCGGCCCTCCATTGTTCTACGTAAAGATCGTCAATCCACTGTACGTAATCCGTCAGCGGCTGACGCACGCGCGCCACCGTCTTGTCTGCGAGGTCGCCCTTGCTGATATCGAACACGGTGGCCATGGCCAGTGCGCCGTTGCTCATCGCGGAGCTGGCCGGCACCTCGAGCGCGTTCACCCAATCCTTGTAGGTCCGCTGCACCCAGGAGCGCACGACCGGTGCCGACGACGTTTTGCCGTAGTCCACCTTCGAAAGCAGAACGGAAACGAAGTCGTACGTCTTCTCGTCACCGCGTTCCATGATCGTGTGCGCGAGGTCGGAAAACAGGCTCCAGAACGACACCGAGCTGATGAAATCCAGGCTCTCGGGCACGAGCGGCATGACCATCGCGTCGGCGGCCATGAGCGCATTGATTGTGAGATAGGACAGCGACGGCGCCGTATCCAGAATGATGTAGTCGTATTGCTTGCGCAGCACTTCCACACCCTGGCGCAGCAGGTCCCAGAACTTGAATCCTGGGTTCTTGATCACCGTGCCCGGAATATGGAACTCTGCGGAAAAAAGCGTGGGGTGCGCCGGAATCACATCGAGCCCATCCCAGTAGGTCTCCTGCACGAAGTTCAGCAGGCCGCCTTCCATATGCGGGTCGTAGATGAACGGCAGGACCGTGCTATCCTCGGTCACTTCCTTTTCGGCATACAGACCACAGAGTTCCGTCAGCGACGCCTGCGGATCCAGGTCGATCAGCAGGACCTTGCGGCCGCGCAAGGTCAGGCCTTGAGCGAGACACATGGTCGTGGTCGTTTTCGTCGAGCCGCCCTTGAAGTTGGCAACGAGAATTACCTTGCCGTCAGCGTCGCGTACGCCGGTATGGAGCGGCGTCTGATAAATATCGGAAACCTGCTGGACCCAGGTTCTCGCTTCCGGCAGCGTGAAGACCCGGCTTCGCCCGGACCCTTGTGCCACGCCTTGCGGGAGGCCCTCGCGGGTGGCAAGCAGATTGTTTAGTTTGATGCGGTCAATGCCGCACATCTCTGCGACCTGAGCCGACGTAAAGGTGGGCGCCATCTTTCGCGGCCGCGGCGCCAGCATCATCTCCCGAAGCTCTTCAGACAGACGGCCAGCCTCTTCGGCAAACTCAGTGATCGCGGAAAGATCCACACGTCGATCGATCGACGGCAATTCGATAGTTTTCGCCATTAATACGCTTTTTATCAGAATTTGGATAAAGCGTAGAATACAGGAAAAGTGTGTGAAAACACACTAATTGAGGGCGATATGAAAAAAAATGACCCTTCAAAACGGCCCGTATGGCCCTCGCGAGACATTTCCAAGGCCAACGTACTAATAGAACCGGCAAAGCCACCAGCGCCCGTATAGGCCTGCTCTGTCCGATATGCCTATTTTTTGCGCAATCACCCAAGGTCGGAACGATTCGTCGCAGCGTTCGCGGTCGAGGTTTTTGTGCAAATGCAGTTACCAATCGGATCCACACTAACTGCATCGCTTGCAGATACCCCTTGCGGTCACGGTTTTTGTGCACTTCCGTCGGCGATTACGACGGCGCGCGAAGATGACGGCGCCGGGTAACGATTTTTGTGCTTCCTGATTTCTGCTACCGCGCTTAGCCAGCCATAACTGCACAAAAACCGTTACCGAGTGCGTCTGGAAAAGGGCTCTGCCGCGTACGCCCCACCCTGCATTGCACAAAAACCGTTACCCCGTTGCCTCGCCATGTGCCTCATGGCTGCGAATCCGGGCATCCTGGCGGTCAAATTCCCCCAAAAGCCTTCCCACGCTCTAGCTGCACAAATTCCGTTACCACTCGCCTATGGCGAACCAGTGAACCGCGACGCCTCAACGGCACAATTAACGTTACCTCCCGGGGCGCTGTACTTGGTCTGCACAAAAAACGTTGCTATCGCGGCCTGTCTCAGGCTTGCACAAAATCCGTTGCCTTCGGCAATTCCTGTCGAAAAGTCACCCTGAGTCGAGTCTCACCAACAACCGTTGCCCGGTTCACCCCGATCTCGGCCGCTCATTAGATCTTCTGCACATAAACCGCTTCCTTGAATCAGCCGTTCTGCACAGAAATCGTTACCCGTCGATGTGTTCCACCGGTCCGAAGGCGGCGCGCGTCCTGAGTCCTGCCCCCTGAAAGCCTTGTCAAATGGGCCTTTGCGGGCACTTTTGCGTAAATATTTTGACCAGTTTGCGAGACACAGCACGTCAAATCTCGCGCAGAGCATCTTTTTTGAGCGCGGTTTGTTTGTTTACTTAAAGATAAAAACCCACCAACCAACTAACGTACGCATGCGTTTCCTTTGATTTCAAAGGCTTGTTCGTCAAAAGCACCGTTCTCTGTGCTCGCTGCACCGTTTTATGTGCAGCGAAGTTCCGTTTTATGTGCTGCAGGTGTAGAGAAATTTGTGCACTCAGGTACGTTTATTGTGCGCGAGTCAATTCGGGCGCCTGTTTGAGGTAACGTTTATTGTGTTGACTTGTGTTTGCGTAGTGATAGAGTGCCCGCCAATGTCGACGGGGAGAGCGTGCGTATGTCGGAGGAGAGCGGGCGAAGGACAACAACACTGCAGATGTCGCTGGGTCTCTTTGAGGAGATGTCCGGCCAGCCGATCAATGAGAGCACGCGCGAGATCGGCTTTCAGCGCAACAACGTGTTCGTCGCCATCAACGGGCTTGGGCTGTCGTCGCGCCGTTTCATCGACGCCGCCTATTTCATTGCCGCCCAGGAGCCCGCACCGCGCGATACCTACGACGTCGACCTGAACTACTTCAAGTGGCTCATGCGCTATGAGAGCCGCAACGTGCGCCATTTGCAGAGCGTCATCAAGGAAGCGCAGCGCGTGCTGATCGAGGTGACCGACACGCCTCCCGACCGCGCGCCCAACGAAGACGACCAGTGGATATCCGAGCAGCTGATGGGCAGCGTCAAGATCGGCAAGGGGCGCATCCAGTTCCGTATTCCGCCGCTCATGCTGCGCCACATCACCGGGCCCGACAAGCATCACTGGCTGAACCTGTGCATCACGGCGTCGTTCTCGCAAACCTACGCCCGCGCGATCTACGACTACGTGCTGCCCTACGTGGCGGCGGGCCTGACCGACTGGATCGAGCTCGATGTTATGCGGCGCTGGCCCGGCAAACTCGGTACGAGCGCGTCGGAGTTCAAGCACTTCCGGCCCAAGTACCTCGACCCCGCGGTGCGCCAGATCAACGAACTATCCGACATCGACCTGAGCTACGAAACCCGGGCCGACTCGGAAACCTCGCGCAAAATCAACAAGATCCGCTTTCGGATGAAGCGCAAGGACACGGTCGCGGCGCTGCTCTCCCGGCAGCCCGACGCGCACGACCTGCTGCTCACGCTCAAGGAGGAGTTCGGCCTGAGCAACAAGCAGTTCGACGTGATTGCGGAGCACCGCATGAGCTGGACCGACGAGCGCATCCAGCAGGCCATCGAATACACGCGTTTCCGGCTCAACCAGGGCAAGGTGACCAAGAGCCCCGCGGGCTATCTGATGAAGGCGCTGAGCCACAACTGGCAGGTCTCGGAGGCCGAGCGGAAGATGGTGGCGATCCAGAGCGAGCTGGCCGTGGCAGCGACCGCTCAGGAGAGCGCCAGGACGGTCGCGACCACGGCGGTGAAGCAGAGCATCGCGGCGCGCGACGAAGAGGCGAGGTCGCAGCGCAACGAGGAGGTCAAGCAAGGCCGCGAGCACTTCGAATCGGCCGACGAGAAGACCCGCAAGGAGCTGGTGCGGCTCTACATTGCCTCGCAGGCCGGCAAGCTCATGCTGCGCCGCCTGAAGCTCGAGGCGGGGGCCCTCTCCGACGCGAACATCCTCAACCACTCCGATTTGTCGTGGTACTTCGGGCAATTCGTCTACGGGAAGATGAAGCAGCTTGCCGTGCAGTGAGTGTCTTCAATACGCTTGACGGCTGATGGGCCGGTGGGCGTATTGAGGCTAGGCCTGGCAGCCCGTTACTGCCTCCCGCGTTCACGCGGCGGAAAATATTCAGCCGATCAATGGGTTAGGGCACTCGTCCCAGGCGTTCTCCACAAGCTTGTCACCACAATCTGTGGGTAACTCGAACGCCAGATACCACCCCGCGAAGCCATAAAAAAAGGGAAGGCGCAGTGCCTTCCCTTTCCTCATCAAGCGACGACCCCTTACTTCTTCTCGTCGTTCAGTTGCGGCAGCGTATAAGCCGCACCCGGCGCGAGCAGGCCGACCTTCGAGTACACGCGCAGTTTCTCGCGCGTGTCGGTGATGTCGAGGTTGCGCATCGTGAGCTGGCCGATACGGTCGCGCGGCGAGAACGTCGAGGCGACCTTCTCCATCGACAGACGCTCCGGCTGATACGTGAGGTTGTCCGACTTCGTGCTGAGGATCGAGTAGTCGTTGCCGCGGCGCAGTTCGATCTTCACTTCGCCGGTGATGGCGCGCGCCACCCAGTGCTGGGCCGTTTCACGCAGCATGATGGCTTGCGGGTCGAACCAGCGGCCCTGGTACAGCAGGCGGCCCAGACGGCGGCCGTTCTCGCGGTACTGCTCGATGGTGTCTTCGTTGTGGATGCCCGTCACGAGGCGCTCGTATGCGATGTAGAGCAGCGCCAGGCCCGGGGCTTCATAGATGCCGCGGCTCTTCGCCTCGATGATGCGGTTCTCGATCTGGTCGCTCATGCCCAGACCATGACGGCCGCCGATGCGATTCGCTTCGAGCAGCAGTTCCACGGCGTTCGGGAAAGTCTGGCCGTTCAGCGCGACCGGCTGGCCTTCCTCGAAGCGGATCGTCACTTCTTCGCGGTCGATCTTGACGTCGTCGCGCCAGAACGCCACGCCCATGATCGGGTTCACGATCTTGATGCCGCTTTCGAGGCTCTCGAGGTCCTTCGCTTCGTGCGTGGCGCCGAGCAGGTTCGAGTCGGTCGAGTAAGCCTTTTCAGCCGACATCTTGTACTCGAAGCCCGACTGGCGCATGAACTCGGACATTTCCGAGCGGCCGCCGAGTTCGTCGATGAACTGCTGGTCGAGCCACGGCTTGTAGATCTTCAGGTCCGGATTGACGAGCAGGCCATAGCGGTAGAAGCGCTCGATGTCGTTGCCCTTGTAGGTCGAACCGTCGCCCCAGATGTTGACGCCGTCTTCCTTCATCGCGGCCACGAGCATCGTGCCCGTCACGGCGCGGCCGATCGGGGTCGTATTGAAGTACGTGACGCCGGCCGTCGAGATGTGGAACGCGCCGCATTGCAGGGCGGCGATGCCTTCCGCCACGAGCTGCGCGCGGCAGTCGATCAGGCGTGCACCGGCAGCGCCGTATTCGGTCGCGCGGCGCGGGATCGAATCGTAGTCGTCTTCGTCGGGCTGGCCCAGGTTCGCCGTATAGGCGTAAGGCACGGCGCCCTTGAGCTTCATCCAGTGCAGCGCGGCGCTGGTGTCGAGGCCGCCGGAGAAGGCGATACCGACCTTTTGGCCGGTCGGAAGGCTTTCAAGAATTGTGCTCATGATCAGAAAGAACCCGGTAGAACGAGAATGCGGAGGGAATTCGGTCGAATCGTCAAGTATGTTGTATCCCTGGCCTTTCGGCAAGCCTGGCGGGTAGGGCGGCAGGCCCCGTTCGACGCGGCATCCGCGTAAATAAAAAAGGGGCGCAGCGAGGGTGCGTGCTCAGCGCAGGCTGTCCCACGCGGCTTCAATCGCATGCAGTGCGCCCATCACGATCGAGCGGTTCAGCGCGGCGGCCAGCACGCCGTCGCGCTCGGCGTAGGCCTCGCACAGCCGCTGGTGGTCGGTGCACGACCGCTGCAAGCGCCCCGGCAGCGACGTGCTCAGGTGGCGCAGGCGGTTCGTGCGCATGCGCATGGAGTCCAGCACTTCCTTGAAGATGCCATTGCGGCTCACGCGCAGTTCCTCGTCGCGAAACGCGACGTTTGCCCAGAAGTAGCCGTCCACGTCGCCCTTGGCCGCGACTTCGGCCAGCTTGCCATGCGCGCGCCAGAGCGCCGCGATGTCCTCGTCCGTGGCGTGCTCGACGATCGCGAGCGACACCTGGCCGTAGAGCAGGGCGCGCAGCGCATAGATTTCGCGCACTTCTTTGAGCTGCATGGCGGCCACGCGCGGGCGGCGGCGCGGCGACCAGTCGACGAGTCCCTCGCGCGTGAGCGCGAAAAGCGCCTCGCGCACCGGCGTGCGGCTCACGCCGAAGCGTTTGGCGAGATCGACTGAATTCAGGTCGTCGCCGGGACGCAGCCGGCCTTCGATGATGCCGCGCGCCACCCAGTCGACGATCTCGGCCACGCTCGACGGGTCGCCCGTCTCCGGGGCGGCCATTACGTCGACATCTTCATCCATGCGCTTTCCCCCGAGGCGCCGCGACCGGCCGCAGCGCCGCCGATTGTAACAAATCCAGAGTCGGCTTCGCTTTCGAAGTCACAGGCTAGTTGTTTAAGTGTATACACTAAGACGAGAATATCTCGGTAAAACGCGAAATGTCGCCATATACTGCCTTATACTGTCGACACTAAAACAAAGTCCGATCGGCTGCCCGTCAGGCAAGGAGACGCCATGTACATGGGAACTGAGATTGCCGGGTCAACGCACGTCGAGGCGAGCGTCTCGGCGCGGCTCGACCGGCTGCCGCCTACGCGGTACTTTCGCGGGCTCGTTGCCCGCATCGCGGTGGGCGGCTGGTTCGAGTTCTACGAGATGTTCATGGCGGCCTATATCTCGCTGGGCCTGATCCACAGCGGGCTGTACCGCGCCACCACCGCCGGCCTCTTCGACGTCAACGGCTTCGCCAGCTTCCTCGGTTCGTTCTTCGCGGGCATGTTCGTCGGCACCGTGGCGCTGGGCGGGATTACCGACCGCTTTGGCCGGCGCGTGGTGTTCACGTTTGCCATGCTGACGTACTCCGTGGCGAGCTTCATCGCCGCCTTCCAGCATTCGCCGCTGGGCATGGACGCCTGGCGCTTCGTGGCGGGCGTGGGCATCGGCATGCAGCTCATCACTGTCGACACTTACATTTCCGAACTCACGCCGCGCGACGCGCGCGGGCGCTACACGGCGTTCAGCATCCTCGTCATTCTCACTTCGGTGCCCGTGGTCGCCGTGATTTCCTATGTGCTCGTGCCGCGCACCTTCCTCGGCATGGAAGGCTGGCGCTGGGTGATGATCATCGGCGCGGCCGGCGCGGTGTTTATCTGGTTCATTCGCCACGGCTTGCCGGAGTCGCCGCGCTGGCTGGAGAGCAAAGGGCGCGTGAGCGAGGCGCGCCAGATCGTCGACGAGATCGAGCGCAAGGTGGTCGCCGAAACCGGCAAGCCGCTCGCCGAACCGCCCGATGGCCCGGACGCGAGCCAACTGCAGGCACGCGGCGCGTGGATCGAGATGTGGCAGGGACGCTACTTCAAGCGCACGGTGATGCTCTCGCTCTTCAACTTCTGCCAGACCTTCGGTGTGTACGGCTTCGGCGCGTGGGTGCCGGTGCTGTTGTATTCGAAGGGCATCACGATCACGCATTCGCTGCTCTACACCATGGTGATCGCCATTACGACGCCGCTCGGCGCGATTGGCGCCATGGCGTGCGCGGAGCGCTTTCAGCGCAAGTGGCAGCTGGTCGGCTGCGCCATCGTCGTGGCCGTGGCCGGCGTGATGTTCGGCCAGGTGCGCGACCCGGTGCCGATCCTGCTTTTCGGCAGCGCGGTCACGATCGCGAACAACTGGCTCATCGGCATTTTCCACACCTATCAGGCCGAGCTGTATCCCACGCGCATCCGCGCGCGCGCCGTGGGCTTCGTCTTCAGCTGGAGCCGCGTGAGTTCGATCTTTGTCGGCTTCTGGGTGGCGGCACTGCTCAAGCACTACGGCGTGCCCGCCGTGTTCCTGCTGATTTCGTCGGCCATGGTCGTGATCGTCGTGGCGGTTGGCGTGTGGGGTCCGAAAACTAACGGTGTCCGTCTAGAGGAGTTGTCGCAATGAGGGGTTCCATCGCCGCGGCGTTCGCGCAGGGCTTGTATGGGCTGGCACAACGTCCGTTGCCCGCCGGCGTTTTGAAGGAAGCGAAGCGTTCGTTCATCAACGTTGTGGGCACAACAATAGGCGCGTGCATGCATCCGGGCGTGGAGGCGATACTCGCCGCTGCGCGCGATCTGGGCGCTGCGCGCGAGGCGGGCGTGCTGGGCCGGACTGAGCGCACCGACGTGCATTTCGCCGCGCTGGCGAACGGCTTCGCCGGTCATCTGGACGATTTCGACGATACGCATCTCGCCACCGTCATCCATCCCGCCGCGTCCACGCTCGCGGTGCTCGCCGCGCTCGCGCCGCAAATGCGGCCCACCGGCGCACAGGCGCTCACGGCTTTCGCGCTGGGATGCGAGGCGCAATTACGCGTGGGCGTGGCAATCTCGCCGGAGCACTACGACCGGGGCTGGCATATCACGGGCACGTGCGGCGTGATTGGCTGCGCAGTCACGGCGGCGCTGTTGCTCGGGCTAGACGAAGCCAAACTTAAGGAGGCCGTATCGATTGCGGCTTCGATGTTCATCGGGCAGCGCGAGGCCTTCGGCACCATGACCAAGCCGTTTCATCCCGGCAAAACGGCTGCCAACGGCATCGACGCAGCAAGGCTCGCGAAGTACGGACAGCAGGCGGCTGCGGATATTTTCGAAGCGCCGGGAGGCTACGCGCGATCGCTCTCGACGAAGGTGGACTTCGAGCGCATGAACGGCGAGTTCGGCGAGCGCTGGGAACTGCTGTTCAACACCTATAAGCCCTATCCGTGCGGGATCGTCGCGCATCCGGCCATCGACGCGGGCCTCGCGATTGCGGGCCGCATTGCGGATGCCGCTTCAGTCGACGCGATCGTGTTGCGCTGCCATCCGCTCGTGCCCGAGCTGATGGGCAATCCGCAGCCGCATGACGGCCTGCAGGCGCGCTTTAGCGCGATCCATGGCGTTGCCGCCGCGCTGTGCGACGGCCAGGTGGGGCTCGCGCAGTACGAGGACAGCCGCGTGACGCGCGACGACGTGAAGACGCTGCGCGCGAAAACAACGCTTGTGCCCGACGCCGCCGTGAACCGCGACGAGGTGTATATCGAGGCGCGGCTTCACGACGGCAGCGTTGTCGCGCATCACGTCGAGCACGCGCGCGGCAGTCTCGCGCGGCCCCTGACTGACGAGGAACTGCGCGACAAGGTGCGCTTGCTGATCGACCCGCGACTTGGCGCAGGCGCGGCGGATCGTATTGCCGCTGCCGTTGAGAACGTGGAGCGCGCAGCCGGTCTCGATGCGTTCTTCGCCCTGTGCACGCCTAACAAGGATCTGGTTCATGCATAACCCCGCCGCTCACTCCGCCGTTGCCGACGCATTCGTGGCGCTTGCCGTCGCGCAGCCCGGCGCACGAGAACTCGAGGCCGCGCGCAGCGCGGTGGCCAACGCGCGCCGCTGCGCCGGGCAGCCCCGCGATGCCAGTCCGTTGAGCGAAATGCTTGGCCATGCCGCCGATGCGCGCTCGCGCGCGTGGCAGTTCGGCGCTGCGCTCGCCCCGCTGGATGCCGGTTCGACCGCCACGCCCGTCATTGCGGCAGCGCTTGCGCTGGGCGAGTCTCTCGAGGCCGCCGATGAGGACATCGCCGCTGCCGTCGCGGTCGGTACGCGCGCTTCGGCGCGGCTGGGGGCCGCCTTGGACGACGAAGCGTTTCGCGCGCGCTGGAACGTGGCCGCGTCGCTCGGGATTGTGGGGGCGACGCTCGCGGCAGCGCGTCTTCTCGGGCTCGACGCGCTGCGCACGCGCCACGCGCTCGGCATTGCCGCCACGCAGGCCGCAGGGCTTGCACGCAACGTGGGCGAAGTCATGGGCGCGCTGGAGACCGGCAAGGCGGCCGCCGACGCCATCGAAGCGGCCTTGCTCGCGAAGCACGGCTTTACGAGCGCTGCGGCTTCGATAGACGGACGGCGCGGGCTGGCCGCGCTTATGGCCTATCGTTTCGACGCGGGCGCCATTACGGCATGAGCCGCAGCTAGCAGAACGATATCAATACGGATTCCGAACGGATAAAGATGCCAATAACGCCTTCGCCATCGCGCCGCCGCATGCTTCAGTGCGCCGCGGCGTACAGCATGCTGCCTGTCCTCGGCGCAAAGCACGCATTTGCCGCCGACGTATCGCCTTCGTCGTCGCCCGACGACACCGGCATCACCGCGCAACTCGCGCGCTACATCGTCGCCGCGCGCGACAAGCCGTTACCCGACGCCGTGCTGATCGAATGCAAGAACCACATACTCGATACCATCGGCGCGATGGTGTCGGGTTCCCGCATGCGACCCGGCATGCTGGCGACGCAATACGTCCGTTCGCTTGGCGGCGCACCCCAGGCTTCGGTCGTTGGCTCGGACCTGCGCACGAGCACCGTGAACGCCGCGCTCGCCAACGCCATGTGCGCGCACTCCGACGAGACCGACGACTTCGAGCCCGTCACGAAGGCGCACCCCGGCTGCTCCACGGTGCCCGCCGCGCTCGCGCTAGGCGAAGCACAGGGCGCATCGGGCGCGGCGTTCGTGCGCGCCGTCGCGCTGGGCTACGACACCGCATGCCGGCTTCTCATGGCGCTCGACCCGGACCTCGTGCGCGCGACGCATCGCAGCGCGGAAGGCACGGCCTCGACGTTCGGCGCGCTTGGCGCGGCCGCGGCTCTTGCGCGGCTCGACGAACGCCAGACGCGCTACGCGATCTCTTACGCGGCGCAACAGGTTTCAGGGCTGTGGAGTTGGGTGAAGGACCGCGATCACATTGAAAAGGCGTTCGATTTCGCGGGTATGGGCGCGCGCAATGGCGTGATGGCGGCAACCATGGTGCAGTCGGGCATGACCGGCGTGGCCGACGTGCTCGACGGCACGCACAATCTCTTCATTGCGCTTTCCACGAAGCCGCAGCCCCCGGCGATGATCGACCAGCTCGGCAGCCGCTTCTTCGTGACCGAAACGGCGATCAAGACGTACTCGGTGGGCTATCCGATTCAATCCCCGCTCGATGCATTGCTTACGCTGCGGCGGCAATATCAGCTCACGCCGGACAACGTGCGAACAGTGACGGTGAAGGTGCCGCGCGACGCCATCGGCATTGTCGGCGACAGCGCGATGCCCGACGTCAACTGCCAGCACATGGTGGCGCTGGCGCTCGTGAAGGGCGCGGTGTCGTTCGCGGACAGCCACGACGCCGCGCTCATGCGCGACCCGCAGATCCTGGCGCAGCGCGCGAAGGTGAGTGTCGCTGCGGACCCGAAGCTGAGCGACCCGGCCGCGCCGCGCGGCGGCATCGTCGAAGTGACGTTGACGGACGGGCGCACCGTGAGCCACTACACGCGCTTTCCGCCCGGCACGAAAGAGAACCCACTGAGCGTCGCGCAGGTGAACGAGAAGGCGCGCGATCTCATGGAGCCGGTGCTCGGCCAGCAAAAAACCGCGCAACTGATCGAGCGGATCAACGCGCTGGAGCACGTCGCGAACGTCGCCGACCTGCGGCCGCTGTTCACGGCGTGAAACGCGCGTTACGGCATGCGCGTTCGGGAAGTATCCACGCCTGGCTCGTCCTTGATGGCCAACAGGGCGACGGACTCAGTGCCGGGCCGCCGCGTGGCCTTCCAGATCATCAGCAGGTGGTAGTAAAGGCGCGGGCTGAAGCCGAAGCGGTACGCGTAGAGATTGCCGAGCGCGAGCTGCAGCCCGGCGCGTGCTTCGCGATTGCGTGCGAGCAGCGAGACCACGATCGGCACGAGCCGGCGCATGGCGAGCTTGCGGGCCGGTTCGAGTTCGGGCGTCAGCGCGAGGCCGTTGAGAAAGCGCCACGCCGAGATCGATGACGCATTGATGCTCGTGCGTGTTGCCTGGGATACCGAAACATCGGTGATGCGATAGCACGAGACGTATTCGTTCACGTAGCACACACGTTTTGCGGCGAGACAAAGCTGCGTGCCGAACACGTAGTCGCAGCAGGTGCCGTAGCGGTCGTCGTAGCCGATGCGCTTGACGAGTGCCGCATTCGCGAGCCAGCCGTTGTTGGGGAACATCTGCACGATGCCCACGCGGCCCGGCGGGTTTTGCAGGCCCGCCGCGCTGGCCGTACGGTGATACGCGTTATTCATGCGCTCGCTGGCCGCGTGCATGATGCGCCCGTCATGATCGGTTTCGTATTGATCGCCGAACGCGACTTCGAGATCCGGGTAACGCTCCCACTGCGCAAGCAGCTTCTCGATGCAGTGCACGAGCAGGTAGTCGTCGTCGTGGATCAGGAGGATCTTGTCTCCGCTCGCGCGCTCGAAGAGGCTGGCCACGTTGGGCGCCTGGCCGAGCGCGGGCACGTTGCGCCGGTAGGCGATGCGCGGGTCGTTGCCGTAACGCGAGGCGACCAGTTGCGCCGTGCGGTCGTCGCTCGAGTCGTCGCCGATCACGATCTCGATGTTCGCATGCGTTTGCATGAGGCACGATTCGATGCAGCGAACGAGCAGTTCAGGCCGGTTGTACGTCGGCAGGCAAATGGAGACCTTCGTTGTTGTCGTCATGGGCAGACCCCAGTGCTTGAGGGATGCGGAGACGTTCGCAAAAAGCGGGTTCGTAATGCGAACTTCATCCGTTGGACATGACGGTAAATGAAAAAAACTCGAAAGAAATGGGAAATAATTCGGAAGGAATGCGACTTGCGCACGGCGGCCCGCAGAGCCTTTTGCGGCGGCCATCCGCGCAAGGCGCCGATCTTTTATCTGACAAATCGGAAAGAAAATCCGGGCGGCAAAATAATCCGGATTGATTGGTCAATGCACTGAGTGCCGGAACACTCGCGTCAATCGCGTTAACATTGGCGCTCCGCCTGACACGACCGCTGGCATCCATGGCTTCGATCTCCTACGCCCACAAACCGCTCACGCCGTTTCGCCGTGCGCTCGCCCGCTTTTCCCTCTCCGAACTCGCGAAATACACGAAGCTCACGCTCGGCATGTGGATCGGCTTCGGCGTTCCGTACGCGTGCGGATATCCCGAAGCGGCGGTCGCGCTCTCGGGTTCGGCCATGCTCACGCTCGCGCTCGGCAGTTCCATCTCGGCGGCGCGCGGCTACTTCTACAAGCGCGTGATGTCGAACCTCGTGGCAATGCCGATCGGCACGCTGCTGATCTGGCTGACCGCGCCGCATTTGTGGCTCGGGGTGATCCTGCTGCCGCTCGTGATCTTCACGATCGTGCGCATCAGGCCTTCGGTGTTCCAGATGACGAGCGTTACCGTGCCCATGACGCTCGTGCTGTACACGGGCGAGCACATACCGTTGCTGGAGCAGCGTTTGATTGGCGTGGTGCTCGGCATGCTGCTCGGTTTCATCATCCAGCAGATTGCGTTTCCGCCCGATCACGGCTTCTGGGCGAATACGCTCGTCAACGACGGCAACGCGCAGGCCGAAGCGTTGCTCACCGAGGTCGCAACGAAAACGCTGGACCGTGCAAAGCTGAAATCGGCGACGGCCGCACTGCGGGTGTCGAGCAGCAATCTGAAGCAGGCGCACGATCTGCTCAAGTCGGACCTGGAGCAGTCGTGGGTGTCGCCGCATCTGAAGCGCAACCGCGATCGGCTGCCGCTGTTCTCGTGCTACCACGAGCTATTCGATTCGATCGTCGGCTTTCTCGAAACGCTCGACACGTTCAACGCGCAATACGAGGCGCTGGACGCGCAATGGAAGGACGCGTACCGGCGTGGGCTCGCGCGCCTGGTGGACGTGCACCGGCAACTGGCTTCACAGGCCGACCTGCGGGTGGAACGCCCGGGTCTTCTCGTGGCGCCGCTCGCGCGCGAGGAACTGCATGCGCTGGTCGAGACGCTGCCCGCCACGGGTGTGTTTACGAGCGTCTATCTCGGGCACTTGACCGGCTACGGCATTCTGCTCAACCGCTTGAGCGACATGCATACCGAGCACTTGCGCAAGGCGTGAGCGCGGCTATGCCTTAGACGTATTGGGCGTCTGCACTGGCAGACCGCCCGGCGCAGGCGCGAGCGTCTACCCGTACTTCTCCTGGGGTGGGCGCGCCGCGCTACCACGCGTGGCGCGTTCCTGTCGCAGCCTCCCTTCAGCCTTGGCCGCCGGCCTTGCGCGCCCGATTGTTCGCGATTCGCAAATGACGTATTCGGGCGTTATCCGGTACTGATTACGCCTCGCTTGCGACTATCTTTGCGGCGTCGATGTCGATGGCGTCCTGCAAGCCTGCAGCGTGACACCTCGCGTCGCACACCGTTTTCGAACATGAGCGTGTGGCGCGGCATCCGGCCGGCCCAAGGAGACAGAGATGAAACCGAACACATGGGATACGGCCTACGAATGGAAGGCCGTGACGCTGCTGGCGCTGGGCTTTGGCCTCGTGGGCCTCGACCGCTGGCTGATCGCGCCGCTGTTCCCGTCCATCATGAAAGACCTCAACCTCAATGCGCAGGATGTCGGCAACTGCATAGGCATACTCGGCCTGTCGTGGGGCGTGTTCGCGGCGGTCATGGGCGGCCTGTCCGACAAGGTCGGGCGGCGCAAGGTGCTGATTCCGGCGATCATCGCGTTCTCGTTGCTTTCGGGCTTCTCCGGCATCGCAGGCGGTTTTGCCAGCCTCCTGGCCGTGCGCGCACTGATGGGCGTGGCCGAAGGCTCGTTTTGCCCAACGAGCTTCGCCGCCACGGCCGATGCCTCGCACCCGAAGCGCCGCGGCTTCAATCTCGGGCTCCAGCAAAGCGGCTTCGCGCTGTTCGGGCTCGCGCTTGCACCGATCATCGCCACGCAGTTGCTGGGGGTGATGAGCTGGCGCTGGGTGTTCGCGCTCGTCTCGGTGCCGGGCCTCATTCTCGGCCTGCTGATGTATCGCGTGATCCGGGAACCGCAAGGCGCCTCGTCGCCCGGCGCAGGCGCGCACGCGGCAAAGGCCGAACGCGGCCACTGGCGCGACGTGATCCGCAGCCGCAACATTCCCGTGGCCATGGTCGCGCTCTTCTGCGCCATGACGGGCGTGTTCGTGCTTGGCGCCATGCTGCCGCTCTACCTCACGCAGTATCTGTCGCTCGACACGCAGCGCATGGGCATCGTGGCCTCGGCGATCGGCTTTGGCGGTTTCGTCGGACAGTTCGGCTTGCCGGGTCTTTCGGATCTGCTGGGCCGGCGCATGGCGAGCATTCTCGGCTTCGTGGGCACCGCTGTCATGCTGATCGTGTTTCGTGGTCTCGGTGCACAGCCGCTCGAACTCTTCGCGGTGCTGTTCGCGGCTTCCTTCTTCACGCTGGGCCTCGTTTCGCTGCTCTCGGGACCCGTTGCCACCGAGGCCGCGCCGGCCGGCATGGTGTCGACTTCGATTGGCCTCGTGGTAGGCGCGGGCGAAATATTCGGAGGTGGCGTGGCGCCCGCGCTTGCAGGATTCGTTGCCGCGCATTTCGGTATCCAGAATATTTTGTGGCTGCCGATTGGCGCAGTTTTGCTCGGTGTCCTGGTGAGCCTCTTGCTCAAGGAAACCGCGCCCGCGAAGCTGCGGCGCAGCGAGACGGTTGCCGCCGCCGCGCCATTGCCCGCGGCGGGGCAGGCCGAGTAGGCGAAGCGCGCCGTCCACGTCGCCCACTCTTGCCATGCCGCTCGTGAAGCAGCGGCATGGCCGACGGGAAGCGGGCCCTATACTGGGAGGGCGCGAACCCATAAAGAAGAGAGGAGCATGGATCGATTCCTGAGCATCGAGGCTTTTGTGCGCGTCGCGGAAACGAGCAGTTTCGCGGAAGCGGCCCGGCAACTCGGCGTTACCAGTTCGGTCGTGACGAACCGCATCCAGCAACTGGAGAAGTTCGTCAACGCACCGCTCTTTCATCGCAGCACGCGGCACGTGCGCCTCTCCGAAGTCGGGGAGGCGTTTTATCGTGAATGCGCCGAGGTGGTGGGGCGCGTGAACGAGCTGACCGACCAGATGCGCGAGCTGCGCGCCACGCCAACGGGCAGGCTGCGCATCCAGATACTACCGGGCTTCGCGCTGGGCCATTTCGGCGCGCCGCTTGCCGAGTTCAATCGCCGCTATCCCGGCATTCAGCTCGATGTGATCGTCAATGACCGCGTGGTCGATCCGATCGAAGAAGGCTTCGACGTCGCTTTCCAGATCTTCCCGCCTATTTCCGATTCGCTGATCGAGCGGCGGCTCTTTTCCGTGCGGCGGCTCTTCTGCGCCACGCCCGCTTATGTGGAGGAGCATGGCGCGCCGCAGCATCCCCGCGAATTGCTGCAGCACACCACGGCGCTCTATTCGGGTTATCCCTCGCGCAACCGCTGGACGATGACGCGCGGCGACGAAGTCGTGGAGATGGAATTGCCCGGCATGATCCGCTCGAACTCCGTGCATTTGCTGCGCGACTACGCGCTCACGGGCGGCGGCGTGGTGTGCCTGCCTACGCTCGTGGCGAGCGAGGCGCTCCTGAACGGCTCGCTCGTGCCGATCCTCACCGACTACCACCTCTCGGCGTTGAGCTTCGCCGCCGTGTATCCCTCCACGCAGCGCCAGGCCCTGAAAGTGAAGGCGCTCGTGGAGTTTCTCGCCGAATATCTGGGCCCCGAGCCCGCATGGGACGTGCCGTTGATCGAGCGCGGCTGGGTGCGCTAGCGCTCGCGGCGGGCCGCTGGATTTGCCTGCCGCGATTATTTGCGAAACGCGAATGCCGTAGTCGCCTGGCCGCCGGTTGTGGCCGCCGTGCAGCGCTCCTAAAGTTGTTTCCAACGACACCTTCCAAAACAGGAGACAGCCATGACCGATTCGTCGTTCCACACCCTCTTCGGCTCGCTCGAGCAGTACCGCAAGGGCGAGATCGAAATCACGAGCGGCGACGCCCGCCACTATGTTTTCTCGAACGTCTTCGAAGTCGCTGCAAACTCGGCGCCCTTTGAAAAGGTCGTGGTCGGCAAGAACCTCGAATACGTGATCGAGGTGCTGCGCACGCAGGGACAGTCGCGCTGGTTCGCCTGCGCACACGACGAGTTCGTGATTCTGATGGATGGCGAAGTGCGCATCGACTTCATCAAGCTCGATACGCCGCCCAAGGGCGCTACGGGCACGGTCGACGCGGGCGAGCAACCCGCAGGCCGCAAGATGGGCCACGTGGTGCTGCGCCGCGGACACCAGGCGCTGCTGCCGGCGGGTTGCGCGTATCGCTTCAGCGCGCAGAAGGCTGGCGTGGCGCTCGTGCAGACCATGGTCGGTGAACTGTCCGTGCAGAAGTGGGCAGATATCTGCCTGCACTGAAAACACGCGCCAACCCATCACTAGAGACGACTGGAGACACAAATGGCCACCCTCGAAACCCTCGACCACTCCGCAGGTTTTGCCGCCGACACCGTACGCGCGAGCGAGCCCGACGCCGTGACCGGCTATCGCCGCTATACGCTTGGCGCGTTCGAATTCACACGCGACGAATACTTCGTGAAGGTACTGTGGCCCGCGAAAGGGCAGACCCGCACGCACGCCATTCCCGCCGACGCCTTCCTGCGCGCGATGATGCGCGACGTGGCGTGGGGCTTCTTCTACGGCTGGGTGAATTTCGATCACGTGTTCGGCACGCGCAATCACTACGGCAAGGTGGACGTCTACGCCGGTTCGTTCAACGGCATCATGAAGGAAGCCGGCGTGGACTATATCGAGACCTTCGAAACGCCCACCATCATGGCGACCTTCAAGGCGATCCTGCACGACTGGACCAACGAAGGCTTCGACCCGTTCGCCGCGCCCGAGGAAACCGGCACCGCATTCGGCCGCAAGCATGGCGAGAACGACGCCGCAATCGAGCGCACGCGCATCGCCACGCGCCGCATGCCGGGCCTCGAAGGCGACTCGCCGCTGCGCGACGACCTGCCGGTGAACCGCGCCTTCGCCGACGTGCCTCAGGACAACCCCGAAGTGCACGCCGAGCCCGGCTTCGAAGGCGAGTTGCACGCGTTCAACCTCTTCAAGTACCTCTCGCGCTCGGACGTGACGTGGAACCCCTCGGTCACTTCGGTATGCGGGCAGAGCCTGTTTTGCCCGACCACGGAGGAATACATCCTGCCGGTTTTCCACGGCAACGACCGCGTGGAATGGTTCCTGCAGCTTTCCGACGAAATCGTCTGGGACATCGGCGACAAGAACACCGGCGCGCCGCGCGCCCGTATCACCATGCGCGCGGGCGACATCTGCGCCATGCCCGCCGATATCCGCCATCAGGGCTATTCGACCAAGCGCTCGATGCTGCTCGTGTGGGAGAACGCGACCGCGGACCTGCCCAAGCGCTACGAGAGCGGCGATCTCAAGCCGTATCCGGTCGACTTCTGAAAGCGCCGCGAAGTTATGCAGCATGCCTAAGCATTAATCGAGGATTGACTCATGCAAACGCAATTGTTCATCGACGGCCGATTCGTTGACGCCGTCGAAGGCGGCACGATCGACGTGCTGAACCCGCACGACGGCTCGTTGATCACGAAGATCGCCGCCGCCACCGCCGCCGATATCGATCTGGCTGTGGCCGCCGCCACGCGCGCTTTCCCCCAGTGGGCCGCGATACCCGCCGCCGAGCGTGGCCGGCTGCTGCTGCGTCTGGCCGACGCCATCGAAGCGAACGGTGAAGAGCTTGCGCAACTGGAATCGCTCGATACGGGGCACCCGATTCGCGATTCGCGCGCGCTCGACGTGCCGCGCACGGCGGCGTGCTTCCGCTATTTCGGCGGCATGGCCGACAAGCTCCAGGGCTCGGTCATTCCCGTTGAAACAGGCTTTCTCAACTACGTGCAGCGCGCGCCCATTGGCGTGGTGGGTCAAATCGTGCCGTGGAATTTTCCGCTCATGTTCACGAGCTGGAAGATGGGCCCGGCGCTCGCAGCCGGCAACACGGTCGTGCTGAAGCCCTCGGAAATCACGCCGCTTTCCACGCTGCGCATTGTCGAACTGATGGCGGAAGTCGGCTTTCCCGCGGGTGTCGTCAACATCGTGCCGGGCTATGGCCATACGGCCGGGCAGCGGCTCGCGGAGCACGAGGGCGTGGGCAAGATCGCTTTCACCGGATCGACGGCTACGGGGCGGCGCATTGTGGAGGCCTCGAAGGGGAACCTGAAGCGCGTGCAGCTCGAACTGGGCGGCAAGGGCGCCAATATCGTATTCGACGACGCCAATCTCGACGCCGCCATCAACGGCGCGGCCTGGGCGATCTTCCACAACCAGGGCCAGGCGTGCATCGCCGGTTCGCGTCTGGTGCTGCACGAGCGCATCGCCGACGAATTTCTTGAGCGCTTCGTCGCGCTCGCCGCTTCGATTCGTGTGGGAAATCCTTTGGATTCCGAAACAGAAATGGGGCCGCTCACCTCGCTGCAACACCTGGAGCGTGTGAAGGCATTCGTGGACGTGGCGCGCGAGCAGGGCGGGCGCGTGCTCACGGGCGGCACCTCGCCGCAGGACCCGGCGCTTGCGAACGGCTACTACGTGCGCCCCACGGTGATCGAGGCGAAGACGCCGAACGATCGTATCGCACAGGAAGAGGTGTTCGGCCCGTTCGTGACCGTGCTGCGTTTCAAGTCGGACGAGGAGGCGCTCGCCATTGCCAACGGAACCGAGTACGGGCTTGGCAGCGGCCTGTGGACGCGCGACCTGTCGCGCGCGCACAGCATGGCGGGCAAGATTCACGCGGGGATGTGCTGGGTGAACTGCTACAAGCGCGTGAATCCGGGCAGCCCGTTCGGCGGCGTCGGTCAATCGGGCTACGGCCGCGAAATGGGCTTCGAGGCGATGCACGACTACACGGAGGCCCGCTCGGTGTGGGTCAACGTGGACGCGCAGGTGCCCCCGCACTTCAAGCGTTGAGGCACGTATGGATCGCTTCGTTTATCAGGGCTTGCCGTCGCGCGTGGTGTTCGGCTGGGGCAACCTCGCGCGCTTGCCCGAGGAAGTGGACCGGCTAGGCGCGCGCCGCGCGTTGATCCTCTCGACGCCCGAGCAGCGTCCGCTCGCGGAAGAAGTCGCGCGCCTGCTTGGCGAGCGCGCCGCCGGCGTCCACGCGCAAGCGGTCATGCACGTGCCGGTGGAAGTCGCGCGGGCCGCACGCGAACAGGCGGCGGCGCTGGACGCGCAGTGCTGCGTGGCCGTGGGCGGCGGCTCGACCATCGGCCTTGGCAAGGCCATCGCGCTCGAATCGTCGCTGCCGATCGTCGCTGTGCCCACTACCTATGCGGGCTCGGAGATGACACCCATCTACGGCCTCACCGAAGGGCGCCTGAAAAAGACCGGGCGCGACCTGCGCGTGCTGCCGCGCACGGTGATCTACGACCCGTCGCTCACGGTCTCGCTGCCGGCCGGTATTTCGGCGGCCTCGGGCGTGAACGCCATGGCGCATGCGGTAGAAGCGCTCTATGCCCAGGACGCGAACCCGGTAATCAGCCTGATGGCCGAGGAATCGATTCGCGCATTGGGCGATGCGCTGCCGGTTGTCGTGCGTCGCCCGGACGACGCGGCGGCGCGCAGCCGCGCGCTCTACGGCGCGTGGCTCGCGGGCAGTTGCCTCGGCGCGGTGGGCATGGCGCTGCATCACAAGCTATGCCACACGCTCGGCGGCACTTTCAACTTGCCGCACGCGCAAACGCATGCGGTCATGCTGCCGCATACGGCGCACTACAACCACGCGGCTGCGCCATACGCGCTCGAACGCGTGGCGCGCGCGCTCGGCGGCACGCATGCGGACGAAGCCGGACCGCGGCTCTACGCGTTGAACGAATCGCTTGGCATTGCACTGTCGCTCAAGGAAATCGGCATGCCCGAAGCGGGCCTCGACGAAGCGGCCGATCTCGCTTGCACGAATGCCTATCCCAATCCGCGCCCGCTGGAGCGCGAGGCGATCCGCGCGCTGCTGCAACGGGCGTGGGAAGGCGCGGCGCCGCGCTAGCCGCGCGTGGCGCACAAAACAGAGGAAAGGAGACAACCATGTCGATCCATGGCACCGAGGCCGAACGCGCCTTGACCGAACAGGTCGTGGGCCGTTTCGCGAACACACCCGACGCGCGCCTGCGCACGCTGATGCAAAGCCTCGTGCGGCATTTGCATGCTTACGTGCGCGAAGTCGAGCCGACGGAGGCGGAGTGGTTTGCCGCGATCCGCTTCCTGACCGAGACGGGCCAGATGTGCGACGACGTCGTGCGCCAGGAATTCATCCTGCTTTCCGACACGCTTGGCGTGTCGATGCTCGTCGACGCAATCAATCACCGCTACGCTTCCGGCGCGACCGATACGACCGTGTTCGGCCCGTTCTATATCGAAGGCATGCCGGAACGCGCTTTTGGCGAGAACATGGCGTTCACGCCAGGCACGCCGGCGCTCGTGCATGGCCGCGTGCTGACGACCGACGGCAAGCCCGTGGCGAACGCCCTGCTCGACGTGTGGCAGACGGCGGACAACGGCATGTACTCGGGGCAGGACACCGCGCAGCCGCACGGCAACCTGCGCGGCCGTTATCGCACCGACGCCGAAGGCCGCTACGCGATCCGCACCATCGTGCCGGTGTGCTACCCGATTCCGACTGACGGCCCGGTGGGCCGCATGCTCAATGCCACCGGGCGGCATCCGTGGCGACCCGCGCATCTGCACTTCATGATTACGGCGCCGGACCACAGCACGCTCGTGACACACCTGTTCAACCAGAACGACCCGTATCTGGACTCGGATGCGGTGTTCGGCGTGAAGCCCTCGCTGCTCGTGGACTATCGCGAGCACGTGGTGGGCGACGCGACCGCGCAGCAGTTTGGCTTCGAGCGCGGCTTTCGCGAGGCGCGCTACGACTTCGTGCTGGAGCGCGCATGAGACCGCACACGCGCTACTACGCGGTATTCGCTACCGACAAGCCCGGCATGCGCGAAGTGCGCGAGCGCGAGCGCGCGGGGCATCGCACGTATCTGCGCTCCGCCGCGCAGCGCGGCGTGTTCGTGAGGCTGGGCGGTTCGACGCTCGCGCCGCATTGCAACGCGCTCAACGGCACGCTGCTCGTGATCGAGGCTGAAGGATACGACGACGTAATGCGCTTCGTGCGCGACGATCCCTATACGCTGGCGGGTTTGTTCGAACGTGTCGAGATTCGCCCGTGGGACTGGAATCTTGGCAATCCTGAGCAACGAGTGTGAGTCATGCAGACGGTGAGCCTGTGTTGCCTCGACGATGTGCCCGATGGCGGCGCGCGCGTGATCGACGCCGCGCTGGCAGGGCGGCCGGTCGTCGTCGTGCGGCGTGCCGGCGAAGTGTGGGCGTACGCAAACCGCTGCCCGCACTTCTCGGTGCCGCTCGACTACGAGCCAGGCCGTGTGCCAACGTATCGCGCGCAAGTGATCATGTGCGCGCATCATAGTGCGTTGTTTCGCTTTGAAGACGGGCAGTGCATCGAAGGTCCGTGCGCAGGCGCGAAGCTCGATGCGATTCCCGTGTGGCTCGATGCGCACTCCAACGTCGTGACGCAGTGCGCATGAGCCGCCCAGGTACGCGCCGTTAGCGGCGCAGTCAGGCCGGCTTGATGAGCCCGAGCTGCGTGAGCGCCGTTACGCCGTCGTCCAGTCCGATCTCTTCCACGATCTTTCCGTTCTTCAGGCGCAACACCGTCGTGCCGGTGAAATGCATCTTGCGGCCGCTCGCCGCCGGCAACGCTCCCGCGAGAAAGTCCCCGAACGCCGGGCCCGAATGCGTGCCGCCGCCTTCCCACTGACCCACCACGAATTCGCCCTCGGCGATGAGGTCGGCTGCACCCCAGAAGTTCAGATTGGGGAACGCCGTGCGAAAGCCGCTCATGAACGCCTTGATGTCCTCGCGGCCGCGGCGCGGCTCGTGCAGCGAATACTTGAGCAGCATGTCCGGCGCGGCCAGTTCGTCGACGATATCCAGGTTGCAGGTTTCGCCCCAGAAACTCGTGAACCAACGGCCAACGATCGCCTTGTTGTCCTCTTGCATCGACATGTTCGACTCCTTGCTGATTTCGATTCATGGTGAAGCGGGATTGCTTCGCCTGAAACGCACAATATCGAGCAGCAACCCGAGCAGATACCCGTTTCTTGCCGTGACGTTCGAGCGCGATTCACGTGGCGGCGCGCGCGGAATTAGAGCGCAACATTCGGATCGGAACACGTGTTGCGTCGGCGTATCGTAGGCCCGTATACGATGTCGGCGAGAATAGCCGTCGCGACATGAGGAAACGAAGCGATGAAAACCGCAGCCATGAGGGCGGACAAGCCGGAATCCGGCACTTACGATTGGGTCGAGATCGAGCGATCGCTCGATGCGCACGGTTACGCCGTTTTGCCCCGTGTGCTCAGGCCCGTGCAGTGCACGCAACTCGCCGCGCTATACCCGAGCGACGATGGCTTCCGCTCGCGCATCGTCATGGCGCGTCACAATTTCGGGCGCGGGGAATACAAGTATTTTTCGTATCCACTGCCGTCGTTGTTGCAGCGGTTGCGGCAGGCGATCTATCCGCACCTCGCGCCTATCGCCAATCGATGGAACGAGCGACTGGGGATCGACACGCGGTATCCAGCCGACCTCGACACGTTTCTCGACCAATGCCACCGCGCAGGGCAGACGCGCCCGACGCCGCTCATCCTCGAATATGGCCCTGGCGACTACAACTGTCTGCATCAGGATCTCTACGGCGAGCATGTGTTTCCGCTGCAGATGGCGATGCTGCTCTCGCGGCCCGGCGTCGACTTCGAGGGTGGCGAGTTCGTGATGACGCAGAGCGCATCGAACGGCCAATGTGCGGAAGTGATTCCGCTGGAGCAGGGCGACGCGGTGCTGTTCACCGTCAACCAGCGGCCGGCGGCGAATCGGCGCGGCGGTACGCGCAAGGTCGCCATGCGCCACGGCGTGAGCGTGGTGCGCAGTGGGAAGCGTCACACCGTCGGCCTGATTTTTCACGATTCACGTTAGTGCGCGCAGAACGCGAAGGACCGCATCATGCAATTGTTTCTTGGCCATATCGAGTCGCCGGTTGGCGATCTCATGCTGGTGAGCGATGCGCAGCACCGGCTGCACGCGCTCGAATTCTCCGATCACCGCTCGCGTCTGCATCGTGGTTTGCGCGAACGTTACGGCAGCGCCGAATTGATCGATGCTCCCGCGCCGTCTTTGATAACGGACGCCATGGCGCGCTATTTCTCCGGCGAATTGGGCGCGCTCGATGCGCTACCGGTCGTCATGGCAGGTTCGGATCTGGAAGAAAAGGTGTGGGCCGCGTTGCGTCGCGTTCCGGCTGGCACGACCACGAGCTACGGCAAGCTCGCGAAAGCGCTAGGATTTGACGATCCGCGCGCGGCAATCGACATCGGTGCGGCGAGTGGCGCGAATCCCATCGCTATCGTCGTGCCGTGCCATCGCGTGATTGCCAGCAACGGCGAGTTGAAAGGGTACGCGTGGGGCCTTCATCGCAAGCGTTGGCTGCTCGAACACGAGAAGGCGATTCCCGCTACGCGCGAAGTTCCGCAAACGGCAACGCTTCCGGGGTTTTGACATGATCGACGCAATGGATTGGCATGCGATCGCCGCACAACTGGATAGCGAAGGCTACGCGGTACTGCCTCGACTCATTGGCGCGGACGAAGCCCGTGTGCTTGCGCGCGAGGCCAGCGCATCGAACGTATTACGCCGCGTGTCGCTCGATTCGCTCAATCTCGGTTGCGGCGATCTGCTGTATTTCGACGCCGCTTTGCCGCAGCCTTGGGCGCATTGGCGTGCGGACCTCTATCGTCAACTAGCGCCTCTCGCGAATCGCTGGAACGATATCCTTGGCATGCCTTATCGATTTCCGATTGAACTGACTGCATTTCTCGAGCACAACCGGCGAGCAGGGCAAACGCAGTCGCAATCGCATTTGAATCAACTGCGCGCCGACGACTATCTGGCGCTGCATCAACGCAGCGAAGGAGAGCATGTCTTTCCGCTGCAAGTGGTCGCCTTGCTCGCGGCGCCGGGGAAAGACTTCACGGGCGGCGAACTGGTGTTGACGGAGCAGCGCCCGCGCATGCAGTCGCGCCCGACAGTCGTTCCGCTTGGCCTGGGCGACGCGGCGATCATCGCCACGGCCCAGCGGCCATTCAAAGGCAGCAGCGGTTACTACCGTGTGAACCTTCGGCACGCCATCAGCCGGGTGCGCAGCGGCGAGCGCATCGGCTTTGAGTTGTCGTTCCACGACGCGCCGCAAGCGGCAAACGGTCAACACGCCTTCGATCTGGATACCTGACGCATCCCATGCGGTCGCGCTGAGGCGCGCACAGGCACTCCGATCCATCATATGCAGATGCAACTAACCGCCTAGTCCGCCCGCCCCGGACCAACGCCGCCCTGCGGCGGCCTCACTCCGCTTCCAGATAGCGCATTTGGCCCAGGGACTTCCCCTAAAAAGACTTTATCGACTATTTGTCGATAAATTGTCGTGATAGATTCCTGGCCTGAATCGGGCGCAACGGGGAAGCGCGCCCGCGCGGCCGGCGTCACGAGTCCGGCGCAAAGACACAAGGCGGAGGAGAGATGCTGGTTCTGATAGGGGTGCCGATCGTGGTGATCGGCTTTGCATTGCGCCTGAACGCGCTGCTCGTCGTGACCGCGGCGGGTATTGCAACGGGGCTTGCGGGCGGCCTGCATACGGTCGAGATCGTCAGCGCTTTCGGCAAGGCGTTTGCCGATAACCGCTACATGGGCCTTGTCTGGCTCACGTTGCCCGTGATCGCGCTGCTCGAGCGCAACGGCCTGCGCGAGCAGGCAAAAAACCTCATTTCGCGCGTGCACGCCGCCACCACCGGCCGCGTGCTGATGCTCTACTTCGTGATCCGCCAGATCACGGCCGCACTCGGCCTCACGTCGCTGGGCGGCCACGCGCAGATGGTGCGTCCGCTCATCGCGCCCATGGCCGAAGGTGCCGCCACGCAGCGTTACGGCGACGTACCCGACGCGGTGCGCCAACAGATCCGCGCGAACGCCTCGGCCGTTGACAACATCGCCGTGTTCTTCGGCGAAGACATCTTCATCGCGATCCAGTCGATCCTGCTCATCAAGGGCTTTCTGGAGCAGAACGGCATCATCGTTCAGCCGCTGCAAGTCTCGGTCTGGGCGATTCCCACCGCGTTCGCGGCGCTCCTCATTCACTGCGTGCGCCTGAAACTGCTCGATCACAATCTCTCGCGGCGCCTCGGCGCGGCCAATGCGCCGGGCGCAGCAAGCCGCCAGGGAGCCGCATCGTGATCAAGCTCGAATCGCTTTATATCGTCGCGGGTCTGATGTTCGCGTCGTTCGCCCTCTTTAACCTGCTCGACCGCGCGAACCCGCGCCGTGTCGTCAACTTCGTGTTCTGGGGCGTCTATGCCGTGACGTTCCTGTTCGGCGGCGTGCTGCCGCATTTCGTGATGGGCTGCCTTGCCATCGCGCTCGCCTTGATCGCGGGCTCCGGCAAGCTCGGCCGCAGCCCTGCGGGCAATGACAACGCCACGGCCCAGGCGCGCCGCGAACAAGGGGCGGGGCGCTTCGGCAGCCGGCTCTTCATTCCCGCGCTGCTGATTCCCGTGATCACGCTCGTCGGCACGCTCACGCTCAAGTACGCGCCCTTCGTCGAGGCGAAGAACGTCACGCTGATCTCGCTCGTAATCGCCACGCTCGTCGCCTTCGGCGCGGCGCTCGTCATGTTGCGCGATTCGCCCGTGCACGCGCTCAAGGGCGCACGGCACACCATGGACGCCGTGGGCTGGGCCGCCATCCTGCCGCAGATGCTCGCGGCGCTCGGCGCGCTGTTCGCGGCGGCGGGCGTGGGCCACGTGGTGTCCGAACTCGTCACGAACTGGATTCCGCAAAACTCGGCGTTCGCGGTCGTGGCCGCCTACACTTTCGGCATGGCCCTCTTCACGATGATCATGGGCAACGCGTTTGCGGCCTTTCCGGTCATGACCGCGGGCATCGGCCTGCCGTTGATCGTGCATCAGTTCCACGGCAACCCCGCGATTCTCGGCGCGATCGGCATGCTCTCGGGCTTCTGCGGCACGCTCATGACGCCCATGGCCGCAAACTTCAACATCGTCCCGGCAGCGCTGCTCGAATTGAGCGACAAGAACGGCGTGATCAAGGCGCAATGGCCGACCGCTGTGCTGCTTCTCGTCGTCAACACGCTGCTGATGTACGCCTTCGTTTTCCGGTTCTGACGAGTTCACGATGACCCCACACCTCACCGCCGCCCACGCCTCGAAGTTCGCCTCGCTCGCGCTCGCCCACCTCACGCGCGAGTATCCGAACAAGCTGACGCACTCGCTCGAAGGCCCGCAGGACGTGCAGGGCCCGCGCGCGCTGCACCCGGTGTTTTATGGCAGCTACGACTGGCATTCGTGCGTGCACGGCTACTGGCTCGTGCTGCATCTGCTGGAGCGCTTTCCCGACTTGCCCGAGGCGGCGCAGATCGTCGCAGTGGTCGACGAGCACTTCACGCCGGAGAAAATGGCGGGCGAAATGGCCTACCTCACGCTCGCCCACAACCGCGGCTTCGAGCGGCCTTATGGCTGGGCGTGGCTGCTGGCGCTCGCGGCGCAGGTCGACGCGCTGAAACTGCCGCAGGCCGCGCGCTGGAAGGCGGCGCTGGCGCCGCTCACCGAGTGGTTCGTCGAGCGCTTCGAGGAATTCCTGCCGAAGGCAACGTATCCGCTGCGCGTGGGCACGCACTTCAACACGGCGTTCGCGCTCACGCTCGCGTATGACTTCGCGAAGGCCACGTCGCGCCCGGCGTTGGTGACGCTGATTGAAGACACGGCTATGCGCTGGCACGCGAACGACGCGGGCTGCCAGGCGTGGGAGCCGGGCGGCGACGAATTCCTCTCGCCCGCACTGAGCGTCGCCTTGCTGATGAGCCGCGTACTGCGCGCGCCGCAGTTCGAGCCGTGGTTCACGCGCTTCTTGCCCAATCTCGCGGCGCAAGAACCCGCCACGCTCTTTACGCCGGCCACCGTGACCGACCGCAGCGACGGCAAGATCGCCCACCTCGACGGGCTCAACCTGAGCCGTGCGTGGTGCCAGCGCTCGCTCGCACGCGCACTGCCCGCCGGCGACGCTCGCGTTGCTGTGCTCAACGATGCCGCGCAAGTGCATCTGGCCAGCGCGCTCGACCACGTGGCCGGCGACTATATGGGTGAGCACTGGCTCGCCACCTTCGCGACGCTCGCGCTCGAAGCATGACAAACGCGTGAAACCTGTGGGGCGCGCCCCTTTCCAGACTGAAGATTTCCGCGCGCGCGGTCGATATAACGGGCTGAAGCCCCGAGCCGCCGCCGGAATCCGCAGTCCATTGCGCAGGGCATAGACTGGCTCGGGACGTCGAACCCACTCAGGTCTGGAAGGTATGCAAGTAGAGAAATTCATGACGAGCCGTGTCGTCACCGTCGGTTTCGACGAGACGCTCGCAACGGTGCGCGAGATCTTCACGGAGGCGAGCTTTCACCATCTGCTCGTGGTCGAAGACGGCAAGCTGCAAGGCGTCGTCTCCGACCGCGACCTGCTGCGCGCAATCAGCCCGTTCATCGACAGCGTGGTCGAATCCGCGCGCGACCTCGGCACGCTTAACAAGCGCGTGCACCAGATCATGAGCCGCAAGCCGCTTACGCTGCGGCCCGAGTCGACCCTTTCCGAAGCTGTGGCCCTCTTTCTCGCCAACAAGATTTCGTGCATTCCCATCGTCGATGCCGAATTCCGGCCCGTGGGCATCGTGAGCTGGCGCGACGTGCTGCGCTATCTCGTGCCGATGGACGAGGGCGAGGCGGGCGGGGAAGCGGTCAGCGCGTGATGCGCATTGACTCGCAGGCATCCCGTATTTCGGTCTGTAATACGAAGTGTTGCTAACGGTCGTACTTCTTTGCGGCGAACCATAAAGTTCGCAACCTCTCCTGCCGTTGTTATGTACTGGACGCTTAAACAGCCCGCACGACCGGGCTGCACTGGGTAAGCGCGCCGGAACATTCGATGAAAACGACTGGGACACGCGTGGCCTCCAGTGCTGCGCGCCCCACGGAGAGAGACCAGGAATGCTTCACAAGCTGTCAATACGCGCCAGCCTGACGCTGATGATCGCCTTCTTCGGCATCGTCCTGATTGGCGGGGCCGCCACAGGACTTCTGTCGATGCGAGCGGGCAACGAGTCGCTGCGCACGATGTACACCGTCGATACGCCGGCCGTCGCGGACCTCGAAGGCAGCGCCGGCCAGCTGCTGCGTTTGCGCCTCGCGCTCGCCACCAACGCCTCGCTTTCCGAACTCGGCGACCACGACGCCGCCGACGCGGTGCTCAAGCGCTACGACCAGTACCTGAAGAACTCGAACGAGCGTCTTGACCACTATCTGTCGATTGCGAGCGGCGAGGGCGAGGCGCAGGATCTCATCGCCGACATGCAGGCCAAGCGCAACAGCTTCCTGCACGACGGCGTCGAACCGGCGCTCGCGGCGCTCAAGGCCGGCGACAAGACCGCGTTCCAGGAAATGCAGGGCCACAAGCTGCCGTCGCTCTACGGCAACTACGAAAAGGCGATGCTCGTGCTCGAGAAGCGCCAGATCGACCTCGGCGCGCAGCGCTACCAGGAAGCGCAGGACCGTTTCAATGCAGTGAGCATTGCGGTGGCCGTGGGCATGGTGCTCTCGTTGCTGCTCGCATGGATCGGCCGCGCCGCGCTCATGCGCGCGATCGTGCATCCCGTCGACGCCGCTATCGCGCAGTTCCAGCGTATCGCCGCGGGCGATCTGAGCGGCACGGTCGAGGCGACGAGCAACAACGAAATGGGCCGCCTGCAGGCTGCATTGCGGCAGATGCAGGATGCGCTCATCAAGACGGTCAGCAGCGTGCGCGAAGGCGCGCTGTCGATCGACAAGGGCGTGAGCGAGATTGCCGCGGGCAACACGGATCTTTCGCAGCGCACCGAGGAGCAGGCCGCCTCGCTCGAACAAACGGCTGCGAGCATCGAGGAACTGACTTCCACCGTCAAGCAGACCGCCGAAAACGCCCGCCAGGCCAGCACGCTCGCCGAGGGCGCTTCCGGTCTCGCGGCACAGGGCGGTGCGCTCTCGCGCGAAGTGGTCGGCACGATGCAGGACATCGTGGGCGACTCGCGGCGCGTGGGCGAGATCGTCGGTGTGATCGAGGCCATTGCGTTCCAGACCAACATTCTCGCGCTGAACGCGGCCGTGGAAGCGGCGCGCGCGGGCGAGGAAGGGCGCGGCTTCGCGGTGGTGGCGAGCGAAGTGCGCTCGCTCGCGCAGCGCAGCGCCGCGGCGGCCAAGGAGATCAAGGAGCTGATCGAGTCGTCGACGTCGCGCGTGGAAACCGGCGCGGGCCTCGTCGAGCGCTCGGGATCGACGATGAGCGAGATCGTCGAGGCGATCGCGCGCGTGAGCGCGATCATGAACGAGATCGCATCGGCGGCGGCGGAGCAGAGCACGGGCATCGATCAGGTCAACATCGCCGTTGGCCAGATGGACCTCGTGACCCAGCAGAACGCGGCACTCGTTGAGCAGGCAACGGCCGCGGCTTCGTCGCTCGAAAACGAAGCGCACCGGCTCAATGCCGCGGTTTCGGTGTTCCGCACCGGGCGCACGGGGTAACACGCACGAAGGCGCACGAACGCGCACGCTGCATGGTGTGAATCGCCGGTTATAGTCATGCATTGACGACTGCGGACCTCGGACACCATGCAGCTTCTCGATCACGTTTCGATCGGCGTTCCCGATCTCGATGCAGCGCGCCTCTTTTACGACGCGATCATGAACACGCTGGGCGCGCTCAAGGTCTACGACCGCCCTGGCGCGCTTGGCTACGGCGAGCGGTGCGACGCCGCCGAAACGCAATCGTCCTATCTTTCCGTCTATCTGGATGCCAGCGCCATCGGGCCGAACAAGCGGCACTGGTGCTTCAAGGCCGCTTCGCGCGCTCAGGTCGATGCGTTCCATGCAGCCGGCTGCGCGGCGGGCGGCCGCTCCGATGGCGAGCCGGGCTTGCGGCCGCACTATCACGCCGACTATTACGCCGCCTTTCTTGTCGATCCGGCCGGCAACCGCGTCGAGGCGGTGTGCCATTTGGCACCCGCCTGACGTTTCGTAACGCGCTATACGCGCAAATCCACCGTCATTGAAACTTCGCAATCCTTCTCGATCCGGGTTGACCCGGCACGAGCCGAGGCCGCAATGCGGTTGCCAAACGCCCTTCCAAACGCCGATCATTGACGCAGCGGCGCAAACGCGATTCGTAGGAGAAGGGGAAATGTCAGGCACGGGAAAATACTGGTTTCGCGCCAAACGCTATGGCTGGGGGTGGGGACTTCCGCTCACCTGGCAGGGCTGGGTGGCGCTAGCCGTGTATGTGCTGTCGATCTGTTTGATCGCTGTTTTTTTTGAACCGCACCAACATGCGTTCGCGTTTTCGGGGCTCGTGATACTCGCCTCGCTCGCGCTTTGCGCGGTGTGCTGGTTCAAGGGCGAGCCGCCTCGCTGGCGGTGGGGCAAGCAGCGCTAGCGCGCTGCCCAGGTTGTGCTGAAGGGGAACGCGATGGCACAAGCACGGCAAACCGGCAGCGCTGCGCTGCTGGGCACATGGAAGCTGCAATCTTTCACGACCGAAGATCTGGACACCGGAGAAAAGACCGAGTTGTTCGGCTCACACCCAGGCGGCTATCTCAACTACAGCGCCGACAAGCGGATGTACGCGATTGTGGTCGACAAGCACCGCAACGCGCCCGCCGACCTCGTGCCCACCGACGCCGAGCGCATTGCGCTGTTCAACGGCTTATGCGCTTACGCGGGGACGTGGAGCATCGAGGGCGACCTCGTGAGTCACCATGTCGACACTTCGTGGAATGAATCATGGACGGGGACGATTCAGTTGCGCCGTTTCAGAATCGACGGCAACAACCTGTACCTCACGACGCCGCCCGCCCGCAATCCGGTCACGGGCAAGGAATGCATTTCAGAGCTGGCGTGGGTGAAGGTCGAATAGACGGCACGTTCAACTGTCGTATACGTGAAGATCGCAATCATCGACGTGGGGCATGCGCGAGGTGCTGCGCGTAGCGTTCGCAGCCGCGCGGGGCGGCGCATTTTTTTGCCGCTTTGCACCATGAAAGCTGCACGTTACCTGTCATCGTTTTTACCGATTGAGCACGCAAAGGCTGGTGATACTGTTGTGGGCGCATTCTTCAAAGCTGCAATGTAGCGGGCAGATGTTCCTCAACGATCCAGGCGAATCGGAGATGCAGGATGTCCAATAACGGCGTGTGGCGAAACCTTTATCGCGTCGCGGCGACGGGTATGGTGGCAGCAGGGCTGGGCCTCGCGGCCGGCGCGCATGCCGCGGGCGACCCGATCAAGATCGGTGTGATCAGTGAGGAGTCCGCAGTGGCGGGCGCCTCGATCAGCAAGGCGGCGCAACTCGCTGCGGACGAGATCAACGCGAGCGGCGGTGTGGATGGCCGCCCTATCCAGATCATCGCGTATGACGACCACTCGTCGGCCTCCGACGGCGTGCGCGCATTCCAGCGCGCAGCGACCCAGGACAAGGTGGTCGCCGTGATCGGCAGCTATATCAGCGAAGTGGCGCTCGCCATGGAGCCGTGGTCGGCGCGGCTGAAAATGCCCTTTGTTACGCCGGGCGCCGCGAGCAACGACATTTCGAAGCACGTTCACGACGACTACGACAACTACAAGTACACGTTCCATGGCTGGATGACGTCGGCTTTCATTGCGCAGTCGATCTGCGACTTTTCGCACGATATTCTCGTCGGCCAGTTCAAGATGAAGTCGACGGTCGTGATGAGCGAGGACGCGGCGTGGACCAAGCCGCTCGATGAGCGCTTCATGGAATGCCTGCCCAAGGCCGGTCTCCAGGTGCTCGATCATATCCGCTTCAATCCGGATACTTCGGACTTCACACCAATCTTCAACCAGATCGAGGCGAAGCACCCCGACACGATCACCACGGGCATCAGCCATGTGGGTGTGCAGCCAACCGTGCAATGGCACGACCAGCAGGTGCCGATCCCGATGTCGGGTCAAAGCTCGCAGGCCACGACCACGAGCTTCTGGAAGGACACGAACGGCGCGACCGAAGGCGTGATCACGGCTTCCGCTGCGGCTCCGGGCGTGGCAATTACGCCGAAGACGGTGCCCTTCGCGGATGCGTATCAGAAGAAGTTCGGCGTCTCGCCAGCGTATTGCGGCTTCTCGACGTATGACCTCGTCCACATCATTGCGGATGCGATCAAGCGCAACAAAGGCTCGACCGATCCGGACCAGATGGTCGCCGCGCTCGAGAAAACCGACTATGTAGGCACGATCGGGCGCTGGCAGTTCTACGGCAAGAACGACCAGTTCACGCACGCGCTCAAGTACGGCCCGGGCTATATCACCGGCATCAACTTGCAGTGGCAGGACGGCAAGCAGATTGCGATCTGGCCGAAGTCCGTCGCGAACGGCAAGGTCAAGTTCCCGACCTTCATCAAGATCCAGCAGGCCAGCGCGAACTAGCCTCGTAGTGCGTCGCGCAGTGCGGCCCAACGCCCAGGCGTCGGGCCGCGCTGCGCATCCAGCGACCCACCCAAATGAAAGGCCGGTCATGCTGCTCCTGCAGATTCTCATCGACGGCTTTGCCATCAGCTCGCTCTACGCGCTCGGCGCCATCGGCTTTACGCTGATTTTCGGCGTCTCGGGCATATTGAATCTCGCACACGGCGGCGTGATGCTCGTCGCGGCGCTGATGGGCTGGATGCTTGCGGGCGAAGCCGGCCTCGGCACCTACCTCGGCACGCTGCTCGGCGTGGTCGCCGGACTCGTCGCGGCCTACGTCACCTACCTGATGGTGGTGCGGCCCATTCAGCGCTCCGCCGCCATTCCGAACGAAGAGAAGGAAATCTTCGTGCTCACCGGCACGCTGCTGTGGGGCATCATGATCCAGCAGGGCATGGCCTGGCTCTTCACCGACAATCCTGTGACGATGCGACCGCTCATCAGCGGCGTGGCGATGATCGGCAGCGTGCGCGTGCCGTTCAACGAGATCATGATCGCCGTGGTCTGCTGGGCTGTGATCGGCCTGTTGTGGCTGTTCGTGAACCGCACGCGCGCGGGCAAGGCGCTGCTCGCGGCCTCGATGAATCCACGCGGCCTCACGCTGCTCGGCTTCGAACTCTCGCGCATCTATCTGCTCGCGTGGACCATTTACGGCGTGCTGGCGGGCATTGCGGGCGTGCTGCTCGCCTCGTTCCTCGGCGTGAGCACGAACAACGCCGGGCAGCTCACCGCGAGCGCGTTCTCCATCGTCGTGCTGGGTGGCCTCGGCAGCGTTTCCGGGTCGCTGATGGCCGCGTATGTCGTGGGCTATCTGGAGACCGTCACCGCGTACCTCGTTGCGCCGACGCTGCGGCCGCTGCCCGCGCTGCTGCTGCTGGTGCTCGTCGTGTATGTGCGGCCCCAGGGTTTCCTGGGCCGCCGCTAACCGAACGCAGGGAGCATCGACATGTCCGGTCTTCTTCGTTCGCGTGGGATCTGGGTGGCCGTGTTGCTCGCCGTTGCGGCGGCCACGCTGCCGTGGTGGATGTCGGGCTATATCCTCGGCGTGCTCACGGTCGCGTATTACTTCGGCGTGTTTGCCATGTCGTGGGACCTGCTGTTCGGTTTTGCCGGCGAGGTGAATTTCGGCCCCACGTTTCTGATCGGCCTCGGCGCCTATTCCGCGGCGATCATCGACGCTCATTGGGGCATGCCGATACCCGTTTGCGTGATCGCGGGCGGCCTCGTCGCGCTGGTGGGCGGGCTGCTGCTCGCGGTGCCCGCGCTGCGGCTGCGCGGTCCGTACTTCGGTCTCGTCACGCTCGTGGCGGTGCTGCTGCTGCAGAACGCCATTGTGATCTTCGCGGGCGTGACGGGCGGCGAGATCGGCATGATGGTGCCCGACGTGATGTCCGTCGACGCCAACCACAACTACTGGATCGCGCTGGCGTTTCTGGTGGTGTGCGCGATCCTGCTGTTCGGCCTCTCGCGCTCGGCAATCGGCCTCATCTTGCAGGCGAGCGGCCAGGACGCCACCGGCGCGCAGGCGCTGGGCTTCAACGTTACGCGGCACAAGCTCGTGGCCTTTTGCATCAGTGCCGTGTTTTCGGGTGTGGCCGGCGCGATGCTGGTGTTCTATCAAGGCACGGCTTCCGTGAGCACGGTGGTGGATTTGAGTGTGGGCGTGCAGATCATCATCGCGGCCGTGCTCGGCGGCCGGCGCACGATACTCGGCGCGGTGCTCGGATCGATCTTCCTGATCGTGGCCGGCGAGTTTCTGCGCCCGCTCGGTCAGCTCAATACGTTCGTCGTCGCGGCAGTCGCGCTCGCCGCGCTGCTGTTCTTTCCGGACGGCTTGCTCGGCAACCTGCTGCGCGCGAGGGAACGCCAATGAACGACACGCCGCTGCTCTCAGTTCGCGGGTTGACCAAGCGCTTCGGCGGTCTCGTCGCGGTGAAGGACATTGGCTTCGACATCCGGCCCGGCGAGATACTGGGCCTGATCGGACCCAACGGCTCCGGCAAGTCGACCGTGATGAAGCTCATCATGGGCATCGAGCGGCCCAACGCGGGCTCGGTCAAGGTGAACGGCGTGGAGATGGCCGGCTGGGCGCCGCACCGCATCGCGCGTGCGGGCGTGGGCATCGTGTTCCAGCATTCACGGCCGCTGCATCGGCAAACGGTGCTGGAGCACATCAAGCTCGCGCTGCTGCCCGATTCGCTGGTGAAGCTGGCGGCAGAACCGCACGTGCATCAGCGCGCGCAGGAAATTGCCGCGCGCGTGGGCCTTGCCGCCGTCATGCACCGGCATCCCGCCACGCTGCCTTTCGCCGACCTGCGCCGCATGGAAATGGCGAAAGCGATTGCGCGCGACCCGAAGGTCGTGCTCGTCGACGAGCCGTTCGCAGGACTCACGGTTGCGGAGTCGGAGGCCTTCTCCGAGCTGATACGCGGTTTTCGCGCAGAGGGCCGCGCGGTGCTGCTGGTCGATCACAATGTGAAGAGCCTCTCCGCGCTGGCCGACCGCGTGCTCGCCATGTACCTGGGCGAGCACGTCGCCGAAGGCACGGCCGAAGCGGTGATGCAAAACGAAACGGTGCGCCGCGTGTATCTGGGCGGCAAGCTCGAATTGCGCCAGCGCGCGAGCGTCGCGGGCGAGGCGAAGCGCGCCATTCTCGAGGTCTCGGACGTGCGCGTGCTGTACGGCAAGGCATGTGCGCTCGACGGTGTGAGCCTCCACGTTCGCGAGGGCGAGTTCGTCTCGGTGGTCGGCCTCAACGGCGCGGGCAAGACCACGCTGTTCAACGCGCTCTCGGGCCTCCTGCCGTACAAAGGGACGATCCGCTTCGACGGGCGCGACCTGAAGGGTATGAGCGGGGCGGCCGTCTCACGCGCGGGCCTCGTGCAATGCCCGGAAACGCGCGAGCTGTTCGGCGACATGACGGTGCGCGAGAATCTCGAACTCGGCGGCTATCATCTTTCGGACGAAGTGCGCAAAAAGCAGCTCACCTGGCTCTTCGACCTTTTTCCCATTCTCAAGTCGCGCCAGGGGCAAACCGCGCGCACGCTCTCGGGCGGCGAGCAGCAAATGCTGGCCATTGCGCGTGCGCTCATGCCCCAGCCCAAGCTGCTGATTCTCGACGAGCCGACGCTCGGGCTTGCGCCCGTGATCCTCGAACAGTTGTCGAAGGCGCTCGATGCGCTGCAGCAGTCCACGCCCATTACCGTGTTGTTAGGCGAGCAGAACGTTCGCTTCGCGCTGCCGCACGCGGACCGCGTTTATGTGCTGGAGCACGCGCGCATTATCTGGGAGGGCAGCGCTTCGCGTTTCGAAGCGGAGATGGGCCGCGGCTTTCTCGAAGCGGTGCCCATGAGCGATCCTCAGGCACTGACCTCGGGCGCTGCGCGTTGAGGACCAACCCAGCGCGCGGGCATTACACCTGGGCTTCGGCCTCAGCTTCGGCCACGGCCTCGGCGCCTTGAGGTTCCAGCACTTTCACGTCGTGCAGCCACCGCGTGGCCTTGGCGATGGCGCGCGAGAGCCGCGCCACTTCGTTGAGCTGCTCGATCACGTCGTTGGCAAAGCGGAAAATGAACGCCGCGCCCTCGTTGCGCAACTGCAGCGCGGACAGGATGCGTTGCCGCGCCGAGTCGGACAGCGCTTCGATTTCCGGCTTGGCGTTGACGATGCGCGTCACGACGTCCGCCTCGGGGTGCGCGATCATCTGCACGGCCAGCGTGAAATGCTCGATCACGGACCGGCCGAATTGCAGCAATTCGGCGTTGCTCGCCAACACGCTCACGTCTGCGCTTTGCGCGGCACGCCTTTGGCTCAGCGCGAGCATGCTCGTCGTGGCCACTTCGCGGATAGCGTCGAGGCACGTCGCAATGCGCGCGAGGTCGACCAGTTGCCGCCCTTCGTCGTCGCTATGCACGGCGTCGGAGAGCTTGCCGATATAGGTAAGAATGGCGGTGGCTAGCGAGTCCGCCGCCTTGTCCTCGTTTGCCACCGTGGAAAGCGCCTGCGAGGAACTCTCGGCCAGGAGCTTGGCGCTTTGCTCGACCAGAAGCTGCACGAGCTTGCCGAGCGAAGCCAGTTCCAGTTGCACGCGGGCAATGGCGAGCGCCGGCATTTCGACCAGCGTTTCGTCGAGGTAGCGCGGCACGCCTGGGTCCTGCCAGGCTTCGCGTCGCACCGGGGCCAGGCGTTCGGCGAGCTTCGCAATCGGCCCGGTGAACCAGATCAGCACGAAGGTGCTGAACACGCTGAACACCGTGTGCGCATTGGCGGCCTGACGCGGTGTTTCCGCCGCGAGGCGCGCAGTGCCGCTCAAGTCGGGCGCGGAAGGCGAGATCATGCGTATGAAGTCGGCGAACTGTGGAATCGCAAAGGCGAAGAACAGCACGCCAAGCACGTTGAAAAGCAGGTGAACGATACCGACCTGCGCCGCTTCCGCCGACTTGCCGATCGAGGCGAGCAGCGCCGTGCCGCAGGTGCCCACGTTGGCGCCGAGTATCAGCGCAATGCCCGATTCGAGCGGAATCAGCCCCTGACTGCCGAGCGCGATGACGATGGCGAGCGTGGCTGCCGAGCTTTGCACGATGGCCGTGAACACCGCGCCGATCACAATGCCGACGAGCGGATTGCGCATGTCCTGCATCGCGTCGATGAACGGCTGGTAGTCGCGCAAGGGCCGCGTGGCGTTGCCCATCATCTCGATGCCGAGGAACAGCAAGCCGAGCCCGAGCAGCGCGCCACCCAGCTCGCGCAGCGTGTCGCGTTTCGCAAAACCGTAGAGCAGGAAGCCACCGGCGAGCATGAACGGCACGAGTGCGGAGATATTGAACGCGATGATCTGCGCGGTGAGCGTCGAGCCGATGTTGGCGCCCATGATCATCGGAATGGACTGCCGCAGCGTCATGAGCCGCGCGGAAACGAAGCCCACCAGCAGCACCGTGGTGATGGTCGACGAATTGAGCAGCGCCGTGATGCCGGCGCCCGCTAGCACGCCGCGAAAGCGGTTGGCGGTGAGCGAACCCAGCAGCGATTGCAGGCGCGCGCCGGCAAGCGTCTTGAGCGCCCCCGTCATGAGGTCCAGCCCGAAGAGGAACAGGGCGAGGCCGCCGACGAGCAGACCAATCACCTCGACCAGATTCAGATTCGCACCAGGCAGCATGGCTATGGGCCCTCGCTCTCGAGTCGGGACGAAACGATTCTACGCGTCATGGTACTGCCTTGTGGCCGCGGCGCGCGATGGCGGGCTCACGGACCGCTTGAGCGCCGGTATCGAGCGAATGACGAGCTTCTCGAGCTCCACCACGAGGAAGAACAGGATCGCGCCCGCCACGAGCCAAAGCCAGGCCGCGAGCGGCAGCGACTCGGTTTCGAAGATGGCGTGAAAGGGCAGCGTATAGGTGAAGAGGATCTGCAGCACCACGACCGCGCCAATGCCGTACCAGAGATACGCGTTGCCCATGTGCGCGCGCACCGATAGCGCCGAATTGATCAGCGAGCGGCTGTTGAGCAGATAGAAGACCTGTCCCATCGTGATGGCGTTGACGGCGGCCGTGCGCGCCATGAAGTCCGATGCGCCCTGCGACTTCATCCAGAAGAATGCCGCGAGCGTATAGAGCACGAGCGCGGCGCCGACGAAGAGAATGCGCCACACGCCGAATGGTGTGACGATAGGCCGGTCGATCGAACGCGGCGGGCGCTGCATCACGTCGTCCTCGTGCGGCTCGAAGGAAATGACGAGGCCGAGCGCAACGGAGGTGACCATGTTCACCCACAGCACCTGCGGCGCAGTGATCGGCAGCGTGAAGCCGAACAGGATCGCGATGGCAATCACCGCGCCCTGGGCGATATTCGTCGGCAGCATGAAGAGCATGGCCTTTTCGATGTTGTTGTAGACCGTGCGCCCTTCCTTCACCGCCGCGGAGATCGAGGCGAAATTGTCGTCGGCGAGGATCATGCCCGCCGCTTCCTTCGTCACTTCCGTGCCCTTGATGCCCATTGCCACGCCGATATCGGCCTTCTTGAGCGCAGGCGCGTCGTTCACGCCGTCGCCCGTCATGGCGACCACCTGGCGGTTGGCCTGGATCGCCTTCACGAGCCGCAGCTTGTGCTCGGGACTCGCGCGCGCGAACACGTCCACGTCGCGCACGCATTCCTGCAGCGCGGCGTCGTTCATCGCCTCGATCTCGGTGCCGGCCACGGCCGTCTTGCCGTCGCCGATGCCGAGCATGCCCGCTATTGCCGCCGCCGTGACCTTGTGGTCGCCCGTGATCATCGTCACGCGAATACCGCCGCCGTGGCATTCGCGCACGGCGTCGATTGCTTCTTTGCGCGGCGGGTCCATGAGGCCCACGAGGCCGAGCAGCACGAGCGTCTTCGGCAGGTCCTGCGGGCCGAGGTTGCCAACCTGGAGGCCGGGATCTGGCAGCCACGCCAACGCCAGTACGCGCTCGCCTTGCGAGGCGAGACGTTCGCCTTCGCGTGCGAAGCGCTCGCGGTCGAGCGGCGCGGGGCCGCTAGCCGTTTGCTGGCGGTCGCAGTTCTCGATGATCACTTCCGGCGCGCCCTTCACGAGCAGCATCTCGCCTTGCGCCGACCGGTTCAGCGTGGCCATGAACTTGTGCTCGGACTCGAAGGGAATGCCGTCGATGCGGGGTGCGGCGGCGGCTTCCGCGCCGCGGTCCATGCCGAGCTTGCCGGCGAACGGATAGAGCGCGCCCTCGGTCGGGTCGCCTTCCACCTTCCATTTGCCGTCCTCCTCGAAGAGTCCGGCGTCGTTGCACAGGATCGATACGCGGCCCATGAGCGTGAGGACTTCCGGCGGCGCGGCGTCGAGCGCCTTGCCGCCCGCGCGGACTTCGCCTTCGGGGGCATAGCCGTCGCCGGTCACTTCATAGGGCGCGTCCGCCGTCACGACCGACGTCACCATCATTTCCATGAGGGTGAGCGTGCCGGTTTTATCCGAGCAGATGCGCGAGACGGAGCCGAGCGTTTCCACGGCGGGCAGGCGGCGGATGATGGCGTTGCGCTTCGCCATGCGCTGCACGCCGATGGCGAGCGTGATGGTGATGAGCGCTGGCAGGCCCTCGGGGATCACCGACACCGCAATGCCCACCACCGCCTGGAACAACTGGATGAAGGTCATGTGGCCGAGCCAGTGGCCCCACGCGAAGAGCAGCACACTGAGAATGCCGATGGCGATCGTAATGACGTATCCAAACTTCTTGATCTGGCGAAGGAGCGGCGTTTCGAGCGCGCTGACCTCGGCGAGCATCTGGTTGATGCGGCCAAGCTCCGTCTGGCTGCCCGTTGCGACGACGATGCCGGTTGCGCGGCCCGAAAGGACCATCGTGCCGGAAAACGCCATGTTTTCGCGGTCGCCCACGGTGGCTTGCGCCGGCACCGCGCCGGTGTTCTTCTCAGCAGGCACCGACTCGCCCGTGAGCGCCGCCTCTTCCGTGCGCAGGTTTCTCGCCTCGACTAAACGGATGTCCGCGGGGATCTTGTCGCCCGACTCCAGCAACACGATGTCGCCGGGCACGACCTCGTCGGCGGGGATCAGGCGCACCTCGCCCGCGCGCAGCACGCGCGCTTCGGCGGAAAGCATGTTGCGAATCGAGTCGAGCGCTTTCTCGGCGCGCCCTTCCTGCAGGAAGCCGAGCAACGAGTTGAGGATCACCACCGCGAAGATGATCGAGGCGTCGAGCCACAGGCTCAACATCAGCTTGATGAAGCCGGCCGCGAGCAGCACGTAGATGAGCACATTGTTGAACTGGGCCAGGAAGCGCACGAGGGGGCCGCTTTTCTTCCCCTGGGGCAGCACGTTCGGCCCATAGGTACCGAGGCGCTGGGCGGCCTCCGCCCCATCGAGCCCTTGCGACGGCTTCACCTTGAGCTGGCGCTCGATCTCGTCGGCAGGCATGGCGTGCCACTGCGCCGCGCCTGCGCTTGCGCCTGTTGCCGCTTTCTCCCCAGAACTCATCTTCGCCCTCCGGTTGCACAGAGATTCAACGCAATAGTAAGTTTTTTTCGCGGCAGGCACGCGCAACCTGGTGCGCGCAACATCCGTTGGAGCGAGCCGCGGCGGGATGTATGGCAACATCTCTTTGCCACGACCCGCCCGAGTCATTCCATGCGCATCACGCCACTGCCTCCGCTGCCCTGCCTCGTCGCGTTCGAAGCCGCCGTGCGGCACGCCAGCTTCACGCGCGCGGCCGCCGAACTGCACCTTACGCAAAGCGCAATCAGCCGCCAGATCCAGCAGCTCGAAGATTTTCTTGGCCGCTCGCTGTTCGTGCGCGAGCACCGTTCGCTGCGGCTCACGATTGCGGGTGAACAATATGCGGCGCAGGTGCAGCGGCTTCTCACGCAATGCGCCGAAGCCACCTTCGACGTGATGAAGCACTATGGCGACCTCGAACTAACCATTGCCTGCTCGTCGGGCGTGGCGGTGCTATGGCTCACGCCGCGCCTGCCGGCATTTCGCAAGGCGTATCCCAACATCAAGCTGCGCCTGATCGTGCGCGACGGGCTCGCCTCGATGTCGCCCGCGGAGTTCGACGTTGGCGTGTATTACGTGCGCCAGCAGGCGCCCGCGCATTTCACCGCACGCCGCCTCTTTAACGAAGAAGTGTTTCCCGTGTGCTCGCCGGGCTATCTCGCGGGCCGCTCGCTTGCGGCCGCCGACCTCGCGAACGAAACGCTGCTGCTGCTCGAAGACGGCCAGCGCCAATGGATGTCGTGGCCCGAATGGTTCGACCTGAATGGCGTGACGATGCCGAAAACACCACAGGGCCTCACGATCAACCACTATCCGCAGCTTGTGCAGCTGGCCATACTCGGCCAGGGCGTGGCGCTAGGCTGGCGCTACATGATCGACGCCTGTATTGACGACGGTTTGCTCGTGCGCGTGGGCGAGAGTTCGGCGAGCCACGGCGGCGGCTATTACGTGATCTCGCCCAACGACCGCGCGCAGAACCAGGCGGCGCGTTTGTTCACACGTTGGCTTTTCGAGCAGGCGGAGGCGCAGACGGCGGTGTAAGCAGCGTTCAGGGGCCATGCATGCGCCCAGCGCATGCATGCATGCGTATCTTTCGTTTCAGAAATTAATCGTGCTGTCATTAGCATGGGGAGCATGTTGGGGCTCCGGGCGCGTGGCTGTTGGCGCGCAGCTACGATTAATCTGATCAGGAAGACACCATGCAAGGAACGCTTTCACCTCGCGTCGCGCATGACGCCGTCGCGACAACCGCGCAGCAGCGCCGCCGCGCGATCATCGCGACGGTACTGGGCAACGGCCTCGAGTGGTTCGACTTCACGGTGTACAGCTTCTTCGCTGTCATCATCGCGAAGCTGTTCTTTCCAACCGGCAACGAGCTGACCTCCGTCCTGCTCACGGTGGCGACCTTCGGCGTGGGCTTTTTCATGCGGCCCGTAGGCGGCATCGTGCTCGGCATCTATGCCGACAAGGTGGGCCGCAAAGCCGCGCTCTCGCTCACCATCTTGCTGATGGCGTTCGGCACCGCGCTCATCGGGCTCGCGCCCACCTACGAGCAAGCCGGTATCGCCGCGCCGCTGCTGATCGTGCTTGCGCGCCTGCTGCAGGGTTTCTCCGCAGGCGGCGAGATGGGCGGCGCCACGGCGTTCCTTACCGAGTACGCGCCGCCGGGCAAGCGTGCCTACTATTCGAGCTGGATTCAGTCGAGCATCGGCTTTGCCGTGCTGCTGGGCGCGGCCACGGGCACCTTCGTGACCTCGTCGCTCGACGCGCAGTCGCTGCATAGCTGGGGCTGGCGCCTGCCGTTCCTGATCGGCATTCTCGTGGGGCCGGTCGGCTATTACATCCGCAGCCATATCGACGAAACGCCCGCGTTCAGCGCCGTGGAAGCGCAGGCAAAAGACAATTCGCCGCTCAAGGAAGTGTTCGAGCGCTACCCGCGCGAGACGTTCGCGAGCTTTTCCATGGTCATTCTCTGGACGGTCTGCACCTACGTGCTGCTGTTCTACATGCCGACCTATTCGGTGCGCACGCTGCACTTGCCGCAGTCGACGGGCTTTTCCGCGGGCATGGTAGGCGGCCTGATGATCATGTGCGGCGCGCCCATTGTGGGCAAGCTGGCGGATGCGTGGGGCCGGCGCGTGTTCCTGAGCGGCGCCGCGTTCCTGATTCTCGTGCTCGCATGGCCCATGTTCACGTGGATCAACCACGCGCCTGGCTTCGCTTCGCTCATCGTGTTTCAGGCCGTGTTCGGCGTGCTGATCGCCGCCTACACCGGGCCGATCCTCGCGGCCTTCTCCGAGTTGTTCCCGACCAAGGTGCTCTCGACCGGCCTTTCGGTGGCCTACAACTTCGCGGTCACGATCTTCGGCGGCTTCGCGCCGTTCCTGATCACGTGGCTCATCGCCCGCACGGGCAGCAACATGGCGCCCGCGCTCTATGTGATCGTTGCGGCCGCCATCAGCCTGGTTGGCACCTTCTTCGTGAAGGACATGCGGCGCGCGAACTGAAACACTCTATAAGGAATCCAGACAATGGCCATTACGGTTCTCAAAGGCGGCAACGTACTCGATCTCGAACGCGGCGTGCTGCTCGAACACCATCACGTCGTGATCGAAGACGAGCGCATCGTGGAAGTGACCGATCGCCCCATCGATCTGCCGAATGCAAACGTGGTCAACGTGCGCGGCAAGACCGTCATGCCGGGCTTTATCGATTGTCACGTGCACGTGCTCGCCTCGAACGCGAATCTCGGCGCGAACGCCATACAGCCCAATATTCTCGCGGCCATCCGCTCGCTGCCGATTCTCGACGCCATGCTCTCGCGCGGCTTCACCAGCGTGCGCGACGCGGGCGGCGCCGACTGGAGCCTGATGCAGGCCGTGGAAACGGGCCTCGTGCCCGGGCCGCGCATCTTCCCCTCGGGCAAGGCGCTCTCGCAAACGGGCGGTCACGGCGATTTCCGCCCGCGTGGCGACCTGCTCGAACCGTGCTCGTGCTGCTTTCGCACGGGCGCGATTGCGCGCGTGGTGGATGGCGTGGATGCCGTGCGCCTCGCCGTGCGCGAGGAGATCCAGAAGGGCGCCACGCAGATCAAGATCATGGCGTCGGGCGGCGTGGCTTCGCCTACGGACCCCATCAACAATACCCAGTACTCCGAAGATGAAATTCGCGCCATCGTGGCGGAGGCGCAAGCGGCGAACACCTATGTGATGGCGCATGCGTACACGGGTCGCGCAATTGCGCGCGCGGTGCGCTGCGGCGTGCGCACGATCGAGCACGGCAATCTCGTGGACGAAGCGGCCGCGCAGGTGATGCGCGAGTTCGGTGCTTTCGTGGTGCCGACGCTCGTGACCTACGACGCACTGGCCACACACGGCGCGCAGTTCGGACTGCCGCCGGATTCGGTGGCGAAGGTGGCTTCCGTGCAGCAGAAGGGGCGCGAATCGCTGGAAATCTATGCAAAGGCCGGCGTGCAGATGGGCTTCGGCTCCGACCTGCTCGGCGAGATGCACGCGTTCCAGACTGGCGAATTCCGCATCCGCGCGGAAGTGCTCGGCAATCTGGAGGCGTTGCGTTCGGCTACGAGCGTGGCTGCGGAGATCGTGAACATGAAGGGCGAACTGGGCGTGATAGCGGCGGGCGCCATTGCCGATGTGGTGGTGCTCGACGGGAATCCGCTCGACGACATTGGCGTCGTGGCCGGTGAGGGCGAGCGGATCGAGTATGTGCTGCAGCGGGGGAAGATTGTGAAGGCGCGAGTGGAGGGCTGATCGCCCTCGGGCATGAATCAATTTTCCGCGCAAGCGGGGCGATCCGGAGGAGCATCGGCGCCGTTTTGCGACGGACTCGCGGCCACGGCCGTTTCGATAAGGAAGGATTCGATGGCCGCGGCAAGCGCGAGGGGTGTTTCATTCATCGGATAGTGGCCGGCGTTCCTCAGTATCTCAACCGTGGCCCGGGGATAGCGGAGGAGGTAGGTTTTGGCCATCAATGCGGCGTTGAAGGTGGGATCGTGCTCGCCCACCAGCACCTTCACCGGATGCCTGCCGGTGATCGCGTCGCTGAAGTCGGTATCGGCCCACGCACGGAAGTACGCGGCGAACGCATGCGGGCAGGAATGCGTTGCCGACCAGGCCGCTTTCCAGTCGACCCAGGACGAGGGTAACCGTCCGCCGGTGCTGCGATCGATGATGGTTCTGCGATTGTCGATGGACCCGGCGGCGTCTTCGAGCAGGCGCCGCGTTGCCGCATCGTATGCAATGCCGCCGCATGGAACCGGCGCGACTGCAACCAGTGCCCTGACCCGCTCGGGAGCACGTGTCGCAATCCGTTCGATCGCCATGCCGCCCATTGAATGACCCATCAGGCTGAAGGTGTGAAAGCCGAGCGCATCGGCAAGCGCCAGCGCATCGGAGGCGATCTCATCGACCGTGTAGTCTCCGCGCGCTTCCCGCATTTTTCCGTAGCCGCGATAGTCCATGAATACGTAACTGAAGGCGTGGCCAGACAGCCAGGGTTCAATCTGCTCGAACGAATGAGCGTCACCGAACCAGCCGTGCAGAACGAGGACGGGGTGAGGGCCATGTCCCACGCGATGAAACGTATTGGGCATATCGACTCCGAAATGAATGGGATGGGCAGATCGTAAGTCGGATGACCGAGGCCCGCCTTCTAAAGCGGGTCAATCACTGTAGAATTCGGGCCATGCGAAATACCTTGGTCGATCCCTTCGAAGACATTCCTCGCAGCGTGGTCGTGACCGCGAACGAATACGCGGCCGGCTCATCATTTCCCGTGCATGCGCATCGACGCGGTCAGTTCGCGTTTGCCTCTCGCGGCACGATCAGCGTGGCGACTCCGGAAGGCCGGTGGCTCGTGCCGCCGCAGCGAGCGTGCTGGGTGCCCGCCGGTGTAGCGCACGAAATGACGATGCGCGGGCCCGTCACCATGCTCAACGCTTTCGTGTCGCTGGAAGAAGCGCGCGATGCGCAACTGCCGGCCCATTGTTGCGTCTACGGCGTTTCGGCCCTTCTCAAACAATTGCTCGAAGAGGCCATCGATTTGCCGGCCATGTACGACGTTGGTGGGCGTGCAGGCAAGCTGATGAGCCTGCTCGTGGCGGAGATAGCGTCAATGCCGCGACTCTCACTCCATGCGCCGTTGCCGAGTGATCCTCGTCTCGTTCGCGCGTGCCGGATGCTGCTTGACGCGCCATCGATCGCCGTCGGGCTGGACATGATGGCCGCCGAAGTCGGAATGAGCCGGCGAACGCTTACGCGACTTTTTCGTGTAGAGACCGGCGTGAGTTTTGCGGAGTGGCGCCAGCAGGTCTGCCTGCTTTCTGCCATCGAGCGTTTGAGTGGAGGGGAGCCCGTGACTCGGGTTGCATTGGACCTTGGGTACGCGAGTCCTGGCGCGTTCTCATTCGCCTTTCGTCGCGTGCTGGGGGAAGCGCCGAGCCAATATCTGGAGACGCGACGAGCGGCGTGAAGGCGCAGCCGCTCGTTTTACGGCGTGCGAGCGCGGCATGCCCCTCCACTGCCCATTTTGCGACCTTCCAGATGACTGGATCGTCGACCGCAACGGCGCATAAATCGCGGTGCGAAATACCTAATCTGCGCCACCCGGGTATACGTTGATCATCTCCAGCCGCCACATGGTCACGGTCGTGGCCGTCGCCCGTTTCGTCAAGCGTCATCCATAGCGTTCAGTGCTGCTGAAAGCGGTCGCGGCGATTGCCATGACTGCAGTTGCCGCACGCCGCCACCTGGCGCGGCACCCAACTCAGACCGGCTCGCGCGGCACCCGCGCATGCACCATTTAAGTGAATGCGACCCCAATTGTATCAAATCTCGTAATAATTGAAGGGGGCAATCCGGCGTCGATAATGTGGCGCAATCCGTCGATCGCCCGCTCCACAAGACATTGCGCCTACTGTTACGTTTTCGCGACAGTCATTTTTTTTCGTTTCTTGAGTTGCAGGGCGGTACCGTATTCTCCGGCGCGCAACAAAAAAGTACATCAATCCAAAAGAGACTACTGGTTACTGAATTACAGATGAAGAACACCAACATCAAGGCAAGCGTTATCGCGGTTGCCGCTTTCGCAGCATCCTCGGCAGCAATGGCACAGTCGTCGGTCACCCTGTACGGCATGCTCGACGCCGGTATCGGCTACACCTCCAACGTCGGCGGCCACTCGAAGGTCAGCCTCGACGGCGGCGCCTCAGGTTCGAACAAGTGGGGCATGCAGGGTCAGGAAGACCTCGGCGGCGGCTTCAAGGCAGTCTTCAAGCTCGAAAATGGCTTCAACATTGCCACCGGTGGCATTGGCGGCCAGGGCCCGATTGGCTCCTCGCGTTCGCTGTTCAACCGCCAGGCGTTCGTAGGCCTCACTTCGGACCAGTACGGTACCGTGCGTTTGGGTCGCCAGATCGACGCCGTGACGGAAATGGTTCAAGGCCTCACGGGCGACGCCATTTCGGCGTCGACGTTCTCGACCCCGGGCGACGTGGACAACAACGACAACACGACGAACCAGAACAACGCGGTGAAGTACATCTCGCCGGTTTTCCACGGCTTCCAGGCTGAAGGCGCGTACTCGTTCGGCGGCGTTGCCGGTGCTATGGGCTCGGGTCAGTCGTGGTCGGTGGCTGCGGACTACGATCAGGGTGGTCTGACGGTCGCTGGCGGCTACTTCCACGCCGCAAACCAGGGTGAGGCCGGCTGGCAGAACGCAACGGCACAACCGTCCTTCGGTGGTGCGCTGGGCTATCCGAGCTCGGGTTACTACGGCGGCAATGCGTTCAAGAGCGCGGGCATCGCTCAGATCGCCGGTCAATACCAGTTTGGTCCGTACACGGCCGGCCTGCGTTACTCGAACGCGCAGTACCAGGGCAACGACGGCCAACAGTCGATTCACTTCAACGTGCTGGGCGGCCTTCTGCAGTACCAGGCAACCCCGGCGCTGTCGCTGGCTGCCGGATACACGTACGTCTACGGTTCGCAAGCCACGCCTGCGCAAGCCGCTGAGGGCCGCACCATGGCTTCGATCAACCAGGTTTCGCTGGGTGCGACGTACGCGCTGTCGAAGCTCACGTCGGTCTACGCAATGGGTGCCTACGTTCATGCTCAGGGCGCTCAGGCTTCGGCTGCTGACTTCGGCAACACCGCATCGGGCGGCAACCAGGTTCAAGCCAACATTGGCATGTACCATCGGTTCTAATCGCAGGTTCGGAAGCGCGGGGTAGCAGACACGTTACCCAGTTAAAGAAGCGCTCCGCTTGTGAATCGCACCCCAAAAGTTGGACATTGATCCAACCTTTGGGGTGTTTTTTCACGAGGGTTTGCCAACACCCACCCGCATCGAAACCTCCACATCCCCGCCGAACGGAATCGAGAGATACCCATTCCCGGGTGCACGCACGCGCGCGAGATAGTCGGGGCTGTAAGCGGCATTGTCCGCGACGACGAACGCGCCCTGCGCAAGGCGCGACTCAACGAGGCTCAGCACGTCGCCGTAAAGCGCCTTCGCGCCATCGAGCAGCAGAAGCTCGATCGAATCGGGCAGGTCCACACTCAGCGTCTGCAAGGCATCGCCTTCGCGAATTTCCACGAGATCGAATAGTGCGCCGCTCATGAGATTTTCGCGGGCTCGCGCGATCTTGGACGGCTCGAATTCACACGTAATCAACCGGCCGCCGCCGTTGTCCCGCAGCGCCGCCGCGAGGTGCAGCGTGGAAATGCCAAACGACGTACCGAATTCGACGATGGTCCGCGCACGACCGCCGCGCGCCAGCATGTAGAGCAACACGCCCGTTTCTCGCGAAACGGGAAGGGCAACGTCCTTCAGGCGGCCGTAGAAGTCGAGATAGTCCGTCTTGCTGTGCATCAGCCGTGTGCGTTCCTCGGGTGAGAGTGCGGCCACTGCGGAAATGGACGCCGGGGAAATGGCATCGGCTTCGTCGAACAGGCGATCCAGCAACGGCGCGAGTTGAGGCGAGGTCAATGTGTTCATGGAATTCTCCTTTGGCTAATGCAGAAACGGCGCGTAACTGCATAGCATGACTAAATATTAAAAAACGGCCCGATCCTGATTGGCAATCACACCCGTCAGTTGTCAAACGTACCGCGATATTCGGGAGCGGCGTCCGCGCGAGTGTTCATTTCGAACATCACGCCGCCCGGCGCGCGGCAGAAAAAGCGTGACCCGCGGCCATTGTTGAAGATGCCGGTTTCCATGTGGACGCCCTCCGCCGTGAAGCGCTCATACAGGTCGCGCACGGCGTCGAGGCTCGGCAGCTCGAAGCCCACGTGGAAGTTCTCGGGCCACGCCGGCGCGTCGCCGCTTGCGTGGTCGATCACCACGTCGTAGCCGGGGCGCTTGAGGATAAACGACCGGTCCCACGCTCCCGCTATCGTGAATCCCAGGTGGCGTTCGAAGAAGGCCGCCGTTGCGGCGGTATCGGAGGAGGGGAAGCTCAGGTGATTGAGCTTCATGGCTTGAATCACGTCATTCATCGTCGGTCTCTCATGGTGTGGCGGCGGCCCTGTGCCGTTACCGCCTGAGGACTTCAGAATATAAGCAAATGCTCACATTCGGCTACTCGCATTGGGTGCGCACGCGCCACGTGCGTGAAACCCCTGTGCCATAGCCGATTCAACGATGAAAGACAGCGGCCGCGCCAACGCGTGCTCGCATTCAGCGGCGCACGAGCGCCACGACGTAGACGCACGGGCCCTTGCCCGGATTGAAGAACGCGCACGCGGCAGGCGGCCCGAGCTGGAGGCAGTCGCCGGCTTCGAGCGTATGAACCTGCTCGCCTTCCTCGAATACCAGCGTGCCGCTGCGCACCCAGATCTGCTGATGCTGGAACGCAAACGCCGACGCTGGATACGCAACACGAACCCCGCCCGGCAACGCGATTTCCACGAGTTCGAGCATGCCGCCGTTGCGCGGCGAGACGGCGCGGCGCGTATAGCCGGTTTCGGGGTCTTGCCAGAGCTGCTGATCGGCGGCGCGGCTCAAGCGCTCGCCAGTTTGCTCGGCGAGCGCGAGGAGCATGGAAAGCTGCAGGCCAAAGGCGCCCGAAAGCCGGCCGAGCACGGTCGCCGTGGGACTCGCTTCGCCGCGCTCGATCTTGCTGATCATGGCCTTGGAAACACCCGAGCGCTCGGCCATGTCCGCGAGCGACCAGCCGCGCGATTCGCGCTCGATACGCACGCGCGTGGAAATGGCGGAGGTGGGATCGGTGAGCGGTCGGTTCATACCTGGAAGGTTGGCGTTGGGGCGCGAGCGAGTCGATTATACGGGGCCAGTCGCTGCGCGCTGTTTAGCAGATCGAACGGCATCCGAGTTAACCCGGATCAAATCCCGGTTTCATTAGTATCCGTTCGTCTACTATAGTAGATGGCATCGAGTGCGCCGAAAAGGAGCCGACATGCCGCGTGAAATCCGTCTGAACGCTTTCGACATGAACTGCGTGGGCCACATTCAGCAAGGCTTGTGGACGCATCCGCGCGACCAGTCGAGCCGCTATACGGAGCTGCAGTACTGGACCGACTACGCGAAGAAGCTCGAACGGGGCCTGTTCGACGGCATTTTTTTCGCGGATGTCGTGGGCGTGTACGACGTCTACGGCGGCAACGCGGATGCCGCGCTGCGCGGCGCGGTGCAGGTGCCGGTGAACGACCCTACGCTCGTCATTCCCGCCATGGCCGCGGTTACACAGCATCTGGGCTTTGGCGTGACGGCCAATCTCACCTATGAGCAGCCGTTTCTGTTTGCGCGGCGCATGTCCACGCTCGACCATCTCACGGGCGGGCGCATCGGCTGGAACATCGTCACAGGCTATCTCGACAGCGCCGCGCGCGCGATCGGCATGGACGGGCAGAACGCCCACGACGACCGTTACGATCTGGCCGACGAATACATGTCGCTCGTGTACAAGCTCTGGGAGGGCAGCTGGGACGACAATGCGGTGATCAACGACCGCGCGGGCGGTATTTACGCCGACCCGGCGCGCGTGCGCATGATTCATCATCGCGGGCCGCAGTACAAGGTGGATGCAATGCACCTGTGCGCACCGTCGCCGCAGCGCACGCCCGTGCTGTACCAGGCGGGATCGTCCACGCGCGGAAGGCGCTTTGCGGCGACGCACGCCGAGTGCGTGTTCATCAATGGTCAGAAGATGGACGGCGTGAAGGAGATCGTCGGAGACATTCGGCGCCAGGCGGTGCAACTCGGACGCGCGGCCGACGACGTGAAGGTCTTTCGTGGCGCCACGCTGATCGTCGGACGCACGGATAACGAAGCGCGCGAGAAGTTCGAAGACTACCGGCGCTACGTGAGCTCCGAAGCGGCGCTCGCACACGCGGCGGCTTCGCTTGGCATCGACTTCGCGCGCTACGATCTCGACGAGCCGATCGAAACAGGCCAGAGCCAGGCGATTGTTTCGAACGTCGAAGCCATGACGCGCAGCGCCGGGCCGCAATGGACGCGCCGCAAGCTGCTCGAGCAAATGGTGCTCGGCAGCCGCCAGGCGCCGTGGGTGGGCTCGGCGCAGCGCATTGCGGATACGCTGATCGAGTGGAGCGAAACGGCCGGCGTGGATGGCTTCAATCTTTCGCGCACGGTGGTGCCGGAGTGCTTCGACGACGTGGTCGAACTGCTGGTGCCGGAACTGCAAACGCGCGGCGCGTACAAGAGCGCGTATCGTGAGGGCACCCTGCGCGAAAAGCTCTCCGGCGGCGCGCGCCTGCCGGCCTCGCATGCGGCGGCGCGGTATCGCGGCGCGCACGCCAACGACGCATGAGCATCGGACACTGAATTCCCGCTACGAGGAGACCGCGGCAAGCGGGCAAGAACATGGTAGACAAATCCCTCTTTCGCGACGCCATGGCAGGTCTTGGGGCCGCCGTGAACATCGTCACGACCGATGGCGACGCCGGGCGCGCCGGGTGCACGGCGTCCGCCGTATGCGGCGTGACGGACGAGCCGCCCACGCTGCTCGTCTGCATCAACCGCACGAGCCGCAACAACGCGATCCTGCGCGAGAACGGCCGGCTTTGCGTGAACGTGCTGGCGGCCGACCAGCGCGAGGTGGCCACGCGCTTCGCCACGAAAGACATCGACATGGACGAGCGTTTCGCGCTCGCCGACTGGTATCGGCTCGAAACGGGGGCGCCTGCGCTGCGCGGCGCGGTGAGTTCATTCGATTGCCACATTACGCGCACGACCGAAGTCGGCACGCACACGGTGTTTTTCTGCGAGATCAAGGCGGCACGCATGGTGGGCGGGCGTGACGGGCTGATCTGGTTCGGCCGCGCGTTTCATCGCGTGCTTGCGCAGGCGCACGCAGCGGCGGCGGTCTGAGCGTGGCGCGCACGCCTTCTCAAGGGGCTGGCGGTTCCCGTTCTCCTGACGAAACGGGGTCGCCTGGGCAAGGCGCGGCGCAACGCGGCAAGGCCGCATCGCTGGCGTTGCTGCTGCTTGCGCAAGTGGCGGCGATGGGCGTGTGGTTTTCGTCGAGCACGGTGGTGGCCCTCATCAAGCAGGCACACGCCATTGCCGCGTTCGATGAGGCGCTGCTCACGAGCGCCGTGCAGTGCGGCTTCGTGGCCGGGACCATCACTTCGGCGCTGCTTTCGCTGCCCGACCGCTACGACCTACGCAGGCTGCTCGCGGGCTCCGCGCTCGTGGCGGCCGTCGCTACCGCCTCGCTCGCGTTCCTGCCGCCGGTTGGCGGCGCGGTCGTTGCGCTGCGCTTCGTCACCGGCATGTGCATGGCGGGCGTGTATCCGGTCGGCATGCGGCTCGCGGCCACCTGGGCGAAGGGCGATCTTGGCCTGCTCGTTGGCCTCCTCGTCGGCGCGCTCACGCTCGGCTCGGCGAGCCCGCATTTGCTGGCCGCGACGGGCGGGCTCGACTGGCGCACGATCTATGGCGTCGCCGCCGCTTGCGCGGCTTGCGCCGCAGTGCTGATCGGCTTTGCGGGCATCGGGCCGAATATCCGGCGCGCCACGCGTATCGACTTCGCGAAGGTCACGCAGGCGTGGCGCAAGCCCGCCTTGCGGCTCGCCAATCTCGGCTATCTCGGCCACATGTGGGAGCTTTACGCGATGTGGGCGTGGCTCGCGCTGTTTCTTCAGCAAACCTTTATCGCACGTGGCATGGCCAACGCCCGCACGCGCGCGGAATGGATGACCTTCAGCGTGATCGCGATCGGCGCGGCAGGCGCGTGGCTAGGCGGCGTGCTGGCGGATCGCGTGGGGCGCACGGCCGTCACGGTGGGCGCCATGGCGACGAGCGCAATGTGCGCGGCGCTCATGGGCTGGCTGGCCAACGCGCCGCTTGCCGTAATGGGGGCCGTCGCGCTCGTGTGGGGCGTCTCGGTGATCGCCGATTCCGCGCAGTTTTCGGCGAGCGTGGCCGAACTGGCCGATCCGGACTCGGTCGGCACGCTGCTGACCGCGCAAACCTGCGCGGGCTTTTTGCTCACGCTGGTGAGCATTCATCTCGTGCCTTACGCGGTGGCGTGGCTCGGATGGCGGGGCGGCTTCGGCATGCTGGCCGTGGGGCCGGCGCTTGGTTGCGTCGCGATGCTGCGCTTGCGCCGTCATCCCGATGCGGTGAGGCTGGCGGGCGGGCGGCGTTGAGGATCGAGCCCGCGCGTGCCTTGCGCTGATACGATCGATCAAAGCGAAAACTCGCGAATCGTTGCGCGCGCATGCATCTATCAGGACACGCCCGCCGCGACGCCGCGAGAACCGGTGGAGTTCAAGTCCGGTTGTGGCTCCACCGCAGCCATAAACCGTGGACCTTTTCACGGAGCCACGGCTACGTTACCTTTGTGCGGATACCCTATCTGTCTCGCGCAAGAGGAGCTTGTCACGCATGTCAGCAAGACTGAACGAATTCCAGCAGCCCATTGGCGACCCGGTAACCGGCTGGCAGCCGCGCGAGCGGCCCGCGCGGGTGACGATCGAGGGTCGGTTTTGCCGTATCGAGCCCATCGACCTCGACCGGCATGCCGCCGATCTGTTCGAAGCGTACGGCACGGCGGCCGACGGGCGCGACTGGACCTATTTGTTCGCCGAGCCGTTCACCGACTTCGCGGCGTTTCGCGAGTACCTCGCGAAAGCGGCCGCGTCGAGCGACCCGTTCCATTACGCCGTGATCGACCGCGCGAGCGGCAAGGCCGTGGGCACGTTCGCGCTCATGCGCATCGAGCCGGTGCATGGCGTGATCGAAGTGGGCAGCGTGACGTTTTCGCCGCGCCTGAAGCAAACGCCGGTTTCGACCGAGGCGCAGTACCTGCTGATGCGCTACGTGTTCGACGACCTCGGCTACCGGCGCTACGAATGGAAATGCGACAGCCTGAACGCGCCTTCGCGCAAGACGGCGCTGCGTCTTGGCTTCCAGTTCGAGGGCATTTTCCGCCAGGCGATCGTGTACAAGGGCCGCAACCGCGACACCGCGTGGTTCGCCATCATCGACCAGGACTGGCCGCTCGTGAAAGCCGCGTTCGAGAAGTGGCTCTCGAAAGAGAACTTCGACGCGCACGGCCAGCAACGCGCCTCGCTCGCCAGCCTGAGAGAACCGGCGGCATCCTGAATGTCTGCGGCGATCCTGATCCGCGACGTCGCGCCCGCCGACCGCGACGCGTGGTTCCACCTTTGGGCCGGCTACAACGCGTTCTACGCAACGCGCGTCGCGCCGCACATCAGCGAGCGAACATGGCAGCGCATGCTCGATGCGAACGCGCCGCTGTTCGCGCGCGTGGCTGAAGTCGAGGGAAAGCTGGCGGGATTCAGCCTCTGCGTGCTGCACGAAGGCACATGGGTGGACGCGCCCATCTGCTATCTGGAAGACCTGTTCGTCGATCCCGGCTGCCGCGGCCAGGGCATAGGCAGGCGGCTCATCGAAGACCTCATCGCACTGGCGCGCTCGCGCGCATGGTCGCGCCTTTACTGGCACACGCGCGAGGACAATCCCGCGCGCAAGCTCTACGACGAATTCGCGCAAGCCGACGATTTCGTGCGTTATCGATTGCAGTTCTGAACCTGGCGCGCGGGTACGCGCAAACGCCGGCCTCGCAAGAAAGTTGAACGCGCGCGCCGGCGTTCTCACGTCCCGAGTGCGATAGATAGGATTGTAACGAGTATTGTCACGATCGTTTCATCGGTATAGGATGAGTGCGAATAAACCACCACGGTTTGATGTGCATTGCACAAATTCGCCTCCCAGCCTATGTCAGAAGCCTCAACGAACTCGCTCGTCGTGCTGCGCGGCGCGCCCGCCCAGCACGCTGCGCATGGCGCGCGCAACGCCGGCGTGGCGTTCGACGCGGCGTGGCTCGACGCCTTGCGCGTCAACCAGTCCGCCGTCGAGCGGCGCACGGCCACGCTCGGCACGCGCCGCGCGGTCAAGAAGGACGCGCAGGCCGCGTGGCTCCTGAAGGCCATCACCTGCATCGATCTCACCACGCTCAACGGCGACGACACCGAGGGCCGTGTGCGGCGCCTATGCACGAAGGCGCGCCACCCCGTGCGCGCCGACCTGCTGGCCGCGCTCGGCTTCGCGCCCGAGGCCATCACCACGGGCGCGGTGTGCGTGTACCACCGCTTCGTCGCGGCGGCCGTGGACGCGCTGGCGGGCAGCGGCATACCCGTTGCGGCGGTGTCCACCGGCTTTCCTGCCGGCCTCAATCCGCACGCGCTCAAGCTCAAGGAAATCGAGGCCTCCGTTAAGGACGGCGCCGAGGAAATCGACATCGTCGTGACGCGCGAGTACGTGCTAACCGGCAACTGGCGCGCGCTTTACGACGAAGTGCGCGAATTCCGCGCGGCGTGCGGCGACGCGCACCTGAAGGCGATTCTCGCCACCGGCGACATTCGCGTGCTGTCGAACATTGCCCGCGCTTCGATGGTCTGCATGATGGCGGGCGCGGACTTCATCAAGACGTCTACGGGCAAGGAAGGCACCAATGCCACGCTCGACGTTTCGCTCGTCATGGTGCGCATGATCCGCGAATACCGCGAGCGCACCGGCGCGCTGGTGGGCTTCAAGCCCGCGGGCGGCGTCTCGAACGCCAAAACCGCGCTTGCGTACCAGATCCTCATGAAGGAAGAGCTGGGGCGGCCCTGGCTCGAGCCGGAGCTGTTCCGCTTCGGCGCGTCGAGCCTGCTTGCCGACATCGAGCGCCAGCTCGAACACCACGTGAGCGGCCGCTATTCCGCCTTCCACCGCCACCCCGTAGCCTGAGCAGACCATACCGATGAGCGTAGCCGAGTACTTCCGAACGATGGATTACGGTCCCGCCCCCGAGGACGATCAGCCCGTGCGCGCGTGGCTTGCGCAGCACGAGGCCACGTTCGGGCATTTCATTGACGGCGCATGGCGCGAAAGTGGCGACGGTGCGCGCTTCGAAGTGCGCGCGCCGGCCACCGGCGAGGCGCTCGCCGCCGTGGCGCAAGGCGGCGCGGCCGATGTGGCGGCGGCCGTGGCGGCAGCGCGCGCGGCGCAGCCCGAGTGGTACGCCATGGGCGGCGCGGCGCGGGCGCGTCATCTTTACGCGCTTTCGCGCATGGTGCAGCGGCACAGCCGCCTCTTTGCCGTGCTCGAAGCGCTCGACAACGGCAAGCCGATTCGCGAGGCGCGCGATATTGACATTCCGCTCGTGGCGCGCCATTTCCTCCATCACGCGGGCTGGGCGCAGCTTCAGGAGAACGAACTGGCCGGCTGGTCGCCGCTTGGCGTGATCGGCCAGATCGTGCCGTGGAACTTCCCGCTGCTGATGCTCGCGTGGAAAGTGGCGCCCGCTATCGCGCTCGGCAACTGCGTGGTGCTCAAGCCGGCCGAATACACGCCGCTCACCGCGCTCCTGTTCGCCGAACTGGCGCATCGCGCGGGGCTGCCCAAGGGCGTGCTCAACGTGGTGACGGGCGACGGCAGTACGGGCGCGGCGCTCGTTGAGCATCCGGGCGTCGACAAGATCGCGTTTACCGGTTCGACCGAAGTGGGCCGCCTCATCCGCACCGCCACGGCCGGCACGGGCAAGTCGCTCACGCTCGAACTGGGCGGCAAGTCGCCGTTCATCGTCTTCGACGACGCCGACCTCGACGGCGCGGTGGAAGGCGTGGTGGACGCCATCTGGTTCAACCAGGGCCAGGTGTGCTGCGCGGGTTCGCGCCTGCTCGTGCAGGAAGGCGTGGAAGCGCGCTTTATCGAAAAGCTCAAGCGCCGCATGGCGACGCTGCGCGTGGGGCCCTCGCTCGACAAGGGCATCGACATTGGCGCGATCGTCGATCCGGTGCAGCTCGAACGCATCGAGTCGCTCGTGGAAGCCGGGCGGCGCGAAGGCTGCAACGTGTGGCAGCCGCGCGAAGTCGAGCTGCCGTTGGGCGGCTGTTTCTATCCGCCCACGCTGGTTACGGGCGTGGGACCGGCGTCGACGCTCGCGCAGGAAGAAATCTTCGGGCCGGTGCTCGCGGCTATGAGCTTTCGCACGCCGGAAGAGGCCGTGGCGCTCGCGAACAATTCGCGCTACGGACTCGCCGCGAGCGTGTGGAGCGAAACCATCGGTCGCGCGCTCGACATCGCGCCGCGCCTGCAATGCGGCGTGGTGTGGATCAACGCGACAAACCTCTTCGACGCGAGCGTGGGCTTTGGCGGCTACCGCGAATCGGGCTTCGGGCGCGAAGGCGGCCGCGAAGGCGTGTTCGAATATCTGAAGCCCGCAGCCTGGAGCACGCTGCCGATGCGCGCGCAACGCAAGGCGCGCTCGCCCGCACAAGACTTTGCGCATGCGGGCACAGGTCTCGATCGCACTGCGAAGCTTTTCATCGGCGGCAAGCAGGTGCGGCCCGATAGCGGTTATTCGCACGCCGTGTACACGCCCAATGGCGAGTGGGTGGGCGAAGTTGGCGCGGGTAGCCGCAAGGACGTGCGCGACGCCGTTGCCGCCGCGCGTGGTGCGAGCAAATGGACGCAGATGAGTACGCACGCTCGCGCCCAGGTGCTCTACTACCTCGCGGAAAATCTGAGCGCGCGCGCCGAAGAATTCGCGCGGCAACTTTCGCGCCGCGCGGGACATGACGCGCGCGCGGCCGAGCGTGAAGTGGAAATGGCCATCGACCGGCTATTCAGCTACGCGGCGTGGGCCGACAAGTTCGATGGCGCGGTGCATACGCCGCCGTTGCGCGGCGTTGCGCTCGCGATGCACGAGGCGCTAGGCGTGGTCGGCATCGCCTGCCCCGACGAAGCGCCGCTGCTTGGCTTCGTTTCGCTCATCGCGCCGGCGCTCGCAATGGGCAACCGCGTGGTGGCGCTGGCGAGCGAGGCATGCCCGCTGGCGGCAACGGATTTTTATCAGGTCGTGGAGACTTCGGATGTGCCCGCGGGTGCGCTCAACATTCTGACCGGCGAGCGTGCTGCGCTGCTGCCGGCGCTGGCGAAGCACGACGACGTGGACGCGCTCTGGTGCTTCGGCACGGCGGCCGATTCGTCCCTTGTGGAGCGCGAATCGGTCGGCAACCTGAAGCGCACCTTCGTCGATCATGGCCGCGAGGTTGACTGGTTCGACCGGACGAGCGCAGGATTGCCGTTCCTGCGCCAGGCCGTGCAGGTGAAGAACATCTGGATACCGTACGGCGACTGAGCGTTTCGAAGAAGAGAACGCCAAAGGGCATCACTAAGCGCTGAAGCGCCAAGTGCTGCCGACAGCTTTGCATGGGACCGGAGTAAGTGCTGAAGCACTAACTCCGGTCGACAGCTTTGCATGGGACGGCACTAAGCGCTAAAGCGCTAAGTGCCGTCGACAGGAGACAAAAAATGCTGAAGAATCTCGACCCGCTTCTGAATGCCGATGTCCTCCAGGCGCTGCGCGCAATGGGTCACGGCGACGAACTCGTCGTTTGCGACGCCAACTTTCCCGCCGACTCGGTTGCACGCGCAACGGTGCTCGGCAAGCTGCTGCGCATCGACGGCGCCGATGCGCCTCGCGCCGTGCGCGCAATTCTCTCCGTGCTGCCGCTCGACACCTTTGTCGAATCCCCGGCCATGCGCATGGAAGTGGTGGGCGAGCCCAACACGATCCCCACGGTGCAGCACGAAGCACAGGCCGAAGTCGATGCCGCGGAAGGCCGCTCCGTGCCGTTCGCGCCCATCGAGCGTCATGCGTTCTACGCGCGCGCCCGCAAGGCCTACTGCGTGATCGCCACGGGGGAAACGCGTGGCTACGGCTGCTTCGTGTTCACCAAAGGCGTGCTGCTTGCGCCCGACGCGCCGCGTGCGAAGGAGCCAGGCCAATGAGCGGACGCGTCGTCATCCTCGGCATCTATGTGACCGACCTCGCGTTCCGTGCGAGCCGCATGCCGATGATCGGCGAGACGCTCGCCGGCTCGGCATTCGCGATGGGGCCCGGCGGCAAGGGCTCGAATCAGGCGGTGGCGGCCGCCCGCGCGGGCGCGCAGGTGGTGTTCTGCACGCGCGTGGGCAACGACGCGTTCGGCGATATCGCGCGGGCGACATGGGCGGCCGAAGGCATCACGGCGCGCACCCGGGCCGTGGACGGCCTGGCCACGGGCGCGGCGCACATCTTCGTGGACGACACGACCGGCATGAACGCGATCATCGTCGCGGCGGGCGCGGCGGCCACGATGGAGCCCGGCGACGCCGAAGCAATCGAAGCCGATATTGCGGCCTCCCAGGTATTCGTCACGCAGCTCGAACAGCCGCTCGCGGCGGCGCGGCGCGGCCTCGAACTCGCGCGCCGGCATGGCGTGAAGACCGTGTTCAATCCGGCGCCCGCCATGGCGCTGCCCGACGACATCTTCCCGCTGTGCGACTACGTCACGCCGAACGAGACTGAGGCGCAGGCGCTCACCGGCATCGAAATCCGCAACGCCGACGACGCGCGCCGCGCCGCCGACGTGCTGCTCGCCAAGGGCGCGGGCGCGGTCATCGTGACGCTGGGCGAAGCCGGTGCGCTGTTGCATACGCGCGATGACTCGGTCTTGCTGCCCGCGTTCAATTGCGGCCCGGTCGTGGAAACGGCGGGCGCGGGCGATGGCTTCACGGGCGGCTTCGCAGCGGCGCTCGCACGCGGCGACGACGCGCTCACGGCCACGCGCTTTGGCTGTGCGCTGGCGGGCATTTCCGTCACGCGCGCGGGCACCGCGCCTTCCATGCCGCGAAAGGAAGAAGTCGACGCGATGCTTGCGCGCACGGCGAGCGCCGACGCGCATTGAGCGCAGCACGTTAAGCATTGCCAGGTGACAACACACCGCAAAGGATGAGGTCCATGAAGTCTGCACTCTTTGCCAAATGGTTCGGCGACCGGCAGTTGAACTTCCTGCTGGCGGTGAACCTGCTGGTCGTGCTGGTCGCGGTCTGGGTATCGCGCGGGCAGTTCGTCGGCATCGACAACCTGCAGTCGATGGGCGCGCAACTGCCCGAAGTCGCGCTGCTCGCGCTCGGCATCATGCTCTCCATGCTTTCGGGCAACGGCGGCATCGACCTTTCCGGTGTGGGCCTCGCGAATCTTTCGGGCATGATCGCCTCGCTGGTGGTGCCGCGCCTCGTGAGCGGCGACGACTCACCCGTGCTGTATACGACGCTCTTTTGCGTAATCGTCCTGTGCATGGGGCTCATTGGCGGCCTGCTCAACGGCGTGGTGATCGCGCGCCTCGGGCTCACGCCCATTCTCTGCACGCTCGGCACGCAACTGCTTTTCACGGGCTTCGCGGTGGCGCTTTCCAACGGCGCCTCGGTGCACGTGGATTATGTCGAACCGCTGGCCGACATCAGCAACGGCACGTTCTTCCAGGTGCCGATCTCATTCCTGCTATTCGTGGCCGTGGTCGTGCTGCTGGGCTGGCTGCTCAGGCGCACGCCGTTCGGGCTGCGCCTCTACCTCATGGGCACGAACCAGCGCGCGGCGTTCTATGCAGGTATTCCGCGTGCGCGCATGCTGATCATGACCTATGCGATGTGCGGCGTGCTCGCTTCGCTTGCGGGGCTCGTGAGCGTTTCGCACACGCTCAGCGCGAAATGGGACTACGGCAATTCCTATCTGCTGATCGCCATTCTCATCGCGGTGATGGGCGGCGTAAATCCGGCGGGCGGCTATGGACGCATCATCTGCGTGTTTTTTGCCGCGACGGTGCTGCAATTCCTTTCGAGCCTCTTCAATTTGATGGGCGTTTCGCAGTTTTTCGGCGACTGCGCCTGGGGCTTCCTGCTGTTGCTTTCGCTCGCCTTTGCGGGCGGTGAGCGGGTACGCGCGATTTTCGGTTTCGGGGGCTCCCCGTCTGCGGGCAAAGGGCGGACCTCGGGCTGACCGGCTGAACCGTGCAACAGGCGGGCCTCGAGCCTCGGAGGTCCGCCGCCATCTAATTCGGGGCGAGAGCTTGCGTTGCATGGGACCGCAGTAAGTGCCGACGCACAAACTGCGGATCGACACAAAAGAAACGGAGACATGACATGAAGATCAAGCGACTCAGCGTGGCAATCACAGCATGTGCACTTGCCGCTGGCATGGCGGCCGTGGCGTATGCGGCGGAAAACCCGACCATCGTCACGGTGGTGAAGGTGACCGGCATCAGCTGGTTCAACCGCATGGACGACGGCATCAAGGAGTTCGGCAAGGACAACCCGAAGGTTTCGGTCTACCAGACGGGGCCGGGCCGCGCGGACGCCGCGCAGCAGCTTAAGATCATCGACGACCTGATCGCGAAGAAAGTGAGCGCGATCGCCGTCGTGCCGTACGATCCGCCCACGCTCGAGCCGGCGCTCAAGAAGGCGATGGACCGCGGCATCAAGGTGGTTACGCATGAGGCCGACAACGAGAAGAACACCATGGTCGACGTCGAGGCGTTCGACAACTCCGCCTACGGCGCCGCGCTCAACGACCGCCTCGCCTCGTGCATGCACAACGACGGCAAGTGGGCGACGATGGTCGGATCGCTCGGCAGCCGCTCGCAGGTGCAGTGGGCCGACGGCGGCATCGACAACGCGAAGAAGAAGTTCCCGAAGATGCAGCTCGTCGAAACGAACCTCGAGACCAACAACGACGGCGAGCACGCCTATGAAGTGGCCAAGGAAGTGCTGCGCAAGCATCCGGACATCAAGGGCTTCCAGGGCTCGTCGTCGCTCGACGTGATCGGCATTGGCCGCGCGGTCGAGGAAGCGGGCCTGCAGGGCAAGATCTGCGTGTATGGCACGGGCCTGCCGACCGAAGCCGGCAAGTACCTCGAAAGCGGCGCGATCAACGGTATTGCGTTCTGGGATCCGAAGCTGGCGGGCATGGCGATGAACAAGATCGCGATGATGCTGATCGACGGCAAGACGGTCGAAAACGGCGCGAATCTCGGCTTGCCGGGCTACGAGAAGGTCACGGTGTCGAAGGGTCCGGGCAAGGGCATCATCGTGCGCGGCCAGGGTTGGGTGAGCGTCGACAAGTCGAACTACAAGCAATACAACTTCTGATCGGCAGAAGGTGGCGCGCGCAACGGTCGTGAGGCCCAAGCGCGCGCCTGGTCGTAACGTCACGAAGAGACGACATGGCTTCAGAACCGTTATTGCAGGTGCTCGGCGTGCACAAGCGCTTTACGGGCGTGCACGCCTTGCGAGGCGTCACGCTCGCGTTCGAGCGCGGGCAGATCTATCACCTGCTCGGCGAGAACGGGTGCGGCAAGAGCACGCTCATCAAGATCATCTCCGGTGCGCAACCGCCCGACGAAGGCGAACTCGTGATCGACGGCGCGCGCCATGCGCGGCTCTCGCCGCTCGAATCGCTTGCGGCGGGCATCGAGACCGTCTATCAGGATCTTTCGCTGCTGCCCAACATGAGCGTGGCGGAGAATGTGGGGCTCACGACCGAACTCGCGGAACATGCGGGGCGCCTTGCTCGCACGTTCGACCGCCGCGAACTCGCCCGCACGGCCGAGCGCGCGCTGAAGGCCGTGGGGCTGCCAGGCGACGCCGACTTTCAGGCGACGCTGATCGAGCAACTGCCGCTCGCCACACGCCAGCTCGTGGCGATCGCGCGCGCCATTGCGAGCGAAGCGAAGTTCGTCATCATGGACGAGCCCACGACCTCGCTCACGCAAAAGGAAGTCACCAACCTGATCGCCGTGCTCGCGCACTTGCGCGCGCAGGGCGTGACCGTGCTGTTCGTGAGCCACAAGCTCGACGAGTGCTACGCGATTGGCGGCGAAGTGATCGTGCTGCGCGATGGCCAGAAAGTGACGCAAGGCCCGATTACGAATTACACCAAGGCGCAGTTGAGCGAACTGATGACTGGCCGCGCGCTCTCCACCGAACGGTACCGCAACGTCGCGGCCGAAGCCGACGTGCTGCTCGACGTTCGCGGCCTTGGCCGCTCGGGCCTCTTTCGCGACGTGTCGTTCACGCTGCATCGCGGCGAGATTCTCGGCGTGACGGGCCTGCTCGATTCGGGCCGCAACGAACTCGCGCGTGCGCTTGCGGGCGTTGCGCCGGCCGACGCGGGCGAGATCGTGCTCGAAGGCCGCGCGATCAAGCTTGCCACGCCCGGTGACGCGCGACGCGCGCGCATTGGCTATGTGCCGGAAGACCGCCTGAACGAGGGCCTTTTCCTCGACAAGCCGATTCGTGACAACGTGATCACGGCGATGATCGCGAGCCTGCGCGACCGCTTCGGCCAGATCGACCGCGCGCGTGCGCGCGCATTGGCCGAGAACACCGTGAAGGAATTGCAGATCGCCACGCCCGATGTGGAAAAGGCCGTACAGTCGCTTTCGGGCGGCAACCAGCAGCGCGTGTTGATTGGCCGCTGGCTTGCCATCGACCCGCACGTGCTGATTCTGCACGGGCCGACCGTGGGCGTGGACGTCGGCTCGAAGGACATCATCTATCGCATCATGCAGCGGCTCTCGCAGCGTGGCATCGGCATTCTGCTCGTGAGCGACGACTTGCCCGAACTGCTGCAGAACTGCGACCGCGTGCTGATGATGCGTAAAGGCCGCCTCGCCGAAGAGCACCACGCCGTTGGCCTGACCGAGGCCGAGCTGTACCGCGCGCTGCTTGCCGAAGCGGCCTGAATCTCGCGTAACGTTTTGCCGGACACCGCATGAGCATGAATCAGATAATGAGCACGTCGTCCAACACCGTCGAAGTCGCGCGCCAGCGCGTGCCGCTCAACTGGCGCGCGAAGCTCGCCCGCAATCCCGAGTGGTTCACGGCCACGCTGATCGTCATGACCTGCGTGATCGTGGCCTCCATCAACCCGCGCTTTTTCCAGTGGGCGACGCTGTTCGACCTGCTGCACTCGGCGACGACCACGTCGTTGTTCGCGCTCGGCACGCTTGTCGTGCTGGCTTCGGGCGGCATCGATGTGTCGTTCACGGCCATCGGCGCGCTCACGATGTACGCGATCACGAAGGCCGTGTTCGCGTGGTGGCCCGACGCGCCGTTCGCGCTCATTCTGCTCACGGGCGCGGTGGGCGGCATCGTGCTCGGCGTGATCAACGGCATGCTCGTGCACCGGCTGCAAGCGCCGTCGCTGATCGTAACGATCGGTACGCAATACCTCTATCGCGGCCTGCTGCTCACCTTCGTGGGCACGACGTTCTTCATGAACATTCCGCACAGCATGGACCACTTCGGCCGCATTCCGCTCATTGCGTACAAGACCGCCGACGGGCTCAACGCGGTACTGCCCGTTTCCGCGATCGCGCTCGTGGCGGGCGCGATTCTCACGTGGTGGCTGCTCAACCGCACGATGATGGGGCGTGGCGTGTACGCCATGGGCGGCAGCACGGCCATTGCGGAGCGGCTCGGTTTCAACCTGCGCGCGATCCGGCTGTTCGTGTTCGGCTATACCGGGTTTCTCGCTGGCGTAGCGGGCATTTTGCACGTTTCGAACAACCGCCTCGCCAATCCGTTCGACCTCGTGGGCTCGGAACTCGACGTGATCGCGGCGGTGATCCTGGGCGGCGCACGCATTACGGGCGGCAGCGGCACGGTCGTGGGCACGCTGCTCGGCGTCGCGCTCGTTACGCTCATCAACAACGTGCTCATTCTCGTGGGCGTGCCGAGCACCTGGCAGAAGGTGATTGTCGGCGCGTTCATTCTGGTGGCGGGCACGCTGTTCGCGCTGCGCCGGCGTGGCTAAGCCAGCAGGCACTCAGAGCGACCGGCCTTCGTGGCCGGTCGGCGCTTAAGCGCCGTGCGCGCGCAGCGTTTGGCCTTTTTCGGTGATGATGGAGCTGAAGTCGTCCATCTGCGAAAAGCGCCACGCTTTCACGACGCCGTATTTGCTTGCGTCCACAACGAGATGGCTTTCCACGGCGCTGGCCATGGCGGCCTGCTTAAGCGCCACTTCGTGGAAGTTCCAGCATGTCACGCCGCGCGCGGCGTCCACACCCCCCGCTGAAATAAACGCCTTGTTGATGCCCATGCGGCGCAGCGTTTCAAGGCTCTCCTCGCCGGAAAACGAGTCCGACGACGGCACATATACGCCCCCCAGCAAGATCATGCGCACATTGGGCATGCGCCGCAGAATCTCGGCTACGTTGAGCGAATAACACACCGCCGTGATTTGCAACTGCGAAGGGATCAGGCGCGCGAGCGCCGCGAGCGTCGTGCCGCAGTCGATGAACACGGTGTCGTTCTGCGCGATGAGCCGTGCCGCGTGCGCCGACGCTTGCGCCTTGGCCTGCGCGAAGTGGTCCTTTTCGTGCTCGAGCGAGTAGCCGACGGTGTTGGGCACGTCCTGCGCGCTCACGATATAGCCGCCCAGATACGTGAAACGCTCGGGATTCGCGGCGATGTCGCGCCGCACGGTCATTTCGGAGACACCAAGCACGCTGGCGGCATCGCGCAGATGCATGACGTTGTGTTTGGCGAGCGCGTCGGCAAGGGCGCGCAGCCGGTCGGTTTTGGCCATGGAGTGGGTGCTGCGCGCCGGAATGGGCTGCCTTCCGGCGAGCGTTAGATTTGTTTCGTCCGCGTGATCGAATTATAACAAGCACGGCGTGCGAAGGCCACGCGCTTTGCTGCGCGCGGCTGCCGCGCGGCCTTCGGCGAGCATGCGTTTTTCGCATGCTTCGCCCGACAATTAATCGTTTGTCGCGTCCCGATGCCGCACGGATACTGCCCTCTCTCAAGAAGCGGCGGCAACGCCAAACCGGCAGCAATCCATGCGATCAGACCTCAATTTCATCAATGGGCAGTTCGTCGGCGCCGAAGGGCCGCGCATCGCTGTCCATAACCCCGCAACCGGCGACGCGATCGGTCAGGTGAGCGCGGCGAGCGCCGCCGATGCCATTCGTGCGGTCGAGGCGGCGAAGGCCGCCCAGCGTGGCTGGCGCAAGTTGCCCGCCGCCGAACGGGGCGTGATCCTGAACCGTTTTGCGGACGCGATCGTCGCGCGCGCGCCGAAGATCGGCGCGGCGCTGGCCGCCGAGTCGGGCAAGAGCGTCGCCGACGCAACCGCCGAAGCGCAATACGCCGCCGAAATCCTGCGCTACCACGCCCAATGGGCGCGCCGCATCGAAGGCGAGGTGATTCCGAGCGACAGCGCAAACGAAAACCTCATTCTCATGCGCGAGCCGATCGGCGTGGCCGCCTGCCTGATTCCGTTCAACTTCCCCGTGTACACACTGCTGCGCAAGATCGCGCCGGCGCTCATCACGGGCAACGCGGTGGTCGTGCGGCCGAGCAACAACACGCCGTCTTCGGCGTTCGAAGTGGCGCGCGCAGCGCAGGAAGCAGAACTGCCGCCGGGCATTTTCAACGTGCTGGCCATGGACCACGACACGGCGGCCGTGCTCTGCACGCACGCGGACGTCGGCATGATCACGCTCACGGGCAGCGTGAGCGCGGGCCGCAAGGTGCTCGATTACTGCAAGGAAAACATCGCCAAGCCGTCGCTGGAGCTGGGCGGCAAGACACCCGCGATCATCGAAGACGACGCCGATCTCGAAGCGGCCGCAACGGCCATCGTGCGCTCGAAAACCACGCATTGCGGCCAGCTTTGCACGGCGATCGAGCGTGTGTACGTGCACGCCAGCGTGCATGACCGCTTTGTCGCGCTGCTACGCGAGAAGATGAACGCCGTGCGCTTCGGCGACCGCGCCGAAGACGCAACCCGTATGGGTCCGCTCGTGAGCGCCAGCGCTCGCTCGGCGATCCACGCGATGGTCGAACGCGCGGTGGCGGAAGGCGCGAAGCTCGAAACGGGCGGTTACGTGCCTGAAGGCAAGGGGCATTTCTACCCACCCACGCTGCTCACGCATTGCCGCCAGGACATGGAGATCGTGCAGGAAGAGATCTTCGGCCCGGTGCTGCCGGTGCTGTCGTACGAGACGCTCGACGACGCGTTGCGCATGGCCAACGACCACCAGTTCGGCCTTTCGTCGGTGCTCTTTACGGAGCGCTACCGCTCGACCATGCGTGTGGCGAACGAGATCGAAGCCGGTGAACTGTACGTGAACCGCACGCCTGCCGATCCCTACCAGGGTTATCACGCTGGCTGGAAGCGCTCGGGTCTCGGCGGCGACGACGGCAAGCACGGCATGCTCGAATTCACGCAAACACGCCTTGTCGTGATGCCGTTCTGATCATTCGAGTTACTGATTAATCGTTGCAACAACGGCGCCCCTTGCACGGGTGCCACAAATGAAGAAATAGCGCCTCGCGCGGGCAACCGCCCGCTCGAAGGCGTCAGCCTTGCATGGGACCAGAGTAAGCGTTAAATCGCTGACTCCGGTCGACAGGAGACAATCTTGCAGAAGTCCATCGGAAAGCCCAATTCGGCGGCTGGCTCGCCGCGCGCCGAAACCTCATCGCTTGCGAGCGCCGCGTCTGGGTCCACGCAGCGCTACGTGCAATTGCTGCTGCTCGTGCTCGCCGCGGGCGGCATCTACCCGCTGCTGTATCTGCGTCAGGTCTATCAGACCACGATGCTCGACGTTTTCCGTATCGATAACGCTCAGCTCGGCTATCTCTACTCGGTGCTCGGCATCGTGTTCTTCGTGTGCTATCTGCCAAGCGGCTGGCTCGCCGACCGCGTCGCGCCGCGTCTGTTGATCTGCTTCTCGCTCATCGGCACCGGAGCGTTGGGCCTTTGGTACTCCACGGCGCCCTCGTTCAATGTGCTGCTCGTGATCTTTTGCTGCTGGGGCATTACCACCGGCCTCACGTTCTGGGCCTCGGTGCTCAAGCGCGTGCGCATGATCGCAGCGGCGAATGAACAAGGCCGTTTCTTCGGACTGCTCGACGGTGGACGCGGGCTCGTCGAGGCGCTGCTCGCCACCGCGGCGCTCGCGCTCTTCGCAGCCGCGACCGGTTCGGGCCGCGGTGAAGCAACGGGCCTGCGCCACGTGATCTATCTGTATTCGTTCACGTGTATCGGCCTTGGCGCGTTGATGAGCTTCTTCAAGGACCCCGCGCCCGCGCAGGCCGAAAGCAAGTCGGCCGAAGCGAATGCCAGGGGCTCGCTTTGGCGCGATCTGGCGACGCTCGCCTCGATTCCGCAACTCTGGCTCATGGCTGCTGTGGTGTTCTGCGGCTATCAGATCTTCTGGGCGACCTACAGCTTCTCCGCGTATCTCCAGCAAGGCGAGATGCATATGAGCGTCGTGGCTGCCGGCATGGTCACCACCGCGAAACTCTGGATGCGTCCCATCGGCGGCATTGGCGGCGGCTTTCTCGGCGACCGTCTCTCGAATCTGCGTGTGCTGATCTGGGCGCTGTTTCTCGCCGTCGCGGGGCTGATCGGCCTGATCCTGTTGCCTGCGCTGCGCAACATGGCGTTGCTCGGTGCGGTCGTGCTGTTCATCGGGCTCATGACGTATGCGATTCGCGGCCTCTACTGGACGCTGCTCGACTACTGCGCCATTCCCATGCGCATAACGGGCCTCGCCATCGGTCTCGTTTCGCTGATCGGCTATTCGTCGGACATCTTCCTGCCGCTCGTGAACGGCTATATCACCGAGCACTACGCGGGCATGCTCGGCTACCAGATCTATTTCGCCTATGTGGCCGCCATCGGCACGCTCGGCGGCATCGCTGCGCTCGTGCTCAAGCGCATGACCCACTCCAAACCTGCCTGAAACAGCCTGAACCATGAAAGTCGTTGCAATTGAAACGCACATCGTTGCGGTGCCCCCTCCGCATCTCGGCGGCATGTACTGGATCTTCGTCACGTTGAAAACGGATTGCGGCATCGAGGGCGTGGGCGAAATCTACTCCGCCACGTTCCACCCCGACGTGATGGTGCGCGCGATCGAAGACGTCTTCACGCGCTATCTGCTCGACCACGACCCGCATCGTGTCGAGCGCCTGTTCCGCGAGGCGTATTCGAGCGGCTTCACGCAGCGCCCGGACCTCACGATGATGGGCATCGTGAGCGGCCTCGAAATGGCGTGCTGGGACATCATCGGCAAGGCGGCGGACCAGCCCGTGCACGCGCTGCTCGGCGGCATGGTGAACGAGCGTCTTCGTTCGTACACCTACCTGTACCCGAAGAACGCGAAAGGCGAATACGATTACGACGACCCGGACCTCGCTGCACAATGCGCGGCCGAGAACGTGAAGCGTGGCTTCACCGCGGTCAAGTTCGACCCGGCGGGTCCGTACACGGCCTACTCGGGGCACCAGCTCTCGCTGGAAGTGCTCGACCGCTGCGAAACGTTCTGCCGCAAGGTGCGTGAAGCGGTTGGCAGCAAGGCCGACCTGCTGTTTGGCACGCATGGCCAGATGGTGCCTTCTTCGGCAATCCGGCTGGCGAAGCGGCTCGAAAAGTACGACCCGCTGTGGTTCGAAGAGCCGGTGCCGCCGGGGCAGGAAGAGGCCATCGCCAATGTCGCGAAGCACACGTCGATTCCCATTGCCACGGGCGAGCGCCTCACCACGAAATACGAATTCCACAAGCTGTTGCAGGCGGGCGGTGCGTCGATCCTGCAATTGAACGTGGCGCGCGTGGGCGGCTTGCTCGAAGCGAAGAAGATCGCCACGCTGGCTGAGGTGCACTACGCGCAGATCGCGCCGCATCTGTACAACGGGCCCATCGGCGCGGCGGCGAGCATTCAGCTGGCGGCCTGCACGCCGAACTTCCTGATTCAGGAAAGCATTGGCACGTGGGACGGTTTCCACGCGCAAGTGCTCAAGCAGCCCATTCAGTGGGAAGACGGCTACATCATTCCGTCGAAGGCACCGGGCCTTGGCGTCGAACTCAACATGGACGTTGTGCGTGCGCACTCGCCCTATACGGGCAAGCGTCTGCATTTGCAGATGGCGAGCCAGCCCGCCGACGTGCGCGACACCTCGCCTGCACGCGGCTGATCTGCCGGAGCACACAGATGAACTACGACTACATCATCGTCGGCGCCGGTTCGGCGGGCTGCATTCTCGCGGAGCGGCTTTCCGCTTCCGGCCGGCATTCGGTGCTGCTGCTCGAAGCGGGCGGACCTGACGATTCGTTCTGGTTCAAGATCCCGATCGGCTTCGCCAAGCTGTACTACAACAAGCAGTACAACTGGATGTATTACAGCGAGCCGGAGCCGGAGCTTGCCAACCGGCAGATCTACGCGCCGCGCGGCAAGGTGCAGGGCGGCTCGGGCGCGATCAACGCGATGATCTACGTGCGCGGCGCCGCGCGCGACTACGATGACTGGGCCGCTGCGGGCAATGCGGGCTGGTCGTACCAGGAAGTGCTGCCGTACTTCCGCAAGCTCGAGTCGCATCCGCTTGGCGATACGCCGTGGCACGGCGCGAACGGCCCGGTGCGCATCACGCCGATGAAGGACGGTGCGCATCCGGTCTGCCGCACGTTTGTCGAAGGCTGCACGCAACTGGGCTACGAGCGCAACGACGACTTCAACGGCGCACGGCTCGAAGGCGTGGGTATCTACGACGTGAATACGCGCGACGGCAAGCGCGATTCGAGCAGCGTGGCGTATCTGCATCGCGCGGGGCACCGCTCGAACCTGAAGATCGAGCATCATGCGCGCGCCACGCGTGTGCTGTTCGACGAGAGCAAGCAACGCGCCGTTGGTGTGGAGATCGTTCAGCAGGGCGTAAAGCGCACGTTCCACGCGAACCGCGAAGTGATCGTCGCGGCGGGCGCGGTCGATTCGCCGAAGCTGCTGCAGCTTTCGGGCGTGGGCCCGCGCGCGCTGCTTGCGAAGCACGGCATTAACGTGGTGCACGAGTTGCCTGCAGTGGGGCAGAACCTGCAGGATCACCTGTGTGTGAGCTTCTACTATCGCTCGCGCGTGAAGACGCTCAACGACTCGTTCAGCAGCTGGGCGGGCAAGCTCAAGTTCGGCCTGCAGTATGTGTTCCAGCGCAAGGGACCGTTCTCGATGAGCGTGAACCAGTCGGGCGGCTTCTTCCGCACCAGCGAAGCTGAGGCGCACCCGAACATGCAGCTGTATTTCAATCCGCTGTCGTATCGGATTCCTAAGTCAAATCGCGCGCAGCTCACGCCGGAGCCGTACTCGGGCTTTCTCGTCTGCTTCAATCCGTGTCGGCCCACGAGCCGCGGCTCGGTGGAGATCGCTTCGGCGAACGTGGAAGACGCGCCGAAAATTCGCGGCAACTACCTCTCGACGCAGAAGGACCGCGACGAGGCGATTGCAGGCAGCCGCCTCGTGCGCAAGCTGATGACGGCGCGCGCGTTGCAGGACATTACCGTTGCCGAGGTGACGCCCGCAGGCGAAGTGACCGACGACGCGAGCATGCTCAAGTTCTTCCGCGAGCAAAGCGGCTCGATCTATCACCTGTGCGGCACCTGCGCGATGGGGCCGGACCCGCGCACGGCGGTCGTGGACGCGCGCCTGCGCGTGCATGGCATCGAAGGCTTGCGCGTGGTCGATGCATCAATCTTTCCAAATATCACATCGGGCAACACGAACGCGCCCACGATGATGGTCGCGGAAAAGGGCGCGGATCTGATTCTGGAAGACGCGGATCAGGCGATTGCCGCGAAGGCCGTCGCGCAGGGCCGTCAGCGCATGGCGGCGATTTCGTCCTGAAGCCACTGCCGGAAAAGCTTGAGCGGCTTCGAAGCCTTTTGTTCGGGCCGCACGACGAACCAGTATGACTGGCGGCCGTCCACGTGGATGTCGCGCACGGGCGCGAGCAGGCCTTGGGCCAGCTCGTGCTCGATCATGTGGCGGTCGGCCATCGTCACGCCGAGCCCTTCGATGGCCGCGCGGATCGCGTGATCGAGCAGGTCGAATTCGTAGCCGCCCGAGGTGTCCACGTCCTCGATACGCGCGGCGTCGAGCCAGTGCCGCCACGTGAGATAGCGCTGGTTGTCGCCCGCGAGCACGTGCAACAAGGTTTGCTGCGTGAGGTCGACGGGCCCATGAGCGAGCAGCGCGGGCGAGCACACGGCAATGTGCGACTCGTGCATCAGCAGCGAGCTGTCGAGGCCTTCCCATTCGCCATCGCCAAAGCGGATCGCGCAGTCCAGCGCCGTGGAATCGGCCAGACTGTCCTGCAGATGCGTGGTGAGGCTCAGCTCCAGTTCGGGATGGCGCGCGCGCAGCCGCGTGAGGCGCGGCACGAGCCAGCGGCTCGCGAAGGTGGGCGGCGCATTCACGCGCAGGCGGTTCAGGTCGCTTTTCTGCTGGATCGTGCGCACCGTCAACTCGATGCGGTCGAACGACTGCTGGAGCGTGCGCAGCAGCGCGCGCCCGGCATCGGTCAGTTCGAGCCGGTGGTGATGGCGCTCGAGCAGCGCCTCGCCAAGCTGTTCCTCCAACTGGCGCACCTGGCGGCTCACCGCGCTCTGCGTCACGTTCAGCTGCTCGGCGGCGCGGGTGAAGCTGCCGCTCGTGCCTGCCGCCTCGAACGCCTTCAGGGCGTTCAGCGCCGGCATCTTTCGCTTCAAGGTCGTCTCCTCGCTCCAGGCGCCATCTCGAAATGACGCCTCATGCAAACGACGCAGTATACCGGCCCGCACCGCCAATCAGGCGCCCCGCGCGCGTGAGAGTGCGGCCAGCGCAAGCGTGACGACGAGCGCGAACACGTAAAGCCCGCCCGCTCCCAAAAGACGCATGAACAACGAAGCGACGGTAGGACCGGCCGCGCCGCCGAGCGAGAAGACGAGCAGCAGCGTCGCGCTCGTCTGCACGCGCCGCGACTGATCGACCCGGTCGTTCACGTCGGAGACGATTACGCCGTACAGCGTGAAGGTGAGCGCGACATAGAGAAAGAGCAGCGTATCGACGAAAGCGGGCGCGCGCAGGACGGCGAGCGCCGCGGCCGCGCACGCGGAGACAAGCGAGATCAGGCCGAGCGTGGCGCGTCGCCCGAGGCGGTCGGAGAGCCGCCCCACGGGCCACTGCGAAAGCAGTGCGCCGATCAGCACGACACCCATGGCGCGCGAAATACTGCCAGGCGGATAACCGATGCGCGCGAGATACACCGGCGTGAGCGCATAGAACGCACTGGAAAGCAGCCCCGCGCCAATGCAGGCCGGCACGCTGCGCGGCGCGACGCGATGCAACTCGCGCAGGCCGTCGAGCAGCAGCGTGGGGCGCTTGGGCGTGGCGAGCGCGGAGTCCGGCGGCCTGGCTGCGGCCGCGGGCAGGGTGCCTTCGGCCGATTGCCATTCGCCGATCAACGCCACGGGAATGAGCGCGACCACGAACAGGCCGTTCACCAGCGCGTGCTCGAAAATGCCGCCGGGCGCGCCGAGCCCCAGCAGGAACTGCCCGGCGCTCACACCGAGATACGTGAGCACGAGATAGAGCGCGAACGCGCGCCCGCGCCGCTCGTTCGGCACGGCGCCGTTCACGCCGCTTTCGATCGACGTGAACACGCCCACCATGCTGAAGCCGGTAATGAGCCGCAGCACGGCCCAAACGTCAGGGGAATCAAAGGAGAGATAGCCGAGCGCCGCCAGCGCGGCGAGCGCGCCGAAGCCGATGAAGGCGCGTTGCGGCCCGATGCGCCCAACGATCGGGCCGAGCCCCAGCGCGCCGACGATAAAGCCGACGTAGTAGCACGATTGCACGAGGCCGACGGCGAGCGCGGTCTGCTCGCCGTGCAGCATGCGCAGCGAGATCAGCGTCGTGAGAAGGCTGTTCCCGCAAACGAGGATCGTATAGCCGCCCAGCAGGCCGATGAGCGCCCGCATCTACGGCTTAGTGCGTGGTCCCGGCGCGGCGCTCGACGAAGCGCCGCACGTAGTCGTCGGCGGGGCGGTGCAGGATGTCGTCGGGGGTGCCGCACTGGATCAGGCGGCCGTCGCGCAGAATGGCGATCTGGTTGCCTATGCGCAGCGCTTCGTCGAGATCGTGCGTGATGAACACGATCGTTTTCTTGAGCGTGGCCTGGAGTTCGAGCAGCTGGTCCTGCATTTCGGTGCGAATGAGCGGATCGAGTGCCGAGAACGCTTCGTCCATGAGCAGCACGTCGGTGTTCGCGGCGAGTGCGCGGGCGAGGCCCACGCGCTGGCGCATGCCGCCAGAAAGCTCGTCGGGGTAGTGGTCGGCATAACCCGAAAGACCGACCTTGCCGAGCCATTCGCGTGCGCTTGCCTGCGCTGCTGCCTTCTTTTCGCCGCGCGTGGCGAGCGCATACGCGGCATTGTTGAGCACCGTCTGGTGAGGCAGGAGTCCGAAGCTCTGGAACACCATGCTCACGCCGTAACGGCGCAGATTGCGCAGGCCGTTGTCGGAGAGTTTGAGCACGTCCTTGCCGTCGATCAGGATCTCGCCCACGGTCGGCTCGATGAGCCGGTTGAAGTGGCGCACCAGCGTGGACTTGCCCGAGCCCGAAAGGCCCATGATCACGAAGATCTGGCCAGAGCCGATCGACAGGCTCACGTCGTTCAGGCCCACGTTGCAGCGCGTCTTTTCGAGGACCTCGGCCTTGCCCGCGCCGCCGCGCAGCAGGTCGAGCGCGCGCTGGCTTGCGTCGCGTGTGCCGAAGATCTTGTAGACATTCTTGACTTCGATGCCGCTCATGATCGTTACCTCATTCCATGCTCATTGCGTATGCGGGATGCGCCGGCCGGATCGCTTCCATTGTGCCGGCGCTTGTGCCTTCGCGTTCGTTATTTGGCCGGCTGGCTCGCCAGGTCGCTGGCCTTGGCTGCTTGCGCGCTGTCGCTTTCCTGCTCGCGAACGCGGCGAAACGGAATGCGCGAGGGCTGCTTCTGCTTGCGCGCGAGGCCGCGTGTGCGCCGGCCCTGGCCATAGCCCTGGCTGATGCGGTCGATCACGATCGCGAGAATCACGATCGCGACGCCCGCCTGCGTGCCCTTGCCCACATCGAGCGTTTGAATGCCCGCGAGCACGTCTTCGCCAAGACCGCGCGAACCGATCATCGAGGCGATCACGACCATGGAAAGCGCCATCATCGTGGTCTGGTTGATACCGGCCATGATGCTGGGCCGCGCGAGCGGCAACTGCACACCAAAGAGCAATTGCATGCGCGTGGTGCCGAACGCGCGCGCGGCCTCGACGATTTCCCCATCCACGTGGCGAATGCCGAGATCGGTCAAGCGAATGAGCGGCGGCAGCGCGTAGACGACCGTGGCGAGAATGGCGGGCACCTTGCCGAGGCCGAACAGCATGAGCACCGGGATGAGGTACACGAAGCTCGGCAGCGTTTGCATCACGTCGAGCACCGGCAGCAGCACGCGGCGCAGCCCGCTGCTCGAAGCCGCGAGAATGCCGAGCGGCACGCCGAGCATGACCGAGATGAGCGTGGCGACCACCATCAGCGCGAAAGTCTGCATGAGCTTGTCCCACAGCCCGAAGCAGCCGATCAGCCAGAGCAGGACGACGAACAGCAGCGCCACGCCGATGCGCCGCGACGCATGCCAGCCGAGCAGGCCCACGGCCGCGAGCACGACAATGGGCGGCGTGGCGCGCAACAGGCCTTCGAGCGGCACGAGCAGGTCGCGCAGCATGAGCACGCTGAAGTTGTGGAACGCGTCGCCGTAGCGTTGCACGAACGCGGCGACCTGGTCGTTGACCCAGTCGGCGATCGAGAGGTGAAGAAAGGGAGATCCCATAGTGAGCCTCATTCTGCGTGTGTCATGTGATGCGTACCGTCTTGCGGCCGGTTTCGTGGCTTATGTGGCTTACGTGCGCAGGCCAGCCTGCACGCGCGCCGCGACTTCCGGCGTGACCCATTGCTTCCAGATTTCCGGATGCTGCTCGAAGAACGTGCGCGCGACCGTGGAGGCGTCGAGCTTCTTGTCGTGCATTTGCTGGACCAGTTGCTCGTCGAGCGCGAGCGGCAAGCTGACCTTGCCGAAGAACGCCACCGCGTCGGGTTGCGCATCGTAGAAGGGCGTAGAGACCGCGACCTTCAGATGCGACACCTTGAATGCGGAAGCGCACGGCGTGCCCTTCGGGTCGGCGATGGTGTTCCAGCAGGCGTCGGAATACGGCGCACTCTCCAGTTGCACGAAGCGGTACTTCGCCATCAGGCCGGCGGGCTGCCAGTAGTAGAAGAGAATGGGCTTGCCGCGCTCGTAGGCGGAGGCGATGGCCGCGTCGAGCGCGCCGCCGGTGCCGGGGCGGAAGTTCGTGTAGTCGTCGCCGAGCTTGTAGGCCGTGAGCAGGCGATTGTTGAAGCGCTCGCAGTCCCAGCCCGCCGGGCAGTTGTAGAAGCGGCCCTTGCCGGGTTCTTCGTCGTCGGTGAAGAGGGATTTGTACTGCGGCAGTTGCGCGACGGAGCGCAGTTGCGGCGCCATGGGCTTGATGCCGCGCTTCGGGTCGCCGTTGATCACGTAGTCGGGGACGTACCAGCCTTCCTTGTCGCCGCCGGGAATCAGTTCGCCCACGAGCTTCACGCTGCCGTCCTGCAAACCGCGCGCGACGATGGGGCTGCGGCCCGTCCAGTGCTCGGCCCACACCTGCAGGTCGTTTTTCGTGAGCGCCGTTTCGGTGGCGGCCGTGGCGCCGGGCACGACTTCGGTCTTGCAGCCGTAACCCTTCTCCAGCACCGTGCGCACCATTTCGGTCATCAGTGCGCCGCTTTCCCAGGTGATTTGCGCGAGCTTCACGGTTTTGCCTGCCTCGCACCAGCCGGGGGCGGCAAAGCTGCTCGTGGCCGCGCTGGTCAGCGCGAGGGCGGCGGCAATACGTACGCCTGCCAGCGTGATACGTCTCATGTCGTCTCCAGTTTTATAGGCACGATGGGCCGTGCTTTTCGAATCGATCCGACCAGAGTCTAGCCGTGGCATTTCGGGTTGCGAAAGCCACGAATAGTCATCGATGCATTACCTGATCTCATGCCACTTTCAGCGCGCGAATGACTCAGGTACGAGCGATGACTGCGCGTCATGCCCCCATGAGATTTCATAGCTTTTGAGCGCTTGCGGCGTGTGCTGGAATGCGGCTGGCCAATTCGAACTCACGACACAGGAGACGGAGTCAAACATGAAAGACCTGCAAGTCTATATCGGCGAAGGTTTCGCTGGACCAGGCGTAAACGCTGCTCACATCAACATCATGATCGGCCCGCGCAACGGCCCCGTGGGGCAGGCGTTTACGAACAGCTTGTCGTCGCCTTCGCAAGGCCACGTGCCGTTCATGGTGGTGGCGCAGCCCAACGTGCCGGTCAAGCCCGCCACGCTCTACGTGAACAAGGCCGACATTCGCGGCGACCTGCACGGCAACGCCACGTGGGGCGCGTCGCAAGCGGCCATTGCGAAGGCCGTGACGGAAGCGATGCTCGACGGCACGCTGCCGCCGCAAGCGGAAAACGAATGGTGCGTCGTCACGGCGAACTGGGTGAACTGGTCGTGCGACGACCTCGACGCCGTGTACGAGAACAACTACGTGGCCTGCAAAACAGCCATCCGCGCCGCGATGAACGGCCTGCCCAAGCTCGACGAGATTGCGAAGATCAAGGATCAGATCAGCAATCCGTTCTACACCCCGAAGGCCAAGGCGGCCTGAGCCGCGCAAATCGTTACAGGTGACTACGATGCAATACGTGCAACTTGGCCGCTCCGGCCTGAAGGTGTCGCGCCTGTGCCTCGGCACGATGAACATGGGCACGCCCGACTGGAAGCCGTGGATTTACAACGAAGAGCAGAGCGAGCCGATCGTGCGCCGCGCGCTCGAAGCGGGCGTGAACTTCATCGACCTCGCGGACTTTTATTCGACGGGCGTGGGCGAGGAAGTGGTGGGGCGCATCGTGCGGCGCCTCGCGAAGCGCGACGAACTCGTGCTCACGACCAAGGTCGGCTATCCGATCGGCAATGGCGTGAATAACCAGGGGCATTCGCGCAAGCACATCATGGAAGGCATAGACGGGTCGCTGCGCCGGCTGCAAACCGACTACGTCGACATCTACATGCTGCATTACTTCGACGTGAACACGCCTGTCGAGGAAACCATGGATGCGCTCAACGACATCGTGCGCGCGGGCAAGGCGCGTTATATCGGCGTTTCGACGATGTTCACGTGGCAGTTCGCCAAGATTCTGCAGGCGTGCGAGCGCTATAACTTCGCACGACCAATCAATATGCAGTTGCAGCTGAACTGCGCGTATCGCGAAGAAGAGCGCGAGATGATTCCGTTCTGCCAGGACCAGGGCGTAGGCGTTTCGGTGTTCAGCCCGCTCGCACGCGGCCTGCTTTCCGGCGACGCGAAGTCGGTGCGCAACCAGACCGACTTCTTCACCGTGCAAATGTACGACGACGAAGCCTCACGCAATATCGCGCGTTCGGTGGCGGAAGTCGCTTCGGCGCGCGGCGTGTCGAGCGCGCAGATCGCGCAGGCGTGGGTGCTGGGGCGCGCGGGTATTTCGTCGATGCTCGTGGGCGCGGACACCGTCGCGCAGTTCGAGAGCGCGCTCGCCGCGCTCGACACGCAACTGAGCGCCGACGAGCTTTACGAACTCGAGCGCAACTATACGCCGTGCGACGTGATCAACGACTACGTGAGCGCGCGCATTCCGCGTGTGCCGCGCGCGGCGCGACGCCTGGAGATCGCAGCATGATCGAAGGCCTCAAGGAAACGCGCCTGTGGCGCACGTCGAGCTTCATCGACGGCGAGTGGGTCGCAAGCGAAGCGACCTATGCGGTCGTCGACCCGGCCACGGGCGCGCCGCTCGCACAAGTGGCCCGCGCCGGTGCGCGCGAAGCGCTGCAGGCCGTGGCGGCGGCGTCGCACGCGTTCCCCGCGTGGCGCGACGCCACGGCGGCGGAGCGCAGCGCGAAGGTGCGCCGCTGGGGCGAGCTGATGCAGGTGCATCGCGAAGACCTCGCGCGCATCATGACGGCCGAGCAGGGCAAGCCCTATGCGGAAGCGCTGGGTGAAGTGGCCTACGCGGCGAGCTTTCTCACGTGGTTCGCGGAGGAAGCGCGCCGTGCCTACGGCGACGTGATTCCCGCGCCGAAGAAGGGCGCGCGCATCGTCGTGACGAAGGAGGCCGTGGGTGTGGTCGGCGCGATCACGCCATGGAATTTCCCGCTCGCCATGGTCACGCGCAAGGCTGGCCCCGCGCTCGCTGCGGGTTGCACGATGGTGCTCAAGCCTTCGGAGGAGACGCCGCTTTCGGCGTTCGCGCTCGCCGAACTGGCGCTCGAGGCGGGCATTCCGCGCGGTGTGTTCAACGTCGTGTCGGGCGATGCACCGGCCATTGGCGACACGCTCATGGCCTCGAAGGCCGTGCGCAAGATCTCGTTCACGGGGTCGACGCGCGTGGGCAAGCTGCTCATGCGCGCCGCCGCCGATACGGTGAAGAAAGTCTCGCTCGAACTGGGCGGCAATGCGCCTTTTATCGTATTCGACGACGCCGATCTCGACGCTGCCGTGGAAGGCGCGATGGCCTCGAAATTCCGCAACACGGGGCAGACCTGCGTATGCGTGAACCGCTTCTACGTGCAGGCCGGCGTGCACGACGCGTTTGTCGAGAAACTCGTGAAGGCGGTGCGCGCGCTGCGTGTGGCGGGCGGCATGGAGCCCGGCGCCACGCAAGGGCCGCTCATCAACGGCGCCGCGCTGCGCAAGGTCGAGGCGCACGTGAGCGACGCGCTCGAGAAAGGTGGCGCCATTGTGTGCGGCGGCCGCGCGCATGCGCTGGGCGGCACGTTTTACGAGCCCACGGTCATTACGGGCGCGCACGGCGGCATGATGCTCGCGCATGAGGAGACGTTCGGGCCCGTGGCGGCGGTGTTCCGCTTCGAGACCGAAGAGGAAGCGATCCAGGCGGCGAACGATACGGAGTTCGGGCTTTCCGCGTACTTCTATGCGCGCGATATTGGGCGCGTGTGGCGCGTCGCGGGCGCGCTGGAAAGCGGCATGGTGGGCATCAACGAAGGCATTCTCTCGACGGAAGTCGCGCCGTTTGGCGGCGTGAAGGAGTCGGGGCTCGGGCGCGAAGGCTCGAAGTACGGGCTCGATGAGTACCTTGAAACGAAGTACCTGATGATGGGCGGGCTTGGCTGATTTTCCGCGAGGTTGCCACGTCTGGCAGGTTTTTGGTGGAGGCCGCCGCGCAATTGCGCGGCGGTTTTCTTTTGCGGGCTTCAGCGGAGGCTCTGTTCAACCTCAGGCGGTCAGCCGATCCCTATGCAGACCAGACGCTCAGATGACGCCAATTCAGTCATCAATCGTGCCTGATATCTGCCGAGTCTGCGGGGATTCCGATTAGGCGCTGCCCTTCTTTGCTGTCCTCGACTCGCCAGCCCCGCGCGTTCAACGCGTCCCGCATTGCATCGGATTTTGCCCAGTCCCTTACCGCTCTGGCCTGCTCGCGCTCGCCAAGCAAGGCCCGGACGTCTTCCGGAATATCAGACACAAGCGGCTTCCAGTTGCGAAGCCCGAGACCTAGCACCGAATCGAAGCTGTCCACGGTGGCTCGCAAGATCGCGGGGGGCAGAGGACGCTTGACGAGTTGCCACAGCACGGCCAGCGCCCGCGGCAGATTCAGGTCTTCGTTCACTTCCGCGTCGAAGCGTGCGGCGAAGTCAGGGTCGACACGCCCCCCTTCCGGCCAGCTCGAATAGAGGTGCCTCAGCCGGTTCAAAGCCGTCTGCGCCGCATCAAGCGACGCCCAGCTGAAATGCAGCTTGCTTCGGTAGTGGGCTGTCAGGCACAGGTAACGAAACGCGACCGGATCAATATTGCCGCTACGCAGGGTCTGGAGACGAATGAAGTCGCCGCTCGACTTGGACATCTTTGCGTTGGCATCAAGCGTCAGAAAGTGTCCGTGCATCCAGAAGTTCGCGAGCCGCGTACCGCGTGCCGCCTGAGTCTGCGCAATCTCATTGCTATGATGGACTGCAATATGGTCTTCACCGCCGCAGTGAAGATCGAACCAGTTGCCAAGGTATTTCGCCGCCATGGCCGAGCACTCGATATGCCAGCCTGGAAATCCCCGGCCCCATGGGCTATCCCATTCCATCTGGCGCGTGGTGCCAGCCGGAGCAAACTTCCACAATGCGAAATCCGTATTGCTCTTCTTGCTGCCCACTGCGACGCGCTTGCCTGCCTGAAGGCCGGTGCGATCGAGCCGGGCCAGGAAGCCATAATCGTCCTGCTTGCTGGTGTCGAAATACAAACCGTCACCGGTCCGATACACGTAGCCCGCCCGTTCGAGTTCGCCGATGAACTCGATCTGTTCCGCGATGTGATCGGTCGCGCGGCACCAAACAGTCGGCTCCAACAGGTGAAGCGCTCGCCAGTCCGTGACGAAGGCGTCGGTGTAGCGCCGCGCGATGACCCACGCAGACTCTCCGGCACGCCGGCTGCCTTTTTCCATTTTGTCTTCGCCTTCGTCAGCATCCGAAGTCAAATGCCCGACGTCGGTGATATTGACGACATGCCGAACCTCATATCCGTTGCGAATCAGCGTGCGGCGCAGGAGGTCCTCGAACACATAGGTTCTCAGATTGCCGATATGGGCATAGTCATAGACGGTGGGGCCGCAGCAATACATACCAACTGTGCCGGCATGGATTGATTTGAACGGGCGCACCGTGCGCGACCAGGTGTCATATAGCACGAGCGGCATCGAATTCTCCGTCCAGAAAGGATTGGGACAAAACAAAAGGCCGCCGGTTTCTCAACGGGCGGCCAGAAGGCGATTGATTCAACGTGTCGCTAGATCGCTAGACGCAGCGCCCTCCTGGCATGTCCTGACAACATGCGTGAACCAGCAAAGAGAGGAAGTGGCTGAGAATAGGCATAGCGTTAATCCTAGCGTCTATTGTTTGCGCAGGTCAACACTGCCGAATGACTGCTTCGGCAAATACTTTCCGATGACCGCTCATGACCGGCTGCCGTCTGATCGGCCTATCACCGCAACATCGATTCTGGTATCAGGGTAGATATGACAGCGAGGTGCCGCGCGCGACCACCCTCTTCGGGATAGCATGCACACTTCGACCCCGGTGCCTTCGAGCACGTCAGCCCAACGCAAGATTGCAGGCTTTCGATATGAGAGAAAAAACACAGGACCTAAGTTCCGACGAGGCGCTGACAGAAGCAATTGCCGCAACGCTGGCGGAGTCGGCGAGCGAGGCGAAGGCGTGGTATCCGCGCCTTCGCGCGCACCTGGCAAGAGTCGCCGCGGCGACGACGGCTGACTTTTCCGATAAAGATTTTCTCGAAGCCCTCTGGAGCGACGAGTCCGTTTCGGCGACGGGCATGGGTAGTGTCAAAGTGGGGCCCGCGCTCGAGGATTCAGCGTTTCGCGAATGGTTCAGCCACGCCTACAGCGCTGCGCTCCCCTCGGACGACGCTCAGATCGAGACGCATCTGACCGCGTTGTACGGGGAACTGGAGCAACGCTTGGGCGAGAAGTGCGGTCGCGTCGCCCGTCTCAAACTCAATCGAGTGTTGTGCGCACGTTTCCCGCAGCATTTAACAACAGTCGCGGATACGGGGGCCCTCAAGGTCCTTCATCGTTCGATGGGCGGAGCGTCGAGCGATCATGCCATTCACGCGCATCTCACCATCAGACGGCGCATAGACGAAGTGCTCGGTCCGATCGATCCCAACAAGACCGATGGCGATCTCGAGCGCTTGTCATTGCCGTGGTACTTGTATCAACACATAGCCGACGATGCGCAAACCGAGACGAATGCTTCTTCGGGAGATTCCACTCCGACTTCGACCAGTCTGCGGCCGCTGCCGGCACCACTGCGGCGCAAGGGACTAACTGCGCTCAAGGGCTACTTTGGCACGTTGCTCGAATTCGTCCAGATCTTGAAGGACGGCCTGACCAGAGAGGAACTGGCCGACGAAGTCAGGCGCAGCAATGCCAACTTATCGGAAAGCAGCGTCAGTACGACCATCAGCACGATTACCCGGGAATTTGATCTTTGTGTCCGTGAGGGGAACGAATACCGCCTGAACCGGCGTGGTTTCAATCTGCTCGACACGCGCGACCCCGACGAGTTCGTCGATCATCTGCTCACGCGTATTCTCGGCATAGACCATGCTATCAAGGCGCTTCAGGAAGGTCCCTTGCCACTCGTGGATCTGGTCAAGACCGTCAAGCACGTCAATCCGGGCTGGACTTCGGACTTTATGCCGCGCTCGATCATCGCCTGGCTTGTCAGCCTCGATGTCGTCGCGCAGGATGCTTCGAACAGGTGTGTGCTGACGGAACGAGGGAACGTGTGGGCTGGCAAGATCACTTGGCCCCTCGAATCGCTGTCGCTCGCTTCAGCGCCGGTAACGCCGATGCTCGAGACTACTGGCGCCGTAGTGAAAGTCCCAGCTTTTGCCGAGATCGCACTGACGCTGGAAACGATCAACGGTGGGAAGTTTCTGTTTCCGAACGATCTCGTTCGTCAACTTCACGTCGGGCTTTGGTCTCATCCCGTACGGCACTTCGCCGTACTAACTGGAATCTCCGGCTCCGGAAAAACCCAGCTCGCATTGAACTATGGTGCGGCACTATGCGGAGGCGAAGACGCGCAATCGGAGCGCGTCCGTGTCATCCCGGTTCAACCGGGCTGGTTCGATCCAACGCCACTTTTCGGCTACGTTAGCCCCCTGAGCCAACAGTACTGTTCGGCCCCCTTTCTGGAACTGTTCCTGCGCGCCGCACAGGACCCTGAGCGGCCCTATGTGGTCATACTCGACGAATTGAATCTGTCGCATCCGGAGCAGTACCTCGCGCCGCTTCTGTCCGCCATGGAGACACGTGGTTGGATCGATCTGCACGAATTGCCTGAGGATGCAACGGATGTGCCACAACGTATCCAATATCCTGCCAATCTCGCGGTTATCGGAACGCTGAACATGGACGAGACCACGCATGGCCTATCGGACAAAGTGCTAGACCGTGCATTCACACTGGAATTCTGGAACATCAGTGTCGATGCCTTTCCGGGCTGGAATCGATTCGAATTGTCTTCGGGCTTGCAGAACTCCTTGCGCGAACTGCTTGCGGAGCTGAGTGAAGCGCTCGCCCCTGTCCGGCTGCACTTTGGCTGGCGCACCATCGAGGACGTGCTCAGTTATATGAAGCTCGCTATCGAGGCCGGTGCGGCGGAGCGCGATGCGCTCGACGCGGTCATCTACGCGAGAGTCCTGCCAAAGCTGCGAGGCGAGAGCACCGAGAGATTTCATCAGGCCCTCACGTCGACGCAAGCGGCGCTGCTCAAGAAGGATCTGAAGCGTTGTGCGAACAAGGTTGCTGCACTGTTGGTCGATCTGAAAGAGACTGGCACGGCCAGATTCTGGCGATGAGCTTCGAAGATGCGCAGTCCAACGGTGTGCTCCTGAAAGTTTCTTTGCCTGGCGACCAGACGCCCACGGCGACCTATGCAGCAGGGTCTCTCATCGTCGGACTGCGGGAATGCGAACCATGTCAGATTGAAATTGTGAATGCGCGGCACGCGAGATTGTTCATCGATGACGTGGAGGTTCGGCAAGACGAGCACGGCCGGTTCGCGTGGACGCCGACATTCTTCGCGGGACGCGTCGAAATCGTCGTGGCGATTGATCAGGACAATGAAATTGCTTTCCATGCCGTTGTCGGACCGTCGATCAGCAAGATGATTGATGAGCAGTTCGATGCGATGATCGATGAGATTCGCGCGTTCCGGGCGGCGCTCCTGCTCGGAATCTCGAGTGCCACGACGACATTTGGAAGCGAGTTTGGCACGCATGCATTCGAACGGCTGGTTCTACTGGCCCGGCTGAAGCGCTATGCGCCCGGTTTCCTCCGAAGTCTTCGCGCGATTTGTCGCATGCCGCACCGCTCGATACTTTATGGCGAGCACCGGATTCCTCTTTCGCGCGCGAAACGTCTTCATCCACTTGCGCTGCGCGAGCCGCGCATCGCCGCGGTCGTCGCGAGACGAGCTGTCGACACCGCGCCTCTCGATTCTCTGCAGGTCGCCACGCCAACGGCCGTGCAGACTTTCGACACACCCGCCAATCGCGCACTGAAAGCGCTCGCCATTCGACTGGAAACGCGCATTACCGACCTTCTGGACTCAGTGCAGGATAGCCGGCTGGAGGGTGACATAGCAGAGCAACAGCTTCGACGGCCACGACGAGTCCGCTTTCTTTCCGGATTGTTACGAGAACTGAAGCCGCTATTGGCACAGGAGCCGTTTTCCAGCGCTTCGCGGTTGGAAACGTCGGCCGCCAGCCTGACGCAAATCTCGGCACAGCCCCTCTACAGCAGCGCGTATCGACAAGGCAACCGGGCTTTGCTGCGAGGCGTGGATGGCACGAACGATCAGAGCCCGCTGTATGTCAGTCCGACTTGGGGCGTGTATGAAACATGGTGCTTCGCCCATTTGCTTGGCAGGGTCGCGCAATCAGTAGGCCAGTCTGCATGGCGGATCTTGCGCTCAGGTATCGTGAGTGCTGCCGAGTCCTATGAGTTGACGCTTGCGGACGGCAGGTTGCTCGAGGCGCACTTTCAGGCGAACTTCCGGTCGAGCTACCCGGAGGCCGGCCGGCAGGGGTGGAGTTTGTCGCGTTCGCGTATTCCTGACATCGTATTTGTGCTCAGGGGAGAAGGCGCATGTTCATTTCTGGTGCTGGACGCCAAATATCGAAGGTACCGCGAGAACGTGCTCGAAGCGATGGAATCCGCGCACATCTACCATGACTCGCTTCGTGTCGATCTTCAGCGTGCGGACTTCTGCGCGCTATTGCTGCCCGCCGCGCCGGATCTACCACATCTCGAGCGTGATGCGTTCCTCATCGAGCATGGTGTTGGAACGTTCAGTCATTTCGCGCCAGGTGGTCAGGGCGTCAAGCGCTGTGTTGATTTCCTCACCGCCTGGATCAACGGGTTCGGGCGCAATCATCCGCATGCTGCAAGCTGACGCACACATCGCCGCGATGGAGCAGCCCTTCTGTGGCATCGGTGTTCTTCCGTGCACCTTGTCGAGCCAGTCCGACTCGCTCCAGGATGGATTCGCGTCTCCAGCGGCGAGTTGAACGGTCGTTTGTTGGCGATGCGAACATATGTTTGGCAGCCTCTGTGAGGCGGTCAATCCGACAAGGCTTTGTGGCAAGAGCAGCCTCGTGCGCATACACTGATACATCAAGACGCAAGACGTGTATCGGAATTCGTTAAATGCATAGTGGTGCATTTGGTCGAACGCTGTATGCGACCCAATCAAGAGAGCGGCCGGAGCCGTTTGCACGTGGGCAGTGGCACGCCAACGCACATGGCCCAGTCTGGATTCGTCGATAGCCTGCGGATGCCGCGCTCCGGTGATTTACCGGACGAGCGCATTGCGCGAGCTGCGCCGCTCGCCGCCACGCCGGGCGAGGCATACGTCGAGCGTCGCGGCATTCCGCTCGCCGTCGCCGACGCGGCCGGCATGCGCTTTGATCCCGACTGGGACGGCCGCGCCGCGGTCCTGATCGGCTTGTATGACTGCGAGGGAGCGCTCACTGCGGTTCACGGCCGCTATCTTACGACCTTGCGCGGCCAAAACAAGATGCTGACGGTCGGTCGCGGTGGCGGCGTGGCCAACGTCGGCGAAGGCTGGCATGCGAGACACCTCATTCTGGTCGAAGGCATCTTCGATGCGCTTTCGCTCGCCACATGCGGATGGCCCAGCGTCGCCACCATCGGCCGCTGGGCTTCGTGGTTGCCGCAGGTCTGCGCACAGCGTGCGGTGTGGCTGGGCTTCGACGCGAACGCGCCAGGCGATCGTGAGGCGGCGCGCTATGCGCAGTTGCTTGCTCAATCGAGCATCTCACGTTTATTGCCGCCGCCGCGCTGCAAAGACTGGAACACCGCGCTCGCCAAGCGCGGGAGCGCTACCGTCGCGCGCTGGTTGCGCGATCATGTTGCAGACACCAATGAGACAAGCATCCGATGAGCGGCAAAACCAGAACCGAAGTCTATGTCAGCACCGACGTCGAGGTCGACGGTCCAATTCCCGGGCCGCATTCGATGTTGAGTTTCGCGTCGGCGGCATACGGCGCCGACAAGGTGCTGCATGGCACGTTTTCTGCCAACCTCGAATTGCTACCAGGTGCGAGCGGCCATCCCGACACGCTCGCGTGGTGGCGCGAACATCCCGAGGCCTGGGAAGCATCGCGGACGAATCAGCAGCCCCCGCAATCAGCGATGACCGAGTATGTCGCGTGGCTCGAGTCGCTACCGGGGCTACCCGTGTTCGTCGGATATCCGGCAGCCTTTGATTTTATGTTCGTGTACTGGTACATGATGCGGTTTGTGGGGCGAAGTCCTTTCAGCTTTTCCGCGCTCGACATCAAGACCATGGCCATGATGCTTCTGCGCAGGGAGTATCGCCGCAGCACGAAGAGCGCGATGCCCAAGCGCTGGTTTGACGACGTGCCGCATCGCCATGTTGCACTTGACGATGCGCTCGAGCAGGGCGCACTGTTTTGCAACATGCTCAGAGAGAGCCGCGAGCGCTGAGCGCCGCCTCGGTGATCCATCGCCATGAACCTGCACCTGCACCTGCCGTCCATGATCTGCTTCAGGGTCACGCGCTACTGCAATGCGCGTTGCGGCTTTTGCCTCGCTCCGCCCGACGGCGCGCATCCGCCTTCATCGGTGCTCATGCAGCGTCTCGACTGGCTGGCCGAACAGGGCGTGCGGGTTATTCACTTCTGCGGCGGCGAGCCGACCATTCATCCGGCGCTGCCGGAACTGGTCGCGCATGTCGCTGCGCGCGGCTCGGGTTCGAGGCTCACGACAAACGGTATCGCCTTGCCTGAGGCGCTGTTGCCTGCTTTGCGCATGGCAGGCACGCGCGTCAGGGTGAGCCTGCATGGCGATCGTGCGCGGCACGACGCACTGGTCGGGCGCGCGGCGTTCGATCTGGCAATCGGACATGTGCGCCGTCTGCTCGATGAGGGAATTCCGACGGCGATACAAACGACGATCGTGGCTGACGGCGAATGGGTGGTCGACTGGATGGCAGACTTCTGCGTAGCCGAGCGCGTACGGCAACTCAATATTCTTCCGTTTATTCCGCGTGGAAGCGGCTTTGGCACGCAGGGCGAATATGGACTGACTCCGGCGCAGCGGAACACGCTTCACGAGCATGTCAGGCGGAAGCGGAGATCGCTCCAGGGGCGTGTGGATGTGCGTTGGCTCGACTTTTCGGCGCGGCCGCTACCTGTGGTGGAAGCCGATGGCCGTGTTGTGCTCGAATACGCGACCGAAGCTATGGACACCTTGCTATGCACGATTCCAGGGACCCAGGTACCCAGGAAACGCATCGCCATCCGGGCAAGTTAGGGGAAGCGTGTGCCGAAGCCGGGGGATCGCTTTCTGTAGTCGCGGAGGACGCAGTCGTCTACCCAAACGGTTGTCGGGCCAGCGCTATGGCGCATCAACTGGTCATTGCGCTTGTTACCCTGTAACCCGCTCCAGCCCGCTCCGGTTGCGCAGGATTCGTTGGGGCGTTTCCCCAAAATAACGCGCCCACGGCCCCGTCAAAGCCCAAGACAAACCGCACCGGCCGCGACGACCACGCAGGCGAGCCAGCGCGCTGCGCTCACCGTTTCCCGCAAAAACAGTCGCCCGATCAGCACCGCGAACACCACGCTGGTCTCGCGCAACGCCGACACCGCGCCCATCGCGCCTGACTGCAGCGCCCAGATCACGATGCCATAGGCCGCGATGGACACGAGGCCGCCGGCCAGCGACGAGGCGATCGACAATGGCTCGTCACGCACCGGCGTCCACAACGGCGCGAACCCGCGCGCAGCGACGAACAGCACCGGCATCGCCCAGTAGAACAGGAACATCCATGCGGTGTAGCTGAGCGGCTGGCCGTCGGACAAGCGCACGCCCATGCCGTCGATCACGGTATAGAGCGCGATCGTCGCGCCGGTCGTCAACGCGGCCAGCGCACCCGCGCGCGGCACGCGGCGCCCCTGCAGCGCGATCGCGATGATGCCTCCCGAAATCATCAAGATCCCGAGTACGTGCAAGAGACCGATCGCTTCGTGTGCAAAGAGTGCCGCGCCGAGCGTGACGAGCAGCGGCGACGAGCCTCGCGCAATCGGATACGCCAACGCCAGATCGCTGCGCCGATACGACCGCACGAGGCTCACGTTGTAGAAGATATGCACGAGCCCCGACGCGGCAATGTACGGCCAGGCGGCGCTAGCCGGCCAGGGCGTGGACAGGACGACGAGCGTGGCGACCGCCGCGATGGCGATGCTCATCCACGTCATGGAAAAAAACCGGTCGCGGTTGCCGTGAAGCATCGCGTTCCAGCTTGCGTGGAGCAGCGCTGCGAAGAGCACGATACCGCCGGTATAGCTGAGCATGAGTGCGCGGGCCGGGTGTCATGAGTGATTTTCACTGGCAGGATATCTATCTTGTGATGGACCGGCAAACCAGATAAATTGCTCGTTCACGTTAGATAAACTATTTCGAATGAAGCCGGTGTTACCCCCGCTCAATGCCCTGCGGGCCTTCGAGGCCGCAGGCCGGCTCGGCAGCTTCAAGGAAGCCGCCGCGGAGTTGCACGTGACGCCAGGGGCGGTGAGCCAGCAGGTACGCTTGCTGGAGGAGTGGCTTGGCGCGTCGCTGTTTGAGCGGCACAACCGGCGTGTGGCGCTCACTGCGGCGGCAAAGGCGTATCTGGAGGAAATCGGCCCCTTGTTCGAACGGCTCGCGCAGGCAACCGCGCGATACGGCGTGCCGCGAACGGTCTCCCGCACGCTGTCCGTGAACGCGCCCGCGACATTTACGTTGCGCTGGCTGGTGCCGAGGCTGGCAACGTTCCGCGCCGGGCACCCCGACGTGCACGTCAAGGTGGAAACGTCGAACGAGCCGTTAGAGAGTCTGAACGATGACTACGACGTCGTCATCCGCGGCGGTCCCGACACGTTCTACGGCTATTCAATGCGGCCTTTCTTGTGTGAGGAGCGGCTTCCGGTGTGTAGTCCTGCGCTTTTGCAGCGCGTGCCGCTGCGCACGCCTCGCGACTTGCGAGACCACACGTTGCTGCATACCTCGAGTCTTCCGCGGCTTTGGCCCGACTGGCTGGCGAGCGCGCAGATTGCCGAACTGAGGCCGGCGGCCGCTTTGACGTTCGACCACTTCTATCTGACCTTGCAGGCAGCGATCGACGGAATCGGCATTGCGATGGGGCCGACCGCGCTGGTGGCCGACGATCTCGCTGCTGGCCGGCTCGTCGCGCCGTTCGCGGCTCCGCGCCTGCCGTCGCGCAGCTATTGCACTTACGTTGCGCACGAGAAGTCCGGCGATGAATGGGTCGCGCTGTTCCGTGCGTGGCTCGAGCGGGAAGGGATGGCTGCATGAACGCAGCGGGGCGCCACGCGATGCAAGAGAAAGCCTGCTGTCGTGCTCATGCGCCGCGAGAACCGGCGTCGCAATTATGCGACGCCAGGCAGACTTTTTTCGCGCACGCGCTGCTGGATAGGCGCTCTATTTCTCCCACATCCGTAAAACAGCGCGTCGAAGCCATTTCATGGTTGACGGACCCGATTGGAGTTGGGGGCGATGTGACCATGAGTTCATGGCTACAAACGGTGTGCCTACTCCATGATGGGATCGATATCAAGCTAGTGATGGAGCCGCATTTTCCCGCCCTGCACCGCACATTACATTCCTATAATCTGGCGCGTGCTCGCGTTTGACGCGCGAATGCTGAGTAGTGGATGGGGTAGTGCACCGGCTCGTTCGTGGGCCCACAACAAGACTGTGACAACAGGAGAAACTGCATGAAGGCTCTTCAAGTATTCAAGCTGGCCGCGGCGACGGCTCTCGTGGCTGCGTCCCTGCACGCCTATGCGCAGGACGACGCAGCGAGCGGCGCGGCCGCCGCTGCCCAGCAGGCCAGCCCGTCGCACGCGCAAACGAAGCAGGAGAAGGCCGCTAACCGGGCGCTCAGCCGCAAGGTTCGCACGGCGCTCGCCAAGGACAAGAAGATCGACGTTGCCCGTATCACCGTGCGCGCGCGTGACGGCGCCGTGGTGCTGCAGGGCTCGGTGCCCGAGTCGGCGCAGATCGACCACGCCACCGAAGTCGCCAAGGGCGTGCAAGGCGTAACGTCGGTCAAGAACGCGCTGACGATCCGCCCGAACGAGTCCTGATCGTTCCTCGCCATCGCCATGCGCCCGCCCGGGCGCATGCGCCGATACCCGGAGACGAGTCTCCGGGCTCCTGCTGAAGGTTTCATATCGCGAAGCGCGCCAGACGCGCTCTTCTCGCGCCCGGTGGGTTCTCCCGCGCTTTGGCTGTGCTTTGCCGCCCCGCCGCGGACCGCATGCCAATGCGGAAACGACAGACGACCTCGATGCGTATGCAACGATTTTTCGAAACACCGTTGCGAAAACAACGTTTCGCAAAAATCGGCATTTATCGCTGAACCGGATTTCAATCAGCGTGCCAAAGGGCTGCTTGTCAACGCCTGCCTGACTGGCCAAAACTCGAATCATTGCGGATGTACGGACCCTTGCACGCGTTGAGGCCCGTCGAATATCCGTTCCGAGTCGATTTACAGGAAATCCCCTTAATACGGCAATCGTGCGCCCAGAGGATTGGCGACCCGAATCCATTACCTCTAATGCCAAAAAGCGAAATAAATCGTTGCGTGCAATGCGCTTAATAATCTGCCATCGCTTTCCTAAACTTGATATCAACTGGTAGTGGTTTGTTATACGCATACCGCTGCGAACAGTTACGCGATTTTGATCGCCGCGAGCCGCGCATATAACGACCGCCAAGGAGATAAAGGAGTGGATCGTTTGTGCCGGAATTCCAGTCCAATCATAGGAGGAGCGAGTCATGAGCAGAACAATCAGCACATTCATCGCGGGTGTCGCCGCACTCACGCTGTCGGCCGGTGCGTATGCACAGGCCAACAATACGCTGGCAACTCCGAGCGTTGTATCGCCCGCCGCCGCCAATAACAACGCAACGAGCGGCTACGGCACCCCAGGCGCCACCAGCTCGGACAGCGGCATGAGCGCTGCGTCGCCGAATAGCGCGAACAATGGCGCGGCGGCGATCCCCGGCGGCCCCAACAACAATACGCTGGCGACCCCGACCACAGCGTCGCCGGCCGCCAAATAACAGCAGCCTCTCGCCGTAAGCAAGGCCGCGGCCCTCACGGGCAGCGGCCTTTTCTTTTTCTCCCGGGTCCGGCAGGTGAAATGCGGCCTCAAGTCTGGCCCCAAGCTGCCGTAATAGCAGGCTTCGGAATATTCTCGATGCATCGTGACACATCCCGGGACTCAGCCTTCACTGGATCTTGCTGCGCTTATCGAAACCGTCCAGCGGAACGAGCGCGCGTCGAAGTCCTTCCAGGACGTGGAACTGCGCCTGATCGGCGCGCACGACTGGTGCGCCTTTCTCGAAGGGATATTCGTCTATCTGCCTGAGGTGTTCCGGCTGGCTTCGTCCGGCATCTGGCTCGATGCCCGCACGCCGCTCCTGCGCGACCTGCTCGAAACCGATTGCGGGCGCGCCGACCTCGAAGCGAACCTGCGGTCCGGGTTTCAGGGCGGCCTCGCGCTGTCGCGTCTGTGCGCGGGCAACCAGCCGTGGCTGGGCCGCGTGAGCGAAATAAGCGATCTCGAGCCCGCGGTGAGCGAGACCTTTTTCGGCGCGCGAGCGGCGCGGGCGGCGCAGACGGCACAGACAGCGACCGGCAGCGCAATCGTGCTGCCGCTCCTTAACCGCACTCAGGTGCTCGGCTACCTGTGCCTCGCAAGCGATGACCCCGCGCGCTTCGACGCCAGCATGGGCACCGACCTGCTCATGCGCTTCAGCAGCGTGGCGGCGGCGAGTCTCGACAACGTCGCCCACCGTGAGCATCTGCGCAAGACGGGCGTGACCGACCCGCTCACCGGCCTCTCGAACCGCCGCTATTTCGACGAGCGCCTGCATCACGAGATTCGACGCGCGAGCTCGCACGCCGCGCCCATGTCGTGCCTCTTCATCGACATCGATCATTTCAAGCAGATCAACGACACGCACGGCCACGCAACCGGCGATCTCGCGCTGGGCGCCATCGGCACGTGCCTGAAGCAGCAGGTGCGCGTGGGGGATACGGTATCGCGCTACGGCGGCGAAGAGTTCGTCGCGCTGCTGATGTGCGAGTTGCCCGACGCGCTGGCGGTTGCGGAGCGTATCCGGCATGCGGTCGAGGCGCTCGAAGTGCTCGACGACGAGGGCGAGCGCATTGCGCTCAGCGTGTCGATCGGCGTGGCGGCGTATCGGATGAACGCGCTCGCCGCGAGCCCCGAGGTGCTGGCGCGCTCGCTGCTGGAGCAGGCCGATCAGGCCATGTACCGGGCCAAGCACCAGGGGCGCAACCGCGTTTCCCTGCTGGAAGCGTGAAGGCCGAAAACGTTCACAAACATGCCATCAAACCAGCCGCGCCCCGGGCATGACCCAAGGCCGCGCTGAAACGTAAGTTTTCAAAATCCGGCACTATTTGCGGTAGCAGTGGTTTCAAAGGCCCGTTGAGCGGTACATCGACCAGGCAAACCGAAATCATGTCTACCGACCTTTTGATGACCGTTGCCTGTCTGGCCAGCGCGATCGCGATGTTCCTGATCGGCCGGCCCCGCTCGGACGCGGTGGGGCTCATCATGATCGTCGCGCTGTCGCTCTCGGGCATCGTGACCGTCAACGAGGCGCTGGCCGGTTTCTCCGATCCGAACATCGTGCTCATCGCGGCCCTTTTCGTGCTCGGCGACGGGCTCGCGCGCACGGGCGTCGCCCAGCGCGTGGGCGACTACCTGATCGCGCGCGGCGGCTCCAACGAGCGCCGCCTCGTCGTGCTGATCATGGTCGTGGTGGGCGTCATGGGCTCGGTCATGAGTTCGACGGCCGTCGTGGCGATCTTCATTCCCATCGTCATTCGCATTGCGCGGCAGTCGCGCGTGTCGCGCGCACGCATGCTCATGCCGGTCAGCATGGCCGCGCTCACGAGCGGCATGCTCACGCTCGTCGCCACCACGCCGAATCTCGTCATCAACAGCGCGCTTGTCTATCACGGCTACCCGGGCTTCAGCTTTTTCGGCATCACGCCGCTGGGCCTGCCGATTCTCGCGGCGAGCATTGCCTGGATGCTGTTCGCAAGGCGCTTTCTGAACGGCACCGGCGGCGCGGAGGCGAGTACGCGCCCGTCGCTGAACGACTGGGTTGCGCGCTATTCGCTCGAAGGGCGCGCATTTCGCCTGGAGGTGGGTGCGGAGTCCCCGCTCGTGGGGCAAACGCTCGGGCACACCGGGCTCGATGACGACCCTGTGGCGCACGTCGTCGCGATCGAGCGGCGCGCGCGCATGGGCGCAACGGTGCTGCCCGCGACCGCGGACAGCAGCATCGCGCCCGGCGACGTGCTGCTGCTCGACGTGGAGTCCGCGAGCTTCGACGTCAAGGCGTTTTGCGGGCGCTATGCGCTCGCGGTGCGCCACATGTCGGGCGCGTACTTCACGGACCAGACCCACGACGTGGGCATGGCCGAGGTCATCGTGCCGCCGGACTCCTCGCTCGTGGGCAACGTCGCGCGCAGTTCCGCCGCGCTGCGCCGCCACGGCGTGACGGTCGTCGGCCTGCGCCGCGCCGACGCCGCGCTCGAGCAGGATCTGCAGGCCACGCGGCTGAAAGTGGGCGACACGCTGCTGGTGGTGGGGCCGTGGATCGACATTTTCTCGATGCAGTCGGTCGAGCGCGATATCGTGTGTCTCGCCATGCCGGTCGAAAGCGACGCCTACGTGCCCGTGCCGCACAAGGCGCTGCACGCGCTCGCCATCATGGCGCTCGTCATCGCGATGATGCTCACGCCACGCGTGCCGAACGTGCTCGCGGGCCTGATCGGGTGTCTCTTGATGGGCGCGTTCGGCTGCGTGAGCCTCGACAGCGCGTATCGCGCGATTCACTGGCGCAGCCTCGTGCTGATCGTGGGCATGCTGCCGTTTTCCATCGCGCTGCAACGCACGGGCGGCATCGACATTGCCGCCGACGCCGTGCTGCGCGTGGCCGGCAACTGGGGGGCGCATGGACTGCTCGGCGCCGTATTTCTGCTCACGCTCGTGATCGGCACCGTGATTTCCGGCACGGCGACCGCGGTGCTGATGGCGCCCGTGGTGCTCGCGATGGCGGCGCACCTGCATGCGTCGCCGTATCCGTTCGCGATGACGACGGCCGTTGCCGCGTCCGCAGCCTATATGTCGCCGATATCGACCCCTGTGAATGCGCTCGTCAGCACGGCGGGCGGCTATCGGTTCCGGGATTTTTTCAAGGTGGGCTCGCCCGCCGCCCTCGGGGCGCTCGTGATCACCGTATTGCTGGTACCGCTCATCTGGCCGGTTTACCCGCGCTAGCGCGAAGAACGGCCGGCCACCCGTTCGCGAGGCATTGACCGGACATGGCGAACTTCTTGACGAGAACGTGGGCTTTTCGCTGGATCAAGCGGCTTCTCCTGTTCGTGGTGATCGCATTTGTGTGCATTGCCGGCGTGCGCCTGTACGACGCGCAGCGCAAGGCGCCGTTGAGCCTGTGGCACACGTATGTCCCGGAAGACATGCACGCGCACGAGATCGATCACGCGACGTGGGAGCAATACATCGCGAACGAGAACCGCGTGTTCGACTCGGTCAGGAAGAACGTGACCGACAAACTACCGGCGGACGAACGCGTTCCCGCTAACCGCTATTTCTCGGGCAGCCCGATTTATCCGGGCCACTTTCGCGCCGACTGGAACCGTTCGTTCACGCTCATGCCTCAGGGCGCGCCGCGCGGCGTGGCCGTGATGCTGCACGGGCTGACCGATTCGCCATACAGCCTGCGGCACATCGCGCAGCGTTATCAGCAAGATGGCTTCGCCGTGGTGGGGGTGCGCTTGCCGGGGCACGGCACCGTGCCAGCGGGTCTGACCGAGGTGACGGCGGAAGATTGGGAAGCGGCCACGCGTCTGGCCGTGCGCGAAGCGCGGCGGCTCGTGCCGGCGCCTGCGCCGCTGCATATCGTGGGTTATTCGAACGGCGGCGCACTCGCGCTGCAATACTCGCTCGAAGTGCTGGACGACCCGAGCCTGCCGAAAGCGGATCGCCTGATCCTGCTTTCGCCGATGATCGGCGTTACGGCCTTCGCGCGCTTTGCGGGGCTTGCGGCCTTGCCCGCGATCCTGCCTGCATTTGCAAAAGCCGCGTGGCTCGACATCGTGCCGGAATTCAATCCGTTCAAGTACAACTCGTTTCCGGTGAACGGCGCGCGCCAGTCATGGCGGGTCACGCGCAAGATCCAGCAGGAAGTGGCGGACGCGGTGCGCAACGGCAAACTCGCGTCGCTGCCGCCCACGCTCGCATTCCAGTCCGTGCTCGACTCCACGGTCAGCACGAGCGCGATTATCAGTTCGTTGTACTCGCAACTGCCTGCCAATGGCAGCGAGCTTGTGCTGTTCGACATCAATCGCACGGCGCAATGGAGCCCGCTGCTGCGCGCTTCGATGCGCGACGCGCTGCGCCGTCTCTTGCCCGTGCCGCCGCTGCGCTACCGGCTGACCGTGCTGACCAACGCCTCCGCCACCTCGCCGCAAGTGGTCGAAGCGAGCACGGCACCGAACGAAACAACGGCGAAAGTCGAACCCACGGGGCTCGACTATCCACCTGACGTCTATTCGCTTTCACACGTGGCCCTGCCGTTTCCGGTGACCGACTCGCTGTACGGCCGCACCCCCGACCCCGACGACGACATGGGCATCCACCTGGGCGCCCAATCCGTACGCGGCGAAACCGGGGCGCTGATGGTGGGGGCGGGGTTCCTCACGCGGCTCTCGTGGAACCCCTTCTACGGGTACATCGTCGAGCGCATCGACGCTCTGGCGAGTCATGGGCCGTGAGCGCGCAAATAACGCGCGCCCGGCCCGCCCTCGCTTAGGCGCGCGGTGCGAGTTCGACCTTCGCGGTCATCTGCTCGCCGTCGCGCGCAACGACGATCGACACGTTGCTGCGAGCCCGCGCGATCATGCTTTGCAGCTGCTCGACGTTCTCCACCTCGATGCCGTTGATCGCAACGATCACGTCGCCGGCGCTGATGCCAGCCGCCTTGGCCGCACCGCCCGACTTCACGACGAGCACGCCGCCGTCCACGCCGACTTGCTGCGCTTCGTCGCTGGTGAGCGAGCGCACGGCCACGCCAAGGCGCGGACGCGCATTGTGGGCCAGCGTGCCGCCGTTGCCGTTGCCGCCGCCTTGCACGATCTGATCCTTGATGTGCATGGCTTCGTCGATGGGAATGGCGAACGAGAGGCCCTGAAAGCCGCCCGTGCGCGAATAGATCATCGAATTGATGCCGATGACTTCGCCGTTCAGGTTGAAGAGCGGGCCGCCCGAATTGCCCGGATTGACGGGCACGTCGGTCTGGATGAGGTGCGTCGGGCTGTCTTCCGAGAGCTGGCGCGACTTCGCGCTGATGATGCCCGAGGTCACGGTGTTGTCGAGACCATAAGGCGAGCCGATTGCAACGACCCAGTCGCCGACCTTGCTGTTCGCCGGATTGCCGATCTTCACCGTGGGGAAACCCGTACCGGCGATTTTCAGCACGGCCACGTCGCCCGCCTTGTCGGTGCCGATCACGCGTGCGGGGAACTTGCGGCCGTCGGTGAGCTTGACCGTCACGTCGTCCGCGCCTTCGACGACGTGATTGTTCGTCAGGATGTAGCCATCCTGGCTCACGATGAAGCCCGATCCCAGGGCGCCCGAATGGCCGTCTTCGGAGTCGGGGTTTTCCTTGACGACTTCGACATGGACCACAGCCGGACCGTACTGCGCGACGATCGCCGAGAAGTTCGGCGCCGTGCCCTTGACGTCGTCCGTTTTGGGCACAGGCGTCGACAACGACGTTTTCATGATGCCGCGTTCGTCCGCGCTGGCGTGCTCATGGCTAACAACCCAGGCGCCGGCAAGCGCCACCGCTACACCGGCGATCAGGCCCCGGCGCCGATATTTGATGGTACTCATTGCTATGGTCTTCGAAGAGGTTGGTGAAGGTGGGGCGTAAGGTACTTTTTGCTGCTTAAACGTGACTTAAAGGAAAGAAGGATCTTTTGACCGATCGACGAGTCGATGTGCGCGCAACGAAATTGGGGCGCGCTTGTTTCAACGTGGTTCGGAATCCTCGCCAGCTAGCGCGCAAGTCTTCTGCAAAGCGGCTAGTCTTTCGAAGTCGTGCCCGATCACGCCCCGAAGCCGCTTTTTTTGGGGCCGGATAAAACACAGCGGGACGTTGATGGCTTGCAAACGTCTCATCAACGCAACGTGGTTCGTCATCCAAAGCATCTCCATGAAACAGGATCTCGTCACGTTCACCTGCGTGGTCGTCATCGCCGTGATCACGGGATGGGTGCTGTATATCGGGCGGCCGGTGCTGGTGCCCATTGCATTCGCGATCATCACGTCGTACGTGATCTACGGGCTCGCCGACATCCTGCGGCGCGTGCCCCACGTGGGCAAGCGCATTCGCGCGGGCGTGCGCTACTGGAGCGCCGCCGCGCTCATCCTCGCGGCCGCGTGGCTCGCAACCGAACTGCTGCTTTCCGACACGGACCGCATGGTCGCCGTGGCGCCCAAGTACGAAGCCACGCTGCTCGCGTTGCTCGCCAAGATCACCGCGCTGTTTCATCTGGAAACCGAGGCTTCGTGGGCAGCATTCCGGCGCGAACTGCTCGCGACCGTCAACGTGCAGTCGCTGCTCACCTCGCTCCTTGGCTCGCTCTCTTCGCTCATGGCCACGACGCTCGTCGTCTTGCTATACACGGCGTTCTTCATGATCGAGATGGGGCGCTTTCGTCGCAAGCTCTCTGCGGTCATGCGCGGCAAGGCCGACATGGAGCCCGTGATCGACGCCATCAACGCGAAGATCGGCACGTATCTGGCGTTGAAAGCGCTGCTCGGCGTGGTGCTCGGCATTCTCAGCTGGATCTGCATGCATCTGGTCGGGCTCGAGTTCGCGCCGCTCCTGGCCATTCTCATCGTGTTGCTCAACTTCGTGCCGTATGCGGGCTCGCTCATCTCCGTGGTGCTTCCCGCCTTGCTCGCCGCGCTTCAATTCGGTCAGTGGAACGAAGCGATCACACTGCTCATTGCGCTTTCGGCGATCAACTTCGTGATGGGCAACGTGCTCGACCCGTGGTTGATGGCGGGCTCGTTGAACCTGAGCCCCGCGGTCATTCTCATGAGCCTCGCCGCATGGACGGCGATCTGGGGCATTCCGGGCGCCTTTCTCGCCGTGCCGGGGACCGTGGCGCTCACGATCATCTTCTCCGCGTTCAGCTCCACACGGCCGCTAGCGTTGCTGTTGACGAAGGACGATGTCGTCAGGCATGCAGAATAAATGCGTGGCTTACTCTCACAGGTGATCTATGGCTTCCAGAATCAACCGCCGCGGCAACGCAATCGGCCCGGTGTCCTCGTGCCTGTGCGACAAGGCGCTCGCAGCGTTCGCGAATCGCCGCATCAGCGCCGATCTTTCCAGGCGCGGCTTTTTGGTCGGCATGGGCGCATCGTTGTTGAGCGCGGTCTTGCCTGAGTTCAGCAGCGCGCAGCAGCCCGGCGCCGCGGCCCCCGCGCAGCCCACGACATTCACGAACTTCCGCTTGTTCGACGGCAAGTCGGCCGCGCTGCAGGACGGCATGTATCTCGTGGTCGACGGCAACCGCATCTCGCAGTTGCGCCGGGGCTCGCCCGACGCGCAGAACGCGTCGGGCGGCCGCGTGATCGACTGCGGCGGCAAGGTGATGATGCCGGGCCTCATCGACATGCACTGGCATTCGCTGCTCGCCTCGCTCCCGATCGCGGCCATCATGCAATCCGACCTGAGCTTCGTGTACCTGGCCGCGGGCGCGGAGGCACAGCGCACGCTGTTGCGCGGATTCACGACCATTCGCGATGTGGGGGGGCCCGCGTTCGCCCTGAAGCAGGCTATCGACGCGGGCATGCTGAGCGGCCCGCGTATTTACCCCTGCGGCGCGATGATCACCACGACGGGCGGGCACGGCGACTTTCGTCTGCTGACCGATGTGCCGCGCACGACCGGCCAGATCAGCGAAATAGAGCGGACCGGCGCCGCCGCGATCGCCGATTCTTCCGACGAAGTGCGCCTGCGTGTGCGCGAGCAGTTCATGATGGGCGCGACGCAGATCAAGATCGTGGGTTGCGGCGGCGTTTCCACGCCGCGCAGCCCGCTCGACATGCTCACGTTCACCGAGGCGCAACTGAAAGCGGCGGTGGAAACCGCAGCCGACTGGGGCACCTACGTGCTCGTGCATGCGTACACGCCGGAAGCGGTGAAGCGCAGTGTGGCGGCCGGCGCGCAATGCGTCGAGCACGGACACCTCATCGACGACCGGACCGCCGAAGTCATCGCGAAGAACGGCACATGGTTGAGCACGCAACCGTTTACCAGCGAAGAGGATGTGGCGCCGATGGCGCCGTCGAGCCGCGAGAAGTTTCTGGAAGTGACCGCCGGGACCGACAACATGTACAAGCTCGCGCGCAAGCACGGGCTCAAGGTCGCGTTCGGCACGGATCTGATCTTCTCCCAGGCGCTGGCGACGCGCCAGGGCACGATGCTCGGGCACATGACGCGCTGGTATTCGAACGCCGAAGCGTTGCGCATGGCCACGGCCACGAATGGGCAATTGCTTGCGCTGGCGGGCGAGCGCAATCCGTATCCGCACAAGCTCGGCGTGCTGGAAGAGGGCGCGTATGCGGACCTGCTGCTCGTGGCCGGCGACCCGCTCCAGGATATGACGCTGCTGGCCAACCCCGATCAGAACCTGAATCTGATCATGAAGGATGGCCGCATTTTCAAGGATGCGTTGAAGGCGTGACGCTGTGAGGCGTGCCGCTTTCGCGAGGCAGCGTGCTCGAGTCGGTGGGCGTCATCTGGCGCAAGGAGGTTGTAAGTCCGCTTGCCGTGGCGCTTTTTGTCGGTTGTTTGCGCGAGGCGTTGCGAAAACGCCTGCGTTTCGCGTACGAGCCACACGTTTTCTGTATCAAGATGTCACGCCGTAGGTCCCCATCGACCGGGCAGATTTGCCCGCGTGGCGCAGCCATCATGGCATGGCCCTCCAGCCCTCTGCGGGGGTCGAAATCCCGCCTGTCCAAATCCGCCATCTGGCCGATTAAGCCGGTTGAACTTCGCCGCGAAGTAGCTCATATTCAAAACGACTATTTGTTACAACCCTCCCGCGCTCCGCGAAATACAGTAGGGATTACAGCGAATACTTCGAATCCGTGCCGCCTGGATGCCTCCGCCGTGACGTGACGCGCACCAGCCGCCGGTAGCAAACCCGAACCTATCCTGTCAAAGCTTCCATGCCTGCAATGTTCAACGAACCTGGCCGAGCCACGTCTGGTCCGTGGGGATGTCCATACTGCGGGACCCGCTTCAATGCGCCACTGATGATTTGCCCTCAGTGCGGCGCGAAGCAGCTTTCCTCTGGCCCGCGCACGTCGCCGGCAAGCGAATCCGCCGCGCCCGAATGGCACGATGGTTTCGCACGCCATGCGCGCACGGAGTGGAACGCTCCGGCGTTCAGTTTCGGCGGCGCGGCGCGCGACAGTGATTACGAACCGCGCGATGAAGCGCCTGCCGCGCCACGCTCGTGGCTGCCTTTCTATGCCATCGGCAGCGTGGTGTCGATCGCGTTCCTGCTGACCGCGTACATCATTTCGCATCGAGCCGAGCGGGAGCCGGCGCCGGGCGCCCAGGTCGTCGAGGGAGCGATCCTCGGGCCGAAGACCCCATCGGCTGTGCCGGCCACGAAGCCGCCATCGGTGCTGCATCCGGTGCGCAGCGCGCCGCCGGTAGCCGTCGCCCAGTTGCCGCCTCCTGCCGTGAGCGCGCCGCCGCCTATGACCGCTCAGGTGCCACTGCCGCATCAAGTGCCGCAAGCGCCGCAAGCGCAGCCGCGTACCGCTGCAGTGCATACGGTGACGCTGCCGCCGGGCAATGCTGCACGAAAGAGCAGCGCTGATGAACGCGCACTCGCTGCCGCGAAGATCAAGGCGGAGAAGGCCAACGAAGCGAAGGCCAACGCCGCGAAGGCCAGCTACGCGCGCGCCGACGTTGCGCGAAATCTGGCAAGCGCGCGTGCGAGCCTCGACAAGAACAACCTGGGGCCTGCGCGTAGTGCGATCAATGCCGCACTTGCGGAGCAACCGGGCAACGGCAACGCGCTGCAAATGCAGGCCGAATTGACTTCGCGTGAAGATCAGCGCGATTCGTTGCTTGGCTACGCACGGCTGTGCGCACGCGACGGGCGGTGGCTATGCGCCTGGCACAACGCGGGGCATGCCTTGACCGTCGATTCGTCGAGCGGCGAAGCGCGGGCGATCCTCTCGCGTTCGATCGCGGCGCAGGGCGCGGGCAACATGGCGCAGGGCGCGGCCGCCGCGCCCACGATGAGGCAGGTGGACTCGGGTCCGCCTGGCCCGCCAATCGATCCCAATTGACGCATTGCGCAGCGTAGGCCCGGGTGGGTGACGCCAGTCATGCGCCCGGGCTAGCCGCGCATTGCCTGGCCGGTTGCTCGCTGTGGCGCTCGACCAGCCAGTTGCTGAAGTTGCGAACGCGTAGTGTGTCCTGCACTTCGGGGCGCACGTCGAGCCAGTATCCCGAAGGTCCCGCCACTTCCACCTCGCTCAGCTGGACGAGCGTGCCGTTCGCCAGTTCGGGCGCGATCATGTGCCGGTCGGCAACGGCAATGCCAAGCCCGGCCACCGCCGCGTGTATGACCTGATCGAGCGTGCTGAACTCCAGCTCCCCGCGCGGGGCGATCGGCACGTCGAGTGCCGCGGCTTCGAGCCACGCTTCCCAGACCAGCAGGCGCCGGTCGATATCGAGGATATAGAGCCACGGATGCCGTGCGAGGATCTCGCGCAGCACATCTGGATCGGCGGGGGCCTCGGAGAACTCGCGCGCCGAGCCGACGAGTACATGGCGCTCGCGCATGAGCAGTGTGCTCTGCCCGCCCGGCAGCGGTTCCATGCCGAAGCGGATCTGGCAGTCCTCGTTGCGCTCCGTGCCGTGCAGCGGGCCGTATTCGTTGGTGATGGAGATGCGCAGATCGGGGTGGCGCACCTGGAAGTCGCGCAGGCGCGGCGTGAGCCAGCGCGTGGCGAGCGTAGGCGCGGCGTTCAGACTGAGCAGGCTGTTCGACGGATCGGCGCGAATCGTGTCGAGCGTGTGGGCGATGCTGTCGAACGCGGCCTGGAGCGTAGGCAGCAAACGCTTGCCTGCTGCCGTGATTTCGAGCCGGTGATGATGCCGCATGAAGAGCGGCGTGCCGAGATAGTCTTCGAGCAGGCGAATCTGGCGGCTGATCGCCCCCTGGGTCACGTGCAGGTTTTGCGCTGCCCGGGTGAAGCTGAGCGTGCGGCTCGCCTCCTCGAATGAACGCAGTGCCGATAAAGAGGGAAGGCGGCGCATGCAAACCTCGCGATGCAGGCACGCCGGCGCATGGTCATGCGCGCCGGCGTATTGACATTGATAAGGACTACGTCAAGAACGTTAGAACGCGTGCGTGATACCCACGCGGGCGACGGCCTGGTTGTCGGTGCCCGAGGGGTTGAAGCCCGTGATCTGCGCGTTTTCCGCCGAGCCCGCCGCATGCTGGTACACGCCCATCGCATAGAGCGACGTGCGCTTCGAGAGCGCGTACTGGCCGATGAGGTTGACCTGGTGATACTTCGGCGAGTTGTCGGTGGCGTGGTCCTGGCCCACCGTGTAGGTATAGCCCGCGCCCACCGTGAAGGCGGGCGTCACGGCGTAGGTGCCGGCCACTTCGAAGTTCTGGAAGTGCAGGTCGCCGCTGCCGGTGGCCGAGGAGAAGTCCACGTTCGAGTAGTTCGTCATCAGCTTGAGGCTGCCGATCACGTATGACGCACCGGCCGAGAGAATGCCCTGGTAGCGCGCGTTGGCGAGAGCGTCGCCGAACACCGAATTCACGAAGCTGCCGCCGCTGCCATAACCGGCCACCGCCGTGATCGGGTTGTTCACGCGCAGGTAGCCCACGCCCGCACTGAACGAGCCGAGCGTGTAGGCTGCCGCCGCGCTATACGAGGCGTTGTTCGAGAACTGGCCCGCCTGGCCGCCAAACGAGTAGTGGCCTTCGAACTGGAAGCCGGCGAGCACGGGGCTCACGTATTTCACGGCGTTGTTGACAGGGAAGCCGTTGTCCAGGTTGTCCATGTCGTTCGGGTGGGCGAAATACCAGCCGCCGTAGTTGCCGTTGAGCGAATACGGTTCGATCAGGTCGACGGTGGCGTCCCATTGCTTGCCGAAGGTGATCTGGCCATATTGATCCGACTTGAAGCCGACATAGGCATTACGCGAAAACGCGAGACCGCCGCCAAGTCCGCCCGTCGCAGCGTTGAAACCGCTTTCGAGCCGGAAGATCGCGGCGTAGCCGCCGCCCAGGTCTTCGGTGCCGCGCAGACCCCAGCGGCTGCCTGCGGGCACGCCGCTTTGCATCTGCACGAGCTTGCTGCCCGTGCCCGGCACGAGCTGGCCGTTCGCCCCGTTCGCCACATTGCTGGCGTAGTCCACGCCGAGGTCGATGAGGCCGTACAGCGTCACGCTGCTTTGCGCGTGCGCGCCTGCTGCGGCGAGCGCCAGCGGCAGCGCCGCGAGAATCTTCTTCTTCAATCAAGTCTCCTTATCATGGAGCCGCGTAACGCGGCTCGGCATTCTGGTTGGTATCAGGCTTGTATCGCGCTGGTATCGCGCGGTATCGGATTCGTATTACGCGCCAAGCGACTTCTGCACCTTCGCCGCGACATCAGCAGGCACCCAGGTCTTCCACATTTCAGGGTGCTGCTTGAGGAACTTGAGCGCTTCGTCCTGCGCATCGACCTTGTGCTCGGTCATGTCGAGGATCGTCGTGTTCAGGAAGTCGATAGGGAAGCTCACCTTCGAGAAGAAGGTCATCACGTCGGGCTCCGCCTGATAGAACGGTGTCGAAACGCCGATCTTCAACTGCGAGACCAGATACGACGAGGCGCATTGCTGCGCGCTGTTGGCGTCGCGCAGCGTCTTCCAGCAGGCTTCGTTGAACGGCGGCATTTTGAGCTGAACGAACTTGTACTTCGCCATCAGCGCGGCCGGCTCCCAGTAGTAGGTGAGAATCGGCTTGCCGCGCGCGTAGGCCGAGGAGATGGCCGCATCGAGCGCCGCGCCCGTGCCGGGGCGGAAGTTCGTGTAGGTGTCGTCGAGCTTGAGCAGCTTGAGCAAGCGCGTATTCACGCGTTCGCAATCCCAGCCCGAGGGGCAGTTGAGAAAGCGGCCGCGATCGGGTTCCTCGTCATCCACGAAAAGGCCCTTGTATTTGGGCAGATCGCTCACGGACTGAAGGTCGGGCGCGCTGGCCTTGATGCCGCGCTTCGCGTCGCCGTGCACCACGTAGTCGGGCACGTACCAGCCTTCCTTCGTGCCGCCCGGCAGCGTGTCGCCCACGAGCTTGACCGAGCCCGCCTTGACCGCGCCCGCGATGATCTCCGAACGTCCCGTCCATTGCTCGGCCCAGATCTGCAGGTCGTTGCGCGAAAGCGCCGTTTCGGTGGCCGCGGTGCTGCCGGGCACGCTGTCGGTCTGGCAGCTATAGCCGTTCTTGAGGATGTAGCGCAGCACTTCGCTCGTGAAGTTGCCGCTTTCCCACGTGATGCCCGCGAAGCGCACGGGTTTGCCGCTGCTGCACCAGGTGCCGGCGGCGTGCGCCGGCAAGGCGGCGATGGCGAGCGGCGCCGCAAGGCAGGCCGCGCGCAGGAGGGACGTCAAGCGTTTCATTGCATGTCTCCGTTTTATTGAAATGTTTCGGAATGCTTCATATAGAGGATGGCATCGCCTTCATGCCATGCCCGTTGTGCTTCAGTCGTACCGGCTGTCGTGTGCGCGTGTGGCGGCGAGCATGGCTTCGTCGAGTTCGATGCCAAGGCCCGGCGCATCGCTCAGCTCGATCCAGCCGTTCGCGTCGATGTCGATCACGTGCTTGATCGGAAAGTCGCGCCGCGCAGGCGTCCATTCGGGCGGGTCGTACGGAAACTCGACGAACGGCGCGTGCGCCGCGCCCGCCACGATATGCAGGTTCGCGGCGAGGCCAATGCCGTTGCCCCACGTGTGCGGCGTGAACACCTTGCCGTGCGCTTCGATCTGTGCCGCGAGCCGCCGCGCGCCTTCCATGCCGAGCGTGCAGACGACATCGGGCTGATAGACGTCCAGACAGTCGTGTGCAAGGAGCGCCGCGAATTCGTGCGCGTCGCGCGTCATCTCGCCGCCTGCGATGCGTATGCCGAGTCCTGCCGTTTGTTTGCGTAACTGCGCGTGGCCCGCGTAGTCGCCGCGATGCAGCGGCTCTTCCACCCAGTACACGCGATACTTTTCGATCTGCCGGATCACGGCGAGTGCTTCGTCGGCGCGCCACGGCGCCTGGGTGTCCCAGGGCATGCGCCAGCCCTGGTTGCAATCCACCATGAGTTCGATCGCGTCGCCAGCGGCTTCGCGCACGGCGGCGAGCGCGGCAATATCGTCGGCGAGCGTGGCGCGGCCGAAGCGCACCTTGAGCGCCGGGAAGCCGCGCGCGACGGCATGCTCGGCCCACTGCGCCATGCCTTCGAGTGTGCGATGCACGCCCGAGGACGCATACGCCCGCACCCGCTTCGAACGGCCGCCGGCCATCTGCCAGCAAGGCTCGCCGCGAATCTTGCCGGCGAGGTCCCAGAGCGCGACGTCAAGCGGCCAAAGGCGGCCTGCGTGGAAGCTGAGGTTGTCGAGCACCGCCGAGTGGCGCGCCAGATCGAGCGGATCTGTGCCGATAAAGAGATCGCGGTAGTCGTCGAAGCCATACATGGCGTCGCCGGAACCGATGCCCACGCGGCCTTCGTCGTCCTCCACGCGCACGATCGTCGCGGGGAAGGCGCGCCGCGGGCGGCTGTCCCACGAGGCGGGGAACGGCGGGTCGAGCGGCAGCCGGTGCTGGCTCACGGTGATGCGGGCGATGCGGTTCGTCATGGCGCGTGGGGCGCCGCCCGGTGGCGCGCAACATTGCGTAACTTACGTATGAAGATACGCACGCAGTGCGCCGTGGGGCGGGCATTGTCTCCTTGGCCTTGTCAGGCGTTACGGCATCCTAGAGGGTCAATTCCACGCACTCAATGAAGTCAATTGAAGTAAATGACAGCCTTCATTTCCGCGAATTGGGCGCGATAATGGCGCAGCCGCCGCGCCGTGCCGCGGCGTGCTTTTCTCCTTCGGGAAAACCATGAACGGCTGGATGCCCACGCTCTCGCGCAGCAGCGAACCCAAGTACCGCGCAATCGCTCACGCCTACGCGCAGGCCATTCATGGCGGCCAGATGCTGCCCGGAGAAAAGCTGCCTGCGCACCGGCTGCTCGCGAAGAAGCTCAATGTCACGACTGGCACGGTGAGCCGCGCGTATGCGGAGCTGGAGCGCGGCGGGATGGTGGTGGCGCGCGTGGGCGACGGCACCTACGTGGCCGAGCCCGACGCCGACGGCGTGCGTATGCAGGACCGCACGCGCCCCGCACCCGAATCCACCGAGCGGGCTGCGGCGACCACGCCGGGTGCACCGGGCGCTTATGCACCGGGGCGCTTGATCGATCTCGGCCAGAACGTGCCGATGCCGACCGACGAAGCCTTCCTGCTGACGCAGACCCTGCGCGAACTGGCCGCCGACGAGCGGCTGGCGGGCGAGCTGCTGCTGTACCAGCCCGAAGGCGGCCGCCGCTCGCACCGCGAGGCGGGGGCGCGCTGGCTCGCGCGCATGGGCTGCACGGTGGCCGCCGAGCGCGTGCTGGTCACGCAGGGCGCGCAGCACGGACTTGCCTGTGTGTTGCGCGCAGTGCTGCGTCCAGGCGACACGATTTTCGCCGAGGCCTTGAGCTATCCCGGCATCGTCGCGCTCGCGCGGCAGCTGCGGCTCAATCTCGTCGGCATCGAAATCGACGAGGAAGGCATCGTGCCCGCGGCGCTCGAGCGCGCGTGCGGCCTGCTCGCGCCGCGCGCGCTTTTTTGCGTGCCGACGCTGCACAACCCGACCACGGCCACGCTTTCCGAAGCGCGCCGCGCGATGATCGCCGAGATCGCCGTGCGCCATCACCTCGTCGTGATCGAGGATCTCGTGCCAGCCGCCCTGCTCGACGCCCCGCCCACGCCGCTCGCGGCGCGCCTGCCCGAGCATGGCATCGTGATCAGCAGTCTTTCGAAGGCGGTCGCGCCGGGCCTGCGCATTGGCTATGTGCAGGCGCCGCAGGACTGGGTCGGCAAGATTCTCGCGGTGATACGCAGCGATTGCTGGATGACGTCGCCGCTCGCCGCGGAGATTGCGGCGCGCTGGATCGTCGATGGCGAGATCGATCGCCTCGTCGCGCAGCAGCGCGCGCAGGTGGACGTGCGCCACGCGATCGCCGCCGAGGTGCTGGCGGACTGGACGTATCGCACCGACCCCGCAAGCCCGCATCTCTGGCTGCCGCTCGCCGAGCCGTGGCGTGCCGCCGAATTCTCGGCGGCGCTGCGTCAGGCCGGCGTGCTTGCGAAAACAGCGGACAGCTTCGTGATCGGGCGCGGCTCTGCACCGCACGCGGTGCGCTTGAGTCTGGGCGGCGCGCGCAGCCACGAGGCGCTGCGCGAGGGGCTGGAGTTGCTGGCGCGCACGCTGCGCAACGGGCCGGAAGGGTTGTATTCGGCGTGACGTCGCGCGGCGTAACGTTACGCGCGCTCACTCGGCGATAAACGAGACCGTACGCTTGCGCCGCTCATCGACCGAAAGCGAGAACACATCGGGCCGCGCATAGTGGCCCACCACATCGAAATCGTAGCGGGCGCGCGTGAGTTCTTCGGTGTCGATCTCAGCGACGATAAGGCCGGTTTCGCCGCGCAACGGCCCGGCCAGCACATCGCCAAGCGGCCCGACAATCAAGCTGCCGCCATTGATGAGCGGCCGGTTCTCGTCCCAGCCCGGCACCTCGACGCCGAGCGCCGCGGGCGAGGGCTGCACCTGGCATGCGCTGATCACGAAGCAGCGCCCTTCGTGCGCGATATGGCGCATGGAGCACTGCCAGATGTCGCGCTCGTCCACGGTGGGTGCGCACCAGATCTGCACGCCTTTCGCGTACATCGCCGTGCGCAACAGCGGCATGTGGTTTTCCCAGCAGATCGCGGCGCCCGCTACGCCGGATTCCGTGCGAACGGTCGGCAGCGTCGAGCCGTCGCCTTGCCCCCAGATGAGCCGTTCGGTGCCGGTGGGCATGAGCTTGCGGTGCTTCGCCACGAGCCCCTCACCCGGATTGAAGAACAGCGCGGTGCAATAGAGCGTGCTGCCATCGCGCTCGACCACGCCGAGCACGAGCGACGCGCCGCAACGCGTGGAAAGCTCGGCGAGCGCTTCGGTTTCCGCGCCCGGCACGTCGATCGCATTCTCGTAATAGCGCGCGAATGCCTCGCGGCCTTCGGGCAGGCGGTAGCCAAGGCGCGTGCCGAATATTTCGCCCTTCGGGTAACCGCCGAGCAACGCCTCGGGCATGACCACGAGCTTCGCGCCCGAGGCGCGGATCTGCGCTTCGAACGAGAGAATCTGTTCCAGCGTTTGCGCTTTGCCGGCGGCGGATGAACCGATCTGCAGCGCGGCGACTTTCGACTTGGCCATGATGGCGTGCTCCCAGGGGTTTGGACAGCTCACATCTTTCCACGGCGATAAAATCGCGAGAACGTATATCGATACTATGTGATATGAACCAGTTTGATATCGCAGGCGTGGACCTGAATCTGCTGAAGATCTTCGAGGCGCTGTTCGAGGAGGGCGGGGCAAGCCGCGCCGCGATACGCCTCGACATGACGCAGTCCGCCGTGAGCGCCGCGCTCAGGCGCTTGCGCGCGCTCTATGCGGACACGCTCTTCGTGCGTACCGGGCGCGGGCTCGCGCCGACCTCGCGCGCGCAGGAACTCAAGCCTGTGATTAGCGAGGCGCTCGACCGTTGCCGCCATAGCCTTGCGATTGCCTCGCCCGACGCGACCACGTTTCATGGGCGCGCGGTGTCGATCGGGCTTTCCGACGACTTCGAGGTGGCCATTGGCCGGCGCATCATCGAAACGCTCGAAGCGAGCGCGCCGGGCCTGCGCATCATCTTTCGTCAGACGCACAGCCAGATCGTCGCCGACGCGCTCGCGAATCAGGACATGGATCTCGCCGTCGCGGCGGGCGGCTTCGCTTCGCGCGGGCTGAGCCACCGGGTGCTCGGCGAGGGCAGCTATGCGTGCCTCGTGGACGACGCTCCCCGCACCCCACGGCGCCTGACGCTTGCCGACTACGTGTCGAGAGGGCACATCCTGGTGTCGTCGGGCGGCGTGGTCGGGATCGTCGACGAAGGGCTCGCCGCGCGCGGCCTGAAGCGCAATGTCGTGGCCTCCACGACGCATTTCGCCGCGTTGCCTTTCCTGCTCAAGGGCACGCGCAGCGTCGCCACGATTCCGCGCCACGCGGCCGAAGCGATCGCGCGCGTGACGGGCCTGAAACTGCTTGCTTGCCCGATCGATCTGCCGCGCTATCCGGTGGAACTCGGGTGGCGCAACAGCTCGCTGCGCGACGCTGCCGTCGTCAAGGTTCAGGCCGCCATCATCGCGTGCTTTCCGGCTAAACACTGATCGACACCCAGGCGGCATTCGCGTTGAATGATCGGGCACGAGATTTGCCTCCAGCCAGTCTCTTAACGGAACGACGATAACAACGGACTCGACAAGGAGATTCTCCGCATGCGCGCAGTGCCTTTGCCAGATGGTTATACGATCGAGTCACATATGCAGGAACCGCGCGACTTGCGCCGGGTGCCCATTCATCCCGACTACTGGTATCCGCTTGCCTGGTCGCGCGAACTCAAGCCTGGCAAGACGCTGGGTACGCATTTCGCCGGCGAGCCCATTGTGCTCTTTCGCACCGCGTCAGGCGCGGTGTACGCGCTCGAAGACCGCTGCGCGCATCGGCAGGTGCCGCTACATGCGGGGGTGGTGGACGGCGAGTCGCTTCGTTGCGGCTACCACGGCTGGACCTACGATTGTTCGGGCCAATGCGTGGACGTGCCGTACCTCGGCAGGGAGCGCTTGCCCAACGGCGTGCGCGCCTATCCGTGCCGCGAGGCGCACGGCATGATCTTCGTCTTTCCCGGCAATGCCACGCTCGCCGAAGCGCATCCGCTGCCCGTGCTGGATTCGGTCACGAACAAGGCCTACAAGACGCGCCGCTTCGGCCAGGAAGTGAAGTGCCACTACTCGTTCATGCACGAGAATCTGATGGACATGAACCACCAGTTTCTCCACCGCCGCCAGATGGGCCAGATGCGGGCGCGTTCGCTCGGCCGGCGGCGCGGCGAGAAGTCCATCGAAGTGGATTACACGTTCGCGCGCATGGCGGGCAAGCAGCCCGCGGGCGAGGCGCTCGTGTTCGGCGCGAGCAAGAACCGCGCGGACCCGAGCGATCAGAGCGTGATGACCGTTCGCACGGAATATCCGTATCAAACGCTGAAGATCCGGTCGGGCGACGAGTCGCTCCTCATGGACCTGTGGATCGTGTATGTGCCGCTCGACGCGCAGCAGCGCACGAACCGGACCTTCGGACTCCTTTCGGTGAAGCGTCCCGCCGTGCCGTTCCTGCTCGACGCGGCGTGGCCGCTGCTGGTCTGGTTCACGGAGCGCATCTTCAAGGAAGACCGCACGATCGTGGAACTCGAACAGGCGGCGCACGACAACCAGGGCGCCGACTGGAATCACGAAGTCTTTCCCGTCATCAACGAATTGCGCGACCTGCTGCGCGAATGCGGCGAGCGCACCGTGATTCCCATTCGCGAGGTGAGCGAAGTGTGAGGCGCTCGCGTCAGGCGGTTTTGCTGGCGCGCGGCTTCGCGGGCGCTTTTTTCTTCGCCTTGCCCTGGTTGAATTCGATTGCCGCGCGAATGAGCGCCTTCAGCGCGCGCTTGTCGACCTTGTCGCCTTCGAGATAGTCGATGGCGCGCCGCGCGTTGCCCTCGAGCCCGGCGTTGAAGAGCTTGCTCGGGTCGGGCAGGCTCGCGCCGTACAGGAACGTGAGCTTGACCTTGCCTTTGTGCGCATTGCCCACGGCGATCATGCCGTCCCGATACCACACGGGGCTGCCCATGTATTTCCATTCCTCGACGATCGCCGGGTCGGCTTCGAGAATCGCCTCGCGCATGGCGGTGAAGGTGTCGCGGCGCCAGTCGGTGAGGTCCGCGATTAGCTGGTCAATACGTTCCGATGGGGTCATTCGCGCTCCGTGCCTTGCATGGCTTCCCGTTGCCGGGCGATCAGGACCGTAATGTAGCACTCGGCAACCTCAGCTGACGTGCGCGCGGCCGGAGCTGGACGGGATTTGCGCTTCGGGCTCCATGAGGGAGATCGTGAAGAAGCTGCCCATGACAGCGGAAAGAATGATGAAGATCGATGCGGCATCGACAAGGAAGCCGAAATACCGGAACACGAGGAAGCAAACCGAAAGCGTCAACACGTTAAGCGTAACGCCAATGATGGCCGAAGCCTTCGGCACGGTGCGCATGAAGACGGCGAGGCGCGAATCGTTGCGCGGCACATACCAGATGAAGAACAGCCCGACCACGAGGATGAAAGCGCTCTCGCACCAGATCAGCCAGGCCGGGCGCTGCAGGAAACGGCCCTCGAAGATCGTCTCGATCACTTGCGCCTGAATTTCGATGCCGGGCACCAGCTCGCCTAGCGCCGTCGTGCGCATGTCGGTCAGGCCCGTGCCGGTCAGGCCCGTGCCGGTGAGGCCGACGAGAATCAGCTTGTTGCGGATGCGGTTCGCGTCGATCTTGCCTTGCAGCACGTCGCGTGCGGAAACATAGCGCTGCTGCGTGCGCGCAATCGAGGCGAAATGCAGCCAGATATCGCCGTCGGGTTGCGTGGGCACCCGCACATCCGCCACGCCCACGGCGCGCACGCCGGATGGGCCCGCGAACACCTCGATGGCGGGCGAGCCGGTGGCCACGCGCAGCATTTCAATGGGCAGGCTCGGCACGAGCTTGTCGCCAAGACCCAGCACGAGCGGAATGCGCCGCACCGTGCCCTGCTCCTGCGCGACGTTGAGCATGGCCTGGCCGTGGGCCGCGCCTTGCAGTTCGGGCAGGCTTGCGAGCACGTAATTGAAGCGGTGAACGCTCGCGAGCGCGTCCGGGCCGTGCACGAGCACGGGGGCGCTCAGCATGTCGGTGCGCGTGGTGGAGGTCGCGTAGTCGAACGCGGCCGCACCGAGAATGGAAGGCGACGCGCGCAACGCGGTCTCTAGAATGCGCTCGTGGCTGGGCAGCGCGCGCAGTTGCGTGGCGAGCGCGACCTCGGAAGCGGGCAGGTTGTCGGCCACGATGCCCGGCGAGGTTTGGTCGGGTTCGGGCATGTAGATATCAAGGCCGATCGCCAGCGGTTTGCCCGCCTCGATCGCATCGACGAGGCCGGCGAGGCGGTTGCGCGGCCAGGGCCATTGACCGAAGGCTTCGAGCGTCTTGTCGTCGATCTCGACGATGGTCACCGGCTGCGCGGCGGGCACACGCGGAAAGCGGCGCTGATAGTGGTCGAAAAGAAGCTGGCGCGCCGAACCGAAGGTATCGGGCAACACATTGTCGAGTGTGTCGAGGAAGGCGGGGCGTACCACGTCGCCGGGCCATTCGCTGCACAGGTTGATGAACAAAAGCGTCACGAGCACCGCGAGCGCCCAAGGGCGCCCTTTGCGCGCCCGCATCATGCGTCTCAAGAATGCGATGCATGCGTTGCGGTAGCGTTTCATGGGGATGGGGGCTGACGATGAGCGCCGCGCATCGATACGGATTACTGAACGGTGATGACCGCGCGCCGGTTTGCCTGGTTGGGCACGCCGTCTGCAGTGTGGACGAGTGGCTCGCGTTTGCCCCGGCCGGCAATTTCGATCTGCTGCGCGGGTATGCCGGACTTGACCAGAAACGACGCTACGCTTTGCGCCCTGCGCATGGAGAGCTGGTCGTTGAACGCCTGCGAGCCCGCCATGTCGGTATGGCCGACCACCGTGAGGTGAGGGGCCGGCCACGTTGCCAGCACCTTCTTCAACTCGGCAACCGTGGCCGCGGACTCGGGTGCAAGTTGCGTGGCGGAGTCGAAAACGAAGTTGATCGTGAACGTGCGGGGCCGTGGCGGCTGGGCGGCCAGCAGATCGCCGTACTGCGCCTCCACGGCGGCCTTGTTATCGGCGGTTTCCGCGATGGCGCCGCCTTTCGAAACATCGGCGCGGGTGTAGGCCTTGTCGATGACTTGCGTCTTGCTGCCGCTATGCACGATCACGTTGCCGACGCTGCCGTCCGGATTCGGCAGCAGCGTGATCTTGTCGGGCGTGCTGCATGCAAAGAGGCACAAGCACAGCGTAAGGGCCATGTATCGCGCAAGCCAGTGCCCGGCGTTCATTGTCTTCAATGACCGTTCTCCCCGCTTCCCCCTACCTCGATGATGAATTCGGTGCCCCGCACGCCGAGCGTGGTGGTGGGCGTGCTGTAGCGCACGGCTTCCGGATTGGCCTTCGCGAGCTTGCCGTCGACCACGGCGAGCGAGCCGCGCTTGATGCTCACGTCGAGCGCACCGTCGTAGGTGGTGGTGTTGAATGCGAACTTGTTGAGGTCGAGAACGGAATTGGCGCCCTCGGTCAGCAGTGTGTTGTCGCGCAGCGTGATCCCAACGGCGGATGCGGGGCCGGTCGTGACACGGTCGCTCGCGAACACCTCGCTGCCGACCGCCACGCTGACCGGTTGGCTTGCGCGCTCGATTTGCACCGAGCCTTTGATCGTCTTGACTATGCCAATTGCATCGGCTGCGTGCGCGTCGAATGCTGGCGGGCACCCGCAGGCGAGAAGCAAGGCATATTGGATGGCTTGGCTGCGCACTGGCGATACCGTTTGGAGAAACGAACGTGAGGGATAGCGCCGGGCCTCTCGGGCACCTGGCGAGCATAGCGATCGAGCGCGGCCCGTTCCGTGCGCTAGCGTACATAGTGCAATCGCGCTGAAGGTGCGCCAGAATCGGCAAATCGGGTCCGGCGCGCGCCCGACGAACAGCGCGCCCCGGCACTCACATCCATGCCGACACCGACCCACGCGAGACCGCACGGACTGGACCGACCGCATGCCGCAGCGCAGACATGGGCGCTCGCGGTGGCGCAACTCGTTTCGTGGGGGACGATCTACTACGCGTTCTCGCTTTTCGTCGTGCCCATGGAAAGCGCGTTGGGCTGGAGCCGCACGGCGACGAACGCCGCGCTCTCAACAGGTTTGCTGGTCTCGGGGTTCGCGGCCTACCCGGTCGGCACCCTGATCGACCGCGGCTATGGGCGGCGCGTCATGGCGGGCGGTACGCTGCTTGCATCGTCGATGCTCGTGCTGTGGGCGCAGGCGCGCAGTCTGCCGACGCTCTTTGCCGTGTGGTGCGGGTTGGGCGTAGCCATTGCGGCGACGCTCTACGACCCGGTGTTTGCGGTCGTGACGCGCGACTTCCCGCGCAGCTATGCAAGGAGAATCACGCTCATCACGCTTGTGGCGGGTTTCGCGAGCACGGTGTTCATTCCGCTCACGCAAGGCTTGATCGTCGCGTTCGGCTGGCGGGGCGCGTTGCTCGCGCTTGCGCTCGTCAATCTGCTTGTCTGCTTGCCGGTGCACGTATTTGCGATTCATCGCGGCGAGCCGGATGCGGACACCGCGACGCAGCAACGCGCCCGCGAAGTGAGCCGCACCTCGACGCGCAACGCCTTGCGCTCGCCCGTATTCTGGGCGCTGGCCGTTTGCTTCACGGCGTATTACTCCACCTTCGTCGCGCTCACCTTCCATCTGATCCCGTTGATGCACGAGCGTGACGTTGCGGGCGCAACGGTCATTGTCACCATGGCGGCGATCGGGCCGGCACAGGTGCTTGCGCGGGTCCTGTGGTTCGCCGTCGGCAGGCGCGCGCCACCGGGGCGTGTCGCCGTCGTGGTGACGACTGCGTTCCCGTGCTCCGTCGTGATCCTGATGGGTGCGGGAAAGTCCGCTGCGTGGTTGATGCTGTTCGCCATCGTCTACGGCGGCGCCAACGGCATGATGACGATCCTGCGCGGGACGATCGTGCAGACGCTGCTGGGAACCGAAGGCTACGGCGCGGTGAGCGGCCTGCTCTCGATGCCTGCAAACATCGCCAAAGGCATTGCGCCTATCGCGGGCGCAGCGATCTGGGCGATACGCGGCAGCTACGTACCGGTGGAGTGGGCCGTGCTGATCGTCTCGTTGATATCGATGGCGGCTTGTGTGGTTGCGGTGCGCATGGCCACGCCCCGCGTCGCCGATACAGAATCTGGCGCGTCGGGTCGACCGAGATAACGCGCGCCGCCACTAATGCCAACCCTGTTATCGGCTTATCGCGCTCGCGCGGAGCATGGCAGCATGCGCCTGTATTGCCACAAGCTCCGCGCGGCCCCTTCAGTGATCGTGCCTCACCTGCGCCATGACCGGCTGGCTTGCCTTGCGGCTCAGCATCAACGTGACCACCGCGGAAAGCGCGAGCGTCGCGCCAACGACGTACAAGCCCGCGGCATAACCCCCCGTCTGAGTTTTCAGCCAGCCAATCACGGCGGGCCCCACGAAGCCGCCGAGATTGCCGATCGAATTGATCATGGCGATCCCCGCCGCTGCTCCAGCGCCAGAGAGAAACATGCTGGGCATGGCCCAGAGCGGCGCCTTCGCGGCGCTGATGCCGATATTGACCACCACGAGCGCCAGCACGATCATCAGCGCGGTGCTGGCTTGCCCCGCGAAGATGAAGCCCACGCAAGCGAGCACGCAAGGGACGACGACGTGCCAGGTGCGCTCCGCCGTGCGGTCGGAGTGCCGCGCCCACAGAATCATCGCTACGACCGCCACGATGCTCGGAATGGCATTGAGCAGTCCGGTTTCGAGCGCACTGAAACCATATTGCCGGATGATGAGCGGCGCCCACAGCCCCAGCGTGTAAAGGCCTGCCGATGTGCCGAAGTAGATCAGCGCGAGCGCCAGCACGCGCGGGTCGCGCAGGGCGCTCAGCGCGCCTGCCGTGTGGCCGGTGTGGTTCTCTCTCTCGCGCGCTTCCTCGGCGAGCTTCGCCATCAGCCAGTCGCGTTCTTGCGGCTTCAGCCAGCGCGCTTTGGCAGGCGCATCGGTGAGAACCTTCAGGACCACGAAACCCAGCAGCACGGCGGGAATTGCTTCGATCACGTAGAGCAGTTGCCAGTTGGCGAGCCCGAACGTGCGCGGCAATTGCATGAGCGCGCCTGAAATGGGCGAGCCGAGCGCAGTCGAGATCGGCGCGGCTGCCATGAACCATGCCGCGGCTGCCGCGCGTTGCTTGCCCGGAAACCAGAGGCTGAGATAGAGAATGATGCCGGGGAAGAAGCCCGCTTCCGCCACGCCCAGCAGAAAGCGCAGTACATAGAAGCTCGTGGGCCCGGTCACGAAAGCGGAGGCCGCCGAGACGATGCCCCACGTGACCATGACGCGCGCGATCCAGATGCGCGCGCCCACGCGGTGCAAGATCAGGTTCGAAGGCACTTCGAACAGAAAGTAGCCGATGAAGAAGAGCCCGCCGCCGAGACCAAACGCCGTGGGCGAAAGGCCGATCGCCTTATTCATCGTCATTGCCGCGAAGCCCACGTTGACCCGGTCGAGAAAGCTCACGAAGTAGAGCAGCATGACGAACGGGATGATGCGCCACATGAGTTTGCGCGTGACAATTGCTTCGGTATCCGAATTCATGTGTCTCCTCCTTGGAGGGTTGACGGAGGCGTGCGGGTATTTTTTGTGTTACGCCCCCGTGTCTGCTTGATTTGACGGCGCGGTAGCGCTCAGGCAGCGACGGCCGCCTTCTCGACGAGTTCGCACACCGCGGCCGTGACCTGTGCGGTGGTCGCCTTGCCGCCAAGGTCGCCGGTGTGCAGCGCGGGGTTGGCCGTCACGGTCTCGATAGCCTGCATCACATGAGCGGCGGCTTCGGTTTCGCCGAGGTGTTCGAGCAGCATCACGACCGACCAGAACGTGCCGATCGGATTGGCGAGCCCCTTGCCCATGATGTCGAAGGCGGAGCCGTGGATTGGCTCGAACATCGACGGGTAGCGGCGCTCGGGATCGATGTTGCCCGTAGGCGCAATGCCCAGGCTGCCCGCGAGCGCGGCGGCGAGGTCGCTGAGAATGTCGGCGTGCAGGTTGGTTGCGACGATCGTGTCGAGCGAGGCGGGACGGTTGACCATGCGCGCCGTGGCGGCGTCCACCAGCTCCTTGTCCCACTTCACGTCCGGGAATTCCTTCGAGACTTGCTGCGCAATCTCGTCCCACATGACCATGGCGTGGCGCTGCGCGTTGCTCTTGGTGATGACCGTGAGCAGCTTGCGGGGGCGCGACTGCGCGAGCCGGAACGCAAAACGCAGGATGCGTTCGACGCCAGCGCGCGTGAGGATCGAGACATCGGTTGCAGCTTCGAGCGGATGGCCCTGGTGCACGCGGCCGCCCACGCCCGAGTATTCGCCTTCGGAGTTTTCGCGCACGATCACCCAGTTGAGGTCCTCGGGCTTGCAGCGCTTCAAAGGCGCGTCGATGCCGGGCAGGATGCGCGTGGGGCGCACGTTCGCATATTGGTCGAAGCCCTGGCAGATCTTCAGGCGCAGGCCCCACAGTGTGATGTGATCGGGTACGTCGGGGTCGCCCGCGGAGCCGAACAGAATCGCGTCCTTGTTGCGAATGGCGTCGAGGCCATCAGCGGGCATCATCACGCCGTGCTGGCGGTAATAGTCGGCGCCCCAGTCGAAGTTCTCGAACTCGAACGCGAAGCGCTGCGTGGTTTTCGCAAGCGCTTCCAGCACCTCCTTGCCTGCGGGCACGACTTCCTTGCCAATGCCGTCGCCGGGAATGGTTGCGATGCGATAGGTCTTCATGTCTCGTTCCTTTGGAATGTGGCCAGTGTGGGTGCACTTTACCCAAACTCCTGGTTCAAAAACCGGTGCTAGACTCAAAGCATCCTTAACCTGAATTCACAAGTGGCGACCGTGACCGACACCGTTCTGCCCGCCGATCTCGGCTTTTTTTCCACGCTCGCCTCATCGGGTAGCCTGAGCGCCGCCGCACGCGAACTAGGTCTCACGCCCGCTGCCGTGAGCAAGCGGCTCGCGCAAATGGAAGAGCGCGCCGGCGTGCCGCTCGTGAACCGCACGACGCGCCGCATGATGCTCACGCCCGAAGGCGAGGTGTACCTGGAGCATGCGCGGCGCATTCTCGACGAGATCGACGAACTGGGTGAACTGCTCGGTGGCTCGAAGAAGCACCCCAAGGGCTTGCTGCGCGTGAACGCCACGCTCGGCTTTGGGCGCAGCCACATCGGGCCGGCGCTTTCGCGTTTCGTCGCGCAGTATCCGCAGGTTTCCGTGCAGCTTCAGCTTTCGGTCATGCCGCCGCCGCTCACGGAGGATTCGTACGATGTCTGCATCCGCTTTGGCGAGCCGCCGGATACGCGCGTGATCGCCCGGCGTCTCGCGGCGAACCGGCGTTTGCTCTGCGCTTCGCCCGCCTATCTCGCGAGCCGGGGCACGCCCGCGACGCCGCACGACCTCGCGAAGCACAACTGCATCAGCATTCGCCAGGGCGACGAAGCGTATGGCGTGTGGCGGCTTTCGAACGAGCGCGGCAATACGCGCAAATCGGAAGCCATCCGGATCAATGGCAACCTCACGACCAATGACGGCGAGATTGCGGTGAAGTGGGCGCTGGACGGGCACGGCATTCTGATGCGCGCGGAATGGGACATCAACGAATATCTCGCGGACGGGCGGCTCGTGGTCGTGCTGCCCGAGTATGAAACGCCGGGCGCGGACATCTACGCCGTGTATGCGCAGCGGCATCAGCTTTCCACGCGCATTCGGGCGTTTGTCGACTTTCTCGCCATTGAACTCAGCAAGTCGCAGCGATATCCAGTAGCCCGAAATACTTGATCTCGCCTTATCTCGCCACTGAGGCGATCACGGCGGCAAGGCGATGCGCAGCCGCTTTCATTTGAGCGCTGCTAAAGCCGCCAAAGCCGAGGATCAGCCCCGGGCGCGCCGTGCCCGCCGCGAACATGGGCGACGCCGCGCGCACCGCGACGCCCGCATCGGCGGCGAGCCGGACTACGCGGTGATCGTCGAGTCCCGCTGCAAGCCAGAGCACGAGATGCATGCCCTGATCGCCGGGCTCGATCCACGCCAGATTCCGGGGCAATAGCGCTTCGAGGGTCTCGATCAGGCTGAGCCGCTGCTCCGCATAGACGTTGCGAACCTTGCGCACGTGCCGCGCCAGGTGCCCCTCGGTCATGAAGGCGGCCAGAACGTGTTGATCGGCAGTGGGCGGATGGCGGTCTACGAGTACGCGCGCGCCGCAGAACGCATCGACGAGATTGGGCGGCACGACGACATAGCCCAACCGCAGTGATGGAAAGAGGATCTTGCTGAAGGTGCCGAGATACACCACGCGATCCGGCGCGAGGCCCTGCAGTGCCGGAAACGGATAGCCCTCGTAGCGCAACTCGCTGTCATAGTCGTCCTCGACGATCCACGCGTGGGCCGAGCGCGCCCACGCGAGCAACGCCGCGCGCCGCGCCATGCTCAGCGGCATGCCGAGCGGATATTGATGCGAAGGCGTGACGAATGCCACGCGCGCTTTCGGCGCCATGCGTATGCCCGCCTCGACGTCGAGACCTTCGGCATCTACGGGCACGCGGACCATGGCGTCGCGGTAGGGCAGGCTCTCGAGTATGGCGGTGACGCCACGGTAGGCCGGGTTCTCGACCCATGCCTGGTCACGCGGCCCGAGCAGCACCTGGCTGGCGAGAAAGAGGCCCTGCTGGGTGCCGCTCGTGACGATGACCTGATCCGCATCACAGCGCACCGAGCGGGACTTGCGCACATAGTCGGCGATGGCTTCGCGCAGCGCCCGCGCGCCAAGCGGATCGGCGTAACCGGTTGGCGAGGCCGGACCGCGCGCGCGCAAGCGGTTGCCGAGCCGGCGCCAGATATCGCCGGGCGCGGTCAGGCCCGTTGGCACCGAAATGGCAAACGGCACCGGAGGAAGCGGCTTGAACTCGCGTCCGATTCTGGCGAACGCTTCGGCGCGTTCCGGCAGCCCGGCTGCTTCCGCGTGGCGCGAAGTTGCGCGAGGCTCGCGCGCGGGCGGCGGCTCGGACAGCGCGAGCGCCACGCGCGTGCCGGCTCCCGCTTTCGATTCCAGGAAGCCTTCGGCGATCAATTGCTCGTACGCCTCGACCACCGTGCCGCGCGCGATCTGGAGCGAAGCGGCGAGCGCGCGCGTGGAAGGCAACGCGTCGGCGGGCCTCAAGTCCCCTTTGCGCACCGCTTCGCGCAGCGCCTCGGCCACCTGGCGGCTGAGATTGCCGGCCTCACGGTCCAGCGTGCCGAACGATGGCATTTCCGCGGCCTGCGCTGTTCTCGGCATGATACTGGTTCACTGGAATTTAAATAAACTGGATCTATAGAATAAACCACTTTTGGGGCAGACTTGGGCGTGTGGCAGCGCCGGCCACGCTATCCATTCACCTTACGAGCAGGGACACCCGCATGTACGTACCAGCCCATTTCGCCGAAAACCGCAAGGACGTGCTGCACGATTGCATTGCCCAACATCCGTTCGGCACGTTGGTCACGCACGGAGAAAGCGGGCTCGACGCCAATCACATTCCCTTCGAACTCGCGGCCGGCGAAGGCGAACTGGGTGTCTTGCGCGCGCACGTCGCGCGGGCCAATCCGGTTTGGCAGGACGTGGCCAACGGCGACGACGTGCTCGTGATTTTCCGCGCGGGCGACGCGTATATCTCGCCGAACTGGTATCCGAGCAAGCACGAGGCGCACAAGCAGGTGCCGACCTGGAATTACGTGGTCGTTCACGCGCATGGGCGCATCAGGATTCTCGACGACGAGCGCTACGTGCGCGGCGTGGTCGGCCGCTTGACGCGCACGCACGAAGCCACGCAGCCCAAGCCCTGGAAGATGGCCGATGCGCCCAAGGACTATACGGACACGCTCGTGAAGCTGATCGTTGGCGTGGAGATCGAGATCACGCGTCTGGTCGGCAAGAGCAAGCTCAGCCAGAACAAGGAAGAGCGCGATATTCGCGGCGCCGGCGAAGCGCTCGTATCGAGCGGCGAGTCCCGCATTGGCGACGCCATGCTTGCCGCTGCCGACGAAAAGACACGATAACGCATACCGGGCGCACAACAGCGGGCCGCGCCATGCAACGGGTGCGGTTCGCTGCAGGCGCAACATTTCCGAGGCACCGCCATACCGGTCCCGAGTTCTTCTACCTGCTCGAAGGCGAGGCGGTACAAAGCGGCTGGCGGCCGCCGGCGCGCTGCACGGTTGTCGCCGCGCGGGCCGATGAGCAAACGCGGGTAAACCACATTCCAGGCGCTTGAAGAAAATCTTCACAGGCCTATTCAACTAGTATTTAATAAACCGGCGCGGCAGTGAGCGACGGGTCACGCGCGTCGCCGTGACCTGACCCTGACGGTACGAGGCCGGAACGATGAATCCCCACGAATACGAAATCCACGATGCGCGTTTTCGCATGCTGCTGCAGCCCAACGCGCAGTTCGAGAAGCTCGCGGGCGGCTGCATGTGGGCGGAAGGGCCGGTGTGGTTTCCCGCCGGCGACTTTCTTGTCTGGAGCGACATCCCCAACAACCGCATGATGCGCTGGGTGCCCGGCATCGGCACCGGCGTGTTCCGCGCGAACTCGAATTTCAGCAACGGCAATACGCTCGACCGGGAATGCCGGCTCGTGACGTGCGAGCACGGTACGCGCCGTGTCACGCGCACGGAGCACGACGGGCGCATCACCGTGATCGCCGATCGCTTTGAAGGCCACCGGCTGAATTCGCCCAACGACGTGATCGTGCAGTCGGACGGCTCGATCTGGTTCACGGACCCCGACTACGGCATTCTCGGCGACTACGAGGGCTTTCGCGCGCCGAGCGAGATCGGCGGCTGCCACGTGTATCGCGTGGCGCCCGATACGGGTGTGGTGCAGCGCGTGGCCGACGACTTCACGAAGCCCAACGGCCTCGCATTCTCGCCGGATGAAGCGCGGCTTTACGTGGCCGACTCGGGCGCGTCGCATATCGAGAACGGCCCGCATCACATCCGCGTATTCGACGTGGACGCGCAAGGCAGGTTGCACAACGGCCGGGTGTTCGCGGACATTGCGCCGGGCGTGCCGGACGGCATGCGCGTGGACGAGCACGGCAACGTGTGGACGAGCGCGGGAGACGGCATCCACTGCTATGCGCCCGATGCCACGCTGCTCGGCAAGATCCTCGTGCCGGAAACGGTCGCGAATCTCGTGTTCGGCGGCCCGAACCGCAATCGTCTTTTCATCGCGGCCAATACCTCGCTGTACTCGCTTTACGTTGGCGTGCGCGGCGCTTCCCAGGGAGACCGGCTATGACACTTCTCGACCCCGCTCAGCTTTCGGCCGCGCTCATTCTACTCGACCGGCGCGACGACGTTGCCATCGCACGCGGGCAGTTGATGCCAGGCTCGGTACTCTATGGCGACCACACGGTCGCGGGCATGATTCCGCCGGGCCACAAGGTCGCGTTGCGCGACATCGAGCAAGGCGAACCGGTGCGCCGCTATGGGCAGATCATCGGCTTCGCGAGCCGGCCGATCCGCCGTGGCGAACACGTGCATACCCAGAATCTCTCGATGGGCGATTTCGAGCGCGACTACGCATTCGGCGTGGATGCGCACGACACGCCCGCCGCTGCGCAGCCTGCGACGTTTCTTGGCATCCGGCGCGCGGATGGCCGCGTCGCCACGCGCAATTACATAGGCATCCTGACGTCGGTGAACTGCTCGGCCACGGTTGCGCGCGCGATAGCCGACCACTTCCGCCGCGATATCCACCCCGAAGCGCTCGAAGCGTTCCCTAACGTGGATGGCGTGGTGGCGCTCACGCACGGCGAAGGGTGTGCGCTCGCGGCAGAGGGCGAGCCCATTACGGTGCTGCGCCGTACGCTCGCGGGCTATGCGCGTCACGCCAACTTCTATGCCGTGCTGATCGTTGGTCTTGGCTGCGAGACGAACCAGATCGACGGTCTCGTGGAAGCCGAGCAACTGGAGCGCGGCGCGCGCCTCTCGACCATGACGATCCAGCAAACGGGCGGCACCGCGCGCACGGTTGCAGCGGGCATCGACCAGGTGCGCACGCTGCTGCCCGATGCGAATCGCGTGACGCGCGAGCCGGTGGAGGCGCGTCATCTGATGGTCGGCCTGCAGTGCGGCGGCTCGGACGGCTACTCCGGCATTTCCGCGAATCCGGCGCTCGGCGCTGCCGTGGACAGGCTGGTCACGCACGGCGGCACGGCCATTCTCTCCGAAACGCCCGAGATCTACGGCGCCGAACATTTGCTCACACGGCGTGCGGCGTCGCGCGAAGTGGGCGAAAAGCTCGTGGCGCGCATCCGCTGGTGGGAAGCGTATTGCGCGCGCATGGAAGCGAACATGAACAACAATCCTTCTGCCGGCAACAAGGCGGGCGGCCTCACGACGATTCTCGAAAAGTCCCTCGGCGCGGTGGCGAAAGGCGGCACGACACGGCTCGTCGAAACCTACGAGTACGCGCAGCCCGTGCATGCGCGGGGGCTCGTGTTCATGGACACGCCCGGCTACGACCCTGTGTCCGCCACGGGCCAGGTGGCGGGCGGCGCCAATCTGATCTGCTTCACGACGGGACGCGGCTCGGCCTACGGCTGTGCGCCTTCGCCCTCGCTCAAGCTCGGCACCAACAGCGCGCTGTGGCGGCGCCAGGAAGAGGACATCGACCTGAACTGCGGCCGCATTCTGGACGGCGAGCAAAGCGTGGATGAAACGGGCGCGGCGATCTTCGAACTGATGCTCGCAACGGCCTCCGGGCAGCGTACGAAGAGCGAGCTGCACGGCTACGGCCAGAATGAATTCGTGCCCTGGCATCTGGGGGCGGTCATGTAACACGGGAGCGATTCGGACAGGCGCCGCAACTCGATGGAGGCACGACGCCACATTCAGAAGGAGTGCTTTCCATGAAGGAAAAGTCGCGCTGGCTGGTCATTTTCTTCTGTTTTCTGGCGATTGCAGTGAACTACATCGACCGCGCCAATCTCGCGGTCGCCGCGCCCCACATCATGAAGGACCTCGGCATTGGTCCTGCCGCCATGGGGCTGCTGCTGAGCGGCTTCTTCTGGACTTACGCCGTGATGCAACTGCCCTACGGCTGGTTCGTCGACCGGGCCGGCGCGCGCATCGCGTTGCCGTTCGCCGTGGGCTGGTGGTCGGTGTTTACCGCGGCCACCGCGGTAGCGGGCGGCTTCGCGGCGATGTTCGGCTGCCGGCTCATGCTCGGCGCGGGCGAGGCGGGTGCGTATCCGTCGTGCGCGAAACTCGTTAGCCAGTGGTTTTCGCGCGAAGAACGCGCGCTTGCCACGAGCATTTTCGATAGCGGCTCGCGCGTGGGCTCCGCGCTGTCGCTGCCGCTCGTTGCCGCGATCATGGCCGCGTGGGGCTGGAAGGCGTCGTTCGTGATTACCGGCGCGCTCGGGTTCGTGTGGATCGTGGGCTGGGTCGTGATGTATCGGGAACCCGAGGCGCGCGCCGCACTCGATCAGCCGCGCGCCCCCGTGCCGGCCGCCGCCTCGATCCGCTGGAGCGGGTTGTTCCGCTATCGCACCGTGTGGGGCATGATGCTGGGCTTCTTCTGCCTGAACTTCGTCATCTACTTCTTCATTACGTGGTTTCCGAGCTATCTCGTGCAAGCGCGCGGCTTCTCGCTCAAGTCGCTTGGCACGCTCGGCACCTTGCCCGCCATTGCCTCGATACCCGGCGGCTGGCTGGGCGGCTGGCTTTCCGACACGCTGGTCAAGCGCGGCTGGAGCCTGACGGCCGCGCGCAAGACCTGCATTGTCGGCGGCATGCTGCTTTCGTCCGTGATCACGCTCACCGGCGTTGTTCAGGATGTCTATCTAATGCTCGCGCTCTTCGCGGTTGCTTACGGGAGCCTCGCGGCCGCCGCAGCCAGCATCTGGTCGCTGCCTGCCGACGTCGCGCCCACGCCGCGGCACGTCGCCTCGCTGGCGGGCATCCAGAACTTCGCGTCGAACCTCGCGGGCATCGCGCTTACGACGTTTACAGGCGTGATGTTGCAGCTCACGCGCGGCTCTTTCACGATTCCGCTTGTTGTCGCCGGCGGGTTTTGCGTGCTCGGCGCGGTGAGCTATCTTGTGATAGTCGGGCGTGTGGAGCCGCTGCTGGCGCCCGAGGCCAAGGGTGTCGACGAGTCGGCCTACGCGCCGCGCGCCTGAGCGCCGCCTCTTGTTCCGCTGCCATACACAGGGTCACGTACATGTCGAATTCCACTGCTGCAAAAGGTTCAGAAGTCGTTGTCGAGGCTCGCGCGCTGCATGCTTTCGTCGTCGCCATCTGGCGCGCGGCCGGCAGCGAGGCGCGCGAGGCGACGCTCGTTGCCGATCATCTCGTCGAAGCGAATCTCGCGGGGCACGACTCGCACGGCGTGGGCATGATCCCGCGCTATATGCTGGCGTGCCGCGAAGGCGAGCTGAAACTGAACGCGCACGCGCAAGTCGCGCGCGACGCGGGCGCGGTGCTCACAATCGAAGCCGGGCGCGGCTTCGGGCAAGTCACGGCGTTCGAAGCGATGGAGCACGGCATCGAGCGTGCGAAGTCGCTCGGCGTGTGCGCGCTCGGTCTGCGCAATGCCCATCACATCGGACGTATCGGCCACTGGGCGGAGCAATGCGCGCGCGCCGGGCTCGTGTCGTTCCACTTCGTCAACGTCGCGGGCGATCCGCTCGTCGCGCCGTTCGGCGGCATCGACCGGCGCTTCGGCACCAATCCGTTTTGCGCGGCGTTTCCGCTCGAGGGCCGCTCGCCGCTGGTGCTCGACTTCGCCACGAGCGCGATTGCCGCGGGCAAAGTGCGCGTGGCCTACAACAAAGGCGTGGATGTGCCAGCCGACGCGTTGATCGACAGCGACGGCCGCCCCACGCGCGACCCCGGCGCGCTCTTTAGCGATACCCAGCATGGCGCGCTGCGCGCGTTCGGCGGCGCGGTGGCGGGGCACAAGGGTTCGGGGCTTGCCGCGATGTGCGAGATTCTGGCCGGTGCGCTCTCGGGCGGCTTCACGACGCGCGAGCAAACCATCGTCTCCACGCACGCGATCGTCAATTGCATGATGTCGGTGATCGTCGATCCGGCGGCGTTCGACGCGCCCTCGCGCGAGGACGAAGCGCTCGCATTCGTCGAATGGCTAAAGGCCACGCGGCGCGCGGCGGGTGTCGACGAGATCCTGCTGCCCGGCGAGCGCGAGGACGCGACACGGCGTGCGCGCGAGGCGCACGGCATTCCCGTGGATGCGACGAGCTGGGCGCAGATCGTCGATGCCGCGCGCATGGCGGGCGTGACGGATGCGGAAATCGCGGCGTGCGAGCAACCCGGCTAACTGCGACGCACCAACTACCTGCCGCTCACTCGTCGCACTTCACCTCGCTCTTGGGCGCGACGATGATCACGGGGTAGGTGCCGCGATCGAGTTCCACGCGTACGACGACAGCGGTGGTAGCGGGGTCGCTATCGTCGTACACGCTCACCTTCTCGTTCTTCAATAGCGTGACGCCCGTGCAGCCGGACGCGTGGCTGTCGTCATCGGCGATCTTGCATTGGATCTCGTTTTCCTTGAGGTAGCGAATGCGGTCGCGGTCGGGCGTAGCCAGATAGTCGCGCACGCTTTGCGCCGAGCCTGCAACGCCCGTGACGTAGCCGATCGCGCAATCGCGCTTCGAATTCGAATCGCCCGACGACGTTTGGGCAAGGGCGGGAACGGCGGCCAGAGCGATGGCAGCGAGGGCGCACGAGAGGGTGAGGCACTTCATGGGTGTTCTATTGCCGCGAAAGTGGAATGCGCGATTTTAACGCTTGCGCGCAATTCGCTATCGGGCCAAACGCACCGCATGGCGGTGGTCCGCCCGCTTCAAGCGGCAAGCGCTGCATCGACCGCGGCCTGGTATTGCTGGAAGCCAGCCTGCAACAGCACGCTTCGCACGCGTGCAAGCTCGCACCGCGCGGCTTCGTCAGCGCGCTCATGCAGGGCGCCCGCGAGCGCGCGTCCACGCGCCGCGAACAGGTTGGCCCAGGGCAGCGGTTCACGCCGCGTGTAGCTCTCCAGCGCGCTCACATAGCGCAGCACGCCGGCCGGATCGCGGGCCGCGAGCATCGCTTCGATCGCGTCGCGATAGAACCAGAGGTGGTTGTGGCCAACCGCGCCGCGGCGCAGAAGGTCCTCACCTTCTGCGAGGAGCCGCAGCCGTTCGTCATGCTCGTCGACTGCGCCGGCGAGCGCGCTCAGGGCCTTCGGTGCGCTGAACTGCGTGCCCACCTCGCGCGAGATCGCAATCGCCTCACGCAGCGCTTCGAGCGCTTCGCTGCGGCGCCCATCGGCGAGCCAGACGCGCCCCTGCATTTCCACGTTCTGCGCCTCGAACCGGCGTGCGCCCAATTGCCGGATCACGCGCCGCTCCAGGTCCAGATGGACCTGCATGGCCTGCATATCGCCCAGCTCGTAGCAGGAGAATACGCCGAGCGTTTCGCCCAGCAATTGCGCGCGCGGCTGCCCGACCAGCTCGGCGGCGCCCACGGCCGCGACGGCGTCTTCGCGCGCCTGCCGCGGGTCGTTCAGATAAATGCGGCTGAAGCCCTGCATCGACCGGTTGGCGACTTCGATCCGGCCGCACCCGTGCTCGCGGCTCAGCGCCACGCAATCGCTGAAATGGCGGAACGCGGTACGCATGCGTCCTTGCGCGTACGCGGCATCGGCGAGGCCGCCCAGCGCGCGGGCCTCTGCCTCCGGCAGGCCGAGGCGACGCGCATAAACAAGTCCGCGCTCGTGCTCGGTGCTGCAGGCATCGATCTTTCCGAGCGGAAAGTAGATGTTGCCGCGCAAATAGTGAAGGCTCGCGAGTTCGGCCACCCGGTCGTCGCGCTCCGCGATCCGCTGCGCAGCGTCGAGCAGGTCTAGCGCTTCGTCGAGCCCTTCGCTCACACGCAGGCCTTCCGCGAGCCCGAGCTGGCAGCGGCACAAACTGGCGTCGTCGGGGGCGGCCGCGAGCGCCGCGCGCCAGGTCTCAATCGATCCCGCAATGTCGCCCAGGTCGCGCTGCAGCTCGCCCTTGCAACAGGCCAGGGCGTGGCGGTCCGCCTCTGTCTGCGCGATCTCGAGGCCGCGCTCGGCGAGGCGCAGCGCGGCTTCGAGCAGGTGGGCCGCGCGCTGTGCGAGCGCGGCGGCCAGGTAGGCCTGCGGCGCGCGTTCGTCCTCGGCGCGGTCGAGATGCTGGGCGTGCAGCGTGGGGTCGCCGTGCGCAAACCAGTCGGCCGCGCAGCGGTGCAGCTCGCGCCTGCGCGCGCGCAGCAACGTCGAATAGGCGCTTTCCTGGATCAGTGCATGGGCGAACAGGAACTCCTCGCCCTCCGGCAACACGAGCGCATTGGCGAGCAGACCGTCGCAGACATAGCCGGGATCGTCGATGAGCCGCCGTAACAAGGCGAGGTCGAAGCGCTGGCCGATCACGGCGGCCGCCTGGAAGGCGAGGCGGTCGTGCCGCGCGAGCCGGTCCATGCGCGCGAGCACGAGGCTGCGGATCGAGGCGGGCACGGCGCTGCCGCTGCCTTCCTCGACGTTGCGCAACAGCTGCTCGAGGAACAGCGGGTTGCCGCCCGCGCGCTCGATGCACGCGAGCGCCACGCGCTGCGTCGCGTCGATGAAGTTGCCCGCGAGGCTCAGCGCCTCATCCTTGCGCAGCGGCCCGAGATCGATCGTCGCGAACGGCGTGTCGCGGCAGCGCGCGCGCCACGTCGCATCGATCGGATCGCCTTCCACGCGCGAAGTCGTCACGAGCAGGCCCGGACCGTTCGCGATACCCGAGGCGAAGGCCGAGAGATAGTCGAGCACTTCGGGGTCGGCCCAATGCAGGTCTTCTACGACGATAAGCGTTGCCGCGCGGCAGGCGTCGTCGGTCAGTCTCGCGGCGAGCGCCTGCTTGCCGCGCTTGCGCGCGCCGTGGTCCATCGCGTCGTAAAGGGCGCGCCACTCGTGCGCGAGCGGCAGGTCGAGGAGGTCGTGGACAAACGCGCGCTGTTCGGCCTTGACGACGCCTTCAGCGGCGAGGCGATCGGCGGCGGCCTGGCGCGCGTCGCCCGAAGCGCCGGCCGGCAGGCCGAGCAGGCTGGCGACGATCGTGTGCACGGGGTCCTGCCCTTTGCCCACGCCGAAATCGAGCACGAGGCCCCGGTGGATCTCGAAACCCTGCGACTGCGCGTAGCGGCGCATCTCGTCGACAAGACGCGTCTTGCCGATGCCCGCTTCGCCGCGCACATGGACGATGTGGCCGGCCCGCCTCGCAATGCACGCGTGGACGATACCGTGAAACTGCTCGAGCTCGGCCTGACGTCCGACGAAAAGGCTCTGGCTCGCCTTGGCCGACTCGCTCGCCGGGTCGTTCGAAATCGCGCGCAGCCGCCATGCGCGCAGCGGCGTGTCGATGCCTTTGAAGCGCTGCTCGCCGAGCGCGTCGCACACGGCGGCGTCGCCGAGCGCGCGCGCCACGTCATCGGAAAGCCAGGTCTCCCCGGGCGCCGCCGCCACCTGCAGCCGCGCGGCCAGGTTCACCGGATTGCCGGTCACGGTGTAGTCCCGCGCGTCGACGCAGCCGAGCGCGCCCGCGACGACTTCGCCGCTCGCGATGCCGATATGCGCCTGCAGCGTGCGCGCCGCCTGCGCGCTCAGCTGCGTCAGCGCCTCATGGATGTCGAGCGCCGCGCGTGCCGCGCGCAGCGTGTCCGTCTCGTGCGCGCGGGGCGCGCCGAACAGCGCCATGACCGCGTCGCCGATGTGCCTGTCGGTCGTGCCGCCGTAGGCGAGCACGATACCGTCGACGAGCGCCGTGAAGCGGCCGATCAGCGCGCGCAGCTCCTCCGGATCGAGCGTACGCGAGAGCGCGGTGAAGCCGCAGAGATCGGCAAAGAGGATCGTGACCTGCCTGCGCTCGTCCGTGGGGATGTCCGCAGCGTCGGGTGCGGTGGATGTGTTCGGCGCCTGCGGCCCGGACGCCGGCGCCAGGCCCTGCGCGGCGGCAGCGAGGATGCGTTTGCGATGGCCGAGCGACTGCACCCCGAGCTCCCTCAGGTCCGCGTCGGTCAGCTGCGCGAGCAGCGACAGATCGATATCGTTTGCCGCGAACGCGGGTGCGTACTGCTCAAGTCCGAGGGCGCGCAGCCATTGCTCAGTATCCATGTTCGCCGTCTGGATCCCATGCCGCTCGCCCGATGCGAACCGCCGCGAGCCTGTGGGCACTCGTGCCGATGAATATTCAGTGTAGGCGCGCGCCACGCGCCGCGTATGGCCTGCTTCCGGCGTTTGACAGGCTTTCGATTGCGGACGGATACTGGATCGCACCCCATCGCTCCCCAATCGCGCCTCGCGCATTCCACTGAGCATTCACGTGAAGCCGGGCAAGACCGCTACCGTCGCCGCCGCCCCGCCGCGCTCGCGTATGGCGGCGCTGCCCGGCGATCTGGCGGCCGGCGCGGTATCGGCGCTCGTCATGCTGTGCTACGCAATGAGCCTCGGCACGATGATCTTCAGCGCCGATCTCGCCCGCTACGCGATGCTCGGCGTGCCCACCGCGCTCGTCAGCTGTGTCGTCACGGCGCTTGTGATTGCCTTGACTAGCTCGATGCGTCTGAACATTGGCGGCCCCGACAGCAATGCGGCTGCGTTTCTCGCGGGGGTGGCGGCAGGCGTGGCGAGCAGCGTGCGCGCGGACGGCGGCTCCCCGCAGACGCTCCTCCTCACCGTGCTGATCGCCATCGCGCTGTGTTCGCTCGTGACCGGCGTCGTGCTTTACGCGATCGGCTCCTCGAAGCGCAGCCGCTCGCTGCAGTTCCTGCCTTATCCGGTCCTCGGCGGTTTTCTCGCGGGCACGGGTTATCTGCTGCTCGCCGGCGCATTTCGCGTCATGACGGGCGAGTCGCTGCAATGGCACACGCTCGCGCTGTTGACCCATCTTCACTGGCTCGCCTGGCTGCCCGCGCTCATCGTAGGCGTGCTGGCCACTGTCCTCATGCGCAGCTGGAAACACGTTGCGGCGCTGCCGCTCACGCTCGCCTTCGGGATCGTCCTTTTCTACGTTCTGCTACATGCTGCTGGCTTGTCGATCGATCAAGCGCGCGACATGGGGCTGCTGCTGCCGCGCGTGGCGCTGCGGCTCACGGGCATACCGGAGCTGCACTTGCGGGCGCAGCTCGCGCAGGGTGGCGTCGACTGGACAGCGATTGCCTCTCACCTCCCCGAAAGCCTCGTGGTCACGTCGGTTTCGGCCGTCACGATCCTGATGAATTCGACGGCGATCGGCGCGGCAACGGGCGAGGAAGTCGATCTGAACCGCGAAATGAAGGCTGCGGGCCTCGCCAATCTCGCGAGCGGACTGTTGGGCGGCATGGTGGGTTATCAATCGTTCAATCGCTCGATGCTCAATGCGCGCGTTGGCGCGACGAGCCGCATGGCGGGCGTGTTCGCATCGCTCGCGTGTCTCGTCGTGCTGGCGTCGTCGCCCGGTTTTGTCGCGCTCTTTCCCGTGCCGGTGCTGGTCGGCCTCCAGCTGTTCATGGGGCTGCGCCTCATCGTGCAGTGGGTTGTCGGCGCATGGACGAAGCTCACCTGGTACGAGTACCTGCTCGTGCCCGCCATTCTCGGCACGATCGCGGCCTGGGGCGTGATTGTCGGCGTAGGCGCGGGCGTGATCGCCGCGTGCATCATGTTCACGCTGCTCTACGGCCGCGTGAGTTGCATACGCATGGAGTTCGACCTTCGCACCCGCAGATCGAATGTCGAGCGCAACATCGAGGAGACCGAAGCATTGCGCGCACTCGGCGCGCAGGTGTGCGGAATGTGCCTGCAAGGGTTTCTTTTTTTCGGCACGGCCAATTCGATCCTCCAGCGCATACGGGAGCGGCTAGCCGCGCGCGACGCGGTGCCGGTTCATTTCGTCGTGCTCGATTTCGCGTCGACACAAGGCATCGACGCGTCGGTTTCGATCAGCTTCGTCAAGCTGCGGCAGCTCTGCGCGGCCTTGAACGCGGACTTGATCCTGACCGCGCTGCCGCCGCGCTCGCGCGACCTGCTGACCAAAACCGGCACGCTCAATCTGCGCATTCGTGAATTCGACACGCTCGATGCGGGCCTGGAATGGGTGGAAGACCAGTTGCTCGCGTCAAGCGCGTTCGCGCCGAAGCGCGGGGACGACCTGAACGCGTTGCTCGCGCTGCATTTCACGGCCAGCGCGCTGATCACGCTCTCCACCCGGCTCGAAGTGCACGATCTGCAAGCGGGCCAGGCGCTGTTTCTTCGTGGAGATCCCGGCGACGCGCTGTACATCATCGAGCGCGGGCGCGTCGCCGTTTCGCTGCCGCTCGGCAACGGGCGCTCGGTGCGGTTGCGCGCCTGCCTTCCGGGTACGGTCATCGGGGAAATGGCCGTGTATACGCAGCGGCCGCGCAGCGCGGATGTGTTCGCCGAGGTGCCGACGCGGGTGCGCAGGTTGTCGCTGGCCGCGCTCGTTGCGCTGGAGCGGGACGACCCCGCAGCCGCCCAGCAGTTTCACCGCTTTCTGGTGAAGGTCATTGCGTCGCGCCTCGCCCTCGCCACGGAGGCTCTGCGCGCGGCCTACTGAGCGGTGGGAGCCTGCCAGTCGCGTACGCCTTCAGTGGCCTCTTCATGCAGGTGATCGTCGAGCGATATCCGCGACGTTTCCGGCAAGGACATGCCGCCAACCAGCGCCAGCAGCGAGACGGCGATCAGGTAGAAAGCGGGCGAGATGTTGTTGCCCGTCGTCTCGATCAGCCAGGTGGCAACGAGCGGCGCCGTTCCGCCAAAGATCGTATAGGCAAGGTTGTACGTGATCGCCGAAGCGGTATAGCGCGTTCGGGTCGGAAAGACTTCGGACAGCAGGGCCGCCGTGACCACGCCCGACAAGACCGCGCCGACCGCGAGCATGGCTGCGCCAAGCAGTGCGGAGCGGAAATCGCCTGACCCACCGAGCACGAAAGAAGGGTAGACCGCGGCGATCAGGATGGCGCATACCGTGAAAACGGTTTTGCGTCTTCCCACTGCGTCCGAGTAGAGGCCGGCAAGCGGGCAGAGTGCCGCGGCGAAGACCAGCGCGATTACCGTGATCAACAACGCGCTGGCCCGGCTCAGATGACCGACTACCTGCAGATACGTGGCGAAGTAGGTCGTAAAGGTATAGAACGAGAGCGCAGTGACGGAAACAAAGGCCCCAAGGCGCACAATCGCGCTTGCCTGGGTCTTGAGCGTTTCACGCAGCGGGGCGTGGGCCAGGTCGTGATCGTGTTCGACTGCGGCGAACGACGGCGTTTCGCCAAGGCGCGTGCGCAGATACAGGCCGACGAGGCCGATAGGCGCAGCAGCGATGAACGGGACTCGCCAGCCCCAGCTGCTCATTGCCTCTGCGGACAGCAGGGCGTCCAGTCCGGATGCCACCACGGCGGCGCTCGCGAACGAAAGGAACGTGGAGACCGGAATGAAGCTGCCGTAGCGCGCGCGCTGGTGCTTCGGCGCATGTTCCATCAGATACGCGCAGGCGCCTGCGTACTCGCCGCCGGCGGAAAAGCCTTGCACGCATCGCACGATCGCGAGCAGCAACGGTGCGAGCATGCCGACCGATGCGTAGGTCGGCAGCAAGCCGATAACGGTGGTCGCACCTGCCATGATCAGGATGGTCAGTGCGAGCGTTTTCTTGCGGCCTACCCTGTCGCCCACCACGCCGAAGAAGATGCCGCCGAGCGGCCTGAATGCAAAAGCGACGGCGAAAACCGCGAAGGTTTTCATCAACGCGATCGCGGGGTCGCCGTTCGGAAAGAATTGGCGAGTCAGCAGGGTTGCCAGAAATCCGTAAACGGCAAAGTCGAACCATTCGACGAAATTGCCGACCGCGGCGGCGATGATCACCTTGCGAAGCGTCTTTGGGTCCACTGCTGGCTGATACGCTTTCATGCTTTGGCCGTCCCTTATGCGTTGAATAAGGTGTGCGTATCACCATGAATGGCAGAGCCACTTGAGGCGAGCGGTTTAACGCTGAAGTCGCACGGTATTGGTTTGCACAGTAAATGCGACCATAAATGGCGCTCCTAGAACAAAGGCGACATGGTGACGCGCTGGAAGCGACATCCGGTTTTGCTGTCGCGCGATGACCAGACGATGCCGTTTTTTGAATGGCTTTATTCAGCGAGAGCCGGTCGCTCCGGCCAAATCGCCATTGCCTTTTCGATTGAATGCGCCTGCACGAAGTGCCAACCGGAATGCGGGTTCGTGATACAAGGTCACAACGCAAAGCGGCCACCCAACCAGAAATACGCAATGGACCGAATCGACGCCATGAAGGTTTTCGTCGCCACGCTCGACGAGGGAAGTCTCGCGGGCGCGGGCCGCCGCCTGGGCCGCTCGCCCGCGGCGGTGAGCCGGGCCATTGCGTTCCTGGAGGAGCACACCGGCACGCCGCTCTTGTACCGCACCACGCGCACGATTCGGCTGAGCGAGGCGGGCGAGCGCTATGCGCTCGCATGCCGGCGCATTCTGGCCGACCTCGAGGAGGCGGACTTGCTCGCCGCCGACGAGCGCTCCGCGCCGCGCGGGCTGCTCGGCGTCACGGCGGCGGTGGCGGTGGGCGAAGAGGTGCTGCGCCCGATGATCGACGAGTTCATCGACCGCCACCCCGAGGTGTCGATCCGCCTGCACTTGCTCGACAGGCCCGCAAGCCTGATCGACGAGGGAATCGACGTGGCGTTGCGCATTGCGCATTTGCAGGACTCCACGCTCGTCGCCATTCCGGTGGGCGAGGTGCGGCGCGTGGTGGTCGCTTCGCCCGGCTATCTCGCCACGCATGCGGCCATCGAGGCGCCCGCCGATCTCGCGAGCCACCCGATCATTTCGATGACGCATTTCGGGCTCGACTCGTGGAGCTTCCCGGCCGCGCGCCAGACGGCGCTGCCCCAGGTCGTGCAGTTCTCGCCGCGCTTCATCGTGAACACGATACGCGCGGCGCGCGCTTCGGCCGTGGCGGGGCATGGGCTCACGCGGCTCTTTTCGTACCACGTGGCCGAGGAGGTCGAGGCGGGCAGGCTCGAGATCGTGCTGCGCGACAGCGAGCATGCGCCGCTGCCCGCGAATCTCGTCACGCCGCACGGGCGTCTTTCGGTGCCCAAGGTGCGCAGTTTCGTCGATTTCGCCGCGCCCCGGCTGCGCGAGTACTTCGCGCAGGCCCGGCGCATTACCGACGCCGATTGAGCGATATTCGACGTGGCCGCCATACGCGCATTCGTTCGCGGCGCGGAAGAATGACTTCCGTGCTGCGGCGATTCTCCCGCCATTCGATCTAACCTAGACTGACTCCCATCTTCAGCAGGTGCTTCATTGCCTCGCTTGCCGGGAGTCGTCATGCATCAAGCCGTTTCGAATCCGTCCACGCCTGCCGCCTACAACGTGTGGCGCGGCACGCTCGCCGGGGCCAGCGCCAGCCTCATCGGCATTGGCCTTGCACGTTTCGCCTACACGCCGCTGTTGCCCGCCATCATCGGCGCGCACTGGTTCCCCGCCTCGACCGCCGCCTACCTCGGCGCCGCGAACCTGGGCGGCTATCTGGCCGGTGCGCTGCTCGCGGGCGCAATGGCTCGCGCCGCGAGGCCCGCCACCGTGCTGCGCGCGATGATGCTGCTCGCGACGCTCGCCTTCGCCGCCTGCGCGGTGCCCGTTTCGTTCCTCTGGTTCTTCGCCTGGCGCTTCGCCTCGGGCCTGTCGGGCGGCGCGCTCATGGTGCTCGCCGCGCCCACGATCCTTGCGCACGTTCCTGCGGCGCGCAGGGGCTTTGCGAGCGGCGGCATCTTCACCGGCATCGGGCTCGGCATTGCGGCCTCGGGCACGATCGTGCCGATCCTGCTGCGCCAGGGCCTGAGCGCCACGTGGCTCGGGCTCGCCGTCGTCTCGGCGCTGCTCACGGCCGTGGCGTGGAACGGCTGGCCCGAGCACGGCGCGAGCGCGCCCGCTCATACGCCTCCACGCTTCGAACACGCCAAGGCCTACCCCCGCGCGAAGCTGCGCGCGCTCTACGTCGAATACGGGCTGAACGCCGTGGGGCTCGTGCCGCACATGATCTTCCTCGTCGACTACGTGGCGCGCGGTCTCGGTCGCGGCGTCGATGCAGGCGCCGAATTCTGGGTGCTGTACGGCATCGGCGCGATCGTCGGCCCGCTCGCGGCGGGACATCTCGCCGACCGCTCGGGCTTCGCGCCGGCATTGCGCGCGGCGTATCTGCTGCAGGCCGTCGCGGTCGCCATTCCGGCGCTTGGCATGTTCGGCGCGCAGGGGCTCATGGTCTCCGCCGTGCTGGTGGGCGCCTTTACACCGGCCATCGTGCCGCTGGTGCTCGGCCGCGTGAACGAGCTGCTCTCGCATCATCCGTCCGCCGTGAAAAGCGCGTGGAGCCGCGCCACGACGAGCTTTGCCGTGATGCAGGCGGCCGCCGCCTACGGGCTGTCGTTCGTGTTCTCGTCGAGCGGCGGCAACTACCTCGTGTTGTTCGCCATCGGCGCTGCGGCTCTCGTGCTCGCGCTCTTTGTCGATCTCTGCTCCGCGCTGCGCGCCAAGTGAGGGCCAGGTGAATACCACCGCATCTTCCCCCGCCGCTGCGCTGCGGCAGGCCACGCCTGCGCCGCGCGGCTATGTGGAGCGCAATGCGCCGTACTGGCAGCGCAATCTCGTCGTGTGCGTGATCGGCTCGTTCACGACGCTCGTGAGCCTGAGCATGCTGCTGCCGTTCCTGCCGCTTTACGTGCGGCAGCTCGGCGTGAGCTCGCAGTCCGCCGTGATCCAGTGGTCGGGCGTGGCATTCGGCGCGACCTTCCTCGGCACGGCGCTTACCGCGCCGATCTGGGGGCGTCTCGCCGACCGCTATGGCCGCAAGCCCATGCTCGTGCGCGCGGCGATCGGCATGGCCGTGGTGATGTCGTTGATCGGCGTGGCGCACAATGTGTACGAGCTCGTCGCGCTGCGTCTGATCGCCGGTCTCGTGGGGGGCTATGCGTCGGCTTCCACCGTGATGGTCGGCACCCAGGCGCCGCGCGAGCGCGCGGGCTGGGCCCTCGGCATCCTTTCCACGGGCGCGCTGGCGGGCAATCTCGTCGGGCCGCTGGTGGGCGGCGTGCTGCCTGGCTGGATCGGCATTCGCGGCACCTTTTTCGCCGGCGGCGCGATGATCGCCGTGGCGGCGCTCCTGACCATCTTCGTGGTGAAGGAAGAGTTTCATCCAGAAAGCGACGCGAAGCCACACGCGCGCCATGCAGCAGCGGGTTCAGGCAGTAGCGCGCGCCGCCCCGATTACGCGGTCGTAGCCGCGCTGCTCGTGACCGCGATGATGGTGCTGCTCGCCAACATGTCGATCGAACCCGTCATCACGGTTTTTATCGGCAGTCTGGGCGTGGGCGCGGCGCATCTCGCGCGCGTGGCGGGCGTGGTCATGGCATGCTCGGCGCTTGGCAGCATGCTCACGGCGGCGCGCCTTGGCGGGCTCGCCGACCGCTTCGGGAGCTGGCGCGTGATCGTCGCGTGCCTCGTGCTCACGGGGCTCGCCATGGTGCCGCAAGCGTTCGTCACGCACTGGTGGCAGCTCGCGGGCCTGCGCGTGGTGATGGGCATGACGCTCGCGGGGCTCTTGCCTTCCATCGGCAAGCTCGCGCGGCAATCGGTAGACGAAAGCAAAACGGGCCGCATGCTCGGCTATCTGCAATCGGCGCAATTCAGCGGCCAGGTGGTGGGCCCGGTGATCGGCGGCGTGATCGGCGTTCACTTCGGCCTGCACGCCGTGTTCTTCGCGACCGGCGCGCTGCTGGTCGCATGCGGTGGGCTCGCGCACTGGGCGCAGCGCCGCGCTCACGCTTGAAAGTGGAACGCATCCGGAGGTAACGCAACATGAGCAGCACTCAAGTGGACGAACGGGCGTTGCTGCGCTCGCTCGGCATTCAAAAGCCGATCATTCAGGCGCCCATGGCGGGCACCACCACGTCCGCGCTGGCCGCCGCCGTGTCGAACGCGGGTGCGCTCGGCTCGCTGGGCGTGGCCGCGATGAGCGCGGAGAACGCGCGCAACGCCATTCGCCAGACGCGCGAACTGACGGCCAAGCCGTTCAACGTCAACGTGTTCTGCCATCGCCCGGCCACGCCCGATGCGGCGGTCGAGCGCGCGTGGCTGGACTGGCTCGCGCCGGTGTTCGAGCAATACGGCGCCACGCCGCCGCAATCGCTTTCGGAGATCTACACGAGCTTCGTCGCGGATCAGGCCATGCAGCGCATGCTGCTCGAAGAAAAACCCGCGGTGGTGAGCTTCCATTTCGGCCTGCCGCCCGATGCGGTGATCGCCGAACTTAAACACGCGGGCATCCGTTTGTTTGCGAGCGCAACGAGTCTCGACGAAGCGGCCGCAGCCGTGGAGGCGGGCGTGGATGCCATCGTCGCGCAGGGCGTGGAGGCGGGCGGCCATCGCGGCGTGTTCTATCAGAACGCCCGCGACGACGGCCTTGGCACGTTCGCGCTCACGCGCCTGCTCGTGAGCGAGTTCGACGTACCCGTGATCGCGGCGGGCGGCATCATGGACGGCGCGGGCATTGCCGCCGCGCTGGCGCTCGGCGCGCAGGCGGCGCAACTGGGCACCGCGTTCGTGGCCTGCCCGGAGAGCGCGGCCGACGAGGGCTATCGCGCGGCCTTGCTTGGCGACGCGGCGCGGCATACCACCTTCACCTCGGCGATTTCGGGGCGCCTTGCGCGCAGCATCGTCAACCGGTTCACCGCGCTTGGCGAGGACCCGAAGGCGCCGCGCATTCCGTCCTACCCGATCGCCTACGACGCGGGCAAATCCCTCATCGCGGCTGCGAAGGCCAAGGGCGAATCCGGCTACGGCGCGCAATGGGCGGGCCAGGCCGCGCCGCTCGCGCGCGCGTTGCCGGCGGCGGAACTCGTGGCGCAACTGGAGCGCGAGACGCGCGAAAGCATCGCGCGCTTGCAGTCCGTGTGGGGTTGAGCCGGGGGTAACTGCCGCCAACGTTTCGCCGCCCGCCGCAAAAGACGCGCTCAGGCAGGCACGATTTGCGCGATCACCACGAGTTCGACGGGCAAGTTCAGCGGCAGTTGCGAATGCGAGAACGCCGAGCGCGCGTGGCCGGCCTTCTCGCCGAGCGCGGCGGCGAAGAGATCCGATGCGGCGTCGAGCACAGCAGGCTGATCGAGAAAGCCTTCGGCGCTGCTCACGTGGCCTTCCATACGCACGATGTGATGCAGACGCTCGAAGCCGCCCAGGTGGCGCTTGATTTGCGCGAGCACGTTCAAGGCGGTGAGCTGCGCGGCCTCGCGACCTTGTTCGAGCGTCAACTCCGCGCCCACGCGTCCGGTCCAGCGCAGCTTGCCGTCGGCGAGCGGCCCCTGGCCGGAGATGAAGAGCAGATTGCCCGCCTCGGAAGCGGCCGTGTAGTTGCCAAGCGGCTGCGGCGCGGCGGGCAGGGCGAGACCGAGATCGGCAAGTTTCTGTTCGACGGACACGATGTTCTCCTTGAGTGGTGGTGAGCATTCGCCTCATGTTGGCGCCTTCAGAATAGAGCGAAAACAGCGGGCGCGAATCGGAGCAGGCAGGAGAAAACGGGCATGCAACGCAAATTCGACGATCTGCTGCTGGGCAGCATCGAGCTGTTCTGCCAGGCGGCGGAACTGGGCAGCTTCACGCTGGCGGCCAATGCGGCGAGCGTCACGCCCGCTGCGGTGAGCCGGTCCGTCGCGCGGCTCGAAGAGCGGCTTGGCGTGCGCCTGTTCGTGCGCACGACGCGCCAGATCCGCCTGACCGATGCGGGGCGACGCTACTTCGAGCAGTGCCGCGAGGCGCTGTCGCAACTCGTCGACGCCGAGCGCGAGGTCACGGGCGAGCAGACCACGCCGGCCGGCGTGCTGCGCATCAGCATGCCCACGCCCTACGGGCACTATCGCGTGCTGCCGCTTTTGCCGGCGTTTCGCGAACGCTATCCGCAGGTGCAGGTCGACACGCACCTGAGCAACCGCAACATCGACTTCGCCGACGAAGGCTTCGACCTGGCGATTCGCGGGCGTGCGCCTGCCGATTCCAACCTGGTGGCCCGCAAGCTGGAAGACGCGGAGATGGTGGTGGTGGCCACGCCCGCTTATCTGAAGCGTGCGGGTACACCGAAGACCGTGGCCGATCTGCAGAAGCACGAATGCATACAGTTCGAACTGCCAAGTAGCGGGCGCCATGTTGTCTGGACGTTCGACGGCAATGCCAATGAAGATGGCGATGTGGTGACGAGCGGAAGTTACGGAACCTCCGGCGACGCGCTCGCAGGCGTGACGCTCGCGCGTGCGGGGGCGGGGCTCTTTCAGACGTATCGCTTCGTGGTGGCGGACGACCTGCGCGAAGGCAGGCTCGTTGAGGTGCTGCGCGAGGAGGGCGGGCGTACCCGGCCTTTCATTCTGCTGTATCCGCACGCGCGTTATTTGACGTCGCGCGTGCGGGCCTTTGTGGATTTTCTGGTGGAGCAACTGGCGGCGCCTGCGCCGCGTGCGAAGCGTGCAACATGAGGGCTCGGGCGACGGCCTGAATTCATTGCTTGCCAGGGAATAGCCCCGCCGCTGCTGCGTTTATGCAAGACGCGGGGCGCGCGAAGCATGGTGGGTTCACCGGCCGCGCGAGTCGTCATGGCATTGGCGGCCCGTCCCCGCGAGAAGGAGGTGTCAGATGAAAGCTTCTCGCTCGTTGTCTGCATGTCGTTCATACATCGGCAGGAACCGCACGGCGTTCGTGCCGCGACTGCGTCACCTGGCGTTGGGTGCCGGGCTCCTCGCCCTTTCACTCGGCGCGGTTAGCGTGGACGCCCAGCAAGCGATCCTGCCGCCGGCGTTTGCGACTTCATCGACTGTGCCGACCAATGGCGACGTCAATCCGTACGGCATTGCATTCGTACCGGCCGGCGTGCCGTCGTGGAGTCCGCTCAAACCCGGCGACGTGGTGGTGTCCAACTTCAATGCGCAATCGAATCTGCAAGGCACCGGCACGACGATCGTGAAGATCGTTCCCAATAGCCAGCCCGTGACCTTCTTCGCGGGGCACAACCTCGGTCTCACAACGGCGCTCGCCGTGCTGAGAAGCGGCTTCGTGCTGGTGGGCAACGTGCCGACCGCCGACGGCAAGAACGTCATCGCGCCGGGCTCGCTGCTCGTCATCAATCCGCAAGGCCGGCTCGTCAAGGAACCGAAAGATGCGCGCCTGCTCGACGGCCCCTGGGACCTCACGGTGATCGACGGCGGGCCATTCGTGAAGGTATTCGTCTCGGACGTGCTGAACGGCACCGTCGCGAGAATCGACCTCCTGATCGGCGAGAACGGCGTGACCGAGTTGCCGACCTCGACGATCGTCGCCTCGGGCTACCTGCATCGGACCGATCCGGCGGCGCTGGTTGTCGGCCCCACGGGGCTCGCCTACGACGGCCTGCGCGACGTGCTCTATGTCGCCTCGACCGGCGACAACGCGGTGTTCGCCATTTACGGCGCGGCGCTCGCGAGCCATAGCGGCGGAATGGGGCGGATGATCTATCAGGACAACACCCATCTGCATGGACCGCTTGCCCTTGCACTCGCACCCAACGGGCATCTGGTCACGGCCAACGGCGACGCCGTGAACGCCGACCCGAAACAGCCTAGCGAAATCGTCGAGTTCACGGTGGACGGGCAATTCGTCGCTCAGATGTCGGTCGATCCCGCGGCGGGTTCTGCATTCGGGCTGGCATTTGGCATGGACAGCCAGCATCACTCGCAGTTTGCCGCCGTAGACGACGCCACCAACACGACGACGGTCTGGACGCTGCGTACCGGCAACTGATCAACAAGCGCGCAACGTGATGACCCATGCCCCGCTCCGAAGCGCTGGAGCGGGGCAGGTGGTGGAAATTGCTTAGTGTGCCGAAAGAATATCAGGGCTTCACGACGTGCCACATGTCTTTGAAGCCGTCGCCGGTCATCTGTCCAGCGTGTGTGTCTTTCGAGTAGCGATAGAGGGGGTGGCCCTTGTAGGTCCATTGATGCTTCCCGTCTGCGGAAGCGATCAACCCCCAGTCGCCGCTGGCCTTGTCGTAAGGGTCGGCGAGCGCGGCTGGCCACATGGTTGCGCATGCGCCGGCGCACGCGCTTTTGCCCTGCTCGGTGTCCTTGTCGAACGTATAGAGCGTCATGCCGTCGTCGTCGACGACCATGCCGTTGGCCACTTTCGGCGGTTCCGCGAACACCGCAATGGGTAGAAAGCAAACCACGGCGCACAACAAGATTCTGGTCATGATTTCAGTCCTTGTAAAAACCCGCTGGGATACGTGATAAACGGCTGACGGCTGGCTTTCTTCCATTTTCGGTTCGTCGTTGGGAAGCGCTCCGCGGCGCGTGACATCCATTTTCTCGAGGGCAGGTGAAATGGCCGCCGCGCGCCCTACGTTCGGTGCCGAACACACAGCGAACAAACGGCGGATAAACGCGGGCCTATCGCGCACGTCGAGCCACCGGGCCGAAGGCGGATGCGGCATACTGCAAAGCGCACCACGCGTTTGCCATTACAGAGAGCCGCGATGATCTTTCGCCAGCTTTTCGACCCGGTATCGTCTACCTATACCTACCTGCTCGGCGACCCCGAAAGCGGCGAGGCGCTGCTGATCGACCCTGTCTACGAGCAGGTGCCGCGCGACCTCGCGCTGCTGCAGGAACTGGGCCTGCGTCTGCAGGCGACGCTCGACACCCATGTGCACGCCGACCATGTGACCGGCGCGTGGCGCTTGCGCGAGCGCAGCGGCAGCCAGATCGCGCTCGCCGAAACGGTGGGCGCCGAGGGCGTGAACCGCCCGCTGCGGCATGGCGACCGCATCGCTTTCGGCAAGCGGTATCTGGAGGTGCGCGCCACGCCCGGCCACACCAGCGGCTGCCTGACCTACGTGCTCGACGACGCAAGCATGGCCTTCACCGGCGACAGCCTGTTGATTCGCGGCTGCGGCCGCACCGATTTTCAGGGCGGGAGCGCGGAGCAGCTGTTCGCTTCCGTGCGCGAGCAGATTCTCACGCTGCCCGGCGACTGCCTGCTTTACCCGGCGCACGACTATCGCGGCATCACGGTCACGAGCGTGGCCGAAGAGCGGCGCTTCAATCCGCGCCTGGGCGGCGACGTCGATCTCGGCGACTTCGCGGGCTACATGCACAACCTGAATTTGCCGCACCCCAAGCAGATGGCCGTCGCGGTGCCCGCCAACCTGCGCTGCGGCAAGCCCGAGGGCGAGGCGCCGATCCAGGAAACGCCCGACTGGGCCCCGCTCACGCTGCGTTTTAGCGGCGTGTGGGAAATCGAGCCCATGGCGTTGCTGGAGCATGTGGCGGCCATGCAGATCGTCGATGTGCGCGAGCCGCCCGAGTTCATCGACCAGCTCGGCCATCTGCCCGATGCGAAGCTCGTGCCGCTCTCGCAACTGATGGCACGCATCGACGAGCTCGATCGCGACCGGCCGGTCGTGGCCGTGTGCCGCTCCGGCGTGCGCTCCGCGCAGGCAAGCGTATTGCTCACGAAGGCGGGCTTCGGCAAGGTGGCGAATCTCGCCGGCGGCATGTTGCGCTGGAAGGCCGAGGGACTGCCCGTCGCGCCGTGCAGTCCGTGATGACGCCTTGGAGGAGACGAACATGACAGCCCACGACTTCGCCGAGTTTTCCTGGGACGAACAGGAAGACGTGAAGGCTGTGCTCGCTAGCCGGGGGCTCGAGCTGCGCGAGTTCCGCATCTCGGACAACGAGAAAAGCCCTGCGGGGGGCGAGCGCGCGGCGATGCGGCAGGTATCCGTCACACGGATCGCCAATGGCAAGACGGCCACCTACGACACCGACCACTTCGCCCCGTGGATCACGGATTTCGACGAAGCGCTGCAGGCCGGCGAGTTCGACGACTGAACCAGGCCGAGCGGGCGCCGTGAACCCGGTAACGCCGCGAGCGCGCGGCGTGCTTCGCGCAGGGCTGGCGTACACTCGTGCCCTTGGGCAAGGAACCGGGAATGAGGAGCGACGCTGGCCATGACGAACGCGACGGTGACTGAGGGCCGGAACGATCACTGGCTCGTCGCGCGGCGCGACGCGCAAACAGGTATCGAGAGTTTGCGCGCGCATTTCAGCGGTCACGCCTACGACCCCCACGATCACGACGACATGCTGATCGGCTATACGGAGCAGGGGGTGCAGCGTTTTCAGTGTCACCGGTCCTTGCACACGAGCGTGCCGGGCCGCGCGATCCTGATCGAGCCGGGCGCGCTGCACGACGGCCACGCGCCCGAACCGGGCGGCTTCACCTACGCGATGTTGTATCTGCCGCAGCCGTGGGTCGAACGTGCGGCGCGCAGGCTGAACATTGCGGGTCTGGGCGCCGTGGAGGCCGCTTTCGGCCAGACGCTCGTTGACGACCCGCGCCTGACCGACGCAATCCGCCGCGCCTTTCTCGCGCTATACGGCGAGGAAGGCCGGCTCGCGCGCGACGAGGCGCTCGACCGCTTGCTGGAGCACCTGGGCGGCCATCTGGTCGATACGACCGCAGCAGCGGCCCCGGCGCCGCCCGCATTGGCTCGCGTGCGTGACCTGCTGCACGAGCACATGGCCGCGAACATCGGGCTCGACGAACTCGTCGATAGCTCGGGCATCGACCGGTTTCGTTTGACGCGCCTGTTCCAGCGCGAGTTCGGAACGTCGCCCCATGCTTACCTGGTGCGCTTGCGTCTGCGCGCCGCTCGCAGACTGCTGGCGGCGGGGCGCACGCCGGCCCAGGTTGCCGCGGAAGTCGGCTTCGCGGACCAGAGCCATTTGGGACGCTGGTTTCGCCGCGCGTACCGGATGACGCCGGCCACCTACCGGCGCATGTGCGAGGAGAGGCGCGACTAGGCGAATTCCGCGATTGGCGTTTCGCATGGCCGCGCCTCGCGGGAAAGGTCTGCGGCTGCGCTAGCGGCTCAACCCGGCCTGGGCCCGTTGCAGCCATTCGCTATTGTGTTCGCGGGCATGGCGCGGCCAGTGCTTTGCGTCGTGCACGATATCGGCGTAAAGCTCGCGTGCGCGCTGGCGGTCGGCGTCGCTTGGCTGCTTGGCCAGCCAGTCGGCGAAGAGGCAACGCGGAGCGGCGTCGCTTGCGCAAGAAAGCGCGGCTTCGAACGCGGCGCGCGTGCCCGCTGCGCCATTGGCGGCGAGCGCCCGTGCATACAGCAAAGTGGGGTCCGGCTGCTGGCGGGCGACAGGCTGCACGGCGAACAGCTTTTCGAGCGTCTCTTGCGTGGCAGCGGCATTGCCGTTTGCAAACTGTGCGCGCGCGAGGCCTTCGAGCAGGGCGGGATCGGAGGCGAACGGCCCGGTTGCCGCCGCCTCGTAATGCTCCAGCGCTTCGACGGCATTGCCCGCGTCGAGCAGCGCCGCGCCCAGCCGCATACGGTGCGCGACGGTCGGCGCGCGGTCGAAGTCCGTGCGCGCCTCGCGCACCGCGCGGTTGGGATCGACCAGTTGCGAGATGGCCCGGCCCGTCGCCCTCGCCCCGCGCGACTGGCGCAGGCTCGGCAAATAAATCACGAAGAAGTAGACGAGGCTGCCAAGGCCGGGGAAAAGAAACAGGATCAGCAGCCAGTACATGTTCTGCTGGTTGCGGATGGCATGCACTGCAAAGAGCAGGGCGATGATGACGTAAAGGCTGATTCCGAATATGCGCATTGGCGAAAGGGTCCGTTGTGGTGCGTTGCCGGTGCGTGGTTCTGCTTCAGGCATGGCGAGCCGTCGCAGGTCGTCGAATCGACCTCACGCTCGCGGATCAAAGCCGACGTTTGTGCAGTTTGCGCTGCGTCGACGCCATCCTTTCAATGATACCCGCGGGCAGCTTGCGTTCCCTCGCAAGTGCAACACTCTCGCGCCGTTCGGCTCGCTTGCTTCGACCTGCCCGGGCGCGGCTGCGCATAGTGCTGCCACCGGCTTCCAGTCCCACATGCGGGCTGCGGAAAATAAGGCAGTCCTCGATGGCTTGGTCATGGTTGCGCCACATTGGGGCGATGGCAGGATTGTCGTGAATTCTAGCGTTGCCGTTCGATGAGCGTGTTTTTGGACTGTTCTCGCCCGGAGCCCATTCATCAGGCTCAGTAAGCTGCACACGTTGCGCGTGCATCGATTGGCGCAAGAACCTCCAGGCCGCAGCGGGGGCAATTTGCACACGCGGACCGACCACAGGCAGAATACGCCATTCCAGCGGATGCAAAGACGCTATGCGCGGTGGGTTCGCGCTATGCGCCGCCGCACGCGCATCAATCTAAAAATGAGCTTACGGGGTAGTAAAAATGATGGGACGGCTTCTGGTGGTGGTATCGATGGTTGGCGTACTGGCCGCCTTGGCGGGCTGCAATACGATTGCCGGTTTCGGGCAGGACATTACGGACTCTGCACGGGCCGTTCAGCGCGCTATTTGACTGGCGCTTCGGGTGGCCGGATAGCCGCTCGATCGAAGGTAACGGCTGGAGCGGGCTCCTGCTGAATGAACACGGAACGTCGATGCGTTCCGTGCCGTGAATCAATAAGTAATCCTGTAGAAGTCAGTCATAGCGATGCTGCCGCTGGCGTTCGACTTCGGTCCAGTAGCAGATTCCAGCGCCACGACGCATCGAATTGGCGAGCGATTCACGCTGAATAAAAGCTATTTTTATTCAGAAAAATAAAAAGTATAAATAACGCCGCCGCTCATGGAAATCCCGTATAAATCGGCGCGACCCGCGAAAGCTTCGGGAAGGGTTTGGATCACTAAAATCCCCGAAACGATCGAGGCGGCCAGCCTTGCGCCGCCGGCCCATTCTGACGGAGACACTCAATGCAACCCAGTTTTGGCGCGCTGCGTCAAGTCGCACTCGCTGGCGGCCTGCTGTTTGCCATGGCGCTTCACGGCGCTCATGCCGCCGACGATGCCGGCGACAAGATCACCATCATGGTGGGCGGAATTACGAAGCTCATTTACCTGCCCGCGCGCCTCACGGAGCAACTGGGTTATTTCAGGGACGAAGGGCTGAATGTCGAGTTGCTCTCGCAACCCGCGGGCGTGGATGCCGAGAACGAACTGCTCGCGGGCGCAGTGCAGGGCGTTGTGGGCTTCTACGATCACACCATCGACTTGCAGACCAAAGGTAAGGACGTCAAGGCGATCGTCGTGTTCGGTCAGGTGCCGGGCGAAGTGGAGATGGTGTCGTCTAAAGCGGCCGGCACCATCAAGTCCATGGGCGACGTCAAAGGCAAAACGCTGGGCGTGACGGGCCTGGGCTCCTCGACCAGCTTTCTCACGCAGTATCTCGCGAGCCAGCACGGCGTCGCGTCCAGCGCATACACCATGTTGCCGGTGGGTGCGGACGCGAGTTTCATTGCCGCCATCAAGCAAGGGCGCATCGACGCGGGCATGACGACCGAGCCGACCGTTTCGGCGCTGCAGAAAGCCGGCGATGCGAAGGTGCTCGTGGACATGCGCTCGGTGGAAGGCACGCGCGCCGCGCTCGGCGGCACCTATCCCGCCGCGAGCCTTTACGTGCAGAACGCGTGGGCCGAGTCGCACAAGGCGCAGGCGGCGAAGCTCGCGCACGCGTTCGTGCGCACCATGCAGTTCATTCACACGCATAGCGCCGAGGAAATCGCCGCGCAAATGCCGGCCGATTATCAAAAGGACAAGGCGCTGTATGTCAGCGCACTCAAGGCCTCGCTGCCGATGTACACCGCAGACGGCAAGATGCCGGCCGACGGTCCGGCGACCGTGCTGAAGGTGCTTTCGAGTTTCAATCCTTCGGTCAAGGGGAAGCACGTGGATTTGTCTGGCACGTATACGAACGAATTCGTCAGCGCGAAATGAAGCACGCCGAGCGCCGTTCTGCGCGCGCCGTCTCGCGGCTCGTACCTTTGAGAGCGTGACATGGTGCATAGTCTGCGTGCGCGATTGCTGTTGTGGCTGCTGGTGCCGCTCGCCGTATTTGTCGTCGTGACGAGCGGCGTGTCGTATGACGCCGCACGGCAGACTGCGGATCTCGTGCAGGACCATTCGCTGCTGAACTCGGCGCGTACGATCATCGAAGACGTCGACTGGGACAACGGTTCCCTCCGCGCGTCGATTCCGCCTGCGGCGCTGGAGCTGTTCGAATCGCCGTGGCAGGACCACGTTTTCTACAAGGTGCTGGCCGGCAATGGCCGCCTGCTGGGCGGCGCGCCGGACTTGCCGCTGCCGCGTGCGGATACCGCCAACGCCCCAGTGTTCTACGACACCGCGTACGCGGGTATGCCGATTCGCGCCGTGGCTTACGAGCGCATGCTCTACGACTCGGGCCGCGCCGAACGCGTCGTGGTGATCGTCGGCAAGACGAGCGCGTCGCGCGAAGCGATGATCAGCGCCTTGTGGCGGCCGCAGCTTGCACGCCAGTGGCTCATGCTGGCGCTCGTCGCGCTGCTCGTGCCGCTCGGGCTCACGCTCGAACTGCGGCCGCTCATGAAGCTCAAGGACGACGTGGCCGACCGCGAGCCCGTGCAACTGGAGCCGATCCGCCCGGACCATCTGCCTTCGGAGCTGAGGCCCATCGTCGAAGCGATCAACCAGTGCATCGCGCGGCTCAAGGTGCACGCCGCCATGCAGCGCCAGTTCATTGCCGACGCGGCGCACCAGTTGCGCACCCCGCTCACGCTGCTCACCACGCAAACGCAATTCGCGAGTCAATGCGACGCGCGCGATCCCGCGCTTTACGACGCGCTCAAAGGCGTGCGCCGCACCAGCCAGAAAATGGCGGAGTTGACGAATCAACTACTTCTGCTCGCGCAGGCAGAGTCGATGGCGCAGTCGTCGCGCAGCCAGACACGTGTCGATTTCACTGAGGTCGTGTCTTCGGTGCTCGAGGAGATGGTTCAGGCCGCCGAGCGGCGCGGCATCGATCTCGGCGCGGAACTTGCCGACGATGTGCACGTGGCGGGCAACACGGGCCTGCTTGCATCGCTCGTGTCGAACCTGATCGACAACGCCATACGCTATACGCAGCCCGGCGGCCGCGTGACTGCCATCTGCCGCAGCGAAGGCAGCGAGGTCATGCTGCAGGTGGTGGACAACGGCCCAGGTATTCCCGCCGAGGCGCGCGCGCATGTGTTCGAGCGCTTCTATCGCGTGGCGGCGGATACCGAAGGCACAGGCCTCGGTCTTGCCATCGTGCACCAGGTCGCGCGCTCGCACGGCGGCTCGGTGAGCGTGGCCGCGGGGGCCGCGCGCGTGGGTCTTGTTGCGACGGTGCGCTTGCCTGTGTGGCCCGGATGAGAGGAAGTGAGGAAGGACCATGAAGCTGCTGCTCGTAGAAGACAATGCCGAACTCGCGCACTGGATCGTCAACCTGTTGCGCGCCGAGAATTTCACGGTGGACTGCGTGGTCGACGGAGAGGCCGCGGATTCCGTGCTGCTTACGCAGAGCTACGATCTCGTGCTTCTCGACATGCGCCTGCCGCGCCTGAGCGGCAAGGACGTGCTCAACCGCTTGCGGCGCAGGCGCAATAACGTGCCCGTGCTCATGCTGACCGCGCATGGCTCGATCGACGACAAGGTGGCGTGTTTCGGCGCCGGCGCCGACGATTACGTGGTCAAGCCGTTCGACAGCCGCGAACTGGTGGCGCGCATCAAGGCGCTGATACGGCGGCAGACGGGCGAGAAGTCGGGCTGGCTCACCTGCGGCGACCTGCGGTACGTTTGCGACACGCGAGAATTCCGTCACAAGGACGCGCCGCTCACGCTACGCAGGCGCGAGCATTCCATACTCGAAGCACTGATGCTGCGCCAGGGCAAGGCCGTGCCCAAGCATGCGCTGCTCGAGCGCATCTGCAGCCTGAGCGACGACCCGAGTGTGGACGCGATCGACATCTACATTCACAGGCTGCGCAAACATCTCGCGGAGTCGAGCGTGCAAATCACCACGCTGCGCGGCCTTGGCTACATCCTTCGCGCGAAGGAGCCCATGCCGGCGTGAACAGGTCCGCTTCTCTACCGGTATTAGTGATTTTACTTAGTATTACCAAGCGGTCGTGAAAGAATCGCGAAGGATTCACCTCTCTACTATTCGTCTCACCCGCTGATTCACACGGCTCGCCGCAACCGGTGAGTGATGCCAGCGGGTCCATGAAAACTTCAACACAGCACCCCTGGAGACGATCTTGAAGAGAAGGCACCTTGCATTCACCGTGACGGTTGGCGCACTGGCGGCGAGCGGCGCACACGCGCAGTCGAGCGTTCAACTCTATGGTCTTATCGACCTGAGCGTTCCCACGTATCAGTCGCATGCCGACGCCAACGGCAATCACGTGATCGGCATGGGCATTGCCGGTGAACCGTGGTTCAGCGGCAGCCGCTGGGGCTTGAAGGGCGCTGAAGACATTGGCGGCGGCACGAAGGTGATCTTCCGGCTCGAAAGCGAATACCGCGTGAGCGACGGCCAGATGGAAGACCCTGGCCAGATCTTCGACCGCGACGCGTGGGTGGGCCTGGAGGACGACCGCTTCGGCAAGATCACCGCGGGCTTCCAGAACACCATCGCGCGCGACGCCGCGGCCATTTACGGCGACCCGTACGGCAACGCGAAGCTCACGACGGAAGAGGGCGGCTGGACCAACGCGAACAACTTCAAGCAGATGATTTTCTACGCTGCGAGCGCAACGGGCACCCGCTATAACAATGGCGTCGCATGGAAGAAGGTGTTCGACAACGGGATCTACGCGGCAGCGGGCTACGCGTTCGGCAATTCAACGAGCTTTGGCAATAACGCAAACTATCAGTTCGCGCTCGGCTACAACGCGCCGACCTGGACGGCCTCGACGTTCTACAACCATGTGAACAACAACGGCAACACGAACCAGGCGTTCTCGGTGGGCGGCAACTACACGATCGGCATCGTGCGCGCCAATGCGGGCTATTTCCGCTACTGGGGCAATCAGGGTGCGCTCGGGCAGCGTCAGGACAACGCGTGGACGGTGTCGTTCAAGCTCGTGCCGAAGGGCGCGTTCGACTACGAACTGGGCTATCAGCAAATGCGCACGCACAACGCTGCGTACAACGTCGATGGCGATATTCCGAACGCCAACGTAGGCGCATTCGATCCTGCGAGCGGGCTGCACAACGGCTTCAAGGAAACGCTCTACGGCTCGGTCTTCTATCACCTCTCGAAGCGCACCGAAGTGTACCTGGCGGGCGACTACATGAAGCTGCACGGCGGCTACACGGTTGGCACGACCTTCGGGGCGACCAATCAGGTCGAAGTGACGACGGGCGTGCGTACGCGCTTCTGATCCGCGTTCAAAACAAACGGGCTCGATTCGTCAGGCGAATCGAGCCCGTTGTCTTATTGCGGCATCAACCCGCGTTCACGCAGGCCACGCTCGGCGCCGTATAGGCAGAGGGATAAGGCGACTCCGGTCCGCTCACGAGCCGCAAGCGCTGCGTGGCGAGGACATCGGCCTCCACTTGCTCGCGGCGCGTGAGCACTGCCGTTTCGCCGGCAGGCTGTGATTCGTTCACGCTGCAAAGCAGGTTTCTTCCGCTCGATAACTGCACCGACGTCTGGTAAGCGGAACCCGGTGGCGCGGCCAGCGCGCCGGTACTCCACAGCACCGCGGCGCAAACAGCGGCGCATCCTGGCAAGACGATCTTCATGGCTCGCTCCTCAAGTTGCGGTGATTCATCTTCGGCCAACGATCGGTGCTGTTCCAGTGCAAATTCTGAAAATAATTCTTGCGATCGGCTCAAGGGTCGGGCCTTTGGTATTGGCGACGGATGCAATCGGTCGGCAGGCAGGCCGAGATTTCAGCCTGCGGCTCGGGCCGATTCTGAAATCTCGGAGCGGCGGGGTGACCGGAGTGGAAGGTGTTTGTGAAAATACCCAATAAATCAATGTTTTATGGGTGGTTCGTCAAGCCGGAACGCGCTGGCACGGCTACTGCTATATAGACGCCCGGCGGCCTATTCCTCGATAGTCCGCACCCGTTATTAAACAAGCACCGGAGACGCGACGCAGTCCGGTCGCGAAAACGAAGGAGACATCCCGTGCAGAACAGCGCATCCGCATCCACCGCCTCGCAAGTGAGCCAGTCGGTCCCCGAATCATCCTCCACGACTCCAACCCGCTTCTGGCCCGAAGGCTGGTGGAAGCTGATGGAAATCCGCATCGGCATCATTCCGCTGCCGATCTACGTGATCCTGTTTGCGCTCATCGCTGGCTTCGCGGTGACCGGCAAGGTGCCCGGCGAAATCTCGATGGCCATCGCCGTGCTCGCATTCTGCGGCTTCACGTGCGCCGAACTCGGCAAGCGCCTGCCGCTCCTGCGCAATATCGGCGCGGCGGCGATTCTCGCGACCTTCGTGCCTTCGGCGCTCGTGTACTACCACGTGCTGCCCCAACCCGTGCAGCACCTCACGGTCGAGTTCACGAAGCAGACCAATTTCCTGTATCTCTTCATCGCCTCGATCATCGTCGGCAGCATTCTGAGCATGGACCGGCGCGTGCTGATCCAGGGCTTCCTGAAGATCTTCATTCCGCTCGCGGCCGGCACGGTTGCGGCGACTATCGTGGGCACGGCGGTGGGTGCTGCGCTCGGCCTCGGCGTCAAACATACGCTGCTGTATATCGTCGTGCCGATCATGGCGGGCGGCGTGGGCGAAGGCGCGATTCCGCTTTCGGTGGGCTACTCGGAAATCATGCATGTGGCGCAAGGCGATCTGTTCGCACAGGTGCTGCCGCCCGTGATGCTCGGCAGCCTCATCGCCATCATCCTCTCGGGCATGCTCGACATGCTGGGCCGGCGCATGCCGCATCTCACCGGCAACGGCCGCCTGCAAGTCGGCGCAACCGATGAACTGGCGTCGTCGTCGAACGACGAAATTCGCGGGCATGTGGACGTGAGCCACATCGCTGCGGCCGGTATCACGGCGATCACGCTGTACCTCATCGGCCTGATGGCGAACAAGCTGTTCGGTTTGCCCGCGCCGGTGGCCATGCTGTTCCTCGCCGTGCTCGTGAAGCTCGCGCGCGCGGTTTCGCCGCCGCTGCAGGAAGGCGCGTTCGTCGTCTACAAGTTCTTCTCGACGGCGGTTACGTACCCGCTGCTGTTCGCCATCGGCGTGGCAATGACGCCGTGGGACAAGCTCATGGCCGCGTTCACGCTCGTCAACGTCGTGACGATTGCCGCGACCGTGGTCACGCTCATGGGCACGGGCTTCGTGGTGGGCCGCCTGATGAAGATGTACCCTATCGACACCGCAATCGTGAACGCGTGCCACAGCGGCCAGGGCGGCACCGGCGACGTGGCGATCCTCACCGCCGCGAACCGCATGCAGCTCATGCCGTTTGCGCAGATCGCCACGCGTATTGGCGGCGCCATCGTCGTGACGGTGACGCTCATCCTGCTCGCGCATTTCGGCGCATGACGCGCCGCCGTGCGCCCTGCGTGCGAGCCTCGCACGCGCCTTCGCGATAGCGTCGCCGGTCCAATCGGCGCGCGGTGTTCGCTGAACCCGCCGTCTGGCGGCAGCCAATCGACGAGGGTGAACGTGCAGATGCGTTACAAGGGCATTCCATGGTGGGGATGGGCGGCGGCGGCCGTGCTGTATGTCGGCGCGGCCGCCGCCGCGGTGGAGTTCGCATGGAACCGCGCGATCGACGCGCTCGCCGACGTGGGCGAGCATCGCCTCGATCTCTACGCCGCGAGCCTGAAAAGCGAGCTGGGACGCTTCGAGATGGTCCCCGCGCTCGTGGCGCGCCAGGACAGCGTGCGCGCGTTGCTCAAGGCATCGCCCGATGAAGCGCGCGGCATGTTGCCCGCAGTCAATGCCTACCTCGAAGCGGTCAACAACGATGTCGGCAGCGGCGCCGTAGACGTGATCGACGCGCACGGCACCGTGATCGCCGCGAGCAACTGGAACCAGCCGGTCAGCTTCGTCGGCACCAACGTGTCGTATCGGCCGTACTTCAAGGACGCGCTCGCGCAGGGCCGCGGACGCTTCTTCGGCATTGGCACGAACACCGGCGTGCCGGGGCTGTACTTCGCGAATGCGATTCACGATGGCAATGTTGGCAATGCGGCAATTGGAGCTGCGGCCGTGAAGGTCAGCGTCGACGCGCTCGAATCGGCATGGCGCACGCCTGGCGAAGCGGCCGTCGTCGTCGACAGCAACGGCGTGATCGTGATCTCGACCCAGCCCGAATGGAAATTCACCGCCATGCGGGCGATGACCGAGCCGCAGCAGCGCGACATTCAGGCGTCGCGGCAATACGCGGGCCGCATTGTCGAGGCGCTGCAATACCGGCGCGTTGGCGACTGGAACGACAACGCGTGGATCGGCCTCTTCCCCGACCTGCGCCGCGCGGGCCGCACCGCACGCTTTCTCGTGATGTCGCGCCCCGCGCCGCAAGGCCAGGACACGATCATGGTGCTGCTCGACACGGCGGGCGCGCGACGGCAGCAGCGGCTTGCGTTCGCGTTCGTGACGGGCTTGTTTGTGATTGCCGCGCTCTATGCGCTCTATGCGGTGCAGCGCCGCCGCGTGATCGTGGAAAAGCTCAAGGCGCAAGAAGCCTTGCGGCGCGCGAACGACCAGCTGGAAACGACCGTCGCGCAGCGCACCGCCGCGCTCACGCAGGCCAATGCGCAGATGCAGCGTGAGATCGCCGAGCGCGAACGCACCGAGCAGCGCCTGCGCGCTACACAGCAGGAAGTCGTGCATGCCGGCAAGCTCGCCGTGATCGGCCAGATGGCGGCCGCGCTCACGCATGAGCTGAATCAGCCGCTCGTCGCGATCCGCACGCTCTGCGACAATGCGCGCACCTTCTTCGAACGCAATCAACCCGCGCAGGCGATCGCCAATCTCGAGCGCGTCGGGCGTCTCGTGGACAGCATGGCGGTGCTCACGAGCGAGCTGAAGGCGTTCGCGCGCAAGCCGGACGTGGAGCGTGTAGCGGTGTCGCTACGCGAAGCGGTGGCGCATGCAAGGCTCATCTACGAGTCGCGCATTCGCGACGAAGCGGTTCAGCTCGACGTGCGGATCGCGCCGGGCACCACCGTGTACGCGGAGTCGAGCCAGTTGCAGCAGGTGATCGTGAACCTGCTTGGCAACGCGCTCGACGCGGTGCGCGACGCGAGCAAGCGTGTGATCGCGATGGAGGCGAGCGAGCCCGACGCACACGGCTGCGTGCGCTTTACGATCGACGATAGCGGCCCCGGCATCGCGCCGGAAGTGCTGGCGCACCTGTTCGAGCCGTTCGTGACGACCAAGCCGCGCGGGCAAGGTCTTGGGCTGGGGCTCGCGATCACGTCGCGCATTGTCGAAGGCTTTGGCGCGAAAATTACGGCCACGAATCGCGACGAAGGCGGGGCCCGCTTCACGATCGAATTCGCGGCCGCGGAGCCGCAAAGGACAGAGCATGGCAGATGACAGGGCAAATGAGATTCGCGTGCTGGTCGTCGAGGATGACGAGAACGTGCGCATCGGCGTCGAGCAGGCGGTGGCGCTCGCGGGCTTTCCAGTGAGCGCGTATGCGTCGGCGGCCGATGCCTATGCCGGCATCGCCCCGGGCGCCCCGATCGTGATCGTCTCGGACGTGCGCATGCCCGGCATCGACGGGTTGCAGCTGCTCGACCATGTGATGGCGATTGACCCGCAAATTCCGGTGTTGCTGATCAGCGGGCACGCGGACATTTCGACGGCGGTCAGCGCGATGCGCGTGGGCGCCTACGACTTCATCGAAAAGCCGTTCTCGTCCGACGTGATCGCAGGCCGCGTGGCCCGCGCGGTCGAGAAACGGCGGCTCACACTCGAAGTCGAGGGGCTGCGCGCGTCATTGCACAACTGGCAGGGGATCGAGGCGCTGGTGCTCGGCAAGTCGCCGGCCATGGCGGAAGTCCGCAAGAAGATACTGCGCCTCGCCGATACGTCCGTGTCGGTGCTGATTACCGGCGAAACGGGCACCGGCAAGGAACTGATCGCACGCAGCCTGCACGACTTCAGCGCGCGGCGCGACGCGCATTTCGTGGCGCTGAATTGCGGCGGCCTGCCCGAGCAGGTGTTCGAGAGCGAACTGTTCGGGCACGAGGCGGGCGCGTTCACGGGCGCGATCAAGAAGCGCGTGGGCAAGATCGAATGGGCCAACGGCGGCACGCTCTTTCTCGACGAAATCGAAACGATGTCGATGCCGCTGCAGATCAAGATGCTGCGCGTGTTGCAGGAGCGCGTGGTCGAGCGCCTCGGCGCGAACGAGCTGATTCCGGTGGATTGCCGCATCGTCGCCGCTTCGAAGGCGGACCTCGCCGAAGTCTCCGCCGAGGGCAACTTCCGCGCGGACCTGCTGTACCGGCTGAACGTTGCGCAGATCGAATTGCCGCCGCTGCGCGAGCGGCGCGAAGACGTCCCGCTGCTGTTCGAACATTTCGTGCTCGCGGCCGCGCGCCGCTTCGGCACGCCGGCGCCGGTCGTGACCGCCGCGCAGGTGTCCGAGCTCATGACGCATGCGTGGCCCGGCAACGTGCGCGAGCTGCAGAATGTCGCCGACCGCTTCGTGCTTGGACTAACCGGCGACAGCCTGCTTTCCGCAGGCGCGGCGACGGCGAAAGGGGAGACGCTTGCGGACCAGATTGCGTACTTCGAACGCATGCTGATCGAGAACACCCTGCGGCGCCATCACGGCAACGTCGCCCAGGCGAGCGACGAGCTTGGCATGCCGAAGAAAACGCTTTATCACAAGCTGCGTCAGCTGAAGATCGCGGCTCGCGACTCGCAGGGCGAGGAGAAGGACGAAAAAGACGCCTGAGCGGTCTAGTTGGTGCGGTAGGTGGTCGTCGACGATTGCAGCTTGGTGAGCGCGCCGTTCTTGAGCCGGAACCAACCCTCCGAGCCTTGCATCACGACTTCGTCGGGTTGCCAGAACACGCGCTTGATCGTCATGCGCGCGCTCACGTGCTGCACGAGCGGCGGATTGCGGCGAAAGTCGTACAGCACCGGGCCGAAGTCGGTCTGCACGAGCATGCGCGTAATCGTGCTGTTGTCGTGGCCCACTTCGTCGAAATGCGCGAGCGTTTTCGCGTCGAAGCGGTCGAAGATGTCCTTGCCGAGGACCGCCACGAAGTCGCGGTCGTCGCGCACGAATTGCACCGTGCCTGCGGGGGTGGCGAACGAGCCGGCCGCGTTGCTCTGTGCATGAGCGCAGGTGGCGAACGAGGCGGCGGTGAGCGCGGCGAGTAACAGTCGTTTCATGTTTCTTTCCAGTAGGTTCGCGGTATTTTCGTTGATTTTGGTCGCTGCGTCGAATCCTGCGATCGCGTTGGACGGGGTCGCTGGTCGCATCCGCCATTCCGGCTTTCTTCGCCACGCGATGAAATCAATCAGGAAGACTTACGAATTCGAGAGCGCCGCAAGCAGCTGATTCTTCACGATCGCCGTTGCCCGCGGCTGGCGGCCGAACTCGTACCAGGCCACGTGCCGGCGCCATGTGGTGCCGGGAATCGGCTTGACGAACAGTTGCGGGTCGTCGGCCCACGCGGCGTGCCGCAGGCTCGGCACGATCGACACCCCCACGTTCTGCCGTACCAGATCGGCAATAGCCGCGATCGAATTCATTTCCAGCACCGGATTGACCTCCACGCGCAAACGGCGCAGCAGGCTCGCCACGTGTCTGCCTGTGAGCGATGCTGCTTCGAAGCCGATGAACGGCAAGCGCTTGAGCAGCGAGGCCGCCGACGCGTCGGCGGGACCGACTGCCGGATTGGCCAGCAGCACGAGTGGCTCCTCATAGAGCGACTCCCACGATTCCGGCAGCGTGGTGTTGCGCGGTTCGCTGATGAGCACCGCAGCGTCGATCTCGCCCGCGCGCACCTGGCGCTCCAGTTCCGGGCTGCTGCCATGGGTGAGGCGCACGTTCAGCGCGGGGTATGGCACCTTGAGCTTGATGACGTTGGCGGCGAGAAAGCCCATGGACGACACGGTCGAGCCGATCGTGACCGTGCCTTCGATGCTGTGCGTGTCGGCCACGCCGCGCAGCAGCGAGTCGTAGGCCGCCACCACCGTGCGCGCCTGCTCGATGATCGAGCGGCCCGCGTCGTTGAGCTGGATGCTGCGGCCGCTGCGGTCGAACAGCTGGCGTTGGCACACGCGTTCCAGCGTGCGCATTTGCGCGCCGACCGCCGCGTGGGTCAGCGCCATGCGATCGGCGGCGGCGGCCATGGTGCCGTGCTTCTCGATCGCCAGAAAGGTCCGGAGCATCCGGATTTCGCTCATCTTTCGCCTCCTCGGGCCGTTTCTGGCATGTCATGCCGTGCCCGCATGATCGCACGAAGCACAAAAAAATCTTTCCTTTCAGTAAACAAAATAACGCTTTTTATTTTATTTCTCTCGCCCGAGAATCGTTTCATCAAGTTCATTCGTTTCTTGCGTGGGAGTGATTCGATGCCGCAAATCCAGCCGTTTCCGTTCGTCAGCGTCTCCGGCAAGCCCTATGAGCGCGGGGTGCAATATGGCCGCGCCGTGGCCGGCCGCGTTCGTTTGAGCGCGTCGCGCTACGGCCAGACGCTGCGCAATATCGGCTATAGCGAAGCGTCGCAAACGGCGCTGATCCGCTCGCTCGAACAGGCGATCGGCGAGTTCCAGCCGGCGTATCTGGACGAAATGCGCGGCATTGCGGCGGGCGCGGACGTGCCGGTCGAAGACATCGTCATGATCAATGCCCGCACCGAGGTGCTGGCCAAGGCGCGCGCCGACAAGAGGACACCGGCGGATGCCGAAGACGAGGACGGCTGCACGGGCGTGCTCGTGCTGCCTTCGCGTTCCGCGAACGGGCGGCTGATCCACGCGCAGAACTGGGACTGGAAAGCCGACTGCGTGGATACCGGCATCGTGCTGCGCGTGCGCAACGACGAGGGCCCCGACTATCTGACCTTCGTCGAAGCGGGCGGCCTCGCGCGCAGCGGCCTGAACGCGGCGGGCGTGTCGATCACGGCGAACTACCTCGAATCGGATCGCGATTTCACGCAGATGGGCGTGCCGCTTTCGCTTCTGCGCCGCCGCGTGCTCGAAGAGCCGGTCTTCGCCAACGCGATGCGCACGATCGCCACGACGCCCAAGTCGTGCTCGAACAACATCATGCTGGGCATGGCCGAGGGCTTCGGCATCGATTTCGAATGCGCGCCGGATGAGGCGTTTCCGATCTGGCCAAACGACGATCAACTGATCGTGCATGCGAACCACTGGATGAGTCCGGTCGCCCGCACGAAGCTGCGCGACACCGGCTGCGAAAACTCGCCCGACAGCTACTACCGCGACTGGCGCGTGCGTCAGTTGCTCAACGCCGCGCCGAAGGTGGACCGCAATGCGGTGAAAGCCGCGCTGTTCGACGCGTTCGGCACGCCGCATTCGGTTTGCCGTCCGCCGCGCCCGGGCACGCGCCACACGCTGAGTGCAACGGTCGCGATGATCGTCATGGAACCGGCCAGCGGCGAGATGGACGTCGCGCCGATGCCTGCGCTGAACCGCGTTTTCACTCGCTACAGCCTCCAGCACGAGCCGATTGCCGAAGCGGCTTGAAGCTTGATAAACGCCATACCGGAAACGAATTGGGAGGAGAGACCGATGTCCGAAGTTGCAGAAAGGCCGCTTACGGTGGACAAAGCGAAAGCCGAAGCGCTCTATGACCTGGGCTCGACCACGGTGTACGCGAGCCGGCACGATGCGCGGTTCCCCTACACGCTTTACGTGCCGCCCGAAGTGATTGCGCCTGGCAACGACGTCGAGCTGGTTGTCGTGATGCACGGCACCGGCCGGCAATTCATTCAGTACCGCGATGCATTTGCGGGCTTTGGCCGCTGGAACCGCTGCATCGTGCTCTGTCCGCTCTTTCCGGTGGGCGTGCGCGGCGACGGCGACCGCAGCGGTTTCAAGCGCCTCGTGGAAGGCGACATCCACTACGACAAAGTTCTGCTCGACATGGTGAGCGAAGTCGGCGAACGTTACGGCAAGCACTTTGAGAAGTTCGCCTTGTTCGGCTACTCGGGCGGCGGCCAGTTCGTCAACCGTTTCGCGTATGTTCACCCCGAACGCTTGTGGGCGGCTACCATCGGCGCGCCGGGCAACGTCACGCTGCTGGACGCGTCGAAGGACTGGTGGCTGGGCGTGGGCGGTTTCGAGCGGCATTTCGGCAAGCCTTTCGATCTCGCCGCGCTGCGCCGGGTGCCGGTGCAGATGGTGGTGGGCCGCGCGGACCTCGAAACGTGGGAAATCACCGTGCGCGACGACAGCCCGATGTACCTGCCGGGCATCAACGATGCGGGCAGAACGCGCCCGGAGCGCCTTAGAGCGCTCAAGGCATCGTTCGAGGCGGCCGGTATCGACGTACGCTTCGACGAACTCGATAACATCGCCCACAGCGGCCTGCAGGTGGTCGAGGTGGTCCAGGACTTCTTCGCGCAAAGTCTGCGCGCGATGCGCACGGGAGCCTAAGCCGATGGAAACGGTCAGCGAAGCCAGAAAGATCCGCAAAGTCATCATCACGACTGTGGCGGGCGGCACGTTCGAATGGTTCGACTTCGCGGTATACGCCTATTTTTCGAGCTTGATTGCGCGGACGTTTTTCGCTGGCGTGAATCGCGGCGAGTCCTTGCTGTTGACGTTCGCAACGTTCGCGGTTGGCTTTCTCGTGCGGCCGATAGGCGGCGTCGTGATGGGCATGTACGCCGACCGCGCCGGGCGCGTGAAGGCGCTCTCGTGGATCATGGTGGCAATGTCCGTGGCCTCGCTGCTGCTCGCGCTGACGCCGGGCTACGCCACGCTCGGGCTCGCGGCGCCCATTCTGGTGGTGATCGGCCGCCTCGTGCAGGGCTTTGCGGTGGGCGCGCAGTTCGCGCTTTCGTCGGTCACGATCTACGAGGTGGCGCCGCCGGGCAAGAAGATGTTCTACGGTAGCTTCAACATGGTCTCGCTCGGTGTCGCGGCCATGCTCTCTTCGGGTTGCAGCTACCTGTTGACGAGTCATCTTTCGCACGACGCGCTCGCCGCGTGGGGATGGCGCGTGCCGTTCCTGGTCGGCGCGCTCGTCGGGCCCATCGGCTTTTATCTGCGGCATCATATCGGCGAGTCGGACGACTTTCAGCGCATGCAGGCGCGCCCCGCCGCGCAGGCACCCACGCTCGTTCGTGCGCGCCAGTTCGTGCGCGAAAACGGCGATGCGCTCGTGTGCGCGATGGGCGTGATGATCGCGGGCACCTCGCTCAATTACGTGTGGAATGCCTATTTGCCGAACTATGCGCAGTTCCAGCTGCATCTTTCGCTGGGCTCGACGCTGCGCGGCGTGTTCGTGACGAGCCTCGTGATGTCGATCCTTTCACCCGTGTTCGGCAAGCTCGCCGACCGCATTGGCGCCTATCGTCTGTTCTGCTTATTTATTGCAGGATGGATGGTGTGTGTCTTTCCGCTCTTCTGGTACCTGCTCGCCCAGCCGAGCGAGAACAGGCTGATGTTCGTGCAGGTCGTCGGCATGCTGTTCCTGACGCTGCAAGGCGCCGCCCACCCCGGCATGCTCGTGAAGATCTTTACGGTGCAAGGCCGCTCCACCGGCGTGGCGATCGCATACAACACGGCGGTGATGCTGTTCGGCGGGCTGGCGCCTTTTTATATCTCGGTCGTGGCGCGATTCACGGACGCCAGATTCATTCCACCGGGCTATCTGTTCGGCACGAGTCTGCTGGCCATCGTGCTCGTGCTGCTCACGCGCACGGGGCGGCGCGTGTTGCAGGACGACCGCGCTCAGCGCAGCTATGAGGCGCAGACGTCGTCAGCCTGATTGCGTTACCCGCAACGCCTGGCGCTACGCGAGCAGGTCCTCGTAGAACGCGCCGAACGCACGCGTGGGGTGAGCGATCTGAATTTCGAGGATCCACAGCCCGGCGGCCGGCACCGTTTCGAAGTCGCCGAGGTCGCCGGCCCGGTAGATGGCGTGCGGGAAGTCGCTCACGCGATGGCCCTTGATATCGACGTTCAGGCGCCAGCCATAGGCGCTCGCGCGTTCCGCGGCGAATTCGTAGAGCGCCTTGCCGCTGCAGCCCGTGCTGCGCCAGTGGATGGCCACCTCGTCGTAGATGATCTTGACGTCGCGCGCGCAGCGCCGCATTTCGAGGTCGCCGCCGGTGACGAAGGTTGCGCCCGCGTCGCCTTCATGCTGGTTCCACACCACGCCAAGGTCGATGAAGAAGATGTCGTCCGCGCCCAGAACGGGGTCGTCTTCGGAGCGCTCCTTGAAGATGCGCAGCGTGTTCTCGCCAAAGCGGATCAGCACGGGATGCCAGATGCGGTCCATGCCCAGCGCTTCGAGGATGGCCTTGCTTTGCGCCGTGGCTTCCGATTCGCGCATGCCGGGCCGGATAGCCGCCGCAATCTGCTCGATTGCCTTCCAGGTCATCACGCGTGCGTGCTCCATGGCGTCGGCCGAGAATTTTTCTCCGACCGCTTCCTTGCTGCCAGTGTTCACCTGATGTCGCTCCAGTTGTCTTGCCGCCCATTGAGGAGGGGACCGGGGCGGTAGCGCTATATTCTCGCGTATATTTCGATTCGTTGCCAACCGCAACGATGTGCGGCTCACGGGGAGCAAGCCTGTCGACGGTAAACGGACGAAGCGCCCGGCCCGCGGAACCGTGTCCGCGGGCCGGGCGCTTCGGGGTGCCGCTTTTCGCGCGGCCAGGTGGCCGCGCAGTTCGCTCAGTTCGCCACGTAGCCCGTGGGAAGCGTCGCATTGGCGCTCGCCACCGAGGCATTCTGCGAAACCACGTACACCGGCGATTCAGTCAGATTCAGCGAGAGCTGGCCATTGGTGTAGCTCATCGTGGTCGGGTTGCCCATCTCGTCGAGCACGGTGACCGTGCCGCTCGTGCCGGGCGCATCCACTGCGAGGCTATAGGCCACGCTATAGGTCGAGCTGTAGCCGCTGCTCGCGCTCCACACGCTGTTGTTGTGCGTCCAGAGCGCGGTGATGACCGCGCCGTTGTTCAACTGCTGGAACGCGTAGGCGTAGACACCCGAGGGCGTGCCGTTCACCGGGCCGAGCGTGTTGGTGCCATCGAGAATGCGCGTCATCGCCGCGACAGCCATCGCCGCCGGCTTGGGGCTGATGTTCTGCGCACCGTATTGGCCCTGGGCGTCGGCGAGATCGAAGAACGTGCCATAGCCCACGAGGCCCGGGAAGTCCGCGCCATAGAAGATCCAGGTTTGATCGGCGCCTTCGCCCAGAATGATCACGTGGCTGCGCGCCACCAGTGCACCTTGTGCGTACAGGATGTTGGCGCTCGGATAGTTGGCGCCGTACGACGAGCCGTTGTCATAGCTGATGCCTAGCTCCGTGCTGAACAGCTTCATGCCCGGCTTGTAGTCGGCGGCCATTTCGCTGCGCAGCGCGCGCATTTGCCCGATCAGCGAGCCGGATGCGTTGGCGGGGTCGGTCGCGAGACGTTCCGGCGCATACGAAGGCGAAGTGCCGTTGATGTCGTAGTAGCCGTGCGTCGTCACGCCGTCGATGTACTGCGCGTAGCCGAGCGGCGCGAGCGTCTTGAGCTGGCTGGCGGTGCCGGAGGGCGCCGTATCGGTCGGACCCATCACGACAGCGTGCGGGTCAGTCGAATGGATGCCCTGATAAACGGTCTGATAGAGCTGCACGAACTGCGCGTTCGTGCCTTGCCATTGCGCATCCGGTTCCCAGGTGAGCTGGTAGTAGTTGGCCGACTGGTTCGGAAAATAAGTCGTCCGAATGAGGTTCGACTCCGTGCCGATCCGGGCCATGTAGTTCTGGTAGTACGAGAGATCGGAAGGCGCAAGCGCTTCGTCCTCGAACGCGCCCGTGGGGCTCGCCCACGCGGGAATGCCGTCCAGACGCACGAGCCGCATCACCTGGCCCGTGGTGTAGAACGGATCGAGGTTATTGGCGTTCGGGTTGAAGGTGTTGGGGCCGTTCGGCTCCATGTTGTACAGCTCGCGATGGTCGTACGTCCACGAAATGCCGAGCGACGAGAGCACGGAGGTGTTGTCGTCCTCGCCTTGCATGCCGAAGCGATGCAGGTCCTGATGCGCATACGTGACCGTCGGCACGATGTTGGCCAGATTGGGCAGCACGCCGAAGGTCGCGGTGCCCGCGGGCCGGGTGCCGAGCGAGGGCAGCTGACCGCCGGCGTTGGCGAGCGTGGCCGACACGGCGAAGTAGCCCGCGAGCGTGGACGAGCAGGACAGCGTGGTCGTCAGGGGGCCTGCCGTCACGGGCAGGCGGCCACTCGCGGCCACGTTGCCGAACTGGTCGGCGATCGACCAGATCAGCGTGTCGGCGGCGGGCGCGTTGGTCGTCAAGGCCACAGGGAACGCTGTGGCCGAGGCGAAGATGCGGCCGCTTTGCGTGGTCGGCGTATCGGCTGAAACGAGCGCGCTGCCGGAACTCGCACTCGATGTCGAGGCGGAGCCGCAGGTCATCGTTCCGGGCTTGAGCGCGGTCGTGCCCGCATTCGCTGCGGCCGCGTTGCTGCCGCCATTGGCGCCACTCGAGTTTTGCGACGTGGCCGAGGCATTGGTTGCATCGCCGGAGCTTCCGGAACCGCCGCCGCCGCACGCCGCGAGGAATAGCGACGAGGACAGCAAGAGATAAAAGAGTTTCATCGTGCTCGAAAAAGACAAAGCGACGCCCAGCCGGCGACGGCGCGCGCTGCGCGCTCAGAGGCTGGCTAAGGTCTGAAGAATGAGTTTTGGCAGACGCCGCACAACGGCTCGATGAGCCCTGCGCCCGCTACGTGCGCCGCGCGGCTCGCGCTACAGCGCGAACGTGCGTATCTGTCCTTTGCTTTCGCGGGGGTAAATATTGCGCCCTCGCTACGGCTGCCCGTCGGGAATTTCGGCCCTGCGCTGGATCCCTGGAGGAGGGGAGACGTGCGCAATATTTTCGGACGAAGAAGTATTAAGTCACTGCTTGAAGTCAGACGCGCGGCGGATGTTACCGATAATTCCCCCTGACATGTGAAAATCAGACGTAACAAAATGTCACACGAATTCACATCAGTTTCAATTACCGAAACTTAGTGAATTTCCGCCAATAGCAAGGTATGAATTACCTCAAAAGAAGACGGTAATGCTTGCTGCATCGATCGCGTGTTTCACCCGCTATTTCCGGCTATATCGGCAACTATGGGGCGATCTGAAGAGCGCTGATGTCATTCATTCTTTTGTCTATATCTCCCTTTTAAATGCCTTTCTGATTTAAATCGGGTCGGAATTTAATTGACTCTGCTGATATGATTGCGGGCATGCGAATCGATCCCTATAGCCTCGAGCTGTTCATTTCGGTCGTGGAGGAAGGTTCCATTGCCCGGGCGGCCAGCCGCAATCACATTGCGCCTTCGGCACTCAGCCGCCGCATGGCGGATCTGGAAGCGGCAATGGGGCTGCCTTTGCTCATCCGTTCTCCTGCGGGCGTCGAATTGACCGAGGCGGGCCGCCACGCGTTTTCTCGTGCGGCGGCGGTGCACGACCAGTTGCAGTCGCTCGCGCGCGAAGTCCAGTCGCTCAGCGGCGAGGTGGCGGGCGTCGTACGCCTGTTCGCGAACGCGTCCGCGATCGTCGGCTTTCTGCCGGAGCGGCTCAAGGTCTTTCAGGCGCGCTTTCCGCTCGTGCAGATCGCGCTGACCGAACAGATCAGCGACGAGGTCGTGCGGGCTTGCATGGAAGATCGCGCCGACGTGGGGATTTCCGCGAATGGCAGGATTCCCGGCGCGCTCGACTCATGGCATTTCGCCGCCGACCCGCTCATGGTCGTGCTTCCGCCCGAACACGAACTGGCCGCCATGCAGGCGCTCATGTTCCACGACGTACTGCGTTTTCCGCTCGTGGCGCTGCAGGCGGGCGGCTCGCTCGACCAGATGCTCAAGGAGCGCGCCGCCGCTGCGCGCGTGCCGCTCAAGATTCCGGTGACGGTCAACAGCTTCGACGCGCAGTGCCGCATGGTCGAGGCCGGGCTTGGCATCGGCATCGTCCCGACCAGCGCGGCGTCTGCTTTCGCGGGCTCGCAGGGGTTCGTGCGCCGGCCGCTCGATGAGCCCTGGGCGACGAGCCGCAGCCTGCGCTTGCACGCGTTGCGCAAGTCGCCGCGCCTGAGGGCCGTGCAGGCCTTGATCGATACGCTCGTCCAGCGCGAGGGTTAACGAGGACATCGCGAACGGCGATGCCCCCTTTGCCGATCGAGCACTTCATTGCGCCGCTTGCTGCCGTCTAGATTTCCTCTCAAGGAGAAAATGGATGGCAACACTGGAATTGACTGGCCGCGTGCTGTTTCTTTGCAATGACCCGGAACGGGTCGAGCGGCAATTGCATGCAGACATGCGAGGCGCCGATCTGGACGGCGTCACGCCCGACGCGTTGAGAGACGACGTTTCGACCGACGAGATCACGCCCATGAGCGTGCTCACGCGCTTCGACGACCGTCTTGGCCGCGTGCCCTACGTCGGCTTTCAGGCCGGCGGGCGCAATCCAATTGGTATGGATTCCGTACGAAACGGCGGCTTCAGCGTGACCGTGGCAGGGAGTCGCTATGGCAAGGGCTCATCGCGCGAGCACAGCCCGCTGGCGGAATACCGTGCGGGCATCCGGCTCGTCATCGCGCGCAGCTTCGAGCGCATCTATCGTCAGAACGCGGACAACATCGGCTTGTTCACGTCGACGGATTTCGGCCTGATCGAGCGCATCCGGCGCGGCGAGCCGATCGACATCGAGGAGCTGGTCGCCTCCCGCGACGGCCTGGCGGCTTCGATTCTGCGCAGCGGCGGGCTGTTGAAATACGGCGCGCAATACATGCGGCAGATCGAGCCTGTCGCGCGGTCCGTCAATCACGCGCCGCGTACGTTCGCGCAGAAAATCCTCGAACGGCATGTGTTACGCACAGAGCACACGGGCGAATCGCTCGCGCCGGGCGCGGGCGTTTTCGTTTGCGCGGACTGGCGCTTCATCCACGAGTACTACACGGGGATGGCCACGCACATGCTGCATGCCACGTTCGGCAAGCCGCTTTCACTGCATGAGCCCGAAACCCTGCTCGCGTTCGAAGATCACCTTTCCTATTCGCACAAGAGCGAGCTGCATGTGCGTAACGGCCTGCTGCCTGACGTACGCGAGCTTTCGGCTGCGCACCGTGAATTCGCGCACGACTATGGGGTGCGCAATCACGGCTATTTGAGCGAACTCGAAAGCGGCATACAAGAAGGCTCTGAAGGCATTTCCCACGCGATGATGGCCGAGCGTTACGCGCTGCCGGGGCAGGTCGTGGCAGGGACCGATTCGCATACGCCGCACAGCGGCGCGCTCGGGTGTCTCGCGTTTGGCGTGGGCACGACCGACATGGCGAATGCATTCGTGACGGGAGCGGTGCGCATGACCGTGCCGCAGTCCTTGCGCGTGAATTTCCACGGCCCGATTCCCGCCGGCGTGACGGCAAAGGACCTTGTGCTGCACCTGCTCGCGCAACCAGGAATCCGCGCCGGCGCGGGCGTAGGAAAAGTGTTCGAGTTCGCTGGTTCCGCGATCGCGCAGTTGAGCACCGACGAGCGCACGACGCTCACGAACATGACGGCGGAGCTGGGCGGCTTCACGGGCATCGTTGCGCCCGATGAAGAAACCGTGCGCTTTCTGCGGGAGCGTCGCGGTATCGAGTTTGCCATCGAGCCGTGGATGTGCAGTGACCCCGGCGCGCCCTACGCCGAAGTGATCGACATCGACTGCACGCGCCTCTCGCCCATGCTCGCCGCGCCGGGCGACCCCGGCAACGGCATTGCGCTGCATGACCTTGAAGCGCGGCCGCGCGTCGACATCGCCTACGGCGGCTCGTGTACGGCGGGCAAGCGCGAAGACTTCGACCACTACCACGAAGTGCTGGCGTGGGCGGCGGCGCGCGGCATACGCGTGCCCGCCGATGTGAAGCTCTATCTGCAATTCGGTACGTCCGACGTGCGCGACTATTGCGTGCAGCGCGGCTACATCGAAGCTTTCGAACAGGCGGGCGCGGTTCTCCTGCAACCCTCATGCGGCGCGTGCGCGAATTGCGGACCTGGCGCCTCTGTCGACGCGGGCCAGGTTACGATCAGCGCGATCAACCGTAATTTTCCGGGACGCTCGGGTCCTGGCCGCGTCTGGCTCGCGAGCCCGCCGACGGTCGTGGCGAGCGCGCTTGCGGGAGAGATCGCTTCGTTTGACGAGCTGAAAGCGCGGTATCCGTGAGCGCAGCGTCAAGAACAATTCATTCGAATGACTACATTGGAGACAAAACATGGCCATTCTGGAGGGCACGGCGAGCTTGCGCGCCGCTGACCATGGAACCCCCGGCGATGCGAACGCGCTGGCCGACGGCAGCGGGCAGTACGGGTCAATATCGGCCCGTCTCGACAGGCTTCCAGCCACGCGCGCGGTATGGAAGCTGATTCTGTTGCTGAGCCTCGGGTTCTTCTTCGAACTGTACGATCTGCTCTTCACAGGCTACGTCGCGCCGGGTCTCGTCAAAAGCGGCATTCTCACTTCGACCACACCGGGCCTTTTCGGCACCTCGGGTGTGGCGAGCTTCATCGCCGCGCTGTTTTGCGGACTCTTTATCGGCACGGCCGCGTGTGGCTTTCTCGCGGACCGCTTTGGCCGGCGCGCCATCTTCACGTGGTCGCTGCTGTGGTATGTCGCGGCGAACACGGTCATGGCCTTCCAGGATACGGCGAGCGGCCTGAACTTCTGGCGCTTCGTTTCGGGCGTGGGCATAGGCGTCGAACTGGTGACCATCGGCACGTACCTGTCCGAGCTTGCGCCGAAACATTTGCGCGGCAGAGCGTTTGCGGTGTGCCAGGCGATCGGCTTTTCGGCTGTGCCTGTCGTGGCGTTTCTTTCGTGGCTGCTCGTGCCGCGTGCGCTGCTGGGACTCGACGGATGGCGCTGGGTCGTGCTGCTTGGCGGCATTAGCGCGCTCTTTGTCTGGTACTTCCGGCGCAATTTGCCCGAGAGTCCGCGCTGGCTCGCGGGCAAAGGCCGCACCGAAGAAGCCGCTGCGGTGCTGGCGGATCTCGAAGAGAAGGTGGCGCGGCAATACGGAGCGCCGCTCCCTGCCCCAGGACCCGCCGACCCGGTGCCGCGAAAGGCGGGATTCGCGGACATGTGGAAGCCGCCGTACGGCAAGCGCACCGTCATGCTCATCGTCTTCCATGTTTTCCAGACGGTGGGCTTTTATGGCTTCGCGAACTGGGTGCCCACGCTGCTCGTGAAGCAAGGCATCACGGTCACGTCGAGCCTCATGTACACCACGGTGATCGGGCTCGCTGCGCCGCTGGGTCCGCTGCTCGGCTACTGGATTGCCGACCGTTTCGAGCGCAAGCATGTGATCGTCGGCATGGCGGCGATCAATATCGTGAGCGGCTTGTTGTTCAGCCAGGCGTCGGCGGCGGTGGCGATCGTCACGCTTGGCGTGCTGTTGACGCTCGCGGGCAACATCATCTCGTTCACCTATCACACGTATCAGCAGGAGCTTTACCCCACGGCCATCCGCGCGCGCGCCGTGGGCTTCGTCTATTCGTGGAGCCGGCTCTCGGCCGTGTTCAGTTCCTTCGTCATCGCCTTCACGCTCAAGGAGTTCGGCGTGACTGGCGTGTTCGTTTTCATCGCGGGCGCGATGGCGCTCGTGATGGTCGCCATCGGCCTGATGGGGCCGCGCACGCTGGGCAAGTCGCTGGAGAGCATTTCGCACTGAGCGCCCTCAACCCGCCGCCTGCTCCCGTGCGTATTGCGCAGGCGGCACGCCCACATGTCGCGTGAACGCGACGCTGAATGTGCTGGCCGAACTGTAGCCAACACGCAGCGCAACTTCGGCCACGCCCTGCGTCTCGCGGCGCAGCAGGTTTCTCGCGATCGCCATGCGCCAGCCGAGCAGATACTCCATCGGCGCGACGCCCACGGCTCGCCGGAAGCGCTCGAAAAACGCCGAGCGCGACAGCGCCGCTTCCTTCGCGAGCTGAGCGACGGTCCAGGGCACGGTCGGGCTTTCGTGCATGCGCCGCAGCGCGGGCGCAAGGCGTGGGTCGCCGAGCCCACGCAGCAGGCCCGGCGTAGCCGACGCATCCCCTGTCGAGCGCAGCGCTTCGATCAGCAGCACCTCCAGCAGGCGCGCGAGGACGACCTCGCGCGCGGGCCGCTGCGCACGCGACTCGTCGCGCACGAGTTGTACGAGCGTGGCGAGGCGCTTTTCGCCGCGCACATGAATGCGCTGCGGCAGCAGCGAGACGAGCAATGCCGCATCGGGCGAGCCGAACACGCAGTAACCCACGAGCATCTGCACATTGGGCGGGCCGCTCAGGTCGCCAAGGCGGTATTCGCCGCTGAGCTGCGCGATGGGGGTGGTGTCAGTGGTCTGCGTCGTCGCCGGGTCGAGGCTCGACATCGCGAAGCCGTGGGCCTCCGGAATCAGGACGAAATCGTCGGGTTCGAGCGTGAGCGGCGCCTGGCCATCTACCTCGAGGCGGCATGAACCTTCGAGGATCGCGCAGTAGAAGGGCTGCCCGGCATCCGTGCGCCGGATACGCCAGGCGCCCGCACCGCTCACTCGTTTCGAGATCGAGGCGCCCGGCTGGAGCAGCGCGACCACTTCCGCGAGTGGGTCGATCATGACCGGACTCCTGCAAATGAAACGTGGACGTTTGATTGTAGCAAGTCCGGCTACGGAGGCTTATCGTCTCGGTACTGCCAACCCACCTGCAGGAGCGTTGATGAAAACCGTCTTGATCACTGGATGCTCGTCCGGTTTCGGCCTCGAAATCGCCCGCTACTTTCTCGACCGCGACTGGAACGTCGTCGCGACGATGCGCACGCCGCGCGAGGATGTGCTGCCGCGGTCGCCGCGCCTGCGCGTGCTCGCGCTCGATGTCACGCAGGCGCAGAGCATACGCGAGGCCGTGGAGGCCGCCGGGCCGATCGACGTGCTCGTGAACAACGCGGGCATTGGCGTGCTGGGCGCGCTCGAAGGCATGTCGATGGAGACCGCGCGCGACGTGTTCGAGACGAATACGCTCGGCACCATTGCGCTCACGCAGGCGGTTCTGCCGCAGTTTCGGCAGCGTAAGAGCGGTGTCGTCGTGAACGTCACGTCGAGCGTGACGCTGCGCGCGTTGCCGCTGCTCGCCGTGTATGCGGCGAGCAAGGCGGCGGTCAACGCGTTCACGGAGTCGCTGGCGCACGAACTCGCGCCGTTCAATGTGCGCACTTGCGTCGTGCTGCCGGGCCGCGCGCCCGACACGCGCTTCGGCGAGAACGCGCAGCAACGCATGGAGGGCAGCATTCCCGAGCCTTATGTCGAGCTGGGACAGCGCGTGTTCGAGCAGTGGGCGCAGTCCACGGCGATCACGCGCTCGCAGGACGTGGCCGAGGCGGTCTGGCGCGCGGCGACCGATGCGGCGGCTCCGGCCCGCATCGTCGCGGGTGCGGATGCGCTGGCGTTGGCCGGGGCGCCGTGATCCCCCCGAACCGCTAAGGCTAAGCCGGTGCGAGCGCCAGATGTAGCGGCGCCTGCGGCCTTAGCGTCACGTTGAGCACGGGGCGCGGGGCCGCCGTGCCGTTCGGCACCGCGAGCGTGTAGCGCTGCAAGACCATTGCGGCGATCACCGTCATCTCGGTCATCGCCAGATGCTGCCCCAGGCACACACGCGGACCCATGCCGAACGGCGACCACGCGCCGCGCTGGGCGGGCGCGGCTTCGCGGGCGAAGCGCTCGGGCTTGAATGCGGACGGGTCGGCGAACCAGCGCGCGTCGTGCTGCATCAACTGCACGGGCAGCATGAACAGCGTGCGCGCCGGAAACCGCCACGCACCGAGTTCCACCGCACGCGTCGCGCGGCGGCTGATGAGCACCGGCGCGGCGGGGTAGAGGCGCAGCGTTTCCTCGAGGGTTTGCGTCACCCACGGCAGCGCGGTGCGGACATCGGCGCCCGGCGCGCGGCCTTGCAGCACCTCGCTCACCTCCGCACGCGCGGCCGCTTGCGCCGATGGGTTCGAGGCCATGCACCAAGCCCACCATGTGAGCGTGGCCGCAGTCGTCTCGTGACCCGCGAGAAAGGTGGTCATGCATTCGTCGCGCACCGCCTGCAGTGGCCACGTGGCCGGGTCTTCGCGATGAAGATGCAAGAGACGCGAGAGCAGGTCGTCGGGCCATTCTCTAGCAGAGAGCGCGAGGCGCGCTTGCAGATGCTGCTCGATGAGACCCTTCAGCACGCGTATGGCCCGTCGCTTCGCGCGCTTCCAGGGCATCCAGTCGGGTGCGCTGGCAGGCCAATAGAATTCGGCATTGGCGGCTTCGCTCGCCACCCGCACGGCGTCTTCGGCCTCGCGAGCCTGCGCGCCGACTTGCGCGGAGAACATCATCCGCAAGATCACGTCCATGGTCAGCGAGGTCAGCGCGTTTTCCACCGGCCAGCGCGCGTACTGCTGCGGCCACTGCGCGAGCGCGGCCGCCGTTGCCGCCGCCACGCCCGGCACGAAGGCCTGCACGGTCTTCGGCGCGAAGCCGGGCTGCATCGCATGACGTTTGACGCGCCATGCATCGCCTTCGGATGTCAGCACGCTGTGGCCGTGTAGCTGCGCGAATATGCTCGTGCCGCGTTCCCAGCGGACCAGCGCGTCGTGATGCGTCACCAGCAGGTCGCGCGCAAGCTGTGGGTCGGCCACCATGACCGCGTGCTCGGGGAAGGTGCGCACATGCACGACGTCGCCGTAGCTGCGCTGCCACTCGCCGAGCGTGCCGAGCAGGTCGCGGGACATGCGGCGCAACAGGCGCCAGCCGGTCAGGCCAGCGGGCGGGCCGGGCGGCCATGTGCCGGTGGGCGGGGGCGAAGGCGGCGTCCCGTCGCGCTTCGCATGGATAGGACATTGAGCGGTCGATGGCGTTTTCATGCCACGCATTGCACACCAACGGCCGCCGCGCGTCTTGAACGCAAACGACATCGACGCTCTTGCAGCGCTCGCCTATACTGCGCGGTCATGTCCACCGCTACGCCTTCCAGCTCGATTGCTTGCCCCGACCGTTGGGCACGCGGCCCGCGCGTATTGCGCGGCGCCGAGCGTCCTCACGCGCGGCTCTATCCGCCTCCTGCGGCGTTGGCGGATGCCATTGTGGCCGTGGCCTGCCGCGACACGCGCGGCTTCGACCTGAACGACGCGCAACGCCTCTCGCATTTCCCGGCCTCGCCGCTCGTGTGCCTCTCGTGGTATCGGGACCTGGATGCCGGGCTCGTGGAATCGACCGCGAACGGGCCGCTGTGGCGGCCCTTCGGCACGGCGATCACACTCTCGGGCAGCCAGTCGCAGCCCACCACGAGTTGGGCGCCCACCGCGGGCTTCGGCGGCATGGTGTGCTTCAACGCCGACGCAGCGAAGGCCTTGTTCGATCTCGATCTGGCTGCGGTCCACGACCGCTTTCTGTGCGCGCGCGAAACGCTGGGCCGCGAGTGGCTCGCGCTCCTCGACGCGTTGCTTTGCACTGCCGAAGATGCACAGACGCTCGCGGCGCTCGAAACGCATCTCGCGCCACGCTGGCAAGCTGTTCGCGGCCAGCGCTCCTCCGTTGCCACGCTGCGCCAGGCGGGCCGCCGCTGGGTGGGGCGTCTTGCCTGGCAGGCGCGCGAATGGGGGCGCACGCATAGCGCGCGGCAGGTGGAGCGGCGCATCAAGGCTTACAGCGGGCGCTCGCTGCGCGAGTGGCACTCGCTCGTGAAGGCCGAGGGCGCGTATTTCGCGGCAACGGAGCGCCTCGCCAACGGTCAGTCCTTCGACTGGGCGGCGTTCGCCCACGACGAAGGATTCGCGGATCAGGCGCACCTGAGCCGCACGACCCGCCACATGACCGGCTTCTCGCCCACCGACTTCGCGCAGCGCTATGTCGAGGACGAGTCGTTCTGGATGTACCGGTTGTGGGTATGAGCGGGCCGCGCGCGCGAACCTAGCGGTCCACCCGCTGCTGCATCTGCGCCGGATACCGGTCGCCCACCACCTGGATCGCCTTGAGCGCCGCTTCGATGGCGGCGAGATCGCCTGCGCTCAACTCGAGACTGGCCGCGCCCATGTTCTCGTCGAGCCGCGAAAGCTTCGTGGTGCCAGGAATCGGCACGATCCACGGCTTCTGCGCGAGCAGCCAGGCCAGCGCGATCTGCGCGCGCGTGGCGCCTTTGCCCTCGGCAATGCGGCCCAGCACGTCGACGAGACCGGCATTGGCCTTGCGATTCTCCTCCGAAAAGCGCGGCACGATCATGCGGAAGTCGCTTTGATCGAATGACGTGCGCTCATCGATCGCGCCGGTCAGAAAGCCCTTGCCGAGCGGGCTGAACGGCACGAAGCCAATGCCCAGCTCCTCCAGGACCGGCATCACCTTGTGCTCCGGCTCGCGCCACCAGAGCGAATATTCGCTTTGCAGCGCGGCTACGGGCTGCACGGCGTGGGCGCGGCGAATGGACTGCTCGCCCGCTTCGGAAAGGCCGAAGTGCTTCACCTTGCCTTCGCGGATCAGATCCTTGACCGTGCCCGCCACGTCTTCCATGGGCACGTTCGGATCGACGCGGTGCTGGTAGAAGAGGTCGATGCGGTCGGTCTTCAGGCGTTTGAGCGACGCTTCGGCCACCGCGCGGATGCGCTCGGGCCGGCTGTCCATGGGCTTTTTCGAGTCGCCGTCCTGAAAGCCGAACTTCGTCGCGATCACCACCTGGTCGCGAATCGGCGCGAGCGCTTCGCCCACGAGCGCTTCGTTGACGAAGGGGCCGTAGACTTCGGCCGTGTCGAAGAACGTGACGCCGCGCTCGAACGCCGTGCGGATCAGGCGGATCGCGTCCGCCTTTTCGGTGGCGGGCCCATAGCCGAAGCTGAGCCCCATGCAGCCGAGGCCCAACGCGGAGACTTCGAGGCCGTTCTTGCCGAGTGTGCGCTTTTGCATGTCTTGCTCCTTGAAAGCGATTGGACGGGCGGCCCCCGTGTTCACGCGCGAGCCGCCTTCTACCCGATCGAGTGTAGGTTGCTGCATGCGGCTCAACAATCCCGCTAGACTTGCATGGGGTACTGAGGAAAATTCACAAATGGTGCGCACCGGCTTATCCGAACTGACGGCTTTCGTGACGATCGCCGAGCAACGCAGCTTCAGCGGCGCGGCGCGTGTGCTGGGCGTCTCGCCGTCCGCGCTCAGCCACACCGTGCGCAACCTGGAGGCGAAACTCGGCGTGCGTCTCCTGAACCGCACCACGCGCTCTGTGGCGCTGACCGAGGCGGGGGAGCAGTTGCTCAACCGCGTGCGGCCCGCCATGGCCGATCTCGAAGACGCCGTGAACGACGTCACGTCCGCGAGCAACCGGCCTTCGGGGTCGATCCGCATCAGCGCTTCGGAATCGGGGGCGCGCCCGCTCATTCGACATGTGTTGCCGGCGTTCCTCGCCCGCTATCCGGACATACGCGTGGAGTTCGTGGTCGACTCGCGGCTCGTGGACATCGTGGCCGGCGGATTCGACGCCGGCGTGCGCGTGCTCGAAGACGTGCCGCGCGACATGATCGCCATTCGCTTCACGCAGGACATGCGTTTTGGCGCGGTGGCCTCGCCCGCGTATCTGGCGCAGCATGCGCCGCCGCGCGCGCCGCACGACCTGGAGCAGCACCGCTGCATCCGCTTTCGTTTCGAGAGCGGCGCGCTGTTCCGTTGGGATTTCGCGCACCGCGGCAAGAGCGCCAGCATCGACGTGGACGGGCCGCTTACGCTCGGCAATCTGAACCTGATGGTCGAGGCCGCGCTCGCCGGGGTCGGCGTGGCCTGGGTGCCGGAGTCGCTTGTGGCCGAGCATGTGGCCGCCGGCCGGCTCGTCCACTTGCTGCCGGAATGGGGGCCGGTGTTTTCGGGGCTCTGCCTTTACTATCCGGCCAATCGGCATCCGCCCGCGGCGCTGCGCCTCTTTGCGCAGGCCGTGCGCGAATGGGCCGACCCGGCCGGCACGGCCGATGCCGCGCCGCAGCGCAAGACGCAAACGCGCTGAAATGAACCGGGCTGCAATGTATTGTGTCCCGCGCCTGCGCCGATACAGTGAGATACAAAGCCGCGCGCGGCATGCGGTATAAACCCATCATTCCCTGCATACGGAGTCCGAACATGCAAGCCGCTGGTTTTGCGGGCGGGGCGGCGATGAGCGCGCTGCACTGGCCGCGCACGCTGTTCGCGCGCCTCGCCCTGATCCTTTGTGTCGGCCTCGCGCTCGCGCAGTTGCTGTCGTTCAAGCTCACGATGACCGAGCGAAACGACGCCACCGCGAACATGATGACCAATTACATCTCGCGTGAAGTCGCCATCTCCGTGGCGCTGCTCGACCATCTGCCCGCGGCCGAACGCGCGGCGTGGCTGCCGCAGCTCGCGCGGCGTACCTATAGCTTCATTCTCGGCCCCGGCACGCCAGGCGAGGCGCCCGACGCGAGCCGCTCGAAGGCCGTGGCGTCGGCCATTGCGGCGGGCATCGCCGACAAGTACGCGCTCACGACCAATTCGGTGCCCGGCGACGGCGAACGTCTGCAGATCCATCTGCGGCTTTCCGACGGCTCGCCGCTCACCATCGATTACCGCCCGGGCGCCGCGCTGCCCTTGTCGGGCTGGCTGCCGGCCGTGCTCGTCGCCCAGCTCGTCGTGCTGGCGGCATGCTGCTGGTTCGCGGTGCGCACGGCCACGCGGCCGCTGCACGAACTCGCACGCGTGGCCGATGCACTGGGTCCGGACCTGAAGGCGGAGCGGCTGGAGGAAGAAGGGCCTTCCGAAGTGGCGCGCGCGGCGCGCGCGTTCAACGCCATGCAGGAGCGCATTTCGGCGCACGTGGCCGAGCGCATGCAGATACTCGCGGCCATCTCGCACGATTTGCAGACGCCGATTACGCGCATGCGCCTGCGCGTGGACCAGATGGACGACAGCACGCAGGCGGAAAAGCTCGCGCAGGACCTGCACGAGATGGAGCAACTCGTGAAGGAGGGCGTGGCCTACGCGCGCACGCTGCATGGCACCGGTGAAGCGCCCGCCCGCGTCGATCTCGACGCGCTGCTCGACAGCCTCGTGTGCGACTACGTGGATGCGGGCTCGCCCGTGACCTTCGAGCGGCGTTTGAACGTGGCGATCGTCACGCGCGTGCAGGCGCTGCGCCGCATCGTCGGCAATCTTGTGGATAACGCGCTGAAGTACGGCAGCACGGCGGCCATTGAAGTGAGCGCGTCGCCGCGCGACAAGACTGTCACGATCTCGGTGCTCGACAGCGGCCCCGGCATTCCCGAAGAAGCGCTCGAAAAGGTGTTCGAGCCGTTCTACCGGCTCGAAACCTCGCGCAACCGGGGCACGGGCGGCACGGGTCTCGGCCTTGCGATCTCGCGCCAGCTTGCCGTGGCGATGGGCGCGCAGCTTACGCTGCGCAACCGGCCCGAAGGCGGGCTGGAAGGACGGCTCGTGCTTGGCGGCGCGGATGCGTGAAAGGCGGCGCGCCATGAGCGCGCGCCCATGTCGCTCACGCAAGCGGAATGAACACGTTGAACTGGCCTTCCTCGGGGTGGCGCGAGCGATGGCCCTTGCCCACGGTGTCTTCGCACAGCACGACCGTGCCCGGTTCGCAGTGGCGCGTGTCGCCGTCGCTCGTTTCGAACTCGACCCAGCCGGTCATCCAGATCACGAACTGACGAACCGGCGTGGTGTGCCAGTCCGCCTCCTTGAGACCGGCCGGCACCCAGCCAAAGCGCACCGCCTTCGCCTGCTCCCATGTCGAAAGATAAATGGGCGGGATGTTGGGAAAGAGCTCCAGCGGCGTGAGCGGGATATCGATGTCCTCGAAATGGGACTCACCCTGGGCGTCGGCGTAGATTCGCAGACATTTCATGGAGACCTCCTGGAGCCGTTCTATGAGTTTCGCTCGCTACAGCAAACGCGCATAAACAATGCCGGTTTGTTGCTCGACCGGCAGCGGTCATTGCCGGTCGCTTCAGGTCATGTCGGGTCGATGGGCGGCGCGCCGGATACGCGCTAGCGCACATTGTGGTCCCGAATCGGGTGGCGCGGTTGTGGGTTGTACGCGCCGTGTCGCGCGTTGTGCACTGCGATGTGCACTGCTTGTTGCACTGCGCTTTGAACTAATTTGCGAGCGCATTGCAATGTGTTGTGTCTGGCGGCGCGGTGGATACGGTGTGATACCGCGCCTCGCGCGCGCTGCGTTATCAATCAGCCAACGAAATCAATCGAGCGGAGGGCAATATGAGCACGTCGACCGGTACGACTCGCTGGACGGGGTCCTGTCATTGCGGTGCAGTAAAGTTCGAAGTCCACACGGCCATCGAGCCGGCGGGGCGCTGCAACTGCAGCCTGTGCCGCCGCAAGGGCGCGCTGATGAGCCCGATGTTCGAGGCTCGCGAACTGACGATCCTCGCGGGCGAAGACGCGCTCACGCTGTACCAGTTCAATACGCGCGTGGCGAAGCACTATTTCTGCAAGCACTGCGGCATTTATCCGTTTCACCAGACGCGAAGGGACCCGGCGCGCTGGCGCGTCAATCTCGGCTGCCTGGAAGGCGTGGACGTCTACGCGCTCGAAGCGTCGGTTGCCGACGGTGCGAGCCTTTCGGTCCTGGAGGACGCATGAAACGCCTGTTCGCGATCCTGTTCTTCGCGGCGAGCGGCCTGGCTGCGGAGATTGCCCATCCGGTGTACTGTTCGTGCATCGCGGAAACCCGTTCACGCCTCGCGCGCAAGGAGAAAAAGAACCCATGACGGAAAAGATCGATCACGTCCTGATCGTCGACGACGATCGCGGCATACGTGAACTGGTCGGGGCGTACCTCGAAAAGAACGGCATGCGCGTGTCGCTGGCCGCGAACGGCCGCGAGATGCGCACGGTGCTGGAGAGCGGCGCGCCCGACCTGATCGTGCTCGACCTCATGATGCCCGGCGACGACGGCCTCGTGCTGTGCCGCGAGCTGCGCGCGGGCAAGTTCCGCGCCGTGCCCGTGGTGATGCTCACCGCGCGCAATGAGGAGACGGATCGCATTGTCGGCCTCGAAATGGGCGCCGACGACTATCTGCCCAAGCCCTTTGCCGTGCGCGAACTGTTCGCGCGCATCCGCTCGGTGCTGCGCCGCACGCGCATGCTGCCGCCAGGCATGGAAGTGAGCGAATCGGCGCAACTGCTCGCGTTCGGCGACTGGCGGCTCGATACCACGGCGCGCCATCTGCTCGACGCCGAAGGCACGATCGTCGCGCTTAGCGGCGCGGAATACCGGCTGCTGCGCGTGTTCCTCGACCACCCGCAGCGCGTGCTCACGCGCGACCAGCTGCTGAGCCTCACGCAAGGCCGCCAGGCCGATGCGTTCGACCGCTCGATCGACCTGCTCGTGAGCCGGCTGCGCCAGCGCCTGCGCGACGAGGCGCGCGAGCCGCGTTACATCAAGACGCTGCGCAGCGAGGGGTATGTGTTTTCCTCGGCGGTGACCACGGTCGCGGCGCCGGAGTAAGGACGCGAGGAGCGTCAGGGTTGGCCGAAGAAACGCAGCAGTTCTTCGGCTACCGCTGCGGGCTGTTCCTCCGGCAAGAAGTGGCCGCAGTGGGCGATCGTCGCGCCTTGCACCTCATCGGCGTAATCGCGCAGCGGACTCGCCATATCCGCAATCGAGCCCTGATCGGCGCTCAGCGCGAGAACGGGCATCCGCAATTTGCCTCGCTTGCTCAACTCGCGGTTCTGGCGCGCTGAAATATGGGCCGCGCGGTAGTAGGCCAGTCCCGCGCGCAATCCGCCTTCCTTCGTGAACACGCGCAGATATTCGTCGATATCAGCCTCCGTGAAGGTGTGCGGATTGGCCGTCTTGCGGCGCAGAAACCAGTCCAGGTACGCGCGCTCCTTGCCCGCTATCAGCAACTCCGGCAGATCGGCAACTGCATGGAAGGCGAAGTGCCAGGTGCGCCACGCGCGCTCGGGCGCAACGGGCAGCGCATCCGGCAGTGTGATGCCGGGGATGCCGGCGTCGAGCAATGCGAGCTTCGACACTTCGTCGCCGAATAGGGCCGCGTAAGGATAAGCGACCCATGCGCCGACGTCGTGGGCGGCGAGATGGTGGCGGCGCGCTTCGAGCTTGCCGAGCAACGAATGCAGGGCAGTGGCGAGCGATTGTGTGTCGTAGCCGTCTTGCGGCCGGTCCGAGTCGCCCTGACCGGGCAGGTCGGGGACGATCACGCGGTAATTTTGCGCGAGGAGCGGCATGACCTTGCGCCATGCGAACCAGCTTTCCGGATAGCCGGCCAGCAGCACTACGGTTTCGCCATCCTCTTTTCCGCCGATGACGTAGTGCAGGCGCGTGCCTTCAACGGTTTCGAAGCGATGCGCGAAGCCGGGGAGGATGGGGTCGGGCAGCGAGGCCGAACCGTGGTCGATCATGCGGGAGGGCGTGCTCATGACGTGAAGCTCCTGTGGTTGCAGAAAAACGCAGACATAAATTGGAAATGATCATTTCCAAATTGGCCAAAAAAATTTCAACGCAGCAAACGCATGGCTTCTTCAGCCGCGGCTAGCATCTCGCGCTGTGTGCGCCCGGATTTGCCGATCAAACGAAAGCCGTGGAGCAGGGCGAGCAAGGTGCGCGCCATGGCCGGGACATGAATTTCCGGTGCAACGGAGCCGTCTTTCTGGCCTTGCTGGAGGAGTTCGCGCAGCATCTCTTCGGTACGCCGCATGGCGGCTTCGATGCGCGTGGCGATTTCGTCGTCGAAGGTGGCGAGCGCCGTGGCGCTTGAAACGACGAGACACCCGCGCCGGCCCTCGCTGCCATGCGACGATTCGGCGTAGAAAATGAAGATGACGCGAATCTTCTCGCTTGCTTTGGACTGCTTGTCGAGGCGATGGCGCAACTCGGCGTGGCGCGTGGTGACGTAGTGGTCGAACGCGGCGAGAAAGACGCCGCGCTTGTCGCCGAAGGCTTTGTAGAGGCTGCCAGCGGTCAGGCCCGTTGCTTCGCTGAGATCGCCGACCGACGTGGCGTGGTAGCCGCGCTCGCGAAACACGCGCACGGCGCCGTCCACGACGGTGTCCATGTCGAATTCGCGCGGGCGGCCTGGGCTGCGGGCCACGGGTTGGGATGGGTGCTCGGATGCCATGAGGGGGGATTATAGGAAATGTTCATTTCCTAATCAACTGCCTCATTCAAGACACCCTCACTCCACGCTCTCCCCCCGCCCCTTGTGCTGTGCCGCGAGCTTTTCCTGATGCGTCGGCGGCACCGGATCATAGTGGCTCAGCTGAATGCTGTAATTCCCATGCCCGCCCGCGAGCGAATTCAGCCGCGATTGATAGTCGTTAAGTTCGGCCAGCGGCACCTTCCCCGCAATGACCATGGCTTGCCCGCCCATCGTGCGCGTGCCGTGCACCTGCCCGCGCCGCGAGGAAAGATCGCCGATGATGTCGCCCATCGCGGCCTCGGGCGTCATCACCTCGATATCGACAATCGGTTCGAGCACGATAGGCTGCGCCTTCAAGACCGCATCGATAAACGCCTTGCGCCCCGCGGTAACGAACGCCACTTCCTTCGAATCGACCGGATGATGCTTGCCGTCATACACGATCACGCGCACGTCCTGCATGGGAAAACCGGCGAGCGGCCCGCTGTCGATCACCTGCAAGATGCCTTTTTCAACCGCTGGCATGAATTGCGAAGGAATCGCGCCGCCTTTCACGGCATCCACGAACTCGAAGCCCGCACCGCGCGGCAAGGGCTCGACGCGCAGCATGACCTCGCCGAACTGGCCCGCGCCGCCGGTCTGCTTCTTGTGGCGGCAATGTCCCTCGGCTTTGCCGCCTATCGTCTCGCGCCATGCGATCGTAGGCGGACGTGTTACGACTTCGAGTTTGTACTGATCGGTTAGCCGCTCCAGCATGTAGCGCAAATGCAGTTCGCCGAGCCCGCGTACAACGGTCTCGTTGGTGCCCTCGGGATGATCGATCTGCAGGCAAGGATCTTCCGCCGCGAGCTTTTGCAGCACTTCCCACACGCGCTGCTCGTTGCCCGGGCGCGCCGGCTCGATGGCGAGGCCGTAAATCGGATTCGGAAACGCAGGCGGCGTGAGGTGGATGTTGCCGTCTTCGGGGGCGTCGTGCAGCACGGCGTCGAAGCCGATATCGTCGGCCTTCGCCACGGCGCAGATATTGCCGGGCCCCGCGCGTTGGACCTCCGTATGCTCCTTGCCCTGCAGCATGAGCAAATGCGCCACCTTGAACGGCTGCCGCGCGTTGCCGATATAGAGCTGGCTGTCGCGCGTTACCGTGCCCTGATGAATGCGAAACACGGCCACCTTGCCGATATACGGGTCCATCACGATCTTGAACACATGCGCGAGCACGTGTTTATCGGCGTCCGGTTCGGCGCGCACGGGCTCCTTGCCTTCCTTGCCGTCCACCTCGCGGTAAAACAGCGGCGGATTGCCTTCGGTGACATTGGGCAAGAGCTTCACGAACACGTCGAGCAGCTGCGCGATGCCCGCGCCCGTCGCCGTAGAGGTAAAGCACACCGGCACGAGATGCCCTTCGCGCAACGCACGTTCGAACGGCGCGTGCAGTTGCTCGGGGCTGATGGCTTCGCCCTGTTCGAGGTACAGCTCCATCAACTCGGGATCGAGTTCGATCACCTGGTCGATGAGTGCATTGTGCGCGGCTTCCACCGAATAGAAATCGGCCTCGCCCGCGGGGTTGAAAAAGCAGTCCACCACTTCACGTCCGCCTTGTGCAGGCAGATTGATCGGCAAACACGTCTTGCCGAAGGTCTCCTGTATCTGCGCAAGCAGTCCAGGTAAATCGACCTTCTCCGCGTCGATGCCGTTCACGATGATCATCCGGCACAGCTTGCGTTGCTGCGCGTACGCCATCATGCGCGTCGTCGTCATTTCGATGCCGGTGCGCGCGTTGACGACGATGGCCGCCGTTTCCACCGCGGGCAGCGCGCTCATCGACATGCCGGCGAAGTCGGGGTAGCCGGGCGTGTCGAGCAGGTAGATGCGCGTGTCTTCGTGTTCGAAGTGCGCGATGGCGGAGTTGAGGGAGTGGTGATATTTGCGTTCGAGGGGATCGAAATCGCAGAGGGCGGTGCCGCGATTCACGCTGCCTGGCGCGTGCAGCGCGCCGCCCTGGTGCAGGAGCGCTTCGGCAAGCGAGGTCTTGCCGCAGCCGGCGTGGCCGACCAGAGCGATCGTGCGGATGGCTTCGGGACTGTAATCCATGGCCGCCGTCGTCCGTTAGTGGATGTTCGGCAATTATTGGCGATATTTCCGCGCTCTGCCAATCCCACGCGCAAAAGAAGCGTGCACGAACGCGCGCAGCGCGCTGGCCGGCTATTTTCGCTGCGCTGCAATATTCAGGTGAACTGGAGAAGACGCTGGATGCCTGAACTGAGGGGACGGATCACTCAAGGTCCGCGCGGCGGCCCGGCTCGGTCGATCAGCGCGTTGAGCAACTCGATCGGCAGCGGGAAGACGATGGTGGAATTCTTGTCGGCGGCGATCGTGGTAAGCGTCTGCAGATACCGCAGTTGCATGGCCTGCGGCTGCTGCGCGAGACATTGCGCGGCTTGCAGCAATTTTTCGGACGCCTGCAGTTCGCCTTCCGCGTGAATGACCTTTGCGCGGCGCTCGCGTTCGGCTTCGGCCTGGCGCGCGATCGCGCGGATCATCGTTTCGTTGAGGTCGACGTGCTTGATCTCGACGTTCGACACCTTGATGCCCCACGCGTCCGTTTGCGCATCGAGCACTTTCTGGATGTCCGCGTTCAGTTGCTCGCGCTCGGCGAGCAGGGCGTCGAGTTCGTGTTTGCCGAGCACGGCGCGCAGCGTGGTTTGCGCGAGCTGGCTCGTCGCCTCGACGTAGCGCGCGACCTGAATCACGGCCTTTTCCGGGTCCACCACCCGAAAATAGACCACGGCGTTCACCTTCACCGAAACGTTGTCGCGCGTGATGACGTCTTGCGAAGGCACGTCGAACACCACGGTGCGCAGGTCGATACGCACGGCCACCTGCACGACGGGAATGATGAGCACGAGGCCCGGCCCCTTGACCTTCCAGAAGCGTCCGAGCATGAACACGACGCCGCGTTCGTACTCCTTGAAGATGCGGATGGACGATAACGCGATCAGCACCACGAGCGCGATCAGTAGACCTGTGAAGCCGAACGTGAAGCCGATCATGAACGTTCTCCCTCGTTTTGTGCCTTGTCGTGTGCGTTGTCGTGCACCGCGCCGTGCAGCGGGGTGACGGTGAGCGTGAGTCCGCTGCGCGAGCTGACGCGCACGCGGCTGCCGGCGGCAAGCGGCGTGGCGCAGGCCACGCGCCAGCGCTCGCCGTGCACGCGGGCCCAGCCCGTGGACAATGCCGCGTGGCCGGGCCGCGATTCGGGATGCAAACCCTCGTCGATCACTTCGCCAACGGCGCCCACCATGGCCTCCGCGCCGGTCACCACGGGGCGCCGCCGCGCGCGCAGGGCCACGCTGGACACGGTGGCGACGAACGCCGCGCCGCCGAGTGCCAGGCCCGCAACGAGCGGCAGGGGGATGCCGTAGCCGGGCGCGCTGGTGTCCATCAGCATGAGCGCGCCGATGGCGAACGCCACGATGCCGCCAAAGCCGAGCACGCCAAACGTCGGCAAAAAAGCCTCCGCGATGAGGCACGCAAGCCCGAGCAGCACGAGCCCGAGGCCCGCGTAGTTCACGGGCAGCAGTTGCATGGCGAACAGACCCACGAGCAGGCAGATTGCCCCGGCCACGCCGGGCAGCACGAAGCCAGGGTTGGCGAACTCGAAGAAGAGCCCGTACACGCCGATGGTCAGCAGGATCAGCGCGACATTCGGGTCGGCGATGATCGCAAGAAAGCGGTTGCGCCAGTCCGGCGCGACGGCTTCCAGCGGCGCGTGCGCGGTGGCGAGGCGCAGCGTGCCGGCCGTGGTCGTGACGGTGCGGCCGTCGAGCTGGCGCGCGAGATCGGCGGGGTCCTGCGCGATCAGATCGATCACGTGCTGGTCGCGCGCCTCTTCGTCGGAGAGGCTCACGGCCTCGCGCACCGCGCGCTCGCCCCACGCCGCGTTGCGCCCGCGCAGTTGCGCCAGGCCGCGAATATAGGCGGCGGAGTCGTGCATGACCTTGCGGGCTTCCGTCGAGGCGTTGTCGTCGGCGCGCGGGGCCGAGGCGCCGGAGGCGGCTTCCGGAAAGCCTGCCGGGCCACCCATGGGCCCACCCGCGGGGCCACCGCCGCCGCCCACGCCAAGCTGCACCGGTGAAGCCGCGCCGAGATTGGTGCCCGGCGCCATGGCCGCGAAATGGCTTGCGTAGACGATATAGGTGCCCGCGCTCGCGGCGCGTGCGCCGCCGGGCGCGACGAACGCCGCGACCGGCACCGGGGAGGCCAGGATCGCCTTGATGATCTGCCGCATCGAGGTGTCGAGGCCGCCGGGCGTATCCAGTTCGAGGATCGCAAGCGGCGCGCGCTCGCTCGCGGCGCGCTCCAGCGAACGGACGATGAAATCGGCGCTGGCGGGTCCGATCGCACCGTTCACGGTCATCACCACGACGGGCGGACTGGCTGCAGCGAAGGCCGCCGGCAAAGCGATCCCAGCCGCCAGAGCGGCCCACGCGAGCAGCAAGGCGACGAACACAACGGCGCGAGCAAGCCGCGCTGTGAGCGGATGGTGCGGGTGAGCAGGCGGCGCGTCGTGCACCGCGACATGCGAGGGGCGATGGTCGCGCATCGGGCGTCCGGAGCATGGCGCACGCTGGCGCAGGTTCCGGTTCACAGATGGGGCAGGAGCCGATACCTCAAGATTAGGCGCTTTCCGCGCAAAGCGCGAACCGGCCCGAATGGCCGGAACGCGTGGTCGGCATGAACGGCCGCACTATGCGCCGAACGTTGCGCCGCACACTTATTCCACCGCTCCGAAAGCAATGGAGGAATCGAGATTTGGCGCACCGGGCTTCGTGGCTACCATTGCACTCCCTTACAAGCAGCGCACGAGAACAATGAAAAAAGCTCACCGGTCGACGCAAGTTCCCCGTATCCGCATCGCATGCGCCATGGTCGCCAGCGTCGTCGCGCTGGCCTCGTGCGGCGGCACGAACAGCAGCGGCTCGCCGGTGGCGAGCGCCGCCGTCACGCACAAGCAGCCCAACATCCTCTACATCATGGCGGACGATCTCGGCTACTCGGACATTCATGCGTTCGGCGGCGAGATCAACACGCCCAACCTCGACGCGCTCGTGCAGTCGGGCCGCATTCTCACGAACCATCACGCGGGCACGGTGTGCGCGATCACGCGCTCCATGCTGATTTCGGGCACCGACCATCACCTCGTGGGCGAGGGCACCATGGGCGTGCCTACCGACGAGCGGCGCGGCCTGCCCGGCTATGAAGGCTATCTCAACGACCGCGCCCTTTCGGTTGCGCAACTGCTCAAGGACGCCGGGTATCACACCTATATGGCGGGCAAGTGGCATCTCGGCTCCGGTATCGTTGGGAGTGCTACGGGTAGCGGGCAAACCCCCGACCAATGGGGCTTCGAGCACAGCTACGCGCTGCTGGGCGGCGCCGCGACCAATCACTTCGCGCACGAACTCGCGGGCTCGAAGAACTACACCGAAGACGGCCAGTACGTGCAGCCCGGTCAACCGGGGCAGCCCGGCGGATCAGGCGGCAGTCCTGCCGTGTTCTATTCCACGAACTTCTACACGCAGAAGCTCATCGCGTACATCGACTCGAACAAGGGCGACGGCAAGCCGTTCTTCGCCTACGCGGCCTATACGTCGCCGCATTGGCCGCTCCAGGTGCCGGACCCGTGGCTGCACAAATACGCGGGCGTGTACGACGCAGGCTACGACGCGATCCGCAACGCGCGCATTGCGCGGCAAAAAGCGCTCGGCCTGATTCCCGCCGACTTCACGCCGTTCGAAGGCTTGCCCGAAACGCTCACGCGTTCGCCCGCTACGACCAACAACGGCACGGCTAACGCGAAGTACATCAGCGCCGTGCATCCGGCGTCGGATGGGTACGTCGATTACGGCCAGGGCAACGTCGACAAGGCGTGGGCCAGCCTTTCCGCGGACGAGCGCAAGGCGCAGGCGCGCTACATGGAGATCTACGCGGGCATGGTCGAGAATCTCGACTACAACATCGGACTCCTGATCCAGCATTTGAAGGACATCGGCGAATACGACAATACGTTCATCATGTTCCAGTCCGATAACGGCGCGGAAGGCTGGCCGATCGACTCGGGCGCCGACCCCACCGCCACCGATACGGCGAACGCCCAGGAACCCGTGTATTCGTCGCTCGGGACCGACAACGGCTTGCAGAATGCGAAGCGCCTGCAGTATGGCCTGCGCTGGGCCGAAGTGAGCGCCACGCCGCTGCGGCTCACGAAGGGGTATTCGGCGGAGGGCGGCGTGTCGGTGCCGGCCATCGTTCATTTGCCGGGGCAGGCTACGCAGTTGCCGTCGCTCAGCATTTTCACGCACGTTACCGACGACACGGCCACCTTCCTCGACGTGGCCGGCGTGACGCCGCCGAGCCAGCCCGCGCCCGCGCTCATCAATGCGCTCACGGGCGTGGACCAGAACAAGGGCAAGGTGGTCTACAACAACCGCTATGTGTATCCGGTCACCGGAAAGTCGTTGCTTGCGCAACTGAATGGCAAGACGACTGCGGAAGCCCACACGGAAGCGTTCGGCGACGAAGCCTACGGCCGTGCGTATCTGCGCAGCGCGGATGGCCGCTGGAAGGCCTTGTGGACGGAGCCGCCGCTCGGACCCACGGACGGCCACTGGCAGCTCTATGACCTCACGAAGGACCGCGGCGAAACCACGGACGTCTCGACGCAGAATCCCTCGGTGATCCAGAGCCTCGTGAACCAGTGGAACACGTATATGAGCAACGTGGGCGGTGTCGAACCGTTGCGTCCGCAAGGTTATTACTAAGGGCGTGGCCATGCGGTATCGACTGACACTCGCGGCGCTGGCCGTGACGGTGTTCGCTGCGGCGTTCGCGGCATCGAGCGCCTCGACACTCACATCGTCCGGCGACGGCTTCGATTCGCTCAACCGCGGCCGCCCGCTCGCGCCGCTCGGCAACGAGCGTCAGTGCGAACGCTATTCGGGTCTGCCTGACAACTGGGGCAGCGACCGCAAGGCGGGCATGGTGCATCTTCAAGGCGGCTCGTTCGTGCTCGGCAGCACGGCGGGCTACCCGGACGAGCGTCCCGCGCCCGGCGGCGGCAAGACGCGCGTGGCGGGTTTCTGGATCGACCAGACCGACGTGACGGTGGCGCAGTTCGCCGCGTTCGTCGAAGCCACGCACTACGTGAGCGAAGCGGAGCAGCAGGGCGGTGCAGCGGTGTTTCGCGTGCCCACGGCCGAGCAGATGAATGCGCGCGATCTCGCCTGGTGGTCGTGGGTGCCGGGCGCGTCGTGGCGGCATCCGCAAGGGCCGGGCAGCGACGTGGAGGGCCGGGGCAACCTGCCCGTCACGCTCGTGACGCTACGCGACGCGCTCGCGTACGCGCACTGGCTGGGCCGCGATTTGCCGACGGAAGCCGAGTGGGAATACGCGGGCAAGGCGGGCCGCGAGGGCGCGGACCTCGACACCGCGCCCACCGACGCCAACGGCAAGCCCACGGCGAACTACTGGCAGGGCGTATTTCCGGTGCTCAACACCGCCGAGGACGGCCATGCCGGCCTCGCTCCCGTGGGCTGCTACGCGGCCAATGCGTTTCGCCTCTACGACATGATCGGCAATGCCTGGGAATGGACGCGCGATGCGTACACGGGCCCGCACCAGTCGCACACGAATGGCGACACGGCAGCGGTCGCGCCGGCGGGGCGGCGCCACGACACGCTCATGGTCATCAAGGGCGGCTCGTTCCTGTGCGCGCGCGACTATTGCGTGCGCTATCGGGCCTCGTCGCGGGAACAGCAGGAGGCCGATCTCGCGGCTTCGCATATTGGCTTTCGCACGATTTTGAGGGACGCGTCATGAACGCAAGCCGCTGGCCGCTGGCCGCATGGGTGCTTGCCGCGGCGCTGAGCGGCATGGCCCATGCGGCGCCTGATCCCGTTCGCGTGGGTGTGACGCGCGGCACGCACGCCGAGATCATGGGCGAGGTCCAACGCACGGCAGCGGCGCGCGGCCTGGCGCTCGACGTCGTCGTGTTCGACGACGCCGCGAAGATCGACGGCGCGCTGGCGGCGGGCCGTATCGACGCGGCGAGCTTCGAGGACGAAGCGGACCTGGCCGACGCGCGCCACGTGCATGGCTACGCGATCGCGGCCATTGCGCCCACGGTCGCGCTGCCGATGGCGCTGTATTCGCGCAAACTGCCGAGCCTCAGCCAACTGCGCCCCGGCTCGACAATCGCGATTCCCGACGACGCGCGCGGCATGGGCCGCGCGCTGATCCTGCTGCAGAACTACACGTTGGTGACGCTGCGCGACAGCGCCGGGCTGCACGCCACGACGGCGGATATCACGGGCAACCGGCTAAAACTTAAAGTCGTCCGCGTGCCGCACGCAAGCCTTGCGCATGCGCTCGACACGGCGGCCTTCGTGGCGATGGAAGTCGATGACGCGGCGCGCGCCGGGCTGCAGCCGGCGCGCGACAGCATCGGCATTGAAGACGCGCGCTCGCCTTACGCCGACGTGCTCGCTGTGCGCGACGCGGACCGGACGCAGCCCTGGGCGCGCGAACTGGTGGACGCGTACCACTCGAATGAGGTCGCGCATTTCATCCTCACGCGCTACCAGGACTCGGTGCGGCGGCCATGGTAGGTCACGATGCGGCGCACGGCATGGCGCACTACGCGCTCGCGTGCACGGCGTGCGGGAAGTGCTGCAACAGCCCGCCGTCGATGTCGCTGGCGGAATTGCTGCGGCATGGGGAGCGCTTTGTCGGGTGCCTTGCGATCGGGCGTCAGCCGGTGCGCCGCGCGGGCGAGCACCGGCTTGCCGCCGCCGACGCCGTGGCGATCGACGAACTCTCGCAGTCGCTTTTTCACCGCAGCGCGGCATTCGGCAGCGACTGGATCGTGCTGACGCTGCAGGGCTACGACTACCCGTCGCTCGGCCGTTGCGCGGCGCTGGCCGACGACGGGCGTTGCACGCTGCACGAAACCGGCAAGCCCGCAATGTGCGCAGCGGTGCCGCTCGATCCGCTATTGCCGGATCGTCTGCAAACGCGGGTGCTGGAAGGAAGGCGCGAAAGTGCGCAATGGCTCGGTGCGGATTGCATCCGTACGACGGCGACGGCGGGCGCCGCACCGCTGGTGCTCGAGGGGAAGGTGGCGGATGCCGAGGCGCTGGCGCGCTTTCGCGGTGCGCTGGCATTCGAGCGCGGCGTTTGGCGTGACGCCGTGTTCGCTTCGCTCCACGACGCGGCCGCGGACCTGCGCGGCGCGCTGGCCCGGCTTGGCGCGGGCGGGCATCTCACGGTTTCGCTCGTTCCGGCGCTCATGGCGGCGGCGCGTGTGTCGGCGCGCTGCCGCGAGCTTTGCGTCGCGTATATCGACAACCAGGTCGCGCTGATCGAGCGCACCGTGGAAGCGGCGCTAGCCCGGCGGCGTCTGGACGACCGGCCGGTTACGCGTGAACTGCGTAGCTTTGCGCAGGCCTACGCCGGCGCGCGCGAACTTCTGGTGGCGCCAGGATGGCGGCCCGATGCGGCGCGCGCGGATGCCCCCGAAATCGAGGCATGGCTGGGCGCCGCATAAACCCGACCGCGCTGTGCGGTCGCGTGTTGCTACTCGTCCCCCGTGTGCACGGGCAGGGACGCTTGCTGCAGTCAGGCGCGCATTAGTACCAGCGGCGCTGAGCTTCTGCGAGCAGTTCGCAGTATTCGAGGTGACGGTCCAGCGCTTCGGCGCCCAGACGACGCAGTGCAGCCAGGGCTTGAGCCAGCTTTTCGACGATTGCACCCATGATTTCCTCTTTGCTAGGGTTAGTGCCTAAGGGATAACCCTTATTATAGAGATCTCGGGACAGAATGCAAGGCTCAAGGGCGCTAAGTGTGCAGTGCAGCAACACTTTTGATTCGCCCCTTATTGGCGTGATACCGGGCAGTGCGCGGGCGGCGGGACGCCTTCTTGTATCGCACTGTGTCTGGCCGCCCGCGGGACAAGCGCGCTTGCAAAAACGGGCGCGCACGCAAACAAGCCAGATACATCGCGGCGTTCAAATGTCTCCTACGCAAGGTTGATACACAACAGTGCGCAACCACTCAGCCAACGTCAGGAGAAACACCATGAAGCTCGCTCAATCGCTCGCCGCCGCCGCTCTTGCTGCCCTCGTTGCCGTTCCCGCGCTCTCGTTCGCACAGTCGAGCCAGCCGATCACCCGCGCCGAAGTGAAGGCCGAACTCGTGCAACTCCAGAAGGCGGGCTACAACCCTGCCAGCGACGACACGCAGTACCCCGCGAACCTGCAAGCCGCGCTCTCGCGCGTGAGTGCAGAGAACGGCGCAGCGGCGTCGGCATTCGGCGGGGCAGTTGAAGGCGGCTCCGCAGCAGGCAGCCGCACGCACGCTCGCGCCGTATCGAAGGTCTCCGGTGCGAATGCGGCGGACCAGGATGTCGTTGGCCTCGAACCGATCTACGCTCACTCGTAATGCGCGCGGCACCATGCCGCGAAGTTCGCCGCACTTCGGCAAGCTTCGCGGCTTTGCCGCGTCCATGCCTCGCCCGCCTGTTGCCGCTTCTTCCCGATCGCTCGCCTTCCTGCTGATACCATGTGCCAGCGTGCCCACGCGGCACGCGCGAACGTTACGCGTTCGAGTTCAAGACGCATCCCCGCGCGTCAACGCGCAATGCGCGCCTACCCCCCGAAGCTCGCACGAGGTCAACATGCCGGGAACCCAGCTCCCCACTTCCGCTCGCCCACGCATGATCCTGTTCAGCGCGCGCCAGTACGACGTCGATACGTTTGCCGAGGCGAACGCCGCTTTCCAGTATGAGTTGCACTTCCAGGAATCGCACCTCGACGCCGAGACCGCCGTGCTCGCCGACGGCTACGACGTGGTGTGTCCGTTCGTGAACGACACGGTCGACGCCGCCACGCTCGAGCGCCTTCATCAGGGCGGCACGCGGCTCGTGGCGCTGCGCTCGGCCGGCTTCAATCACGTCGATCTCGCAGCGGCGCAGCGTCTTGGCATCACCGTCGCGAGAGTGCCCGCGTATTCGCCGCATGCGGTGGCCGAGCACGCCGTCGGGCTGATCCTCGCGCTGAACCGCAAGCTGCCGCGCGCCGTGTCGCGCACGCGCGAAGGTGACTTCTCGCTCGCGGGGCTGCTCGGTTTCGATCTGCATGGGAAGACGGCCGGCGTGGTCGGCACGGGCATTATCGGCCGGTGTTTTGCGCGCATCATGGCGGGCTTCGGCATGCAGGTGCTCGCCCATGACCCGGGCACGCCCGCCGCCGACCTGCTCGCGCTCGGCGTGCGTTATGTGCCGCTCGATACGCTGCTTGCGCAGTCGGACGTGGTGAGTCTGCATTGCCCGCTCGTGCCAGCCACGCGTCATTTGATCGACCGCCACGCGCTCGCGAAGATGAAGCGCGGCGCCATGCTCATCAACACCGGGCGCGGCGGGCTCGTGGAAAGCAGCGCGCTCGTGGATGCGCTCAAGAGCGGCCAGCTCGGACACCTCGGCCTCGACGTGTACGAGGAAGAAGGCGGCCTGTTCTTCGAGGACCATTCGGATGCGCCGCTGCAGGACGACGTGCTCGCGCGTCTCCTGATGTTTCCGAACGTGATCGTCACGTCGCACCAGGCGTTCTTCACGCGCGAGGCGATGAGCGAGATTGCGCAAACGACACTGCGCAACGTGGAAGCCTGGCGTAACGGCACGCCGGGCAATCTCGTGGATGCGCGGCACGGCTAAAGCGCAACGCACACAGCAACACGCAAAAGCAAAGCGGGGCGCGCACAACGCGCCCCGCTTTTTGCTTTCTACGCTTTCTACCGCTACGCGATCACGCCTCGACGACTGCGAGCGTAACGTCGATGTTGCCGCGCGTCGCCTTCGAATACGGGCAGATCTGATGGGCCGTTTCGACGATGCGCTGCGCCAGCTCGCGATCCACGCCCGGCAGCGTCACGTTCAAGCGGCCGCGCAGCTTGAAGGCGTCGTCGGTGTTGATGAGGTCGATCTCGGCGTCGACCGCCACGTCGCGCGGCAGCGTCGTGCCGAGCTTCGTGGCGGCGCGGCCCATCGCGCCGATGAAGCACGCCGACCAGCCCGCCGCGAACATCTGCTCCGGGTTCGTGCCCGGCGCGCTCGAACCGGGCGGCGAGAGCTTCACGTCCAGACGTCCGTCTTCGCTGCGGGCTGCGCCGTCGCGGCCGCCGGTGGTGTGGGTCTTGCCGGTGTACAGCACTTTTTCTGCCTGAGTCATGGTGTGTATCTCCTGAAATGGGCTTCGTGATGGCAATGATTTAGCTGCCGCGATACAGCTGCTGGATGGCGGCGAGCTGGCCGTCGTGCTGCGCCTGGATCAGTTCCTGGCGAACCTGTGCACGCGTGAGCTTCGCGTTCGCCGCATTGCTGGCGGGCGTCCATGCCTGGCTTTGCGCAACCGTGGATTGTGCTGCGCTCGACTGAGCGGGCATGGCGGCGAACACCGGCGTGGCGGCGAGGACTGCGGCGCTGGCGGCAAAGGCGAGGGCGAGCTTCGATGCGTTCATGACTTTCTCCTGGGATGGGTTGGGAAATCCGTCCGGTCATCAGCAAGTTCCGGCGTTGATGCATTACAACCGCCGGACGTATCTGCCGTGTTTCATGAACGCCGCGTTTTGCAAGGGTATGTATCTCGTCCAGGCGCTTATACATTGCGATACAAACCCGCCGTTCGTTCAACCTCGCGCTCTCCGCGACCGATCCCGCCACGCCGACATTTTTTGATTCGTTGTGTGTCCACGCTCGCAACAGACACATTGGGATACATGGCGCTTTTCCTGCTCGGATATAAATTCACCGGGGCGTTTTGCCTGCCGCCGCGAGCGCGATCGACCGATCTGCTGCCGTGGGCTCAATCAACGAGGCCAAGCCGTTCGGGCGCGGCCTGCATGCATGCACATCAAGGAGAAGTGGTCATGTCAGATCCCGTCAACGTCCGTCGCCGTCGTCTTCTCGGCACGTCGCTTGCCGGCCTCACGCTCGCGGACTTCGCATTCGGCGGTCTCGCGCACGCACAGTCGGCTGGCGGTACGGAAGGCAACACGCGCACGGGCAACGGCGTGTCGTTCGGCCCGATCAAGCAGATCAACGCGGGCCTGCTCAATGTGGGCTACGCCGAAGCGGGACCGAAGAACGGCCCGGTGGTGATCCTGCTGCACGGCTGGCCGTACGACATCCATAGCTATGTCGAGGTCGCGCCGATGCTGGCCGCTTCGGGCTACCGCGTGATCGTGCCGTATCTGCGCGGCTACGGCAGCACGCGCATTGTCTCGGACGAGACGCCGCGCAACGGCCAGCAGGCCGTCACCGCTGTCGATCTTGTTGCGTTCATGGATGCCCTGAAGATCGATCAGGCCGTTCTGGGCGGCTACGACTGGGGCGCGCGCACGGCGAACATCGTCGCGGCGCTGTGGCCAGAGCGCGTGAAGGGTCTCGTCTCGGTCAGCGGCTATCTGATCGGCAGCCAGGAGGCGAACCGCAAGCCGCTGCCGCCGCAAGCCGAGCTGCAGTGGTGGTACCAGTTCTACTTCTCGACCGAGCGTGGCGCGCAGGGCTATGCCTCGAATCGCGACGCGTTCAACAAGTTGATCTGGCAACTTGCCTCGCCGAAGTGGAACTTCGACGACGCGACCTACGAGCGCAGTGCAGCGTCGTTCCAGAATCCCGACCACGTGGCCATCGTGATCTCCAACTACCGCTGGCGCCTCGGGCTCGTGCAGGGCGAAGCGAAGTACGACAGCCTCGAACAGCGTCTCGCCGCCGCACCGGCCATTACCGTGCCGACCATCACGCTCGAAGGCGACGCCAACGGCGCGCCGCATCCCGCGCCGGCCGCCTATGCGAAGAAGTTCACGGGCAAGTACCTGCACCGCACGATCGACGGCGGCATTGGCCACAATCTCCCGCAGGAAGCGCCCAAGGAGTTCGCGCAGGCCATTCTGCAAGTCACGCATCTGTGATCGGAGGCCGCGATGCAAATACGTTTTTTCAGGCGTCGCGCGCTCCTCGCGGGCGCGCTGCTCGCGAGTCTGACGCAAGGTCACGCCGCATGGGCGCAGCAAGGCGCGCAAGCGCAGCCGCAAGCACGATCGCAGGCGCCGGGCCACGCGGCTTCGCCGATCTACGGCGTGACGATTCCACCCGGCTACCGCAAGTGGGAAATGATCGCCCCGGCGGAGGAGGCCGCGCCGCTCGACGAACTGCGCGTGGTGCTCGGCAATCCGGTGGCGATCAAGGCCATCGAGAATGCGACGCTGCCATATCCGGACGGCACGATCCTCGTGAAGCTTGCGTACAAGCGTAAGCAGTCCGATGATTTCGCAACCGCCACGGTGCCGGGCCAGCCCACGACCGTGCAGGTCATGGTGAAGGACTCGCGCCGCTATGCGTCCACGGGCGGCTGGGGGTACGGGCGTTTCGTGAACGGCGTGCCTGCCGACCTGGCGCAGCATCAAACCTGTTTTGCGTGCCACGCTTCGAAGGTGAAGGATCGCGACTACGTGTTTACGCGCTTTGCGCCTTGATGGGAGGCACGGGTGCTAGCCGCGCATTCGGTGACATAATCCGCAGTTGTCGCCAAACCGATCGGGAGCGCCCTCATGCAGCGGACATACCGTGGAAGTTGCCATTGCCAGTCGATAAAGTTCGAAGCCCTGATCGATTTCAGCAAGGGCACGGGAAAATGCAACTGCAGCTTCTGTGGAAAACTCCGGCTCTGGCTGGTGCAGGTCCGCCCGGAAGACTTTGTTCTACTTTCCGGCGCAAGCGAACTCACGCACTACGAAGGGAAAAACCCGGTCGCCCATCATCCGTTTTGCAAACACTGCGGCGTGCACGTATTCGACCGCATCGACATGCCCAACGGCACGGGCTATCCGTACATCAACGTGAATATCATGTGTATCGACGACTTCGACCTGAACGAAGCGTTGAATGCACCGATCTCCTACGCCAATGGTCTCGCGAACGATTGGGGCAATCCGCCTCCGGAAACGCGGCATCTTTGAATCGCCTCAGGGCGCGCGTCCCGAATATTGAGCGATGCCGGGCTCGCGGGCATCGAGCTGATGTCGTTCGGACGTGAACTGAACGAATTCGGCATGGAACCGTGAAGGGTCGTCGAGCGTTCCCGCGTAGATCGTCACGATATCCGGCGCATGCTGGGGCGTGCCAAAGAGCAGGCTGCCGCAACGTGCGCACGAATTACGCGTGGTCGGCATGCCGCTGCCGCCGGTTATCGTGTAAGACCGGATTTCGCCGTCGAACGAGAATTCGCCCGCGCTCACGACGACGACAGGCAAGCCGCCCGACCCTGAAGCGCGCTGGCAATCGCGGCAGTGACAAATGAGTTGCGTCAGCGCGGCGCCGCGCGCGTGGTATTGCACCGCGCCACACAGGCAGCGGCCTTTCCAGGCATTCGACATTGGCCTTTTTCCTTTTTCGGGTTTGCGCCCAATATCGCATGGTACGCGCGCCGCCCCGTAACCCGGAGCAGCGGCGCCAGTCGATCATCCTTGCTTGCCCTGGATGCCCAGCAGATCGCGAATCTTCTGCTCGGTCTGCGCGTAATCCCCTTCGCCGAAGTGCGTATAAACGAGCTTGCCGTTCTGGTCGATCAGATACACCGCCGGCCAGTACTGGTTGCCGTAGGCATTCCACGTCGCGTAACCGTTGTCCTGCGCAACCGGGTACGTAATGCCGTAGCGCTTGATCGCCTTTTTCAGGTTGTCGGTGTCGCGCTCGAACGAATACTCGGGCGTGTGCACGCCGACCACCACCAGACCCTTGTCGCGATAGCGCGCGTCCAGCTCCTTGATGTGCGGGATGGTGTGCGCGCAGTTGATGCAGTCGAAGGTCCAGAAGTCGACGAGCACGACCTTGCCGTGCAACTGCTTGAGGTCGAGCGGCGGGCTGTTGAGCCAGTTGTTGATGCCGGTAAAGTTGGGCGCCTGCGCGCCGGTTTGCAGCGCGGCCGAGCCGAGCGAAGGTTCCTCGCTGGAGGCGTAGGCGGCGAGCCCGGCGCTAGCGGCGAGGCCGATGGCGACAGCGGCAATCTTGAGACGAGAGATCATGAGGGTTCTCCTTGTGTGGACGACGAGCGTATTGGAACGCTCCCACGTATCTGGCGCGTGTCCCCGCCGCGGCACTGTTGAAACGTAGTGTGTCGCCGCCGGGGCGCGATACGTAGCGATACAAATCGCTCGCTGCGCATCCACAGCGCGTCCACCGCTGCGCGTTTGTATCGGCATGTATCAAGCCGCTTTCGCGATACATGACGATGCACGACGCACGCGTTCCAGACATTCCCCGGATACATGCGCGCGCTGAAATACGCCACATGGCAAGTCCGCCGACATTCGTCTGGAGACCGAACTCATGTTACTCATCGTCGTCGCATTCGTGGGCGGTGCGTTCACCGTCCTGAGCCCCTGCATCCTGCCGGTCGTGCCGTTCGTGTTCGCGCGCTCCGAAGAGCCGTTCCTGAGCGGCCGCCTGCCCATGCTGCTCGGCCTCGCGCTCACGTTCGCGCTGCTCACGGGTCTGGGCGCCGCGGGTCTGAACGGCGCGGCGCAGTTGAGCGAGTACGGCCGCTGGATCGCGCTCGGGCTTTTCGCGCTGTTCGGCGCTGCGCTGCTCTTTCCCGCGCTTGCTGCGCGTCTCTCCGGGCCGCTTACTGCGCTCGCCGACCGCTTCATGGCGCGCTCGCAGGACGACGGCGCGTCGCGCCGCATCGGCTCCGCCATGTTGCTCGGTGCGGCGACGGGGCTGCTCTGGGCGCCGTGCGCCGGGCCGATCCTCGGTCTCATCATTACCGGTGCAGCCCGCCACGGCGTGACCTGGCAGACGTGGGCCGCGCTCGCGGGCTACGCCGTGGGCGCCGCCAGTTCGCTCGCGGTAGTGGCGGGTCTCGGTCATCGCGCGATGGCCGCGCTCAAGCGCTCGCTCGGCGTGGGCGAGCATGTGCGGCGCGCAATGGGTGCGCTCGTGCTCCTCACGGTCGGTGCGATCGCGCTGGGTCTGGATACGCGCTTGCTCGTCCTCTTGCCGGGTGCGCCGACCAATGGCGTGGAAGCGCGCCTGGTCGATTTGCTGGCGTCGCCCGCCGCGAATCGCGCGAAGCGCGCGGAACCGGCGCCGCATCTGGAACGGGAGGCACAGTCGAGCCCGGCGCCGCGGTTGACCTCGCAGTTCGCCTCTCAATCAGCCGATCTGTCCGCGCACATCGTGCGCGTCTCACTGCCCGCTCACGCGGCTGCCGCCGATCTGCCGGTCGAAGGCCGTTTGCCGCCGCTCGACGGCGCGATCACCTGGCTCAATTCCGCGCCGCTCACGCCCGAAGCGCTGCGCGGCAAGGTCGTGCTGGTCAACTTCTGGACCTACTCGTGCATCAACTCCTTGCGAGCCCTGCCGTATCTGAAGACGTGGGCGGAGCGCTACCGCAACGACGGTCTCGTCGTGATCGGCGTGCACACGCCCGAGTTCGGTTTCGAGCATGACACGGGCAACGTCAAGCGGGCACTGGCCGACCTGAACATCCGCTATCCCGTTGCCGTGGACAGCGACTACCGCATCTGGAACGCCTTCGGCAACCAGTACTGGCCGGCGTTCTATCTCGTCGATGCCCAGGGCCGCGTGCGTTATCACCACTTCGGCGAAGGGGACTACGCCCAGGCCGAGCAGGCGATCCAGCAATTGCTGGCCGACAACGGCCGCGCCACGCCCGCCGCCACGCCGCAGGCGCCGCAGGCGAGCGGCGCGCTGGCGCCGGCGGACCTGCGCGACATCGGCTCGGGCGAAACGTACGTGGGTTATCGCGAGGCGCAGGGCAATGCGAACCCGCAGCGCGTGCAGGGCGATACGGCCGCGGCCTACACATTGCCCGGGCAGCTCGACCTGAACCAGTGGGCGTTCGGCGGGCAGTGGAACGTGGGCGCCGAATCCGCCGTGGCGGGGGCGCCGCAGGCGAGCATCGCCTATCGCTTCCATGCGCGCGACCTGCACCTGGTGCTTGCGCCCGCCGCCGACGGCAAGCCCGTGCGCTTTCGCATCAGCATCGACGGCGCGCCGCCGGGCGCCGCGCATGGCGCCGATGTCGCAGCGGACGGCACGGGCGTCGCCACGAGCCCGCGCCTGTATCAGCTCGTGCGCCAGTCCGGCCGCATCGGGGATCACACCTTCGAGATCCGCTTTCTCGACCCGGGCGCGCACGTCTACAGCTTCACGTTCGGCTGATACGCGCTAACCCCACGCCACGCCGCCGTGCCCTCGCGGGCGCGGCGGCGTTTGCGTTGCGGCCCGCGCCGCGCCTCATGGGGGCTTTTTGTAGCGCAATGTATCTGCGCGCAATCCGGACACGTTGATACGCAAACCGCGCCCCAAATGGAAACACGGCAGATACATCCGGGCGTTCAAATACCCCTACACCAGCTCGATACACCCCTCGCGCTGAACGGCAACCCGATTCGAACCCGACCTCATCTTTGGAGAACGTCATGAAAGCCCTCAAGCTCCTCGCCCTTGCTGCTCTCGCCGCCGCCCCGGTTCTTTCGTTCGCGCAGTCGAACGAGCCCGTTACCCGTGCGCAGGTGCGCGCCGAACTCGTGCAGTTGCAGAAGGCAGGCTACAACCCCGCCGCCGACGAAACCCAATACCCGCGCAACATCCAGGCAGCGCTCTCGCGCGTGGAAGCCTCGCAGGCCGCCCAGCAAGCCACCGCGCTGTCGTATGGCGGCGTGGCGAACGGCTCGTCCGCTTCGGGCGCGGCGCATCGCGACGCGAACGCCGCACGCGCTGCGCAGGACGATGTCCCCGGCCTCGGCCCGATCTACGCGCACTCGTAATACGCCCGTCCCGACCCACCGAACGACCCGATAAAGAAGAGAGAAAGACGATGGCTTCGATCAAAAAGATTTTCACTTCCGTGGCGCTCATCGGCGGCCTCTTCGCGCTGCAGGCGGCGCACGCCGCGCCGCCGCACGATCTGAAAGGCACCAACGTCGTGCTCGTGCACGGCGCGTTCGCCGACGGCTCGAGCTGGAGCCGCGTGATTCCGCTGCTCGAAGCGCGCGGCCTGCACGTGGTCGCCGTGCAGAACCCGCTCAGCTCGCTCGCCGACGACACGGCCGCGACGAAGCGCGTGATCGAGCAGCAGAAGGGCCCGGTGGTGCTGGTTGGCCATTCGTGGGCGGGCGTTGTGATCAGCGAGGCGGGCAACGACGAGAAGGTGAAGTCGCTCGTGTACGTCGCGGCTTTCGCGCCCGACAACGGCCAGTCGATCGCCGATATCACGCAGGGCCAGCCGGACGCACCGTGGGCGAGCGAACTGCGCAAAGACTCGGCGGGCTACCTGACGCTTTCCGACAAGGCGATTCGCGAGGACTTCGCACCCGACCTGCCGCCCGCGCAGCAACGCGTCGTGGCGGCCACTCAGGGCCCGTGGTTCAGCGGCGCGCTCTCGCAGAAGGTCACGCAGGCCGCGTGGCATGACAAGCCTTCGTATTTCGTCGTGACGGCGCGCGACCGCATGATCGCCCCCGCGCTGCAGGAGTCGATGGCGAAGCATATCGGCGCGAAGGTGACGCGCGTGAACGGCAGCCACGTCTCGATCCTGAGCCAGCCGAAGGCGGTGGCCGACGCGATCATCGACGCTGCCGAGCACGCGCAGCAGGACGCAAAGTAACCCGCACGCCGCCCGTAATCCGCCGGGCAGTGGAAGCGCTTCCACTGCCCGGCGGCCCGCATGCCACCGTCATCGCACCCCGAGGAGCACCCGAATGCAGCGCTGGGCACAGGGACTGATAATGTGCACGCTTGCCTCATCGTCCGGAAGGCCTGCCGTGCGTCCATTCAGTGCCCTCATCATGCTCGTCGGCGTCCTGCTCGCATCGGCAGGTTATGGCGCGACGTTCCTGTTCTCCATGCGCGTGCACGCCATCGGCGGGAACGACATCAATACCGGTGTGGCGCTCGCAGGCGCGGCACTCGGCACCTTCGTGGGCGTCTCGCTCACCGGCTGGGTCGCCCAGCATGTGGGCGCGGCGCGCATGGCGGCGCTTGCGGCGCTCTGCGTGGGGGCGGGCGTGGTGAGCTTTGCGCTCGTCGAGCACGTGAGCAGCTTCGATGTCGTGCCAGGCTTCCTCGTGGGCTTCGGCTGGGGTGCGTTTTGTCTCGCCGCCCCCATGGCGCTCGCCGAGCGCACGAACGACGCCGAACGCGGGCTCTGGTTCCTGCGCTTCGCCACCATGCAGATGACGGGCATCGGCGGCAGCCCGGCGATTGCGGGCTTTGCGATCCGCTTCTGGCGCATGCCGCTTGGCGGCGTGCTCTACGCGATCGGCGGCCTGTGCGTGCTGGCGGCCGTGCTGCTCGAACTATTCGGCCGGATTGCGCCGCACGTGCGCTCCGCTTGCGCGGCGGCGGAGCCGGCCGCGCCAGACCCGTGGCTGCTGAAGGCCGGCGTGATCGCCCGCACGCGCGCGGTGTATCCCATCGTCATCATCGCGCTCGGCGGCTGCGTGTTCTCGGGCCTCATGACATTCCAGATGTCGCTTGTGCAGGGCACCGAGGCGAAAGCGACCACCTTCTTCAGCGTGTACACGGTGACGGTCATCGCCACGCGCTGGTTGCTCTCGCGTGTGGTCATCAAGCTGCGCTCCGAAACGGCGACGAAAGTGCTGCTCACGATGATGGTGCTCGGCAGCGCGGCGATGTTCGTCGTGCCGTTTCACGTGCTGTTTCAATCGGCCGCCGCGGTGCTGCTCGGCACCGGGTACGGGCTCGCTTACCCGATCGTCCAGCTTCAGGCCGTCAACGACTCCGTCGCCGCGCACCGCCGCGCCGCGCTCACGTGGTTCGTCGCGGCGTACTTCGTCGGCGCATTCGGGTTTCCGACTGTGGGCGGCTGGGTGCTGGTGCACGGCGGCCGCGCGGCGCTGCTCGCGCTCATCGCGGCGTGCGGGCTGGCGGCGCTCGCGCTGGCCGTCCTGCGTGACAGGCGGCGTGTCGAAACGTTATCGGCGAGCGCCTGACCGACTCATTCTCAATTTGCCAACGAACCGGAGGGATCGTGACTGAACTTTGGCGTTTAACCGCAACTGAACTCGCAAAGCAGGTTCGCGCGCGCGAGGTGTCCGCCCGCGAGGCCGCGAAGGCCGCGCTCGAGCGCCTCGAAGCCGTCAATCCGCTCATCAACGCGGTGATCGACTATCGGCCCGAATGGGTCTTTCAGCAGGCCGACAGGATCGATGCGGCGCTCGCGCGCGGCGAAGACCCGGGGCCGCTCGCGGGCGTGCCCGTGACCACGAAGATCAACATCGACCAGGCGGGCTTTGCCACGACCAACGGCACGCGCCTGCAAAAGGATCTGATCGCGCAGGTGAACAGCCCCGCTGTCGAGAACCTCGTGCGCGCGGGCGCAGTGCTGCTCGGCCGCACCAATTCGCCGACTTTCGCGCTGCGCTGGTTCACGAGCAACCAGGTGCACGGTCATACGAAGAACCCGCGCAATGCGTCGCTCACGCCGGGCGGCTCGAGCGGCGGCGCGGCGGCGGCGGTGACGGCCGGCATCGGCCATATCGCACTCGGCACCGACATTGGCGGCTCGGTGCGCTACCCCGCGTATGCGTGCGGCGTGCATGGCTTGCGGCCCAGTATCGGGCGCGTGCCGGCGTTCAACGCGTCGTCGCCCGAGCGGCCGATCGGCGCGCAGATGATGTCGGGCGCGGGCCCGATGGCGCGCACGGTCGAGGACCTGCGCGTGGCGCTCGCGGCGCTGGCGGCGCCCGACCTGCGCGACCCCTGGTGGGCGCCTGCGCCCCTCATCGGGCCCGACGTGCCGCGGCGCGCGGCGCTGTGCCTGCGCCCGGGCGGCATGAGCATTACGAAGGAAGTGGAGGACGCCTTGCTCGACGCCGGCCGCCGGCTCGCCGACGCGGGCTGGACGGTCGAGCAGATCGACGACGTGCCGCTCTTGTGCGACGCCGGCGAAGTGCAGGAGCGCCTGTGGCTCGGCGACGGTTTCCCTGCGCTCGCGGATGCCGTGGCGCGCGACGGCGACCCGGGTGCGCAGGCCGTGGTGGATGGCGTGCGCGCCAAGGTCGCGGCGATGCCCGAGAACGTGGTGGTGCCGTCGCTGGTGCGCCGCACGACGCTCACGCGCGCATGGCGCTTGTTCCTTGCGGAGTATCCCGTGCTGCTGCTGCCGGTTTCGGGCGAACTGCCGTTCCCCGATAACCTCGACATGCAGGGCGCGGCGGGCTTCCAGCGCGTATGGGATGCGCAACTCACCATGCGCGCGTTGCCCGCAATGGGCTTGCCGGGACTCGTCGTTTCGACGGGCATGGTGAAGGACGTGCCGGTGGGCGTGCAGATCGTGGCCGGGCACTTTCGCGAGGACCTGTGTTTGCTGGCGGGCCAGGCGATCGAAGAACGCGGCGCGCCGCCTTCGCCTATCGATCCGGCCGTGTGAGCCGGGCAGGCGCTGCGCCTGACGAAAGGGCCGTCACGCGGGTTTCTTGACCACGGTGTCGTGAGGCGTGAGCGGGTGCCCTTCGCGGGTCTGCGGGAACATGGAAAGCAACGGCTTGCCCGTTGCTTTGTCGATCAACCACGAATGCTTCTCGTTGCGTTCGAACAAATGGCGCTCGCCCCACTGCTGAAGGGCGACGATAACGGGGAAGAGGCTTTCCCCTTTCTTCGTTAGCACGTACTCCTGATAGGCCGTGCCGTCGGAGGCCGGCCGTGTTTCGAGAATGCCGGCCTCGACCAGCTGGCTCAAACGGCCAGAGAGAATATTGCGCGCCACGCCCAGATTGCGCTGAATGTCACCGAAGCGGTAAACACCGTCGAAGACGTCGCGCAGGATCATCAGCGACCACCGGTCGCCGATCACGTCAACCGAGCGTGCAACGGGACAGGTTTCCTTCTTCGCGGATTTGCGGCTTGCCATGGCGATTTCCTGATTTGCGGGTACGCAGCGACGAAATGGGCTCGCCTCACGTAGTTGCATTTTAAAACTAGCTGCCCTACCATTCAACCAGTTTTGTTTTGAAACTGGATTGCAAATCATGGACGCGGATTCCATCGCGCTCGCGTCGCCAGCCCGCGATGCTTTCGTCCGGTCGCGCGCACCGATGCCGCGCGGCCTCGTACTGCTGTTCGCTGTGGCTAGCGGCCTGTGCGTTGCCAATGTCTACTATGCGCAGCCTTTGCTGGACGCTTTGGCGCGCGATTTCGGCATTACCCGCGCCGCGGTTGGCGGCGTGGTCACGGCGACGCAGGCCGGTTGCGCGCTGGCGTTGCTGCTGCTCGTGCCGCTGGGCGACAGGGTGGAGCGCCGCCGCCTGATGCTCGTGCAATTGCTGGCGCTGGCGGGCGCGCTGTGCGTGGTCAGTCTCGCGCGATCCGTCGCGGTGCTGCTGGCTGGCATGCTCGGTGTTGGCATGCTGGGTACGGCCATGACGCAGGGTTTGATCGCCTATGCGGCGGCGGCGGCCGCGCCCGACGAGCGCGGGCGAGTGGTGGGCGCAGCGGGCAGCGGTGTATTCATTGGCCTGCTGCTGGCTCGCGTGTTCGCCGGTGGCGTGAGCGATCTGGCGGGCTGGCGCGGGGTGTATGGCTGTTCCGCCGCCGTCATGCTCGCGCTTGCCGTGCCGCTGTGGCGTCGGCTTCCGAAGCTTGGGCGCACCGAGCAGGCCACGATGAGCTATGGACAACTGATCATCTCGATGTTCGCGTTGCTGCGCTCGGATCGCGTGCTGCAGACGCGCGGCGTGCTCGCGCTGCTGATGTTCGCGATTCTCAATATCTTCTGGAGCGCGCTGGTCCTGCCGTTGAGTGCGCCACCCTACAATTTTTCCCATACGGCGATTGGAGCGTTCGGTATCGCCGGGGCGACGGGCGCGCTTGCCGCCGCGCGCGCCGGCCAATGGGCCGACCGGGGTTGGGGCCAGCGCACCAGCGCTGCCGCGCTGGTGCTCTTGTTGCTGGCGTGGTGGCCGCTCTCGATGCCGGGGCATTCGCTGTGGATGCTGCTGGCTGGAATCGTGTTGCTCGATCTTGGCGGCCAGGCGCTGCATGTAACCAATCAAAGCTTGATCTTTCGCGGCAGCGAGCAACTGCATAGCCGGCTCGTGAGCCTTTACATGCTGTTCTATGCGGTTGGCAGCGGGCTGGGCGCGATTGGCACGACGGCGACGTATGCCGTGGCTGGCTGGCATGGCGTGTGTATGCTAGGTGCGGCAGTCAGTTTTCTGGCGCTGCTGTTCTGGGCCGTTACGGTGCGAAGCATGCCGTGCGCGGCCTCGCGTGCGTGAACGTTGAACTGAAATCTGGATGGACTCGGACAGGAGGCATGAATGGATGAACTGAAACTACTGGCGGATGCCGACACACGCGGGCTGCGCTATGTCGAAGGAAACGCCACGCGGCGTGTTTTCCCCTCGAACGAAGCCATCGCGGCGCTCAGTGCGTTCGACGAGCCGCTGCCCGCAAGCGGATTGCCCGCGCAAGACACGCTGTCTTTGCTCGACCGTGTCGGCTCGCCGGCGACCACGGCTTCGAACGGCCCGCGCTACTTCGGCTTCGTGATCGGCGCGGCGCTGCCTGCGGCAGCCGCGGTGGAGCGGCTCATGCTGGCGTGGGACCAGTGCGCCTCGACGTTCGACAACTCACCGGTCGCCGCCACGGTGGAGCGAGTCGCGGGCCGCTGGGTGCTCGAAGCGCTCGACCTGCCGCGCGAAAGCGCCGTGGGTTTCGGCACCAGCGCCACGGCGTGTACGCTCGGCGCGCTCGCGACCGCCCGGCGCGCGCTGCTTGCACGGCAAGGTTGGGATTTCGACCGCCAGGGGTTGATCGGCGCGCCCGAGATCAAGGTCGTGATATCGGAACTCGCCCACATCACGGTGAAGAAGGCGCTGCGCATTCTGGGCTTCGGGCTCGATCGCATCGTCTATGCGAGCGTCGACACTCATGGGCGCGTGGATGTTGCGCGCCTCCCGACGCTCGACGACCATACGATCCTCTGCCTGCAGGCCGGCGAGGTGAATACCGGCGAATTCGACCCGTTTGTGTCGATCATTGCGCGTGCGAGGGAGGCACGCGCGTGGGTGCATGTCGATGGTGCGTTCGGCCTGTGGGCGCGCACCGCACCGTCAGCCGCGTTGAGCGCGTTGACCGAGGGCATCGAAGGCGCCGATAGCTGGACGACCGATGCCCACAAGTGGCTGAACACGCCGTACGACTGCGCGATGGTTATTTGCCGCGACGCGCAGGCGTTGGCCGAGGCGATGAACAGCGACGCGGCCTATTTGTCCGCGAGTGCTGACGCGCAGAAGAACCTCACCCTGGAGTTTTCGCGCCGCGCGCGCGGTATTCCCGTGTGGGCGGCGCTGCGCACGCTGGGCCGCGGCGGTGTCGCGGCCATGGTCGAGCGCCACCACGCGCAGGCGCAGCGCATCGGTGCGGAACTCGAGCGCCTCGGCTACGAGGTGCTCAATCGCGTTGTGCTGAATCAGGTGCTGTTCCGCTGCGAAACCGACGTGCAAACGCAGGCGCTGCGCAGCGCCGTGCAGGCCAGTGGCGAAACGTGGTTCGGCGGTACGACGTGGCAAGGGCGGCCCGCGTTGCGCATCAGCGTGTCGTCGTGGCGCACGCGGGATGAAGACATCGAAGCGCTCGTGCAATTGCTCGCATCGTTGCGCGCATAATCAAGGGGGCGTCGCCGCGCACGGCTCACGCCCCCCGACTCAACGCAGCAACGCAAAACTCAACGCAATGCCGGCAGCGTAAGTGCCGAGCGCGCCGACAAATCGGGCGGGATTGGGCTTCGCCATCGAGGGAAACGCGATCAGCCCGACCACGAGCAGGCACCGGCAGAGTGTTGCCGCCACGATCAGCGCGAGCGTTGCGGGCGAGGGCGAGTGTGCGCCCAGATAGAGAAACAGCACGGCCAGGAAGGGTGCATATTCGGCGGTGTTCGCGTGCGCGCGAACCAGCTTGTGCAGCAGGCTGGCCGGGTCCGTTGCGCAACCCGAGAGTGTGCCCTCGCGAAAGCGCAGCATGGATATGCTCACGCCGAGGCCAAACAGCAAAAGGCCCAGCACGGCCACACAGGCCAGCGCGATTCTGTCCATTAGAGGCTCCTTGGCGAGAGAGGACTAACCGATTTCCACGCGGTTGCGTCCGTTGTCCTTGGCTCGATAGAGCGCGAGGTCCGCGCGTTTGATGAGCGGACCCAGGTCGTGCTCGCCCGGCAGGCGCTCGGTCACGCCAATGCTAACCGTAAATGGAACGGGCTTGCCCAGCCGCCAGGTGTGTTCGAAATTGCGCTGCTCGATCGTAAACCGCAATTCTTCGGCTGCCGCCGTTGCCTGCTCGATATCGAAGTCGGGCAATGCAGCGACGAATTCTTCGCCGCCCCAACGGGCAAACACGCGAATCCGGCAGTCGGAGTTCATCACGACCTTGGCCAGGACACGCAGCACTTCGTCGCCAATGTCGTGTCCGTAGCTGTCGTTGATCTTCTTGAAGTAATCGATATCGAGAATGAACACGGAGAGCGTGTTGTCCGATTCGAGCAGCTTTTCAACGGTGTCAGCGAATTCACGGCGGTTCGGCAGGCCGGTCAGCTCGTCGGTCACGGCCTGCTTCTGGAGCAAGTCCATCAATTGAACGCGATCGGCAATATCGCGAATCACGGCGGTGAATTCGATCAGCCCGCCCACGTTGATTTTCGAAATCGCGATTTCAACCGGCAATAGCGAACCGTCGCGATGGAGCCCATAAACACGATTGCGTTCGTCCATTTGCCGCGAGCGTACGGGCGAGCGCGCGAACTGGTGGACGTATTGCGAATGATTGGCGCGGTAGCGCTCCGGCAGAAGTTCCGTAATGGGGTGCCCGAGCATTTCCGTGGCGGAGTAGCCGAACAGGTTTTCGGCGGCACGGTTGAACAGCGTAATGCAATGCTGCTGGTCGATCGTGATGATCGCGTCGTACGCTGCATCCACGACGGAGCGAAAGCGCGAAGTGCTGACTTCGAGTTCATGTGTCAGCAACATTTTCGTGGTGATTTCCAGACCCGTCACCATGATTTCGAGCACGGAGACGCCGCTTTCGGCGTGCCGTATCGGCTTCAACGACAAGCGCCACCAGTGCGTTCCGTCCCTCAGGTCGTAGGCTTGCTCGAGTTCCCGGGCGACGCCGGATTCAAAGCATTCGGTCAGTTTCTGGCGGAATTCGGTTCTGGCGTAGTTGGGAATGAGCGCATCGAACGACGCCGGGAATGACTTGATCGCATTGCGTCTGCCGTCCGTCATCCGCATGAAATGATCGTTGCAGGCCGAGACGACGAACTGCCCCCGCTCGTCGCGGCCGATCATGGCCACGCTCGCAGCGATCTCGTCGACGAAATCTCGAATCATGTTCGACCAGTCGGCCATCGAGCCTCCTTTGCCAGCTAGCCCAATACACTGACAATATAGTAGCCCGCATTGCGCGGCGGCGGCACGGCAATGTCGCACGCTGCACGTTTTCGAACATGCCATGGCTCGGATGGTCCCTGTGCCTTGTCGCCATGCACGCGTTCGGGTTGACCTCGCGTTGACCGCGCATTCACGTGGCGCGGTGCTATTGCGCCGCCGCGTTCCACGCACGCTGCGATGCCGCGCTCCGCGGGTCCCGGAGCGTGGCGGTACGGCACGCCTTACGCGGTAAAAGATCGGCTGCCGGTGCGTCAATGCAGCGATTTTTGCGGCATTTTTTCTTGTGCGGGCAACAACGCCACGCCTACACTTGCGCGTCGAATCTGCCCGAGGCGTTGCCGTGTTTGATCACCCGCCGTTCAATCCCGTGGTACTCCGTTAATCATGCCAATGCGCTTTCGAGGCTGGCTCAAGCTCGCGCTGCTCACGTTTTCCGTGGACCAGATACTGACTGCCGTGTTCGGCTACGCGACCCAACGAATCGATCCGGGCATTTCGGACGTCGAGACGGTGATCTTCAGCTGCATTACGTGCTTTCTCGTGAGCCACTGGCTGGTGGCAGACGCGCGGGCTGCATGGGCTGCGGCAAAAGAGCAGGGATTCATCGGGCCCGCGCCGACCGGCGGCGCTCAGGGAACGCCACTCGACATTGCCAACGCGTGCCCCCGCCGCTGGCTCGTCGTGCTGCATCTCGAGTTGAATCCGCAACTCGCACAAAACATTTGAAATTGACCCTGCAAGCCCCGCGCTGCGCCTGGGAATTCATCCGTAACCGCTTTATATCTCCGCGCTATTGCCTGTTCAATACACTGAAAATGCGCGAGACCGTTTTCGCGGTCAGAACCAGAAGAGCGCCAGAGACGCTGTAATCGACGTGATGCATCACGTCGGCCACATAGAAAACGGATAGCGCGACCATTGGGTGATGGATCACACGGCTTATCAGGCATTTCATCGGTATCTCACGCTTTTCGCATTTGCCCGAAGCGGTAAGTCACTGTGTGTGAACCGATTCGTGCGAGTGGGTTGGCGCGCCAGGTTTCCAGAGTCCGAGGAAGGCTTGATTGCGATGCAGGGATGACGCCGGTCCGTGATGTTCCTTCCTGTGACGAACATTGCCTGCGTGGAGCCTTTGCAGTCCTGCTCGTACGTCGATCTTTTTTGACCGATCGTCCACTTCTTGACGATGCGTTGCGTGCCCATTGCCGGGCGTCCAAAAATTACCAGGTCATCCTGATCGAGCGTGCGCTCCGGTGGCCGCGCGGCGATATGGCAAGCGTCCGATACGCGCAAAGTGCTTCATTAAGCAGGTTGAAATCGTCAGTAAGGGAACTGTCATTGAGTGAGATTGCGGGTATAACATGTAGCCCTTGTCCATCGTGACGAATGACCGGCGGCGCGAATTGCCGCCAGGGAAATCGCATTTCACGCGAGCTATTCATGGATGCAGTCTCTGATGTTCTGCGCGCCATTCGTCTAAGCGGCGCCGTGTTTCTGAACGGGACATTCACCGCGCCGTGGTGTCTGATCGGTCGCACCGATGCGTCGCTCTGCGGCGCGTATTTGCCCCCTTCCGAGCGTATCGTTTCCTATCATCTGGTCGTCGAGGGAAATTGCTGGGCGCAGCTCGCCGACGATCCCGGTTCGGCTATTCACGTCCATGCCGGGGAATTGATCGTGGTGCCGCAGGGCGAGACGCACATCATGGGTAGCGCGATCGATCTTGCGCCCGTGCCGTCGGACTCGCTGCTGGCCGGGCAGATGGCGGCAGCGCCCGGTGAAGTGATGACGCTGTGCCATGGCGGCGGCGGAGCGGCGACGCGCATCGTGTGCGGCTTTCTGGCCAGCGACGACACCCTGAACAACCCGCTGCTCTCAACGCTGCCGCGGCTCTTCAAGATTGATATGCGCCAGGATCCGCGTGCCGCCTGGCTCGAATCCTCTCTCAAGCTGGCCGCCGCCGAAGCGGCCGAGGCGCGCGCGGGCGGCACGATTGTGCTTGCGAGGCTCTCGGAGCTGTTGTTTGTCGAAGCGATCCGTAGCTGTATTGAAGCGCTACCTGAGGACCAGACCGGCTGGCTTGCCGGCGTGCGTGACCGCTACGTTGGACGCGCGCTGTCGTTGCTTCATGCTCAAGCGGCGCATGCGTGGACCGTCGACGAGCTCGCACGAAAAGTGGGCTTGTCGCGTTCCGCGCTGGCGCAACGCTTTACCGAGCTTCTGGGCCAGCCGCCCATGCAATACCTTGCGAGATGGCGCATGCAGATTGCCGCGCACGAACTTCTGACCAGTAGCAAGTCGATGATCGCTGTTGCTGAACAGATTGGCTATGAGTCGGAAGCCGCGTTCAGTCGCGCATTCAGACGCGAATTCGGCATGCCGCCGGCCGGCTGGCGCAAGAGCAAGGAAAAGACGGACGACCTGGACGCATCAGCTCGGCACTCACAACACTTGAGTGGCGTTGCGGCATCGCCGGATTCGTGATGCATGCCGCGAGACGCAGTGCACTCTCGACAGCATCGTCTGGCTCGAAGCATGTCCGCCAGCGAGCCGAAAAGGCGTTTCAGTCATATCGCCCGGCGACTCGATCATAGAACTTCAAAACACCCAATCGTAGATTGAGCGTGCCGGGAATGCCAGTTCGCTCAACTGGCTATGCCCGGCGAGTCCACGCTCAACACCAGACCGCTCCACGGTCTCTATTGGGAGAACTTCCATGAACCTGGTATTGCCCGAGTCCGATCGCGATCGGTACGCCCGATGCATTCGCGCTTCGAAGAGGGTCAGTTGGGACATCGACCGCGACGTGATTGGCGGCCGTGCCTTCGATATGTCCCAGAAATATTTGCCCGACGGCCTCTCGCTAGTGCCGGATTTCAACACGCTCTCGGAAAGCGAGAAGCGGTTCGTCAGCCAGATACAGGGGCGCACTTACGCGAACGTGTTCGGGTTGGTCGAGCGCTTCATCAACGCCAAAGTGCTGGAAGTGAGCCGCGACTACTGGCTCGGCGATCAGGTGGCGCTCGAAGCGCTCGTTCGCTTCAGCGACGAAGAGCTCAAACACCAGGCGCTGTTCCGCCGTATCGAGCACATGATCGGCGAAACGCTGCCTGCTGGTTATCGCTTCGACGTCGACCCCGACGCGCTCGCCGCCGTGGTCCTTGGCAAGAGCACCTGGGCGGTGCAGGCCATGACGCTGCATATCGAACTCTTCTCGCAGATTCACTATCGACAGAGTATTCATGCAGACGATCAGCTATCCGAACTGTTCAAGGATGTATTTCTTTACCACTGGAAGGAAGAAAGTCAGCACGCCATTCTCGACGAACTCGAGTGGAAACGAAACGACGCCACCCTCACGGATGCAGCGCGCGATAGCGCAGTCAACGAGTTCATCGACCTGGTGGTCGCGTTCGACGGCTTCTTGCGCGCGCAGGCGGCTGCGGACTCGCGATATTTCATGGCGAACTGCGGGCGTGCGGTCGACGAGGACGAAGCCACGTCAATCGAAGCGAATTTCCATCACGCCTACCGGTGGCAGTACATTCATTCCGGCATGCATCATCCCCATTTCGCACAGGTGCTCGATCGGCTCGTCTCCGAAGAGCAAGGAATGCGTATCCGCGCTGCGCTCGCCACACTGCATTGAGCGTGACGCAACGTGAATGAAACATTCAAGTTCAAGGAGAGAGAATCATGAATGCCAATGCACAGTCAACCGCAGCGAACGTCGTCAACGGCCTCAACGTCGACGATCTGCTCGCACTGATCGAAGACGTCAAGCGCGATACGTCGAAAGCGGCGACCAACTGGCGCGTCGCGACCGCCTGGATGGGCCAGACGCGCAGTCGCGCCGAGGTCCACGGGTTTTCGATCGGTGGCCAGCAGGTGCCGCGCCGGTTCACGATCGATATCGACGAGCCATGCGAACTCGGCGGTGCGAATCGGTTTGCAAATCCCCAGGAACATCTGATTGCGGCGCTGAACGCGTGCATGACGGTGGGCTACGTCGCACAGTGCGCCGTCCGCGGGATCACGTTGCAGTCGCTCGAGATAGAAACCGAGGGCGACATCGACCTGAGGGGCTTTCTCGGTCTCGACCCGCAGATCGCGAACGGCTACGAGTCTTTGCGGTACACCGTTCGTATCAGGGGCAACGGCACCAGGGAGCAATTCGAGCAAGTGCATGACGCGGTGATGGCGACGTCCCCTAACGTCTACAACCTCGCGAATGCGGTTGGCTTGAAATCGACGCTCGTGGTCGAGTGAATGGAGTAACGCGTGCCTTTCGGAGGAACGTCAGCTTCTCGCCAGTGCTTGCCCGAAGCTGACGACGCAACTATTCCCATGAGCCCACGTCGGTGTCGTCGCCTTCGCCGCCTTGCCTGGCGTCCTGACCGTAGCTGAACACATCGATCTCACCATGCACGCCCGGATTGAGATACTGATAGGGATTGCCCCAGGGATCGTCTGGTAAGCGCGCAAGATAGCCGCCTTCCTTCCAGACGCCTGGCGTGGGATCGGTGTTGGACTTTTCAATCAGCGCACGCAGGCCTTGCGCCTGGGTCGGATAGCGGCCGTTGTCGCGACGATAGCTATCCAGGGCTTGCATGATGGTGGCAATGTCCTGTTTCGCGAGTGTATGCCTCGCTTCCTCCGGCCTCGTCATGGTCTTTGAGACGAACAGCACGGTTAACAGCACTGGAAGCGTAACCGCGACCGCGATCCGGATTAGCGTGGTCCCTCGTCGGGAGCGGCTTTGCTGAGTTGCGATTCCCGAGCGTCTTTCGTTTTCTGCTTGCATATCTTGCTAAGCCTGTTCAAATGGATTGTTCGGGCGCGATATGAGTGTGCAGACAGCTCTGGTCACCCCAGACGCTCATTGTAATGGCATAGCCGACGACCGCGGGAACACGTACCCGGCCCACACGCTTCGGGCAGGCAAAATATTCAGGCAATGCCGACGAGCGGCGTGTGCAAGAGGCGAAGCAGGCGAGCCCGGCGACTATTGCACTAACGCGTGGCAATGGGGCCAAGCCGCGCGGCAATCGTGCGGCACGCGGCGAGCAGCGGTTCGATGTAGCTGCGTTGCGCGTCTTCCTGGCGGCGAAACATCGGCATGCTGACGCTCACGCAGCCCACGGCCTGGCCATCGGCGCCGAGAATCGCCGCGCCGTAACACCAGATCGATTGCTCGTTTTCTTCGCGGTCTTCGGCATAGCCGCGTTGCGCCGTGAGTTCGATCTCGTCGCGAATCGCGTCGAGGTCCGTCATCGTATGTTCGGTGAAGCGCACGCGCGGCGCCTGCGCAAGCAGCGGCTCGCGCTCGGCAGGCGTGAGCGTGGCGAGCCACGCTTTGCCAACCGAACTCGACGTGATCGCCACGCGCGTGCCGATACGCGAGGCCATGCGCACGGCGTGCGGACTTTCGAGCTTTTCGATGTACACCATCGCGCCGTCGCTGGGCACGGCGAGATGCACCGTTTCCGAGGTGGTGTTGCGCAGCTCCATGAGGGCGTCGACGGCGGCGATGCGCAGGTCGGAGCGCTCCCAGCTGCGGCTCGCGAGATTCACGAGACGCGGCCCGAGCGCGAAGGTATTGCCGCCGCCCACGGCCGCGACGAGCCCTTCGGCCTGCAGCGCGGCGACGATGCGATGCACGGTCGGGCGCGGATAGCCGCTCGCGGCCACGAGCTTCGCGATGTTCGGCGGCGTGCTGGCGTCGGCAATGAGCTGAAGCACGGCGATGAATTTCGAAAAGGCAGCCGTGCCGGCAACGCCCTTGGCGTCGCCGGGTTGGGAGGAGGCGGGAGAATCTGTGGTCGACATCGGAAAGCTTGCGGGCACCATGTGTGGCGCCATTATGCCCGCAATTTCAGGCGATCAGGCGCACAGATAGCCGCCGTCCACGGGCACGATCGCGCCCGTCATGAACGAAGCGGCGGGCGAGCACAGAAACGCGGCGACGTTCGCGACTTCCTCGGGCTGGCCCCAGCGCTTCATCGGCGTGCGCTCGAGTATGCCCTGCGAGCGGCCGCCGTCGTCTTGCAGCGCCTGGGTGAGCGGCGTGGCGATCCAGCCGGGCGCAACCGCGTTCACGCGGATGTTGTCGGGCGCATAGGCGATGGCGAGCGAGCGCGTGAGCTGCGCCACGCCGCCCTTGCTGGCGCTATAGGCCGGCACGAGCCCGCCACCGAAAAAGCTCAGCATGGAGGCCGTATTGACGATGCAGCCAGACGACGCCTTGAGCAATTCGCGCGCGCTCGCGCACACGCGCATGGTGCCGTTGAGATTGATGTCGAGCACGCGCTCGAACGCCTCGATCTGGTGCTCTTCGCCGCGGCTGATCACGCCCGCGCAGTTCACGACGATATCGAGCCGCTCGAAACCGCCAATCAGCCGCGTGACGTCTTCCGTCGAACGCACGTCGAGCGCGGCGCGCTGCACGCCGGCATCGAGCGCGTCGGGCGTGCCGGCGGGAGGCGGCAGGCCCGCGGCCGTCGTGCGCGCGCCGAGTTGGGCGAGCCGGTTGGCAATGGCTGCGCCGATGCCGGAGTGGCCGCCGGTCACGAGCGCGACCTTGCCCGCGAGAAAGTTGTCCTTGAATGTCATGATGCGTAGTGCGAATGAATGAGTGAATCAGGTGAGTTGGGTAGCGGCCGCCTGGCGCTCGCCTTCGGGGGCGACTTCCCTGACGACGAAGAGATAGACGAACGCGGCGGCGAACGCGACGGCTGCGCTAATGAGCAGGGCGTTCACGAACGAATGCGTCTGGTCCACCACGATGCCGGTGATGACCGGCGCAAACGAGCCGCCGAAATAGCCGCCAAAGTTCTGCATGCTGCCAAGCGACGCCACGAGATGGCGGGGGGCCGCCACGCTCACGAGCGCCCAGGCCGCGCCGCTCGACATGTTCACGAAGAACATCGCAACGGAAACATAGGTAATGGCGAGCGCGGTGCTCGGCGTGTAGGCGGCGGGGACGGTGAAGGCCGCCGCGCCGATCAGGCCGACACACAGCGGCCACTTGCGGCTGCGGATGGGCGCCATGCCGCGCTTGAGCAGGTAGTCGGAAATAAAGCCGCTACTCGCCATGCCGATCGTGCCGAACACATAGGGAATGGCGACGAGCCAGCCCGTATGCGCGATGGAAATGTGACGCTCCTTCTCCAGATAACCCGGCAGCCAGGTGAGATAGAGCCACACCATGTAGATCACGCCCATGAAGCCGAAGATCATGCCCCACGTATTGCGCTGCTTGAGCAGCATGCCCCACTCGGCGAAACTCAGCGCACTCTTTTTCGGCGCTTCGGTGGCGCCGTCTTCGAGCCAGGCGGTTTCTTCGGCTGTGAGCGTGACCTGATCGCGGTTGCGGTAGACCATATACCAGCCGACCGAGACGAGCACGCCCAGCACGCCCATGATGATGAACATCGGACGCCAGCCGAACGTGAGCATCAACACGGTGAGAAGCGGCGGCGCGATCATCGGCGCGATGGTCGAGGAAGATACGAACGTACCGGTTGGCGCGCCGCGTTCGCGCACGGCAAACCATTCGTGTATGACCTTGGCGCCCGCCGGAAAGAGCGGCGCTTCGGCAATGCCCAGCACTACGCGCGCCGCGAGAAAGTGATTGATCGTCTGGATGAACCCGCCCGTGACCTGCGCCAGCGACCACACCAGCATGCCGAGCCCGAGCATCACGCGCGAGCCGAAACGGTCGAGCATCGCGCCCACCGGCAATTGCGCGAACGCATAGGCGAGCGAGAATGCCGAAAGCAGCAAGCCCATTTGCGAAGCGTTCAGATGCAGTTCCTCCGCCACCGAATGATTGGCGATGGAAAGCGTGCTGCGGTCCAGATAATTCACGATGCCCGCTATCGTCAGAAAGGCGATGGCTATCGTCTGTGTGCGTTTAAGCCGTTGCGATTTTTTGATCATGGCGTGTCTCCTTTTGGCTGTTATCGTGTGTGTGTCGGGGTTCGGGCAGCTCGTGTACTAGTACGTTGCACGGCCGCCGGAAAGATCGAATGTCGCACCGGTGCTGAACGTACAGGAATCCGAACAAAGCCAGAGCGCGAGATTGGCAACCTCGTCGACGGTTCCGAGGCGCCCGAGTGGGCTTTTGTCGATCATCGTCTGCACGTGGGCGGGCGACATCTGCGCGAGCAACGGCGTTTCCACGGCAGCGGGCGCAATGCCATTCACAAGAATGCCCGTTTGCGCGAGTTCCTTGCCGAGCGATTTGGTGAGTGCGATCACGCCGGCCTTCGCCGCGCTGTACGCGGACGCGTTCGGCGTGCCTTCCTTGCCGGCAAGCGAGGCGACATTGACGATCCGCCCCGAACCCGCGCGGCGCATGGCGGGAACGACGTATCGGCAAACGTGATAGGTGCCCACCAGATTCACATCGACAATGCGTTGCCATTCGGCGGGATCGTAGGCGTCGAGGGGCACGGTCGAGCCGGCGAAGCCCGCGTTGTTCACGAGATAGTCGATGCGCCCGAATTCAGCGAGTGTGGCGGCGAGCGCCGCTTCGATCGTCTCTGGGCGCGTGATGTCGGCTTCGATATGACGCGGCGCATTTTGCGCATCGAGCGAGCCGGGCACGCGGTCCCAGTTGACCGTGCGCGCGCCGCCGCGCGCGAACGCATTGCAGATCGCGCGGCCTATGCCGCCCGCCGCGCCGGTCACGACGGCCACGCGCCCCGTGAAATCATACTGGGCGCGGCTCATCGAATGAACTGGTCCACGTAGTCCTCGCCAAGACCCACAGCCGCGTAATGCTTGCGGCACATGTCGATCTTCGTGAACACGTCTTCGTAACCCGTGTAGTTGCCCCACGGATCGCAATAGAACATCACGCCGTTCACCTGGAAGTAGGTGATCATTTCCTCGACGTCTTCCGGCACGTAGAGCGTGTGCGTTTCGCCGGGCGGCTCGAACACGTAGCTGCCTTCGGTCGCTTCCCAGTCGTGCTCCAGATAGCGCCAGCGCCCCTTGAGCACCATGCCGTGAACGGCCTGCGGATGCCGGTGCCTGCTCAGGACACCTGACTTACGCACGCGCAGCAAGTTCATCCAGTAGCCCTGTGCCGTGTTCAGGCACAACGGGCGGAACCATACGTTCTCGGCCTGGGGCACCCACACGCGCTCGTCGGTGGGAATGGCGTGGGGAATGACGATTTCCTGCTGCGCTTCCTTGGGGAACGGAAGCTGATACGGCGTCATGGGGGAATAGGTTTTGTCCGTCATCAATTACTCTCGTTTGTCCATAATATGGACGTTAAGTCCACGATATGGTTCATTGTGCGGGAGGGATTTGATTTAGGTCAATGCCAGGGTTTCCCCGGGTTCGGTCGTCGCGCATTCAGAAGCGCGCTCAGAATTCGATGCCCTGCTTGTCGCACAGCGTCTCGATGAGCAGCCGTGCCGTGGGCGAGAGCGGCGCGCCTTTGCGCGTGACGAGTTCATAGGGTTCGCTGCGCGAAGCGAGGCGCAGCGGGAGGATGCAGGCCATCTCCTGGCTGGCGAAGAACTGCGCGACGTCGATGGACACCAGCGCGACGAACGACGGATTGCCCTGTAGCAACGCGAGCGTGGCGAACGCGGAGGTTGTTTCGAGCAGGTGCATGGGAAAGCGGATTTCGGCCTCGCGAAACTCGCGTTCGAGCAATAGCCGCATTGGCATGTTCGCGCGGTAGACCACCCAGCGGTACTTCTCCATGTCCTTGAGCGCGAGCTTCTTCGCGCGGCGCAACGGATGCCGCACGTTGGCGATCACCGCGAGCGTTTCGTCCTGAAGCTTGACGCTCTCGTAGTGCTGCGGCGTCTGGCTGACCGTGGTGCGGCAGATCGCCAGGTCGAGCCTGCCTGCGTCGATCTGGCCGAGGAGCGCCGCGCTCGTGTCTTCGACTATTTCAACCGACATTTCCGGATGCGCCGCAATCAGCGTGGAAATCGCCTCGGTGAGCAGCGGCACCGCGCCCATGATGACGCCAACCGCCACACGCCCGCCACGCCCGCGCGAAAGTCCGACCAGCTCCTCGCGCAAATGAGTGAGGTCGGTATGGATCAGGCGTGCATAGCGGATCGCGCAGTGTCCGGCTTCGGTGGGCTCGAGCCCACGATTGGTGCGGTTGAAAAGCGGCGTGCCAAACGTGGTTTCGATCTCCTGCAGCGCTTTGCTCGCACCTGGCTGGGTGAGTGCGACCTGTTGCGCGGCTTTCAGCAGCGAGCCGTGATCGCCCAACGCGATCAGGAGACGGAGCTGCTTCACATGAAGGCGGGAGATGATCGAATTGAGCGACGGGGTCATGGGGTTGAGGAAAAGTTATAGCTATATCAAATCTTCTCAATTACCGCGTAATGGGCGTCTCCCTATACTGGCCCGAAACAATAGCACTATGCGGCCGAAATGCGGTAATCAAATTGCAGTCTCGAGAGATTGCTGCCGCAATGGCTGAATTTACTATAACTGAAGCTCAATCCTATGTCCCTCATCAACTACGTCACGCAGATCCAGTTCGAATTTGGCGCCATCCGTCTGCTCAAGGACGAATGCGCACGCGTGGGCATCAGCCGGCCGTTGATCGTCACGGACAAGGGCGTGCGCGCAGCGGGGATCATCGATAGCGTCCTTGGTGCACTGGAAGGCGTTGCGAGCGCAACGATCTATGACGGCACGCCGTCCAATCCGAATGAGGCGGCGGTGCGTGAGGCCGTAGCGGCCTACCGCGCCGGCGAGTGCGACGGCATTGTCGCCGTTGGCGGCGGCTCGGCAATCGACCTCGCAAAAGGCGTGGCCGTTTGCGCAACGCACGAAGGGCCATTGCAGCGCTTCGCGGTGATCGAAGGCGGAGCGGCGAATATCACGTCGAAGACCGCCCCGGTTATCGCGGTGCCGACGACAGCGGGCACCGGTAGCGAAGTGGGGCGCGGCGCGATCCTGATTCTCGACGATGGCCGCAAGGTCGGCGTAATCTCGCCTTATGTCGTGCCGCGTGTGGCGATTTGCGATCCCGAACTCACGCTGGGTTTGCCGCCGGTCTTGACGGCGGCGACGGGCATGGACGCCATTGCCCATTGCATGGAGACCTTTCTCGCGCCCGCCTTCAATCCGCCCGCTGACGGCATTGCGCTAGACGGATTGTGGCGCGCGTGGCGCCATATCGAGCGCGCAACGCGCGACGGCGGCGACCGCGTCGCGCGCCTGAACATGATGAGCGCCTCGATGCAGGGCGCGCTGGCGTTCCAGAAGGGCCTGGGGTGCGTGCACAGTCTGAGTCACTCGCTCGGCGGCATCAATCCGCGCTTGCATCATGGCACGCTGAACGCCATCTTTCTGCCGGCGGTGCTGCGGTTCAACGAGCCAGCGCCTTCGGTGCGCGACGAAGGCAAGCTCGACCGTCTGGCGACGGCGATGGGGTTGGGCAGCGGCGCCGAAGTGGCGAACGCGGTACGCACGATGACCGAACGGCTCGGTTTGCCGACCGGCCTCGCGCAGCTTGGCGTGCATGCTGGAATGTTCCCCGAGATCATCAAGGGCGCGCTCAAGGATCACAGCCACAAGACCAATCCGCGCGAGGCCTCGGAAGCCGATTACCGCGCCATGCTCGAATCGTCGATGTAACGCGGCGCGCCTTTGGTCGCGCTCAGGCGCGCGCCTCGGCTAGCGTCTTGAGGCGATCGAGTCCAGCACGGTACAGCACCTCGTAGTGCCCGACGAGCGACGCGGCCTGGTGCGCATCGCGCGGCTCGAACCGGCTCGCCCAGGTGGCTGCCGTTGTGTCCGCATCGATTCGCCGTGCGCAAAGCGTCGCCACGTAATCCGAAACCGGATCGGGGCCTTCGACGATCGCGTAGCGATAGAACCTTTCCGTTGCGCTGTGCTCGAGCAGGGCTTCGACGATGATCGCGCCGCCCATGGCTTCGAGGTGGCGAATGCGGCCGCCGTCCGAAAGCCGCGACGAACGCACGAACTCGAGCCACGCGGGGAGACCGTTGAAATCGCCGAGCATCGCCCAGACCGATTCGACGGGTGCGCCGATTTCGATAGATACGCTAACGTTGGCCATGGTTGGCAGCTCCATGCGTTAGTTCTGCGGGGTCGGCGCGTTCGCGCTGATCACACCTGCCGATTTGAGTTCGTCCCAAAGCGCGGCGGGAATCGCGCAATTTGCGAGCGCGCGATTTTCCGCAATACGCTCGGGGCGGCTCGCACCGGGAATCACGCCTGCCACCGCAGGGTGAGCAAGCGAGAACGCCAGCGCAACCGCGCGAATATCCACGCCGTAACGCAAACACATTGCCTTGATCTGCTCGACGCGATCGATCATCGCTTGCGGCGCTTTCTGATATTCGTAATGCGTGCCGCCCGCGAGCAGGCCGGAATTATAAGGACCGCCAACGATAATGCCGAGTCCGCGCGCCTGAGCCGCGGGCATCAGCTTTTCGAGCGCGCCGGCATGATCGAGCAGCGTGTAACGGCCGGCGAGCAGGAAGCCGTCGGGGTCGGCGCGCTCGATCGCCAGTTCGCATGGCTCGACGCGGTTCACGCCGAGTCCCCACGCCTTGATCACGCCCTCTTCGCGCAGGCGCGTGAGCGCCTTCGCCGCGCCCGACATCGCGATGTCGAATACGTCGCGCCATGCTTCGCCGTGGAAATCGACTGCCGGATCGTGAATCCAGACGTAGTCGAGATGGTCGGTGCGCAAACGCTTGAGGCTGTCTTCGATCGAGCGCAGCGTGCCGGCTTCGGTGTAGTCGTAGACGATGCGGTTCGGCAGGCCGTGCTCGAACAGCCCGCCTTTTTCGCCGAGGTCGCGCGACGTGGTGGACTCCACCTCGTCCAGAATGAGACGGCCTACCTTGGTGCCCAGCACATACTCATTGCGCGGGTGGCGCGCGAGTGCCTCACCGAGGCGCAGTTCTGCGAGCCCTGCGCCATAGAGCGGGGCCGCGTCGAAATAGCGAATGCCGTTTTGCCAGGCGGCCTCAACGGTGGCGAGCGCTTCCTCTTCGGGAATCTCGCGGTACATGTTGCCGAGCGGAGCCGTGCCAAAGCCGATCCGCGAGGGAATGGTGATACGCATGGGTGTTCCTTCGTATTGCAAAACGTGCTGTTTCAATCCCGCTTCAATCCCACTGTGCAGCGAGGCCTTCGGGGCTCACTTCCCGGCCGTTGCGTTCGAGCGCGGCGATCTGCGCCATGTCTTCGTTCGTGAGTTCCAGCGTTTGCGCGAGCAGGTTGCTGGCGAGGTTTTCGCGCTTCGTCGAAGAGGGAATGACCGAGTAGCCAAGGCGCAGCGCCCAGGCGAGCGCCACTTGCGCGGGCGTGGCGTGGCGTCGGTCGGCAATCGCGCGGATCACGGGGTCGCCGAGCACCTTGCCGTAGGCGAGGGTCATATAGGAGGTGACGTGAATGCCTTCTTGCTGGAGGAAGCCAACGAGCTTGCGATTCTGCAGATACGGGCTCAACTCGATCTGGTTGGTCGCGATGTTTTCCTTGCCGGCCACGGCAATGGCCTGCTTCGTGAGTTCGATATTGAAGTTGGAAATACCGATCTGTTTCGTCAACCCTTGTGATTTCGCTTCGGCCAGTGCGCTCATGAATTCTTCCAGCGACACGCCGTTGTTGGGCGCGGGCCAGTGAATCAGCGTGAGATCGACTTCATTGGTGCGTAGCTTCTTCAGGCTTTCCTTCAGGCTCGGAACCAGCTTGTCACGCGAGTAATTGTCGACCCAGATCTTGGTCGTGAGAAAGAGTTCATCGCGCGCGATGCCGGAAGCGGCGATCGCTTCGCCCACTTCGGCTTCGTTGCCATAGATCTGCGCGGTGTCGATGGCGCGGTAGCCGACTTCGAGGCCGTTGCGCACGGAGTCGATGACAATTTGCCCTTGCAGGCGGAACGTGCCAAGACCGAATGCGGGAATCTGGCTCATGATGCTTTCCTTAAAAAGTGACTAATTGGGTTACCTGAGCACTAACAATGAATTAACGTGCGCGCCGTTTCACGACGATCTGCACGACGACGAGCGCAACGCCGCCCAGTGCGATGAGCGCCCCCACGATCGGCACCGCGCCGTAGCCGAAACCAGCGGACAGCGCAGCACTGCCCGCTGCGGCGCCCAGCGCGTTGCCGAGATTGAACGCGCCGACGTTGACGGAGGAGGCGAGCCCCGGCGCATCGTGAGCGGCGCGCATCACGCGCATTTGCAGCGGCGGCACGACCGCGAAGGTCGCGACACCCCAGACGAGCAGTGCCGCAGCCGCGCCCACATGCGTAGCGGCGAGCGCCGGAAACGCCAGCATCACGACGATCAACAGCGCGAGAAAACCGAGCAGCGTGCCGTCGAGCGAGCGGTCGGCGAGACGCCCGCCCGCCGCGTTGCCGATCGAAAAGCCCACGCCGCTCAGCACGAGCATGGCGGTCACGAAGCCGGGCGTCGCGCCCGTGAGATGCGTGAGCGTGGGCGTGACATAGGTGTAGAGCGTGAACATCGCGCCTGCGCCGAGCACCGTGGTCGCGAGCGCGCCGAGCACCACCGGGCGCGTGAGCACGGCGAGTTCGGCGCGCAGGTTGGGCATGTCGCCCGCTTCGCCTTTGGGTAACGCGGCCCACAAGCCCGCAATGGCGAGCGCGCCGAGCCCGGCGGTCGCGGCGAACGACATGCGCCAGCCAATGGTCTCGCCGAGCCACGTGGCCGCCGGCACACCGCCGATGTTCGCGATGGTGAGGCCCATGAACATCGTCGCAACGGCGCTTGCCTGGCGCTCGCGCGGCACGAAACTCGCGGCCACCACCGAGCCAATGCCAAAGAACGCGCCGTGATTCAGGCTCGTGACGAGCCGCGCGAGCAGCAGCGTGGTGTAGTCGGGGGCGATGGCGGAAAGCAGGTTGCCGAGCGTGAAGATGCCCATCAGCGCCATGAGCGCGGTGCGCCGCGGCCAGCGGGCGAGCGCGAGCGTCATGAGCGGCGCGCCCACCATCACGCCGATCGCATAGGCGCTGATCAGCATGCCCGCGCTGGGGATCGACACATGCACGCCTTCGGCGATTACGGGCAACAGGCCCATCGGCGAGAATTCGGTCGTGCCGATGCCAAACGCGCCAACGGCAAGGGCCAGAAGCGGCAGCGCCGCGCCGCTGCGCGCAGGCGGGTTGGCGGCGCGCTGAGGGCGGGCCGTGGCGGGTAGACTGAGGTCGCGTTCGAGCATGACGTCGTGCCTTGATGGGCAATGGCAAGTTGGGATCGCTGCATTGTGCGGGTTTTACTTTTGACGAAAAACTGGTCTATAAACCAAAGTGTTTTGATTTCAAATCAAGAATGAAGATCACTCTGGATGAACTGCAGGCCTTTGCCACGGTGGTGGACAGCGGCTCCATCACGGCGGCGGCACAACAACTGGATCTCACGGTGTCCGCCACGAGCCGGACGCTCGCGCGGCTCGAAGAAAAGCTCAAGACGACCTTGTTGCGCAGAACCACGCGGCGGCTCGAGCTAACGGAAGAGGGCAAGGCCTTTCTGCACAACGCGCGAGCCATCATCGCGCAGGTGGAGGGCGCCGAGGAGCAGATGCTTGCGCGGCGCGAGATGCCGGCGGGGCGATTGCGCGTGGATGCGGCGTCGCCTTTCATGCTCCATGTGATCGTGCCGCTCGTGCAGGGCTATCGCGAGCGCTATGCGCAGGTGGAACTGGAGTTGAACAGCAATGAGGGCATTATCGATTTGCTGGAGCGGCGCACCGATGTGGCGATCCGCATTGGGCGGCTCAAGGACTCCACGCTACATAGCCGCCTGGTCGGCAATAGCCGCATACGGGTGCTCGCGAGCCCGCAGTATCTGGCGGCACACGGGCGGCCCGCGCGCGTGGAGGACTTGAGCAGGCACACGCTGCTCGGCTTCACTCAGCCCGAAGCGCTCAACGTCTGGCCGCTCACGGGCGCCGATGGCGAGCCGCTGCGCATCGAGCCCGATGTGTGGTCGTCGAGCGGCGAGACCTTGCGGCAACTCGCGCTCGCGGGCGTGGGTATCGTGTGTCTTTCGGACTTCATGACGGCGCAGGACCGCGCGAACGGCAGCCTCGTGCAGGTGCTCGCACGCCAGACACAGGACGTGCGGCAGCCTATTCACGCCGTGTATTACCGCAACACGGCGATCTCGGCGCGCATTGTGTCGTTCGTCGATTATCTGGTCGAGGCCGTGCGCGCTACGGAGTTCGGCGGCCCGGCGCCGCGCCGGGGCGCATAAAGGAAATCAGGCGTTAGCGCGGTTTCAGAACCGTCGTCATATATTCCGTCGCGAATTCGATCAACGCCTGCACGCGCAACGGCAGCCGCCTTTGCAGCGGATAGACGATTTGCGCGGCGAGCGGTTTCGCCTGCCATTTCGGCAATACGCGCACGAGGCGGCCTGAGATCAGGTCCTCCTCGATCAGCCATTCCGGCAACACGGCGAGGCCCAGCCCCATGCGTGCGGCCTCGCGCATGCTCGTCACCCCTTCCGAAATCATCACGGGCTCGATCTGCAGCGTATGCGTGGCGGCCCCCGAATACAGCGTGACATCTCTCGAACCGCCGAATTGCCGGCTCGAAAGTGCGATCCACGGTAAGGCCTGGAGACTTTCCGGCTTGCTGGCGAGCTTGTGATCCTTCAGGAAGGCAGGCGAGGCAACCGGATAGCGCCGGATCTCGCCGAGCGTGCGCGCAACGACGCGATCGTCGGTGAGCGCGCCCGCGACGATACCGGCGTCGCAGCCCTCTTCGATCATGTGCAGCGGTCGGTTCGAGTACGCCAACTCCATTCTCACCGCCGGGTGCGCCTGGATAAAACTGCTGATCATGCGGCTCACCACGGACTGGCCGAAGTCGATCGTGGAGAACACGCGGATATTGCCGCTCAGCGCGCTCTGGTCGCGTCGCATGCGCTGCTCGGACTCCTCGGCTAGCGCGAGCAGCGCCTGCGCGTCGGCGAGGAACTGGTGGCCCGTTTCCGTGAGGCTCATGCGGTGTGTGTCGCGCCGCAGCAGCGCCGCGCCGCACTGATCTTCGAGCGAACGCAACTGGCGGCTCAGCGTGGGCTGGCTCAGGTTCAGCTTGCGCGCCGCTGCGGAGATGCTGCCGCTTTCCACGATGGAAACGAACGCCTGCAGCAGACTGAGGTCGTTGAAGATGGTCATACGCTGGAAGCATAACCGATATGCTGGCTATGCGGCTACCGTGGAATGCTGCCTGGCGGGAAGATGCACCCATCGCATCACGTTGCACCGCGTTACATCCCCACCCAACCGAAACGGAGCATCACCATGAGCACGCAAGCCAACACCCCCAAAGTCGCAATCGTTACCGGCGCTTCCCGCGGTATCGGCGCATCCATCGCCAAACGCCTCGCGAGCGAGGGCATCGCAGTCGTCGTCAACTACGCCGGCCGCGCGGCGGACGCCAACGCGGTCGTGGAGGAAATCAAGGCAGCCGGCGGCCGCGCCGCGGCGATTCAGGCAGACGTGGCCGTGCCGGCCCAGGTGGCCGCGATGTTCGACCAGGCCATTACGCTCTTTGGCGGCGTGGATATCCTCGTGAACAACGCGGGCGTCATGCAGCCGGGCCTCGTCAATCTGGCCGATACCGACGACGCGCTGTTCGACCGGCTCGTCGCGATCAACCTCAAGGGCACCTTCAATACGCTGCGCATTGCCGCGAAGAAGCTGCGCCAGGACGGCCGCATCGTCAACTTTTCGAGCAGCATCCAGGCGCTCGCGCTGCCGGGCTACTCGGTCTACGCCGCCACCAAGGCCGCCGTGGAGACGATGACGAACATCTTCGCCAAGGAACTGCGCGGCCGCAATATCACCGTGAACGCGGTGGCCCCCGGACCGACCGCGACCGAATTGTTCCTGAAGGACAAGACGCCCGAGCAGATCGAGCGCCTTGCGAAGATGCCGCCGCTCGAGCGGCTCGGCCAGGCGGACGACATCGCGGAGGTGGTCTCGTTTCTCGTTGGCAGCGGCGCAAGCTGGATCGACGGTCAAACGATACGCGTGAACGGCGGCATTGTTTGATGTCCTGATCATAATTTTCACGATGAACAAGGAGCCCATCATGAAGAAAGTCATTGTCGTTACCGGCGCATCCAGCGGGTTTGGCCGCCTTGCCGCCGAAGCACTCGCCCACGCGGGCCATACCGTCTACGCGTCCATGCGCTCGACGACCGGGCGCAACGCCCCGGTCGTCGAGCAGATGGCGGTATTCTCGCGGCACAACGGCGTGGATCTGCGCACCGTCGAACTCGACGTGCAGTCGCAGCCGTCCGTGGACGAGGGCATCGCCCGCGTGATCGCCGAAAGCGGGCATATCGACGTCATCGTCCACAACGCGGGTCACATGGCCTTCGGGCCGGCCGAAGCGTTCAGCCCGGAGCAGTATGCGCACTTGTACGATATCAACGTGCTAGGTACGCAGCGGGTGAATCGTGCGGTGCTGCCGCACATGCGCGAGCGGCGCGAGGGTCTCGTGGTGTGGGTGTCGAGCAGCAGTTCCGCAGGCGGCACGCCGCCTTACCTCGCGCCGTATTTTGCAGCGAAGGCCGCCATGGACGCGATTGCCGTTCAGTATGCGCGAGAGCTTTCGCGCTGGGGCATTGAAACGTCGATCATCGTGCCGGGCGCCTTTACCTCGGGCACGAATCACTTTTCGCATGCGGGCAGTCCGGACGACAAGGGCGTGGTCGCGGCGTATGAAGCGGGCCCTTATGCCGGGTTCGGCGAGCAGATCCAGAAAGCGTTCGCCGCCATCGTGCCGCGGGAGGCCGACGCGGGCCTCGTGGCCGAGGCGATTGTCGAAGCGGTCGATGCGCCCTTTGGGAAGCGGCCGTTCCGCGTGCATGTCGATCCGACCCAGGACGGTGCGGACGTCGGCTTCGCGGTACTGGACCGCGTGAGAGCGGAGATGTTGCACCGCGTGGGCATGTCCGATCTGCTCGTGCCGCGCCAGCGTGGCACAACCTAAGACGAAAAGCGGCGTGGCGCGTCTACTCCGTGACGCACTGCGGCGCTTCGAGTCCGCGCAACGCCGTTTCGAACGCTTCGACAGGAACCGGGCGGCAGAAGAGATAGCCCTGATACGCGTAGCATCCCGCCGAGGCGAGGAAGGCGCGTTGCTCCTCGGTTTCCACGCCTTCGGCGATCACGCCGAGGCCCAGGCTGTGCGCGAGCGCTACGATGGTTCGCGCGATCACGGCGTCGTTCGGGTCGATGAGGACATCGCGCACGAATGAGCGGTCGATTTTCAGCTGGTCGAGCGGCAGGCGCTTCAAATACGCGAGCGACGAATAGCCGGTGCCGAAGTCGTCGAGCGCAAAGACGATGCCGTCCGCCTTCAGCGCTTCCATTTTCTCGATGATCTCCTGCACGTTGTCGACCAGCACGCTTTCCGTCAACTCGAGCTTCAGCCGGTCCGCTCGCGCGCCGGTTTGTTCGAGCGTGGCCCGCACGCTTTCCACGAAGTCGGGTTGGTGAAGCTGCTGCACGCTGACGTTGACCGCGATCGTGAGATGCTCGGTGTCGGGCTGCGCGGCCCAGCGCGCCAGTTGGGTGCAGGCTGCGCGCAGAACCCAACTGCCCAACTCGGCAATGAGCCCGGTTTCTTCGGCCACGGGAATGAAATCGGCCGGGTACACGAGCCCGCGTGCGGGATGACGCCAGCGCACCAGCGCCTCGACGCCGGTTACGCGGTCGCGGTCGATCTGCATCTGGTAGTGCAGCACGAACTGTTCGTTTTCGATCGCTTCGCGCAGCGCAGCCTCGAGCGCGGCACGCTCCACCACGACGGTTTGCATGTCGGGGTCGAAGAGGCGCACCGCGTTGCGTCCGCGTTCCTTGGACTTGTACATGGCGAGATCGGCCTGCTTCATGAGGTCGTCCGTCGATGCCTGGAAGCCCTTGAATACCGTCGCCCCAATACTGGCCGTGCTGCGGTAGTCGATATCGTCGAGTCGATAAGGATTGCCGAGCACTGAGAGAATTCGCGCCCCCAGGGCCTCGGTCTGGCGGGCCGCTTCACAGGGAACGGGATTCAGATTGCCCACCACGACGACGAACTCGTCGCCGCCCACGCGCGCCACGGTGTCGCCTGCCGGGATGCTCGCCGCGAGGCGTTTGGCCACCTCCTGCAGCAGCAGGTCGCCCTTGTCGTGGCCCAGCGTGTCGTTGAGCGTCTTGAAGTGGTCCAGATCGATGAACAGCAGGGCCCCGCTTGTGCCGTTCCTCGCGCTCTCGGTAATGGCGTCCTTCAGGTTGTCGAGCAGCAGCGTGCGATTGGGCAGGCCGGTAAGCGCATCGTAAAAGGCCAGTTCCTTGATGCGCTGGTCGGCGATCTTGCGCTCGGTGATGTCGCGCCCGCTCGTGCGGAAACCGATGAAATCGCCCTTGGAGTCGGTAATCGGCACCCACGAAGCGGATAGCCACATGAGCGAGCCATCCTTGCGCACGCAACGAAACTCCAGGTTGTCGCCGCGCGAGCCCAGCTGCGCGCCGCGAAACTCGGGGGCGACGTAGGAGGCGTCGTCCGGATAGATCACCGTGCAGGCAAAATCGCTCATGGCCATACATTCTTCGACGGTATAGCCGATGTACTGCTCCACCGCCGAGTTGATCCAGCGCGGCTTGCCTTCCGGCGACCACCAGATTTCCCAGTTGACGGTGCAGTCGGCAATGGCGCGGAATTTCTCCTCGCTTTCGCGCAGTTCCTTCGTCATCGACGAGGCCAGCCGCAGCGCGCGGCTGCGGCCCGTCATCATGAGGCGCGTGAGCAGCGCGAGCAGCAGGCTTAGGCCCGTGCCGGTGATGGCGATGAGCGTGGCCGCGTCGCGGCCGAAGCGCGCCTTGAAACCGTCGCGCGCCATCAGCTTGAGCATCCAGTCGTGTCCGCAAACGACGAGATATTCGGTCGCCGAGAGCTCGCCGGGCACGTGATGAGGGGTAGCGCCGGACGTTTTGTAGAGCAGCGCGTCCGGCGACGATTCCACGCCGTCGTAGATCGAAACCGAGAGACCGGGCGGCTCCTCGCCGTAAAGACTGGCAATGACGTCGTGCATGCGAAAGGACGCGTACACCCAGCCAACGAGCTGCGCCTGGCGGTCGGTGGCGTTTTCCGGCGCCTGCTGGCCGCGTGCATAGACCGGCATGTACATCACGAAGCCGGGGTCGGCGCCAGGATCGGTGTCCACCGAAAGGCGCACCTTGCCGGAAATGGTCGCCATGCCGGTGTCGCGCGCCTGCTCCATGGCGCGCCGGCGCACCGGGTCGGCCCATGCGTCGAAACCGGGCGCCGCGCGATTGGCGCCGATGTACGGCTCGCGCTGAATGATGGGGGCGTAGTTTTCGCGTGCGCCATCGGGCTCGATCGCGTAGCCGGGCAGGCCGCGCTGTTGCATGGCCGCGATATGCGCCGCCTTTTGCGTTTGCGGCACCCACGCGATGATGCCGATCGCCTGGATGCCGGAAAAGTTGGCGTCGAGATTCAGCGTGTTGACGTAAGCCCGGAATGCGTCGCGGTCGACTTCGCCGCTCGCGGCAAAGAGGCTCTGCACGCCGCGCAGCAAAAGCTCGTACGTGCCCATGCGCTGTTCGATGCGGCTCACGACGTCGCCGAGCGAAAAGTCGAACTGCGTAAGCAGTTCGTGGCGGGCCGCTTCACGCTCGTGGTTCCAGAGCGCCCATGTCACGCCGAGGGCGGCGCAGAGAACCAGTAGCGGGAGCAGAACGAGGCGCGTCCGGGTCATGGTGGCGTCTAGAAGGGGACCATCGAGTCGGCGAGGTCGGGCTTGAAGTACTTCGTGAAGATGCGTCGCACCGTGCCGTCGGCGATCATTTCGTTGACGAGGGCGCGCCACTTGTCCCGCTCTTCGGGCGAGAGTGCCTTCTTCGACATGATGAGTCCATGCGGAATGGGTGGATCGTCGAACTCCACGATATTGGTCACGCTCCGGATCTTCGCTTCATCGATAGCCGGATAATCGAACGGCTCGATGATCATTCCCTGAATGCGCCCGAGAATCAGCGCCTGGTAAAGCGGCTCGAGACCCCCGGCCTGACTCACGCGGTTTTCGGCGGAGAGCGAGTCGACGAGGCGATTGGCCGACGCGCTGTAACGGAAACTGCGAATCACACCGAGCTGGAACTTGTCGTTGTGCTCGAAATCGGCCAGTTGGTGGATGCCCGAATCCTTGCGAACCAGCAGATAGTACTTGTTGCTGAAGTACCAGGCAAAATCGGCGTATTGATTGCGCTCTTCGTTCGCAATACCCGAAAGACTGAAATCGAGCGCACCCGACTCGATGAGTTTCCAGATGCGCGCGCGCGACATCAGGCTCACGCGGATCTGGCAGCCGCTGCGCCGCGCCAATGCGTCGGCGAAGTCCTTGTCGATGCCCGTGTCCGTGTCGACCGAGTAGAGCAGCCCGTGATCGTGTAAGGCGAGCGTAAATGAGCGCGAGCAGTCGGGGCCCGCGGCAACCGCGGTGCCAAGACAACCGAGCGCCAGCAGCAGGCCCCCAAGGCAGTGTCGAATCACAGCGTCTCCATGGCTTGATGGTGGCCCGATCGTGGTGTATCGGGCGGAAAGCAGTCTTCACGGCTTAACGGCAGCGTGCTGAAATTCTTTAGGCACTTCGCATTGTTTATTTTTGACGTTTTTTGTGCAAGCGCTGGGATGGTCACGCGGGCAATCGCTCGTATTGGCCGGGCCGCGGAGGCGCAAAAAAAGCGCCGGCACAAGGCCGGCGCAATTTGCAAAAAAGGGATCGTGTAAGGAAGGCGCAGCCAGATGGTGGCCTTCGCAACGGACGATCTAGCTGAATTGCATAAGGCTCAGTTCTCCTCCGCCGGATCGCGGTTCAGCATGCTCTTCGGAATCGACAGAATGAGCACGCAGCTCACGAGCAAGCAGGCGCCCAGCGCATAGGTGCCGTTATTGATGTCGCCGGTCAGGTCCTTCGCCACACTGGTGATCATGGAGCCCGTGAAGCCCGACAGATTGCCGACCGAGTTGATGAGCGCAATACCGGCCGCCGCTGCGGTGCCCGAGAGAATCTGCCCCGGGAACGTCCAGTAGATCGGCATGAGCCCAAGGATCGCACAGGTGGCAATCGTCAGGAATACGATCGAAAGCGCCACGTTGTGCGCGAACAGTGCGCTCAGAATCAGGCCGACGCCGCCAATACAAGCCGGAATGGCCGCATGCAGCCGGCGCTCGCCCGTCTTGCGGGAGTGCGACGCATTCCAGATCATGGCGACCACTGCGCTGAGATAGGGAATGGCGGTCAGCAAGCCAATATTGAACGTGCTCTTCACGCCGGAAGCCTTGATGATCGAAGGCAGCCAGAATGCCAGGCCATAGAAGCCGGTATTGAAGGTGAGAAGAATGAACGTCAACAGCCAGACGCGCGGGCTTTTCAGTGCCGCCATGGCGCTATGCGTTTTCTTCCCGCTCTCCTGTTCGAGATTCTTTTGCAGCACCGCTTTTTCGGCGGCGCTCAGCCATTTCGCCGACTGAATGCCGTCGCCCATGCGCGCCAGCACCACGAAGGCGACGAGGATCGAAGGAATGCCTTCGAGCAACAGCATCCATTGCCAGCCGCCCAGGCCGAACAGGCCATGCGTGTTTTCCATGAGCCACCCCGAGACGATCCCGCCAAGCGTGAGGCTCACCGGAATGGCGATCAGGAACCCCGACATCGCGACGCTCTGGCGGCGCGCCGGGAACCAGTAGTTCAGGTAGAGAATGATGCCGGGGAAGAAGCCCGCTTCGCACACGCCGAGCAGAAACCGCAGGATGTAGAACATCGTCGAGGTTTGCACGTGAAAGACGCTCGCGAGCGGCGCGATAAAGGCGAGCGACGAAGAAACGATGCCCCACGTCACCATGATGCGCGCGATCCAGAAACGCGCGCCATAGCGGTGCAGCAGCAGGTTGCTCGGCATTTCGAAGAGGAAGTATCCCCAGAAGAAAATGCTCGCGCCCACGGCGTACACGCTGTCGCTCAGGCCCAGCGAATCCAGCATCTGCAGCTTGGCAAAGCCGACGTTCACGCGGTCCAGGTAGGCGACGACGTAGCACAGAAGCAAAAGCGGCAAGATGCGCTTCAATACCTTGCGGTACAAGAGGTCTTCGGCTTCATTGACGGCGGACGGCGAGTCCGCAATCTGGGTCAGGGTTGGCATGGGATGTGTCTCCTTTCACATATGCCTTTGAACGGTCCCGCAGCAGGGGAGGCTATTTCCACGTCGTTCGTGGTGTGTTTGCTGGATCTCTGTGCTGGCAGTGAACAGCACGCTATTTGTTATCGGTAACACTGCGGGCGCTAAATTAGCACGGCTGCGGGTGCCAGGGCAAGTCGGGCGAGTGCGCTGAGGGCCTCCGGCGCGTTGCCGCAACCGGGAAAACGCGTGGTCTGTCCTGGTGCACAGCGCGACCACAAAGTGCTAAGATCCAGAAATGTTACCGATAACAAATCGGCGCGAACGCATCTATGCGCCCGCGACATCGTCGAGACAAGGAATAACGGAGTGAGTGATATGACCCAGCCCAACGCACGGCGCCTGCGCAGCCAGGAATGGTTCGACGATCCGGCCCATGCGGACATGACCGCGCTTTATGTCGAGCGTTTCATGAACTACGGTCTGACCCGCGAAGAACTGCAATCGGGCCGCCCCATCATCGGCATCGCACAAACGGGGAGCGATCTCGCTCCCTGCAATCGCCACCATATCGAGCTTGCTGCCCGCACGAAGGCGGGCATTCGCGACGCGGGTGGCATCCCGATGGAATTTCCGGTGCATCCGCTCGCCGAGCAGAGCCGCCGGCCCACGGCGGCGCTCGACCGCAATCTGGCGTATCTCGGTCTCGTCGAGATTCTTCACGGTTTCCCGCTCGACGGCGTCGTGCTGACCACGGGCTGCGACAAGACCACGCCCGCGTGCCTCATGGCCGCGGCAACCGTCGATATGCCCGCCATCGTGCTGTCGGGCGGTCCGATGCTCGACGGCTGGCATAACGGCCAGCGCGTTGGCTCGGGCACCGTGATCTGGCATGCGCGCAACCTGCTGGCGGCCGGTGAAATCGACTATGAGGGCTTCATGGAACTGACGACGGCTTCGTCGCCCTCCATCGGCCATTGCAACACCATGGGCACGGCGTTGTCGATGAACAGCCTCGCCGAAGCGCTGGGCATGTCGCTGCCCGGTTGCGCCAGCATTCCGGCGGCCTACCGCGAGCGCGGCCAGATGGCGTACGCAACGGGCAAGCGCATTGTCGACCTCGTGCGCTACGACATGCGGCCTTCGCGCATCATGACGAAAGAGGCGTTCGAGAACGCCATCGTCGTGGCCTCCGCGCTGGGCGCCTCGACCAATTGTCCGCCGCACCTCATCGCCATCGCGCGGCACATGGGTATCGAGCTGAGCCTTGAAGACTGGCAGCGCGTGGGCGAGCAGGTGCCGCTCATCGTGAACTGCATGCCGGCGGGCGAATATCTCGGCGAAAGCTTTCACCGCGCGGGCGGCGTGCCCGGCGTGCTGCGCGAACTCGACCGCGCGGGCCTCGTGCACCGCGACTGCCTCACGGTGTCCGGCCGCACCATTGGCGCGATTGCCGACGGCACGCCCGAGCCCGATCGCGAAGTCATCAAGACAACTGAAGATCCGCTCAAGCATGGCGCCGGCTTCATGGTGCTCTCGGGCAACTTCTTCGACAGCGCGATCATGAAGATGTCCGTGGTTGGCGACGCCTTCCGTCAGACCTATTTGAGCGAGCCGGGCGCGGAGAATACGTTCGAGGCGCGCGCGATCGTGTTCGACGGTCCGGAGGACTACCACGCGCGCATCAACGACCCGTCGCTCGAAATCGACCAGCACTGCATTCTCGTGATTCGCGGCACGGGCACGGTGGGCTATCCGGGCAGCGCCGAAGTGGTGAACATGGCGCCGCCGGCGGAACTGGTGCGCCAGGGCATCACGTCGCTCCCAACGCTGGGCGACGGCCGCCAGAGCGGCACGTCGGCCAGCCCGTCCATCTTGAACATGTCGCCCGAGGCGGCGGTGGGCGGCGGCCTCGCGCTGCTGCAAACGGGCGACCGCATTCGCGTCGACCTGAACGCGCGCAGCGTGAACGTGCTGGTCGACGAGGCCGAGCTTGCGCGCCGCCGCGAAACCGCGCACTTCGAGGTTCCGCCTGCACAAACGCCCTGGCAAGAGCTGTATCGCAAGACGGTCGGGCAACTGTCCACGGGCGGTTGCCTCGAACCCGCCACGCTTTATCTGAAAGTCATTGCCGAGCGCGGCAACCCGCGCCATTCACACTAAATAACGGACATTAAACTGGAGGCAGCATGACCTCGAACACCTCATCAAACTGGCTTCCTCGCGACGTCGGGCAGGCATTGCTCGTTGGCCGCGTGTGGCGTCGTGCAGGCGAGCACGAAGGCCCCTGCGTCGTGCTCGTTCGCAACGGCGAAGTCATCGATATCACGGCGAGCGCGCCGACCACCGCGGACCTTTTCGACCGTGAAGACGTCGCGCAATTTGCACGCACGGTGAGCGGCGAATCGCTCGGCCCGGTGGAGAAGCTGATCGAAGCGAATCTGCCCGGCAGCGTGGCGCCGGCGCTGCGTCTGCTCGCGCCGAACGACGTTCAGGCCATCAAGGCATGCGGCGTGACGTTCGCTGTGAGCCTGATCGAGCGCGTGATCGAGGAGCAGGCCGGCGGCGACCCCGCGAAGGCGCAGGAAGTTCGCGAAACCATCGCGGCCACGATCGGCACCGATCTCTCGAAGATCAAGCCGGGTTCGGCAGAAGCGATGAAGCTCAAGGCGGAACTCGAGCGCCGTGGCGCGTGGTCCCAGTACATGGAAGTGGGCATCGGGCCCGACGCGGAAGTTTTTTCGAAGTCGCAGCCCATGTCGGCAGTGGGCTTTGGCGACGATGTCGGCTTGCTGGCGGCCTCGGTCTGGAACAACCCCGAGCCGGAAATCGTGCTGGCTGTGAACAGCCGCGGCGAGATCGTCGGCGCGACGCTCGGCAACGACGTGAATCTGCGCGATATCGAAGGACGCTCGGCGCTGTTGCTCGGCAAGTGCAAGGACAACAATGCCTCGTGCGCGATTGGCCCGTTCGTGCGCCTGTTCGACGCGTCGTTCACGCTCGACACCGTGCGCAAGACGAGCGTCGCATTGCGCGTCGAAGGCACGGACGATGACTTCGTTCTGGAGGGCATCAGCCACATGAGCGAAATCAGCCGCGACCCGGCCGACCTCGTGTCGCAAACGTGGGGCCCGCATCACCAGTATCCCGATGGCTTCATGCTCTTTCTCGGCACCATGTTCTCGCCGATCAAGGACCGCGATACGGCGGGCGGCGGCTTTACGCACCATCTCGGCGACAAGGTCACTATCTCCGCGCCCGAACTCGGCGCGCTGGTCAACACCGTGCAACTGAGCACGGCGCTCGCGCCGTGGACCTTCGGCGTGCGCGCGCTTTATCGCAATCTGGCTTCGCGCGGATTGCTGTGAGCCACTGAATCAGGAAACGCAACATGAACCAGTTCGACAATTACATTGGCGGCCAATGGGTGCGCGGCGCCACGGCCTCCACCAACGTCAATCCGTCCAATCTCGACGACGCGATCGGCGAATTCGCGCAGGCAGACGACGCGCAGACGCGCGACGCCATTGCCGCCGCGCGTAAAGCCTTCACGCAGTGGTCGCTTTCTACGCCGCAGCAACGCTTCGACCTGCTCGACCAGGTGGGCAGCGTCATTCTCGCGCGCAAGGCCGAGTTGGGCCGCCTGCTCGCGCGCGAAGAGGGCAAGACGCTGCCCGAGGCCATCGGCGAAGTGGGCCGCGCCGCGCAAATCTTCAAGTTCTTCGCCGGCGAAGCGCTGCGCCTTGGCGGCGAGATCGTGCCCTCGGTGCGGCCGGGCATGACCGTCGAGGTCACGCGCGAGCCGATCGGCGTGATCGGGCTCATTACGCCCTGGAACTTCCCGATCGCCATTCCCGCCTGGAAGATCGCGCCCGCGCTGGCATACGGCAACACGGTCGTCATCAAGCCTGCCGATCTCGTACCGGCGAGCACGTGGGAACTCGTGAAGATCATCGCGGAAGCGGGCGCGCCGGCCGGCGTCATCAACCTCGTGATGGGGCGCGGCTCGGTGGTGGGCGAGGCAATCGTCAGCTCTCCTGATGTCGACGCCGTGAGTTTCACCGGCTCGGTCGCGACGGGTCGCGCGATTGGTGCGAAGTGCTTTGCAACGGGCAAGAAGTTCCAGCTGGAGATGGGCGGCAAGAACCCGATGGTCGTGCTCGACGACGCCAATCTCGACGTGGCCGTCGAAGCCTGCATCAACGGCGCATTCTTCTCCACGGGGCAGCGTTGCACGGCGTCGAGCCGACTCATCGTGACCGAAGGCATTCACGACCGTTTCGTCGAAGCGATGAAGGCGCGCATGAAGACGCTGAAGACCGGCGACGCGCTCGCGGACGGCACGCATATCGGGCCGGTTGTCGACGACAAGCAGCTTCAGCAGGACGAGCGCTATATCGCGATTGCGCGCGAAGAGGGTGGCGAGGTGTACGGCGGCGAGCGTGTTGAAGGCGCCACGCGCGGCTATTTCCTTGCCCCCGCGCTCGTCACCGGCACGACTTCGGCAATGCGCATCAACCGCGAAGAGGTGTTTGGCCCGGTTGCCTCGGTCATCAAGGTCAAGGACTATCACGAGGCGCTGGCCGTGGCGAACGACACGGAGTTTGGTTTGTCGGCGGGTATCTGCACGACGTCGCTCAATCATGCCAACCATTTCCGCCGCCACGTGCAGGCCGGCATGGTCATGGTGAACACCGCGACGGCGGGCGTGGACTATCACGTTCCGTTTGGCGGCCGCAAGGGTTCGAGCTACGGCCCGCGCGAGCAAGGCAGCTACGCGCGCGAGTTCTACACCACCGTCAAGACGGCGTACGTCAATCCGGGCGCAGTGTGATGCCGCGCGGGCGGCGCGCCAAAAGCGTCGCCCGCGCCAGATTTCAGCTCATTGCGTGCAACACGGAGTGGGTGAGTCGCAGCAGATCGTCGAACTGCGTGACCAGTTCGAAACATACGAGAAATGCCATTGCGGCGGCCGGGCCGGGAAAGCGCGTCATCAAGCGCAGCGCGGGCCCGGCGGTTCGCTTCCGGATGGCGTCGCGCGTCATCAGCCAGGTGATCGCCACACCGATTACGCCGCCCGCGATCAGATCGGTGGGATAGTGATAGCCGAGATAGGCACGCGGCAAGCAGATAATCAGTAGCACATATAAAATCGCCAGCGCGCCGACGAACCGCCACACAAGAAAGATCCCCACCGCAATCGCCACCCACAGCATCGCGTGATCGCTTGGAAACGAGCTGAAGTCAGTCAGTCCAGCCGCCCGCAAGGACGACGAGGCGAAATGCAGATGCAGATCGGGATTGAAAATTGGCCGTTGCCGGAACGGTAGAAAGCGCGCGAGGAGGCGTCCCACGGCCAGCGCGATCAGGCCGCTGGCCACCGTGGCGAACATCATCTCGCGCCGCCACTCGCGACGCTCGTTCGGCTGGAACCAGATCCACGCGATGAGCGGGATGAGGACATAACCTTTGAACGTGTAGAGCCCCGCCATCACCCGGATCGCGTGATTGAGCAGGGGCGGCAGATCGATTCGGGTGAGCGCTCCCAGAATGACGGTATCGAAACTGTTCATTTATTGTGGGCCATTCTGCTGACTTTATTTACGAATGAGAAAGGCGGCCGGAAACGGAAGTCCCCGGCCGCCCTGGCGCCCAATGCGTTAGGCGTTGGCAATCGTAAGTTTCAACCCGGCGCGCATAGGTAAAGAATCGCAAGCAAGTGTAAATGGCGCTTGCGTGCGTGCTCACTGCGCCGCAAAGGCAGGCAATGTCCTTTGCGATATGCCTGCAGGCGTGTTGTTCCCGTGCTGTTACGCCTCGTCACAGATTCATTGCTGGCGAACTGTGACCCCACATAAGTTAATCGGGCAGCAGCGACCCGCTGCGCAGCGGCGTGGCGCCTGCTACCCACGCCACTTCCATCCCTGCCGTGGCGAAGCGTGTGCGTTGACGTGCGTACAGCATGCCGGTCACGGAACTCGCGATCGTGACGACGCGATCGGTCAGCGGATCCACCACATCGGCTATCGGCTGGCCAGGTTCGACCTTGACGCCAACCGGTGTGCGGAACACGAGCACGCCGGAGGCCGGCGCGATGAGCGATTCGGCGCCCGCCAGCGGCGTAGGCGCGTATTCGAGCCGGGGCAGTGGCGCAGGTGTGCCCTCGATCACGCCGCGATGCGTGAGGTAGTCGATGATGGCGTTCGCATCGCGCTCGGCGAAGTCGTAGCTCACATCCGCCTGGCCGCGCAGCTCGATCGTCACGGAAACCGCGCCGTTGGGAATGGGGTATCGCTCGCCATAGCGCTCGCGCAGCGCGGACCAGCAGAAGCTGTGAATCTCATCGAAGGGATTGCCGTTCGAATTGAGCGCGAAGAGCGATGCTTTCGCGTCGAGATAGCGAGCGAGCGGTTCCACATCGGCCCACAGGTCGGGGTTCGTATAGAGATGCATCGCGCCTTCGAAGTCGCAATGCAGGTCGAGCACGACATCGGCGTCGTATGAAAGGCGCTGGAGCGCGAGACGCTGCGAGCCGAGTTCGGTGGTCGGCGCCTGTTCGTCAAGCGCTTCTCGCATCGCCGCGCGCACGGTGAGCAGATTCCGCTGCGCGTCGCCGGTGAGTCGAGGGCCGACACGCGGAAGCACGAGTTCGGCGAGATCGTGGAAATGGCGGTTGAAATTGGCGGCGGTGCCGCTTTCGAAGCGGCCAAGCAGTTGGCCGAGCAGGCGCTGATTGAGGCCAATCGGATTCGGCACGGGCACCACGACGACCTCGCCGCGCAGCTTTCCCGCGGCTTCGAGCATGGCCAGGCGTTTGCGCAGCGCCCAGGCGACCAGCATGCCGGGCAGTTCGTCGGCATGCAGCGAAGACTGGATGTAGATCTTCTGTGCGCCGGTTGGACCGTAGTGGAAGCTCGTGAGGTGCCGCGCGGTGCCGAGCGCCGGCGAAATGAGCGGATGGGTTTGCGTTTGCATGATGGCGTGAGCGCGAGGTGAACGTCCAGCGGCTGAAACAGGGCAAAAGGCGCGGGAATGTCCCGCGCCTTCGTCGTGTGTAGCGTGCCTGGGCTTACGAACCGTATACGTCGAATGCGAAGTATCGCGATTCGATCTTCTTGTACGTGCCGTCCTGGATCATATCTGCCAGCGCTTTGTCGATCTTGGCCTTCAGGTCGGTGTCGTCCTTGCGCAGGCCGATAGCGGCGCCGTTGCCGAGGATGCCGCCAGGATCGCTCAGCTCGCCGCTCGTGAACGCCTAGCCTGCGCCGCGCGGGGTCTTCAGGAAGCTCAGGTCGGCCTGCACCGCGTCTTGCAGCGCAGCGTCGAGGCGGCCGGAGAGCAGGTCCGCGTAGACCTGGTCCTGATCCTGGTAAGGCACGATCTTCACGCCGTTGGGCGCCCAATTCGCTTTGGCATAGGTTTCCTGAGTCGTTCCCTGCTCGACGCCAACCGTCTTGCCCTTCAACGAATCGGCCGTGGGCTGCAGGGTCGAGCCTTTCTTCGCGACGAGACGGCTGGGCGTGTGGAAGACCTTCGACGAGAACGCGATTTGCGCTTCACGCTGCGGCGTCTTCGACATCGAAGAGAGCACGGCGTCGAACTTCTTCGCCTTGAGCGCCGGAATCATGCCGTCGAATTCGCTTTCCACCCAAACGCACTTCGCGTTGATGCGCTTGCAGATTTCATTGCCGACGTCGATGTCGAAGCCGACGAGCTTGCCGTCCGTGCTTTTCGATTCGAACGGGGGATAGCTTGCATCCACGCCGAAGCGGACGGTGGTCCAGTCCTTCGCACAGACGGAGGTTGCGACGGCGAGCATCGCCATGCACAGGGCAAACTTCTTCATTGACGTGGAGTCTCCAATATGTCTTTCAACGCCGCCTTGACGGATGGCGGCTTGGTCAACAGCGGGCCATCACGTCAGCCATGTTGTATAGACAAGATAAGGAATCTCACATATTGAGGCAAGTAGGGTTTTTGCTGGCGGGAGGTGTAAACGCTTTGACATATAAGCGTTACAAGTTGGAAGGGAGGCTTCGGGGGGCGGAGAGCGTTGTAAGCAGTTATTGGCTAGACAACTAGAAGCGGCTAGCCAGCGAGAACTGCTATCGCGCGAGTGGCGCGAGTACGGGGGCAGGCGCGCACATCAGGTTGCGCGCGCAACTATCTGGGAAGCGCGCGCCGGTCAATCGTCATCGTCGCCGTGATGATGTCCCCAGCCGCGATGGCGCCCATGGTCATGCCAGTGGCGCTCATCCTCGTCGTGATCGTAGCGGTAGTAGCCGTAAGCCGGGGCCGCTTCGTAGACCGTTGCGGGGGGCGCTGCATAAACGACGGGCGGCGGCGCCTCGTACACCGGCTCGGGCGCGGCATAAACCGGACCGGGAACGCCGAGATAGACACCGATATCGGCATGGGCGGATGCCGCGCTGCTGACACACGTCCCTGCGAGCCCTGCGAGTAGATAAAACGTCAGGCGATTCATGATGATCTCTATTCCATTGAACGGACGCGGTTGCAATGGAAGCGGATTCTAGTCGCTGAGCTTACGGAAGGAATGCGCGGAATTGTCAATCGTGTAACCGGTGGTAAAGCAACGGGAAAGCGCGCTCCCTTAAGGTTCTCATAAGAATATTTTGGGGCGCGGAGTCGGCATTCGTTTGGGTATGCCGCTTTAGGGTCATTACACGCATGTGCGCGGTGCGGGTTGAATGCGCGTGCCGGTTGCCATTACCCTATGAGAACTGTTTGCGCCCACGACAGGTTGCCCGATGCGTGCCGACGATCGACCCTCTACGCAAGCCTGCATGCCCGAATTCCGGAAGCAGGGCGACGCCTGTTCGTTCGGGAACGATGTCATCGCATTGCACTGGGCACTCGCGGATGAACACCTCACCCGCTTCTCACTCGTCGATTGCGCAGGGGAACGCGCGTTGCCGATCGTCGCGCCCTTCGCGTTGACCCTCGCGGACGGCGCCACTCTCGGCCCGAGCGACATGCGCGTCGTTGCGCCGGTACGGGAACAGGCGCTCGCCGCCAACCCTCGAGCCTCGCGATTGGCCGAGCGCCTGGCGGGCCGCCGCGTAAGTGTTGCGCTGGAAGACGCCCAAGGACGCGTGCGTGCGCAATGGAGCGTGGAGCAGCGTGACGGCGCGCGATATCTGCGTATGACGCTGGACCTGACCGCACGGCGCCTGGACGAAGCCATCGCCGTGGTTTCGCTGCTGCAGACTCGGGCCGTGGGCGCACAGGCTGGCAACGAACGTAAGGGCACGCCGGTCGTGGCGGGCAGCTTCTATCTGGGCTTCGAGCTGCCGCTTGCAACCAGCCACGTGGAAGGGGAAAGCGTGAGCTTTACGCTGCAACGCGCGCTGCCACTCGAAAGGAACCGGACGCTGACTTACTCCGCAGTGGCCGGCGTGGCTCGCGAAGGTCAATTACGTCGCGATTTCGCCGCATACCTCGAACAGGAGCGCGCCCGCCCCTATCGCCCGTTTCTGCACTACAACAGCTGGTGGGATATCGGGTACCTCACACCTTATACGCAGGAGCAGGCGCTGGAGCGTATCGAAACGATCGGCCGCGAATTGCATGGCGTGCGCGGCGTACAGATCGACTCGTTTCTTTTCGACGATGGCTGGGACGACCTTGGCGGCGGCTGGCATTTCAGCCGCGCATTTCCACAGGGCTTCGTGCCGCTGCGCGACGCCGCAGCACGATTTGGCGCCGCGCCGGGCGTATGGCTGTCTCCCTGGGGGGGATATTGCGCGCCAAAGGAGCAGCGGGTCATGCGGGGCCGTGCTGCCGGTTATGAAGTCATCGACAACGGCTTTGCGTTATCGGGGCCGCGGTACTACGCGCGTTTTCACGAAGTCGTGATGAACCTGCTCGCGAGAGACGGCGTGAACCAGTTCAAGTTCGACGGGACGGGCAACGCAGACAGTGTGTTTCCTGGCAGCCTTTTCGATAGCGACTGGGACGCGGCGATCCAGCTCATCGGCGACATTCGCGCGGCCAAACCCGAAACCTTTATCAATCTCTCGACCGGCACGCACGCATCGCCGTTCTGGCTGCGCCACGTCGATGCAATCTGGCGCGGTGGCAACGACGACGGTCAAGCGGGCAGCGGCACGAACCGCGAACGCTGGATTACCTACCGCGATGCGCAGACGTATCACAACGTCGTGCAGCGCAGCCCGTTCTTTCCACTCAATTCGCTCATGCTGCACGGTATCGTCCTTGCACAGTGCAATCCGCGTCTGAATACGCCGGAAGGGGGCGCATTCGCTCACGAAGTCTGGTCGTTCTTCGCAAGCGGAACACAATTGCAGGAGCTATACGTCACGCCTTCGCTGCTGGGCGAAGACGACTGGAACGCACTCGCGCAAGCTGCCCGATGGGCGCGAGCGAACGGCGACGTCTTGCGCGACAGTCATTGGATTGGCGGCGCGCCCGACGAAGCGGCCATCTACGGCTGGGCGGCGTGGGCGCCGCATAAGGCGATTGTGACGCTGCGCAATCCGCACGACGAGGCGCAGCGCTTTGTACTGACGCTGCGGCATCAACTGGAACTGCCGATAGCGGCAGCGGGGCGGTTTCACGCGCGCAGTGTCTGGCGTGCGAATGTGGCCAGCATTCCGGCGGTACTGGACGCGGACGCACCGCTTGAAATATCGCTCGCCCCATTCGAAGTGCTCACGCTGGAACTGCTGCCGGCATATGGTTGCTAGTACAACGAATTGACCAGGTGCACCGGCTTCGCCTCGGTCTGGTGCAGGTCGAAGATCAGCACGTCGTTCCCGCCCTGCGCGAGCCACGGAGCGGGGCAATACAAGCGCTGTTGCGGGCCGATACTCCAGTAGCGCCCGAGATTGTGCCCGTTGACCCACACCACGCCTTTGGTCCAATGGCTCATATCGAGCCATGTGTCGCCGACCTCATTCAAGTCCAGACGCGCCTTGAAAAAGAGTCCGGGTTTCAGCGGATTCGTGCAGCGCTCCTTCAACCCGGCGATGAACGCTTCATCCATCGGCAGCAAAAAGGCTTCCCAGTCCTTGAGCGACGAGATGGACCCGTTGGCGTATTGCAGCTTCACGGGCTCCAGCAGACCTTTGCGATCGACAATCGCAGGCCCGAAATTGACGCGCCCCATGCCTTCTACGAGGATTTCCAGCGCACTCGGCGCGGCAGTCGAGGTGGCGGGCAGCGCGAGCGGCGCGCGATGCGTCACGCGCAACGCTTGTGCATAGCCGTGCGGAATCTGTGCGCGCGAGACGCCACCCACGTAATGCTCGCCGACGAAAACCGCCGCATAGTCATGAACGCCGCTGATATCCAGCGCGCTGGCGGGTTGCGCCGGCAACGTTTTGCGATACAGCATGAAGCCCGATGTCAGGCCGTAGTGTTCGAAGGAATGCGGATCGGCGCTTGACTCGCGTGGCAGGGGCGCCGGCAGATTGTCCCAGACCGAAGCGTAGAGGGTTGGCGCGAGCGCGCGGTCCGATAGTATGGCGATGGCATCGGGAATGTCCGGCAAAGGCTCGCTCAGGTAGCTCGCAATGATGTCGCGGTACTTCACGTATTTCGCCGTGGCCGCTCCTTGTTCATTGATCGGCGCGCCATAGTCGTAGCTCGTGATGTCGGGTTGATAGTTGCCTGACTCGTCCACGTTCGCGCCGGCAGAAAAGGCAAAGCTCGTGCCGCCATGAATGACATAGAGGTTGAACGACAATTGCGAGTGCATGAATTCCGTCAAGACGGCGGAAAGGTCGTAATCGAGCCCAGCGAATACCGGCTCGCCCCAATGCGTGAGCCAGCCGGGGTAGACCTCGCCCGCCATCGCGGGCACCGCGGGAAAGGCGCGGCGCACCGTTGCGATTTGCTGCGCGTTGCCGTTGCTCAACGCAATCGCACCGCCTTTCACGGTGCTGCGATTGCGTTCGAGTTGCGCAAGGCCGTCTTCGGTATAGAACGGCCCTGTTATGCCGCCTCGTAGCCAAAGCTGCCTGAGTTCTTCCAGATAAGCGGGATTGCTGGCGTACGATCCGAACTCATTCTCGATCTGGATCATGAGGATCGGCCCGCCTGCTTCGAGCATCAACGGCTTGATACGCGGAACCAGCTCGCCAATGTAGCGCGCAACCGCCGCCATGTAACGCGCGTCGGTGGCCGAGTCGGTGCGCAGTTGAATGTCCGGGTCGCTCAGCAGATAAGAGGGCAGGCCTCCCAGGTCCCACTCGGCGCAAACATACGGCCCTGGCCGCAACAGCACCCAGAGCGCTTCTTCCTGACACAGACGGATGAACGCTTCGATATCGCGGTTGCCGCTCTCGAAGTCGAACACGCCTTTGCGCGGCTCGTGGTAATTCCACATGATGTACAACGCGATGCAGTTCATGCCCATCGCTTTGGCCATGCGGATACGATGCAGCCAGTACTCGCGTGGAATGCGCGCGGGATGCATCTCGCCGCTGCGAATCTGGAAGGGCTCGCCGTCGAGCAGGAACTGCTGGCCGTCGGGGCTGAACGAGAAGGTGTGGCTGCGTTCGAGGTTCACAGTGCAATCGCGCCCTTGTATTTGCGGACTCAAGCACTATACTTCCACGGCTGATCGTAGAACGCTTAATTTCGCTTAAGCCTATAATTCGGCAAGAATACGCGCAAGTCAGAATGCCGAGCTATGTAACCGTATTGACGCAGTTACATTCGAATATGCCAAAGCGTGCTATTTTTCCAATTGCCAGTTCAACCCTTCTCGTCGCGGCGGGAATTATCTGCATCGTCTTGTCGCTCACGACAAGGTCAATGATCGGAACGCTTTTCATCGCAAGGATGCTGCTGTTCTGCGGCTTCGTGCATGCTTTGAATCTCTTCACGACGAAAGACTGGAAGCTCGCCATCAGGCGCATTCCGCCAGTCATCGTGCCCGTTCTCATCGGCATTCTCATTCTGGTCAACGACAGCGCGCGGGCGCGCGGTCTTACCGTGATGCTGATGATCTTCTTCGTGCTCGACGGCTTCTTCAAGATCATTGCGTCGGTCGGGCAAGACGTGAAGCTCAACAATATCGGCATTGTCAGCGCGGCGCTGTCTTTCCTGCTCGCCATTTTTCTGGCCGCGAATTTCCCGAGCGTGCCGTTGCCCTTGCTCGGACTGTTCCTCGGGCTGGATCTCATTTCCATGGGTTTGGTGCCGTTAGCCGGCCGGGAGCGCAGGCGCAGCCTGGTCTGACCTGATGAAAGCGAAGCTGGCTGCCGCGTCACGTCCGTGCATCACGTTTCGCGCGCTCGGTGTAGCCTTCGATGCTCGTGTCAGCGCACAGTTACCGTTTTCCACACGCAAAACCGACGGAGGCGATTCATGATCTTCGCAAATGGCTTTACGTTTTCGAACTTCATTATCGATGCGTTTTCGATATTCATGTTCATTCTGTGGTTCTGGTTGTTCATCACGATCACGAGCGACCTGTTTCGCCGAACCGATATATCGGGATTCATGAAGATCGTCTGGGTGATATTTCTGATTGTTTTGCCGTATATCGGCATATTCGCCTATGTGCTCACGCAAGGCAGGGACATGGCGCATCGCAACCAGGAGCGGGCGCAGAAGGCACGCGAAGAACTGCGCCACATTGTGGGCTACAGTGTCGCAGACGAAATCGAGAAGCTGGACAAGCTCAGAACGACAGGGTCGATTTCAGACGACGAGTACAAGCGCCTTCGCTCGCGGCTCGTCGATTAAGCGGGGCGGCCGGCACGGCAACCGCCCCGGCATGAATCAGGCAGCAATCGCGCGGGCTACGCACACGTAGCCCGTTGTGTGATCCCGCTTATTCAGTACCCGGAACGATCTTCGCGATCTTCCAGTTGCTTCTCGACACCAGCACGTAGTCGCCGTTCACGCCGAGCCACTGCTGCCCGCGCTTCGGTGCGTCCAGGTTATGCGATTTCCAGTCCTTCATCTGATAGTTGTAATGCCGGTATTTCGAGGGGACCTGATCGCCCTCGTGCCAGTCGCGATGTGGCATGGTCGGCATGACCTGCTGGCGGCCTGTCCCCTGGCTTTGATCGCCGCCGGAGCCTTGTGCAATTGCTGACGAGGAGACACCGACGACGAGCGCAGCGATGACTGAGAGGACGAGTTGGCTTTTCATGATTCGATCTCCTGAGGCAAGAAGATGATTGACGTCGCCATGACGTATGGCTTATTCGGTTATAGAACAACCTGAAAGCCGTGATGTCCGACTGTACGAACGTGCCCTTAAAAGCGTATGGGCAATGGCTGGAATACGGAGAAATCCAGCGGTGTGAATAAGGGTGTGAAGCGTCTATCCATAGTAGTAAACGGAATTCCGACTTCAAGAAATTTGCGAATGGTTGATTTTGTGGCCGTTTTGCGTAAATCCTGTGAATGCATGAAAGCGTTATCTGTTAGATAACGATCGAAATGCGGTGTGCTTTTCCCACGCGTCCGCGCTTGCGGACTGCACACATCGGGGGCCGCAAATCGCAGTTTGAGAGAACATCGCAGTGAGCCGTTCGAAAACATGCGCAACGAGCCGTTCGGGCGCGCGTGTACCGACTCTATTTTTCGGTGGAGCCTCGCGTGTCAAACTGCGAACTCAAACGCTATCGACCGTTGTTGATCGTCGTTGCGGCAGTGTTGCTGCTGGCGGGCTTTGGATGTCGCGACCGCCAGGCTCAGGGCGGCGCTGCGCCGCCGCCGAGCGTGCTGGTCGAAACGGTTGCGGCGCAATCCATTCCGCGCGTGATCGAATTGCCTGGGCGCATCGAAGCGATCCGCTCGGCGGAGGTGCGGGCGCGCGTAGACGGCATAGTCGAGCGGCGTCTGTTCGAGGAAGGCACCGACGTGCGCGCTGGCGCGCCGCTCTTTCTCATCGATTCACGCGACTACCAGGCTGCATTGCAGCAGGCCCAGGCGGCGCTCAACCGGGCCCGGGCCGTGCAGGGCAATGCGGCTTCGGAAGTGGCGCGCTTCAAGCCGCTGGTGGCGCGCCAGGTGGTGAGCGCCCAGGAATTCGAGGCCGCGACGGCCGCACTGCAGCAGGCCGACGCGAATGTTGCGGACGCACGCGCCGCCGTGACGCTCGCGCAGCTTCGCCTTGATCGATGCACGGTTCGCGCGCCCATTGCGGGCCGTGTCGGCCGCGCGCTCGTGACCGAAGGCGCGCTCGTCAGTGCGGCTGGCGCGACCTTGCTCACGCAGGTCAATCAGCTCTCGCCCGTGAACGCCGTGTTCACGCAGTCGAATATCTCGTTGCTGGACGTACGCAAACAGATCGCGTCGGGCTCGCTCGCCGCGCCGGCCGCAGACCGCGCGCAAGTGCGGCTGACGCTTGCGAACGGCGTCGACTATAGCGAGCCGGGCGTGCTCGACTTTACCGATCTCGTCGTCGATCCGTCCACCGGCACGCAGGTGCTGCGCGCGCGCTTCAACAACGCGTCGCGCATTTTGTTGCCGGGGCAGTTCGTGCGCGGACACATCGTGATCGGCACGATACCGAACGGCCTGATTGTCCCCGCGCGCGCCGTGCAGTTCGACAACAACGGGGCGAGCCTCTCGCTCGTGGCCGACGATGGCACCGTCGTGCGGCGCAATGTCGTTCTCGGCCCGCAGGAAGCGGGGCAATGGGTCGTGAAGGATGGGCTCGAGCCCGGCGAGCGTGTGATCGTCGACGGCTGGCAGAGGGTGCAGCCGGGGCAGCGCGTGGACGCCCATCCCTTCGCCGCTCCGAGCCACTCCTGAGCGGCGCGCGCCATGAACCGATTCTTCGTCTACCGGCCGGTCTTCGCGTGGGTGGTTGCGCTCTTCATTGCGCTCTTCGGCGGCCTCGCGCTCATGCTGCTGCCCGTCGAGCAGTACCCCGACGTTGCGCCCCCCTCGCTCACGATATCGGCGGCATACAGCGGCGCGGACGCGCAAACGCTGGACCGCACGGTCACGTCGATCATCGAAGACGAAATGAACGGCGTCGAGAACTTCCTTTACATGTCGTCGCAAAGCCGCTCGAACGGCACGGCGCAGATCACCGTCACGCTCAGGCCCGGCACGAATCTCGACGTCGCGCTCTCGCAGGTCCAGGACCGCTTGAGCCGCGTGGAGCCGCGCTTGCCGCTGGAGGTGAGGCAGGTAGGGGTGACCGTCACGAAGGCGTCGTCGGGCTTTCTGATGCTCATTGCGCTGCAATCCGCCGATGCGTCGATACCGGCGGTCGAACTGGGCAACTTCGCCGCCAATAACATCGTCAACGAATTGCGCCGCATTCCCGGCGTGGGCGACGCGCAGCTGTTCGGTTCCTCCTATGCCATGCGGATATGGATCGATCCGGAAAAACTGAGCAGCTTCGGTCTTTCGGCCAACGAAGTGATGACGGCCATCCAGGAACAAAACAGCCAGACCGCGGGCGGCAGCCTCGGCGACCAACCGCTTGCGCCGGGCGCCGAACTCAATGCGCAGATCGTTACGCGAGGCCGCTTTTCGACGCCCGAGCAGTTTCGCGAGATCATCGTGCGCTCGAACCCGGATGGGTCGACCGTGCGCGTGGGCGACGTGGCGCGCGTGGAGCTGGGCAACGACAGCTATGGCTTTCGCTTTCGCGTGAACGGCAAGGAGTCGGCCGGGATCGCCATCCAGCTCGCGAGCGGTGCGAACGCGCTGGCCGTGGCGAACGCCGTGCGGCAGCGTCTCACGCAGCTGCAGCCGACTTTCCCGAAGGGCGTGACATGGGTCGTGCCGTTCGATACCACACCGTTCATCACGACCTCGTTGAGCGGCGTGTTGCGCACGATGGTCGAAGCGCTGCTGCTCGTGACAGTCATCGTGTTCCTGTTCCTGCAGAAGTGGCGCGCGACGCTCATTCCCACGCTGGTCGTGCCGATCGCGCTCGTCGGCACTTGCGTCGGCATTTATTTGTTCGGACTCTCCATTAATCTGCTTTCATTGTTCGCCATGGTCGTGGCGATCGGCGTGCTCAATGACGACGCGATCGTGGTGGTGGAAAGCGTCGAGCGCGTGATCCAGGACGAGGGGCTCAGCGCGCGGCGTGCGACTGTGAAGGCCATCGGGCAAATTGCGGGCGCCGCCATCGCGAGTACGCTCGTGCTCATAGCGGTGTTCGTTCCCATGGCGTTCTTTCCGGGCTCCACTGGCGCGATCTATCGCCAGTTCTCGGTCACGCTCACTGTCTCGATCTTCCTGTCCACCTTGCTCGCGCTGACGCTGGGCGTGGCCATGTCGGCGACGCTGCTCGGCAGCAAGACGAAGACCGATGACGGTACAGGCAAACCCGCTGCCCGGCATTGGCCAGCGCGCATCCAGCAGCGCGTTTTCGACGCATTCAACCGCGGCATGGAAACGGCCACCGAGCGCTACGTGCTGGCTGTGGAGGCCATGCTGCGCAAGCCGGTGCGCTGGCTCTTCGTATTCGTCGTGGTCTGCGGGGCGACCGGGTTCCTCTTTACCCAGTTGCCGCGCGGCTTCATTCCGGGCGAGGACCAGGGGCACATTTTCGTCGCGTATACGGCGGCGCCCGGCGCCACGGCGCAGCGCACGCAACAGGTCGTCGATCAGGTCGAGGCCTTTCTCAGGCAGCAGCCTCAGGTGCGCAATATCGCGTCGGTCACGGGATTCAGCTTCTTCGGCCAGGGGCAGTCGGCAGCCATGTCGTTCGTCGACCTGAAGCCCTGGTCGGACCGGCCCGGTGCGGCGAATTCGGCAGGAGCGCTCGTTGGGCGTGCGAACGCGGCATTCCGCAATATCCCTCAAGCGCTCGTCTTCGCACTCGACCCGCCCGCCATTCCCTCGCTTGGCAACGCGAGCGGCTTCACGATGAAGATCCTGGACCGCAGCGGCGTAGGCGGCGCGGCATTGCAGCAGGCGAGCGCGCGCATGCTAGCCGAGGCCGCGCGCAGCCCCTTGCTGGTGGGCGTGCGGCCTGACGGCTTGCCGCCCGCGCCGCAACTCTATGTCGATATCGATCGCGTGAAGGCGCGCGCGCTGGGGTTGCAGATCGGCCAGGTGAACAGCGCGCTCGCGCTCGCATTCGGCGCGAACTACGTGAACGATTTTGTCTACGAGGGGAACGTGCTGCGCGTGCTCATGCAGGCCGACGCCGACCAGCGCATGCGGCCCGAGGACATCGGCGCGCTGCGCTTGCGCAACAACGTGGGGGAGATGGTGCCGTTTTCGGCGTTCACGAGCGTGCACTGGACCGCTGGGCCACAGCAGGTCGAACGCTATAACGGCTTTCCCTCGGCCACGATCTCGGGGCAGGCGGCGCCTGGCCGCTCCAGCGGCGCGGCGCTCGCGGAGATGGAGCGTATTGCGGACCACGTGCTTTCCGGCAGCCTGAGCTACGAATGGACCGGCACGGCCTTCGAGGAACAGCAGGCGGCCGGGCAGATCGGCGCGCTGCTGCTGCTTTCCCTCGTCGTGGTGTTCTTGCTGCTCGCCGCGCTCTACGAGAGCTGGGCGATTCCCGTTGCCGTGCTGCTCATCATTCCGCTGGGCGTGCTAGGCGCGGTTCTCCTTACCATGGCGCGCGGCTTTTCCGCCGATGTCTACTTCAACATCGGCCTCGTGACGATCATCGGTCTCGCGGCCAAGAACGCCATTCTGATCGTGGAATTCGCCATCAAGGAAGAGGCTGCGGGCAGCGATACCGTGAGTGCCGCGGTGAACGGCGCGCGCCAGCGCCTGCGCCCGATTCTGATGACGAGCGTGACCTTCGTGCTCGGCATGCTGCCGCTCGTGGTCGCCACAGGCGCGGGTGCGGCGGGCCGCCAGGCGGTAGGCACCGGGATCATGGGCAGCATGCTCACGGCCACGCTGTTCGGCATCTTCTTTACGCCCGTGTTCTATGTGGTGGCGCGCAGATGGCTGAGCCGCAAGCGCGCGCCAGGCGATGACGAAGAAGACGCGCGGCCCGCAGGAGCGAGCGATGTTTAAGACTGCCAGGTGGATGGCGATCGCCGCGTGCCTCGTGCTCGCTTCGTGCAATTTCGCCCCGCGCTACCAGCAGCCTGAATCGCCGGTGGCCAGCACCTACGAGAGTGCGGATATCGCTGCGCCCGGCGGCGAGCGTCTCGCTTCGGAATTGAACTGGGAGACGTTTTTCCGCGACCCGGCGCTCAAACAGCTCATTGCCACGGCGCTTGCGCATAACCGCGATCTGGCGGCGTCAGTGGCGCGCATCGAGCAGGCGCAGGCGCTCTACCGCGTGCAGCGCTCCGCGCAGTTTCCGCAAGTGGCCGCGGGCGCCGACGCCACGCGCACCAAAACGCCGCTCAACTCCATCGAGCCCGAGCTTCCCAACAACAACACCTCGATTCACTTCAATCAGTACAGCGTGCAGGTGGCCGTCACGTCGTTCGAACTCGACTTCTGGGGGCGCGTGGCGAACCTGAGCGAGTCCGCACGCCGCAATTATCTGGCGACGGTGGAGGCCAACGAAGCGTTTCGTCTTTCGCTCATCAGCAACGTGGCGGCGACGTACTACGCCATTCTCTCGGGCAACGAGGGGATCGACCTGGCGCAGCACACGCTCGAAACGCGTCAATATGCGCTCGAAGTCGCGCGGCTGCGCCTCGAAGCGGGCGCGACATCGCTCGTGGATTACCAGCAGGCGCGCATTCTCGTCACGCAGGCGCAGACGCAGCTTGCCGAGCTGCAAAGAACGACGGGCCAGCAGCGCGATCAGTTGGCGGTCCTGATCGGTGGCCCGCTGCCCGACACCGTGGACATGATGCAGCGCCATGCGCTGGCCGACGCCGACCAGTTCGGCACGCTCGATGCGGGCTTGCCTTCCGCGCTGCTCGCGTTGCGCCCCGATATCCGCGCCGCCGAGCAGTCGCTGCGGGCCGCCGACGCCGACATCGGCGCCGCTCGCGCCGACTACTTTCCGCGTATTTCGCTCACGGGCAATTTCGGCTATGTGTCTCCGGAGTTGAGCGATTTGTTCGTGCCCGGCAAGCAGGCGTGGCTCATATCCGGATTCGTCTCGCTGCCGATCTTCGACGCGGGCCGCCGCAGCGCGCAGGTGCGGCTGTCCGAAGCGCGTCAAACGGAACTCGTGGCGAACTACCAGAAGGCCGTTCAGGTAGCGTTCCGGGAAGTCTCCGACGCGCTGATCGCGCGCCAGCGCTTGCAGGAGCAGATCGCGGCACAAGCGCGCGCGGTGGACTCGGAGGCGCGCCTGGCAGAAGCCGCCGAACTGCGCTACCAGAACGGCATTTCCATCTACCTGGAAGTGGTCGATGCGAAGCGCAGCCTGTTCGCAGCCCAACAGCAATTGATCCAGCTACGCGCGGCGGCGCTACAAAACGGCGCTTCGCTCTATGTCGCGCTTGGGGGAGGGCAAGATGCGCCGCGCCCAGCGCATGCGGACGCGGCCAGCGGGGTTGCCAGCCCCTAGCCGCGCGGCTTGAGCACGGCGCACGCGGCACTCAGGCACCACACATGGCAACGCGATTGCGGCCGCGCGCCTTGGCGTCGTACAACGCCTGATCGGCCGCCTTGATGATCTGCGTGACATCGACATCGTGGTCGGGCGACCAGCTTGCCGAGCCAATGCTGGCCGTGACGCGACCGTACTCGCTGCCCGCATGCTCGATGGCCAGTTCGCTGATCGCATGGCGGATTTTCTCGGCGATCGCACAGGCGCCTTCCAGCAGCGTATCGGGCAACACGACGATGAACTCTTCGCCGCCGTAACGGGCGGCGGTGTCCGCGGGCCGGCGGATGTTTTCGCCAATGCAGCGTGCCACGGCGGCGAGTGCGTCGTCGCCGGCCTGGTGACCGTACTGGTCGTTATAGTCCTTGAACCGGTCGATATCGACGAAGAGCAGCGAGAACACGCTGCGCGCGCGTTTTGCGCGCCGCCACTCCTGTTCGAGGATTTCTCCGAGCGTGCGGCGATTGTTCAGGCCCGTGAGGCTGTCCGTGCGCGCGAGCAACTGCAGTTCGGACTCGGCGAGCATTCTGCGCCGCAATTGCGTGGCGAGCACGAATGAAAGCGCGACGAAGCCAATGGCGAAAGTGCCCATGAGCGTGCCGATGGTCAGCGCACGCCGCCGCCACGCAGCGTAGATATCGGGCTCGGCTTCCGCCACCATGATGATGAGCGGCTGGCGCGGGAAATTGCGGAAAAAATACAGGCGGCGTGTGCCGTCGATCGACGACGTGTCCGAGAAACTGCCTTCTTTCGCGCTCACAAAGTGGCGAAACGTACTGGCGTTGCGGATGTTGCGCCTCACCACGGCCGGGTCGTAGGGCTGGCGCATGATCATGGTGCCGTCTTGCGCGATCAGCGAAATCGCCCCGTGCGGGCCGAGCGAGAGCCCGGCGAACAGCTGGTGAAAATACTCGAGGTTTATCGCGATCATGACGATGCCGGCGAACGATCCGTCGGGATGCGACAGTCTTCGGCTCAACGCAATGCTTGGCGCGCCGTTGCGCAGGCGCGAACGGTATGGCGCGCTCACGTACAGGCCAGCATAGGGATTCTCGCGCTGAACCGTGAAGTAGTCGCGGTCGGCGAAATTGGCCTTCGGCGGCGTGTCGGTGGCCGAATTCATGACGACGTTGCCCGCTTCGTCGAGCACCAGTATCGAGCCCAGATATTCCGCGGTAATGGCGTGATCGAACAGCAGCTGGCTGCGCAGGTGCGCGGGCAACGCCATGACGTCGGGCCGGCCGATGCCGTCGACCACGGCCTGCAGCGAAAGCGCGTAAAGCTCGAAATTGCGCTCGATGTCGCGTTCGGCGACGAGCGCGACGTTGCGCGAGTTCTCCCGGGCGCGCTCGAGGGCGTCGTGGCGGCTCTCGTAGAGCACCGTCGCGCACAGCGACGCCATGATGAAGGCGACCGCGAGGCTGCCATGGAAAATGGCGCGCGGCCCCGTGAGCCACCTGAGCAGGTTAGCGCGGGTGAACGCTGGCCGCATGGCTCGCTTCCAGGTAGGTCTGCGCGCTCGCGGCATCGACCGGGCGTGAAAACAAGTAGCCCTGCGCCTCGTTGCAGCCGTTTTCGATCAGGAATTCCAGTTGCCGCGGCGTCTCCACGCCCTCGGCCACTACACGCATGCCGAGCGTATGGCCGAGGGTGAGCACCGCTTTCACGATGACCTCGTCCGCGCGCGAGTGGCCAATCCCTCTCACGAACGACATGTCGAGCTTGAGGCGATCGGGCATGAAGCTGCGAATGTACCCAAGACTGGAATAACCCGAACCGAAGTCGTCGATCGCGACCGAGAGCCCCATCTCGCGAAGCGCGCGCAGCGTGGCGAGCGAGCGGGGCGCCATGAGCACGCCCTCCGTAATTTCCAGTTCGATATTGCGCGGGCTCACGCCTGTGCGCGCGAGCGTTTCCGCCATCATGGCGGGCAAGTCCGCTCGCATGAACTGGACTGGCGATACGTTTACCGAAACAACGATGTCGGGGTACTGGCGCGCCCACTCGCGGGCCTGGCGGCACGCCTCGTCGAAAACGAACTCGCCGATCTGCACGATCAGGCCATTCTCTTCGGCAAGCGGGATGAACAACGCGGGGCCGACCTGGCCGCGCTCCGGATCGTGCCAGCGAACGAGCGCCTCGAAACCCATCGTTTCGCCCGACGTCGGGTTGACTCTCGCCTGCCATGCAACGGCAAACGCGCGCGACGCCACGGCGAGGCGCAACGCCTGCGCGAGGCTCGCCCGCTCCAGGTTCTGCCTGGCGATGGTCATGTCGAACACCTGCATGCTGCCGGGCCCTATCGACTTGGCGCGATACATGGCGGAGTCGGCGTACTTGAGCAGGGAGTCCGGGTCGCTTGAATGATCGGGGAACACGGCGAGGCCGACACAGGCCAGGGGCACGATGACCTTGTTGCCGATCAGCAGACCATGTGTCAAGGATTCCTGCATGCTCGACGCGGCGGCGACGAAGTTCTCGGCGTTGCCTCGCCCATACAGCACGGCGACGAACTCGTCGCCTGCGTATCGCGAGACGATCTCGCCGTGCGCAATATTGGCGGACAGGCGGCGCGCCACTTCGCACAGCACTTCGTCGCCCGCGGTATGGCCGAGCGAGTCGTTGACCTCCTTGAAGTTGTCGAGGTCGATGAACACCAGCGCAAACTTCTGCTGCTCGTGCAGCGCTGTCCTGACCAGCTCATGCAAACGCGCCTTGAGGCCGAGCCGGTTCGGCAGATGCGTGAGCGAGTCTTCGTTGGCTTGCAGGCGCAACTGCTCCTGATAGCGGATGCGCTCGGAAACGTCGTTGAACACGCTCACGCAATGGGTGGGGCGATTGCGCTCGTCGAGCACGGGCGCGACATGCAGCTCGATCCAGTAGGGCGAACCATCGGGCCTGTAGCACTTGAGCAGGCCTTCGGCTTCGCGCTCGGATTGCATGGCACGCCGAATGGTATCGGCATCGGGGGACGATACGTCGCAATCGAGCATGCTCCAATGCTCGGCGCGTTTCGCCTCCTCCACGGCGCGGCCGGTAATGCGCTCGAATGCAGCATTGGCGTAGGTGACGATACTCTCGCCCTCGGCCTTCTGCGAAATGATGACGGCGTTTCTCGAAGCCTCCAGCGCCCGGCTGCGAATGCGCAAATGCTCTCGCGCCTGCTCGTGCGCCGTGACGTCGTGCGCCGTGATGAAACATGCATCGTGGCCCGCATAGTCCAGCATGTGCCATGCGATATCGACGTGGATCACTTCTCCGCCAACGCGCACATGCCGGCGCACGCCGCCTGCGCCGCTTTGGGCGCCGGAATTGACATAGCCGTGCAGGTCGCGGCGGAACGCTTCGGTTTCGGTCGGCGGACGAAGCTGCTCGATCGACATGCCCTTGAGCTGCTGCAGGCTCGCGCCGTATTGACGCTGGGCCGCTGCGTTCGCGGTGAGGATCGTATAGGAGCGAACGTCGAAAATGAGCATCGCGACCGGATGCTGTTCGAAGTACTCACGAAACCGCCGTTCGGATTCGAACGCCACGATTTTCGCTGCGCTGCGGGAAAGCGCGGCGCGGTGGCTCGTGAATAGCGTGAAGAGCAGCAGCAGCGCGCCGGCTGTCGCGGTGCCGATCAGCGAGATTTTTTGCCGCGCGAGCTGTGCCTGCGCGCCGAACTGCACCACCCTGATTTGCTCGCGTTGCCCGGAGCGCAGCTCGGTGAGGAGCGACATGATGGAGCTGAGCGTTTCGTTCGCGCGCTGCATCAGGGCGGGCTCGAGCTTTGCCCCCGCGTCGGCGAGCGCGATATTGCGCGCGGCCGCGTCGAGCTGCTCGGGCCAGACGGCGCTCAACTGGCGCAACTGGCGGATCGTGCGCGCATTGCGCGGCGCGCCGGCAAAGTCGTGCTCGAGCCGGTCGTAAATGCCGGCCACCACGGCGGCCCGCTTGATCGGCCATGCGCGCGACGTGTAGCCCGCCGTGCCCACGCCTTTGAGGAAGTCGGTATTCGCCGCGATATGCAGCGTGAGGAGGGCTTCGAGTTCCGACGTGATGTTCAGTTCCTGACGCAGCCGCGAGTCGGCCGTTCCACGCGAAAGGTTCGCGCTCAGCGTCGCGCCAATTGCCACGCATACGATCAGCGCAACGGCCAGCGCAGCGGCGACGCCTTTGCCGGGCGCGCGGGAGGGGGCCTGTGGTATGGATGCGGATAGTTCAGCTACGTTCATCGCTATGCAACGCGATTCGGCACATCGCCCCTTGCGCCGCGTTGCTCGGCGGGAATGGGCAGGTTACGGGTGAAGGCACCGGCATCAGCGCGGGAGGCGGGCAGAGGGGCCATGGCGTTCCAGGCATGCAGACGGCGACGGCACGGGCAAGTCCGTGATCGGACGCTACTGCCTGAATAACGGGTGTTCGATGTGCCGCTTTGATTGGTGTTTTTACCTAGGCGGCCTGGGCCATGCCGGGATTTTTTACGACGGGCGGGGCACACATCCGGAGCGCGTTTTGACGCCCGTGCTTCAATACGCCCATGGCGTGAAGGGATCGCGCGGTGCGCTGTTTCTGCCCCTGTTACTCTTTCGAGGGACTCACATGAAGAAGCTCGTCAACGACCCGTTGTTTGTGGTGCGCGAGATGCTCGAAGGCATTGCGCGCACTGCGCCGCATGTCGCCGTGCTTGGCGACGAAAACGTCCTCGTTCGCAATCCGCTGCCGGGCCCGCTTGCGCGCCAGGTTGCGGTGATCTCGGGTGGCGGTAGCGGCCACGAGCCCGCGCATGGCGGCTACGTGGGGCAAGGCATGCTGAGCGCCGCGGTGTGCGGCGAAGTCTTCACATCGCCCTCGACCGACGCCGTGCTCGCCGCGATCCGCGCGAGCGCTGGCCCGAACGGCGCGCTGCTCGTCGTGAAGAACTACACGGGCGACCGGCTCAATTTCGGTCTGGCGGCGGAACTGGCGCGCGCCGAGGGCATTCCGGTCGAAATCGTCATCGTGGCGGACGACGTGTCGTTGCGCGGACATACGGAGCGCAATCAGCGGCGCGGCATTGCGGGGACTGTGCTAGTGCACAAGATCGCGGGCGCAGCGGCCGCGCGCGGCGACGCGCTGGAACTCGTGGCCGCGATTGCCCGCAGCGCGGCCGCCAATCTCGGCACGATGGGCGTGGCGCTCGATGGCTGCACGCTGCCTGGCGCCGAGAAAGCCGGCTTTCTGCTGGGCGACGACGAGATCGAACTCGGCATGGGCATTCACGGCGAGAAGGGCGTGGAACGCACGACGCCGATGACAGCGGGCGAATTGACGGAGACGCTGCTCGCCAACATCGTCGAAGACCTGGCGTTGAAAAGCGGCGAGCGCGTGGCGCTGCTCGTGAACGGGCTGGGCGCGACCCCGGAGATGGAACTGGCGATCATCATGCGCGATGCATTCGATAGCCTGAATCGACGTGATGTGGTGGTCGAACGCGCATGGACCGGCACGTTTCTCTCGGCGCTCAATATGCCGGGATGTTCGATCTCCGTGCTTCGGCTCGACGACGCCAGACTCGCATTGCTCGACGCCGACACCGAAGCGCACGCGTGGCCCGGCGTCGGCGCGGTGAATCGGCTGATCCGTATCGAGCCTGCGTTTTCGGCAGCGCAAGCGCGCGCAGAGTCGGGCGCAACGCCCGCCGATGCCGCCAGCGAAGCATGGGCGCAGCGTCTCAAACCGGCGCTCGATGCCGTTGCGCACGCATTGATCGAGAACGAAGCGCTGTTCACGGACCTCGATTCCCGCGCCGGCGACGGCGATCTGGGCGCGAGCATGCATCGTGCCGCGCAGGCCGTGCTCGCTGTGCCGCAAGGCGCGCTTGGTTCGCCGGGCAGCGCGCTCGCCGCGCTCAGCACGGCATTGCGCCGCGCAATAGCGGGCAGTTCCGGGCCGTTCTATGCAACAGCGCTACTGCGCGCTTCGCGCACGCTTGGCGAGACAGTACAGCCCGGTGCGCTGGATTGGGCGGCCGCCATGCACGGCGCGGCCGAGGCGATCAGCGAACTGGGCGGCGCGAAGCCGGGCGACCGCACGATGCTCGATGCACTCGTGCCCGCTGCCGATGCGCTGGAAAACGCCCTGAATTCGGCGTGCCCGGTGGCCGAAGCGTGGGCGCAGGCGGTGAGCGCCGCGGAGACGGGGGCGAAAGGCACCGAGCGAATGACGCCGCGCGCGGGCCGGGCGAGCTATCTGGGCGCGCGCGCGATCGGCAGACCCGATGGCGGGGCGGTGGTGGTGGCGTGCTGGCTCAAGGCGCTGCAGCCGCATATCGGCGCGGTCCCGTAAGGCGGGGTCCCGGCGAAGCACAAAACTCAAAGCACCTCGAAAACGCTATAAACCGGCCCCCCCGGAAAACGGTGCCCCGTGCCAACAGCAATGACGCGATTGAGCCACTCGTACTGACCTGCGGGCGCTTCGAAAACAGGATTGGTCCGAAAGTAATAGCTGGCAGGGTCAACGGCTTCCCCCCGATCCAACCGCTGCAAGACTTCCGGCTCGCCATGACGCACGCCGCGATACGACATCAGCAGCTTCGTACCGTCGTCGGTGCGCAGGAGCAGCCGCACATCGAGCGTCGTGCTGCCGTCACCGCGTACGGTCTGCCAGTCGCTGCCGCCATCGAGCACGACGCCCGAAAGGCGTTCGCCTGCAAACGTACCGGACGGCACGATGCCGACACGGCGCAGCGCGCCCCCGGTCTGGCCGATGATCTCTATCGGCTTGACGTCGAGCCGCATCACGAAGAGCGGGCGGGTTTGCACGGTTCTGAGTGCGGGGGGAAGTTCATCGAAACGAGGCGTGGACATGGCAATCACCTTAGGGGCGTTCACGTTGATAGCGAGGAGGTTGAGCGCGGCGGCGCAATGAAAATCACGCCGCGGTCCGGCCGCCGTTCACGCGCAGGATTTCGCCCGTCATGAAGCTGGCCTCGTCGGAGCCGACAAAGCGGATCGCGTCGGCAATCTCCTCGGGGTTGCCCGCGCGCTTGAGCGGCACGCCCGCGAGCGCGGCCGCTTTGCGCGCCGGGTCGGGCATGAAGCGGTCGAGCATGGCGGTCTGCACGGGGCCGGGCGCCACGGCGTTCACGCGCACGCCGAACGGCGCCGCTTCGAGTGCAGCCGACTTTGTGAGGCCCTCCACCGCATGCTTGCTCGCCACGTACAGCGCCGCATTGGGCGCGCCACGCGAGCCCATGGTCGACGAAACGTTGACGATGCTGCCGCCGCCCTGCGCCGTCATGGCGCGCAGTTCGTGTTTCATTGCGAGCAGCGTGCCGAGCACGTTCGCATCGAACACGGCCGCGTAGCGCTCAGGCGTTTGCTCGGTGACGGGACCCGCCTCGCCTTCCACGCCCGCTGAGTTGACCGCAATATCGATGCGCCCGAAACGTTCGATCGTGCGCTCGACCAGCGCGCGCACGTCATCTTCCTTGCTGATGTCGGCATGGACGTATTCGGCTTGCGCACCGAGTTCGCGAAGTTCCTCCGCCAGTGCGCGGCCAGGCTCGTCGCGGCGGCCGGCAACGACTACGCTTGCCTTGTCGCGCGCGTAAGCGAGAGCGGTGGCGCGGCCGATACCGCTCAACGCGCCGGTAATCAAAACGACAGGTTGGGTGCTCATGGTAGTGCTCCAGTGAATGTATGCGGGTAAGGCGGGGGTTCTGCGAGTGCTCAGCGAATTCAGTCAGCTGCGGTGTGCGCTTCTTCGTACGTCCCGAAGTCGCTGTAGTCGCGTTCGGTGCCGCCCCAGAACGCATCACGGCGGTACGGCGTGAGCGGGTGGCCGTGGCGAAGGCGTTCAGGCAGGTCGGGATTCGAGGAAAACCAGCGGCCGAAAGCCACGAGGTCGGCGTCGCCGCGTTGCAGGATCTGTTCGGCGCCTGCCCGGTCGAAGCCGCCCGCGGCGATGATCGGGCCGGAAAAGTGCCGGCGCAGGAACGCCGAAGCCACGGGCGCTTCTCCTTCCACCAGCGTTTCGGTACCCATGACGCGCGGCTCGATCACGTGCAGGTAGGCTAGCCCATATGCGTCGAGACGGTCGGCAAAGTAGCCAAACGTGGCTTGCGGATCGCTGTCCGTTATCGCGCCCCAGCGGCCGCTCGGCGACACGCGCACGCCTACGCGGTCAGCGCCCCACACGGAGGCGAACGCATCGACCACCTCCAGCGAGAAGCGGGCGCGCTTTTCGACGGTGCCGCCGTAGGCGTCGCTGCGCTTGTTGGTGCCGTCCTGGAGGAAGGTGTCGGCGAGATAGCCGTTCGCGTTGTGCAGTTCGACGCCGTCGAACCCGGCTTCTTTCGCGCGCACGGCGGCGCGGCGGAACGACTCGACCAACGCGGGAATTTCGGCGAGCGCAAGCGCGCGGTGCGGCGAGTTCGGCACCCAGCCGTTCTGGGTGAGCACCGTGGTCTCGTACGGGACCACGGAAGGCGCGACCGGCGCGTTGCCCCAGCTCAGGTCCACGTGCGACTGGCGGCCGTCGTGGGCGATCTGCATGAAGATGCTGCCGCCTTCGGCATGCACGGCTCGCGTGATTCTCCGCCAGGCTTCGACGTGCGCATCGGTATAGATGCCAGGCGCGCCGATATAGCCGCGGCTGTCGTAGGATGGATGCGCGCTTTCCGTGATCAGCAAGCCGCCCGCCGAGGCGCGCTGGCGGTAGTAGTCCACCATCATCGCGCTCGGGGTGTGGTCGGGTTCGGCGCGTAGGCGCGTCATCGGCGCCAGTACGACGCGGTGATCGAGTTCCACCGGGCCCACTTTCGCAGGTGAGAACAGTTTGAGGTTGTTCGCATTCATTTTGGATGCCTTATTGTTTCGTGTTGTTGGGTGCGCTCAAGTTCGAGCGACGTCTCAAAGCTTCGATCCGCCGTCCACGCGCAGCGTGTCGCCGGTGATCCAGCGGGCCGCGTCGGAGGCGAGGAACGTGACGGCTTCGGCAATGTCCTCCGGCTGCGCGATGCGCTTGAACGCTTGCATACCCAGCGCCGTCGCGCGGCCCGCTTCGGTTTTCGTGAAGGTCGACATGTCGGTGGCCACCACGCCCGGCGCGACGGCGTTCACGCGGATGCCGCGCGGCCCGAGCGCCGAAGCGAAGTGGGCGACGAGCGTATCCACCGCGCCCTTGCTCGCCGCATAGGCGGAAATCGCGCCAACGGCCGCGCGCGCGGCGAGCGAGGAAAGCAGCACGATGCTGCTGCCCTTGCACATGGTGGGCAGGAGTTGCTGAACCAGAAAGTACGGCGCGCGCACGTTCACGGCGAACAGGTCGTCGAACTCTTCGACAGTCGTGCCTTCGAGCGGCGCCGACTTCGAGATGCCGGCGTTGGCAACGAGAATATCGAGCCGGTCGCCGACGATTGCCCGCACGCGCTTGGCCAGTTGATGCGGACCGTCGGCGTCGCGCAGGTTCGCGCCCACCTTCTGGGCCTTGCCGCCCGCTGCGCGAATTTCGGCGACGACTGCGTCGGCGGCATCCTCGGCGCTGCCGTAGTGCACGAGCACCTGCGCGCCTGCGCTGGCGAGCGAGAGTGCGATGGCGCGGCCGATGCCGCGCGAGGCGCCCGTAACGAGCGCGGTCTTGCCGGTGAGCTGAGACATGGCGTATTTCCTGATCGACGGTTGAAGCCATACCCGCGAGCGATGGCTTTCGGGCGGCCGAGACTGTGAGCGCGCGGCGAGTCTTGCTCGATGCCCGCCGTGCGTGCAGCCATGTGCGGAACTCTAGAGGGTGCTTGCGCGGCGGAAAAAGACTTTGTAGGCTTGCCGGCATACCTGCGAGGCATGGGCCAGACTGGAGAGAGCGATGGAACTGCGGCATCTGCGGTACTTCGTGGCCGTGGCCGAAACCGGCAGCCTGACCGTGGCCGCGGAGCAGCGGTTATTCACGTCGCAGCCGTCGCTGAGCCGGCAGATTCGCGATCTGGAGGACCAGGTCGGCGTGGCGCTGTTCATCCGCAGCGCGCGGGGCGTGGAGCTAACCGCCGCTGGCAAGGCCTTTCTCGACCATGCACGGCTCGCGCTGGCGCAGGTGGACGCTGCTGCCGAGGCTGCGCGCCGCGCGGCGCTGCCCGAGCGCAAGGTGTTCGCGCTGGGCTTCCTCACAGGCCAGGAAATGACCTGGCTGCCGCGCGCGATGAGCGTGCTGCGCGACGAGTTGCCCAATATCGACGTGACCGTCTCGAGTTACTACTCGCCGGACGTCGCCGACGCGCTCGCGCGCGGCAAGCTCGATCTTGGCTTTCTGCGCGCGGAGCCCGGCTACGACCTCGAATACCGCGTGGTGAACCGCGAGCGGCTCGTCGTGCTGATGCCGAGCGATCACCCGCTCACGGCGAAATCCGCCATCTGTGCGCAGGACATTGCGGGCGAGCCGTTCGTCATGGCGTCCAACAAGGCGCGTGTGCTGCACGAGGTGATCGTGGGCTATCTGCAGGCGCAGGGCGTGGAGGTGGCCACCGAGCACCGCGTGGACAACCTTGCCATGGCCATGTCGCTCGTGGCTTCCACGCGCGGCCTGGCGCTCATGCCGGAGTATGCAAACAACCTGCTGCCATGGTCTGTTGTGAGCCGTCCGCTGGAGGGCGAGGCGCCGACGGTCGACCTCGTGGTGGGGTACAGTCGCGCCAACGCTTCGCCCACGTTGCGGCTATTTCTTTCACGGCTCGACGAACTCATCCTTCCTTGATCCACAGGCCGCGCAAGCCGCCACGGCACGCGTGAGCCTCCCTGCCATGCCCGCAAGGCATGCCCCCCTTCCCAGAAAGTCTTTTTACTTTGCGTCGCGGCTCGCTAAATTGTCGATCACACGGCGACGAAAAGCGCCCCGTTCATCAGTCGAACTCGCAGGCCGCAGCGGCCTTGTGAGACGTTCATTGCTCCATCATCTATCGAAGCAGGAGTTGATCATGTCACGGACTATCAGGTTTGCAGAAGCAGGCGGCCCGGAAGTGCTGCAATTCGTGGACGAATCGGTGCGCGCCCCCGGCCCTGGCGAGGTTCGCATCACGGTGAAGGCCATCGGCCTGAATCGCGCGGAATCGATGTGGCGAAACGATCAGTACATCGAACCTGTGCGCTTTCCGGCAGGGCTCGGGTACGAAGCGGCCGGCATGGTCGACGCCGTGGGCGAAGGCGTAGTGGGCTTCGCATCGGGAGACAAGGTCAATGTGATCCCGTCGTTCTCGATGAATCAGTATCACACGTACGGAGAAAGCATCGTCGTGCCGGACTATGCGGTCGTCAGGCATCCTGAATCGCTTTCGTTCGCGCAGGCCGCGTCGGTATGGATGATGTATGTCACCGCCTACGGCGCGCTGATCGAAGACGCGAAGGTGGGCGCGGGCGACTATGTTGTCGTGCCTGCTGCGTCGAGCAGTGTCGGACTCGCGGCGATCCAGATGGCCAACTACGCGGGCGCGACTTCGATTGCGCTCACACGCAGCGCGAGCAAGAAACAGCAATTGCTCGATGCGGGCGCGGCGCACGTGGTCGTGACCGACGAGACGGACCTGGTTGACGAGATTATGCGCATCACCGGCGGAAAAGGGGCGCGCGTCGCGTTCGATCCGGTTGGTGGTCCGAACTTCGCGAAGCTCATCTCGGCGCTGTCATTTCAAGGGATCGCGTATCTCTACGGCGCGCTCGATGAACGCGCCACGACGCTACCCGTGCTGGAGATGATCGCGAAGGTCATTAGCGTGAAGGCCCACAACATCTGGCTCACGAGCGGCGACGCCGAGCGCCGCAAGGCCGCGGTGGAATACGTGCTCAAGGGACTTGAGAGCGGCGCGCTCAAGCCCGTGATCGACCGTACCTTTACGTTCGAAGACATGGTGGATGCGCACCGCTACCTCGAAACCAACGGGCAGTTCGGCAAGATCGTGGTGACGGTGTAGCACGCCGATACGCGGCGCTGCGCACGGGCGCTATCAGCAATAGCCGGTGCGCAGCGCCGTTTCCCAGTCGGGTCGTCCATTGGCGGCAGCGAGTTCGGCGGCCGCGTGCCAGTCGTATTCCACGGCGCGAAACTCCACCTCCCAGCCGCGCGGGCTTCTCGTGACGCTCGCGTAGCGGGCATGCGGCGTACCCGTTTCCATGCGATGCGGGAAGGGGTGTCTGTCCTCGTACGCGGGTAGGCCCACGCTGCCCGGGTTCACGATGAAGCGGCCGTCCGCGAGTTGCATCGAGCGGGCGAGGTGCGTATGGCCACACAGAATCAACGTTGCCTCGACTTCGGCTGCGCGGCGTCTGACTTCGCCATGCGTTGCGGTTCGGCATCCGTCTGCCGTGACGGTTTCGAGGAAATAGGAGAGGTCGTCCTGCGGTGTGCCGTGCACGAGCAGCACGTCGCTTTCGAGCCATAGCGTGGCAGGTAATGCGCCGACCCACGCCAGGTGTGCTTCACTAAGCGCCTCGCGCGCGAAACGGTCCGAAGGCCCCATGCGCGTGCAATCCGGGTCGAGCAACTGTCTTTCATGGTTGCCGCGAATCGTGGGCAAGCCAAGCTGCATCAACCGGTCCGCCGTTTGCGATGGATAAAGTGGGCCAGAAAGAATATCGCCAAGATTGACGATGACATCTGCCCGTTGCCGCTCGATATCGTCGAGCACCGCTTCGAGAGCGGGCAGATTGCCGTGAATGTCGGAAAGCGCCGCGATTTTCATGGTGCGAACGGAGGCTGGCCGCGAAAGTCGTGAATTGGGCGATTCTGGACGATTCGTTGGCCGGTGTCCACGGCCGATTGTCGTTAAATTCAGACGGGCCCCACGGTCACGGACATGACCGCCGGGCACATCGAGGCAATCAAGCCGCCCATTGCGCTCAAGCGCGCGGCGGACCCGGACGAGATCGCCGGACTCGTTGCGTGGCTTGCGCGCAAGGAGCCCGGCTACATGACGGGATCGACCTTCACGATCGATGGCGGCATGACGCTGTGAGGGCACGTAGCGGGCACACTCAAGGCGCACTCAGGCGCACTCAGGCGCACTCAGGCGCACTCAGGCGCGCTGGGCGTAGACGTTGCACCAGCCATCGGCGGCAACCGCCTTGCCGGGGAACATCGGGCACGCGCCTGCGGCATCGCCCGCCGCGCCCGCATAGAAGCGACAACTCGCGCAGCGCTGGCCCGCAGCGTACTTCGGGAACTTGCCGGCGTCGACGCTGCTGGCCTTCGCGCGATAGCCTAGCGACTTCGCGGTGGTGTCGTTCTCGTCGACGAGTGCCGGTGCGGCGAGTGCGCGCCCGGCCGTCGCGAGCGCTGCGCAAAGACCGGCGGCGTGAAGGATGAAGAGTCTGCGATTACGGGTGATCATGCTAGTTTCCTGAGTGGGGTTAGTGGCGCGGGCCGGCGTTGAGCGGGGTGGTCGACGATTGCGCGGTTTCGGAGGTGAGCTTCGTGTTGCCTGCGTCGTAGCCGTTCGTGTAGAGCAGGTAGGCCATCAAATCTGCGTATTCCTGATCGGTCATCTTGCCCGGGCGGTCGGCTGGCATGTTGGTCGACATGTACTGGTAAATGCCGCCTATCGTCAGATGCGAATTCGCCGTCGGGGCGAAGGCCGGGCCGCTCAGCGCGGGCGCGGTAATGCCTTCGAGTTGCGCGCCGTGACACTTTGCACAGGATTCCGAATAAATATGTTGGCCGTGCTCGACCTGCTCGTGGTCGAATTCGGGCGCGTTGCCGCCAGTGGTTGCCGAGACCTTGATGAAAGCGCCAGCCGTGTGCATGGCGGCACGCCGATACGACGCCTTCGTGCCGTCGAGCGAGGCCGCATTCGAATGCGCCTCGCTAGCAGCGCCTTCCGGCAGTGTCCAGCCGCGCGTGAGTGCGGCGAGGCGGCCGTCGCCGTTCATGCGCGCGAGCGCATCGTCTATGCGTGTTTGCAGCGCTCGCATGCCGGAGCCCGATGCGAACACGAGATGCCAGTCGGCGTACGGCGAGGCTGTCGCCGCAACCGCGAATTGCTGCTGCGGATGCGCATGCTCGTAAGCCACGACTGCCGGATACCAGACGATTGCGCGCTGTGCGCGTCCTTTTGCGACCGCATCGACCGTCAGTTCGGAGGTATTTTCCAGGTCGAAGCGCGCGTTCTTCTGCTGCACGGCGATGAGCTGCGACGGGCTGGACCAGGTCGCGGCGACCGTCTCCTTGCTGTCGGCAGCCGCCGCTGCGGCGGGCGGGTGGCGTAACGTGACGCTCACATAGCCCGAGCGCAGATAGCCTTGCGAAAAGATCATCTGCGAGCCCGATGCGTCGGCGACGCTCGAGCGCGGGAAACCGGCAACGAGGTCGCAGTCGCGGCCCAGCGCGCTGGCTAGCTCATGTGCCGAGATGCCGTCGTCGCCGCCGTCGTCGTCGATGCCGCGCGTGACGAACGTTGCGGTCACGCCGGCGGTTTTCAGCACGGCGCGCGCGACGGCCTGGTCGAGCGCAGCGGTGGGGCTGCCCGGCAGCGTGCAAACACGCACAGCGTTCGCCGCCGCATGCGCGCCGGTGTGCGCGCCGCCTGCCGCGAGCGCGGCGGCCACGGCGAGATAGGTGATCCGGATGTTCATGATCGTGCGTTCCAGTGAAGTCGGGGCCGCACGCACGCGCGGGTGGCTTGCGCGTGCGGCGAAAAGCGGGAGCGTAGTTCCGCGTCGGGTCAGCCGCGCTCGAGTGCGAACACGTAGAGCGTGCCGCCGCGCGGGACATCTTTCGCCACATCGGCCATCGGGCCGCCCCAGATCGGATTGGCGCCGCCGTAGCCGGCGAGCACGGCTACGTATTCCTTGCCGTCGACTTCGAACACGGAAGGCTGCGCAATGATGCCGCTCGCAAGTTGCGGGCTTTCCCAGAGCACCTTGCCGGTGGCGACGTCGAACGCGTAGAGATGGCCGTCGAGCGAGCCGCTGAACGCGAGACCGCTCGCCGTCGTCGCCACGCCGCCGTTCCAGGGCATCTTGCTCCAGTGGCCCCAGAGCTTCTTGCCGGTGTTCACGTCGATGGCCTGCAACTCGCCATAACCTTCACTGCCCGGTTCGGGCTTGATTTCGAAGCCTTCGCCGAGATAGGGCAAGCCTTCCATGTAGCTCACGGATTTGCCCGAGAGGCTCATGCACGCATGCAGCGCGGGCACCACGGCAATGTGCCGATCCGGATCGTAGGACACCGACCACCAGTTCTTGCCGCCCAGAAAGCTCGGGCAAGTGTCGATGGTCGTGCCGGCTTTCGGATACTTCGACGGGTCCTGTACCGGCCTGCCTTCGTCCGTGTAGCCTGTTACCGAGGTCGCCTTGACGAACGGCTCCGCGTAGATCAGCTTGCCCGTTTGCCGGTCGATTGCGTGGAAGAAGCCGTTGCGGTCTGCGTGAATGATGGCGTCGTAATCCTTGCCCTTGTACTGGATGTTCGCGAGGATCGGCGTATTGACGCCGTCATAGTCCCACGTGTCGTTGCTCGTGTACTGGTAATGCCATTTGAGCTTGCCGTTCTTCGGGTCGAGCGCGAGAAGCGAATCGGAGTACAGATTATCGCCGGGGCGCAGCGCGGCGAGCCACGGGCCGGGGTTGCCCACGCCCCAGTAGAGCGTGCGGCTCGCGGCGTCGTAGGTGCCGGTGAGCCACGCGGCGCCGCCGCCGTGCGCCTGCATGCCGTCGGGCCAGGTCTCCGAGCCTTTTTCGCCGGAGTCCGGAATGGTGTAGCGCTTCCACACGATCGCGCCGTCGTCGGGGTTCAACGCAGCGATGTAGCCGCGTATGCCGTACTCGCCGCCCGAGGTGCCTACGACAATCGAGCCGTCGAGTGCGAGCGGCGCGAGCGAGAACGCGTAGCCAAGGCCCGGTTCGAACATCTGCTTTTTCCAGACCACATTGCCGGTCTTCGCGTCGAGCGCGGCGATTTCGCCGCTTAGCATGGCGATATAGACGTTCTTCCCGTAGAGCGCCACGCCGCGGTTCACCACGTCGCAGCACGCCGTCTTGAACGATTCGGCGCCCAGCTTCGGCTCGTATTTCCAGAGTTGCGTGCCTGTCTTCGCGTCGAATGCGTAGACGTTATCTTTCGGCGTGCTGACGAATAGATAGTCGCCATTGATGATCGGCGTCGCCTCGAAGCCCTGCTTCAACTCGGCGGGAAACTGGTAGCTCCACGCCTGTTTTAACTCGCCGACGTTCGACGCGTCGATTTGCTTGAGCGGCGAATGCGACTGGCCGTTGTAGCTGCGGTAGTACGTGAGCCAGCCTGGATCGCTTTGCGCGCGGGTCAGGCGGTCATAGGTCACGGGCGGATAGTCCGAGGCGGCGTCCACTGGGCCCGCGTTCAGGGACATCGCCGCCGCGATGGCCATTGCGCAGGTCGCAAGCCGGCTTGCCGCAGCCGAGCGTCTATTCATCTTCGTCTCCTGAATATTTGTCGATGCACGGCCGGGAAGCGGTCAGGCTGGATGAGCGAGGGATGAGGCCGGTCCGGGTGCGCAGCCGTTCTTGCAAGTCGTATGCCATTCGCCGCGAAGCGTTGCGCACAAGGCGATCCAGCCCGTTGACCGGCGCGCCGGCGAGGTGCCCCGCATGGGGCCGATGTGTTGCATTCCGGTACAGGCCGAGGCGAAAAGTGTTGGCGAACGTGACAGTGGGGCATTCGCGGCAGCGGGCGCTGCACGGTAGCGCGCGTGCCGAGGCACAAGCGCAGCACGGAGAAGGCTGCCTGCAACCGGGCTGGCACGTTCCTGGCTAGATTCCGGCAAAGAGGAGACGGTTGTGTGCGCATCGGTCTGTACCCGGCGCTTCGGCGTTGAGCGGGTCTGAGCGCAGAAAACAGATGGAGACGAAAGTTGATCCCAGAGAAGGTGGCGGGCGTGAGCCGAGGCAGCGCGAGGCGCACGTATGCGGCGCTTGGGTTGAGCGTCGCACTCGGTACGCCTGGGCTTGCCGGCGCGCAAGCGCAGAACGCAGGGAATATAAGCGCGGATGAAAACGCGGCGAGCGCAACGTCGAGCCCGACCCTGCTGCCCGCGGTCGTGGTGGTCGGCACAACGCCGCTGCTCGGCATCGGCACGCCGCTCGCAAAGGTGCCGGCCAATGTGCAGACCGTGAGTGCGCAGGACATCGCGGTACAGCACCGCGAAACGCTGACCGACTTTCTCGCCGCGAATCTGCCAGGTGTGAGCGTGACCGATGCCCAGGGCAATCCCTTCCAGATGAACCTGACCTATCGCGGCTTCACGGCTTCGCCGGTGCTCGGCACCCCTCAGGGATTGTCGGTGTTCGTCGACGGCGTGCGCGTGAACGAGCCGTTTGGCGACGTCGTGAACTGGGACCTGATACCGACCGGCGCGATCGACAAGATCCAGCTCATTCCAGGCTCGAATCCTGTCTACGGTCTGAACACGCTGGGTGGAGCGATAGCGATTACGACGAAGAACGGGCGCACGAGTCCCGGCGGCGACATCGACTTCTCGGGCGGCTCATGGGGGCGCAAGAGCGCGCAGTTCGAGCAGGGCGGCACGCTCGGGCAGCACATCGACTACTACGCGAACGCGAATGTAACGAACGACAATGGCTGGGCCGAGCATAATGCGAGCCGCGTGCGCCAGGCATTCGGCAAGTTGCGTTACACCGATGACGATACGACGCTGTCGATTTCGGGCGGCGGCGCGGACAACCAGTTGTACGGCAGCCAGACCATTCCGCGCTCGTTTCTCGACAACCCGAGGCAGGCCTATACATTTCCGGACCTGAACCGCAACAGCGTGGGCTACCTCACGCTCTCGGGCGAGCACTTCTTCAACGACAATGTGGAGTTGAGCGGCAATGCCTACTATCGGCATCTGCGCAACGAAAACGTGAGCAGCAACAACAACACCGACTACGGCTCGATCGACCAGGACGGAAACGTCGACACGCTGGAGGGCACGAACGTCGACTCCGTTGTCACGACCGACAGCTTCGGCGCGAGCCTGCAGCTCACGCTGCTCGGCAAGCTGGGCGGCATGGGAAGCCAGCTCGTTGCCGGCGTAGCGGCGGATTTCGCGAACTCGCATTACGTCTCGTCTTCGCAGGACGCCTCTTTCACCCCCGACCGCGCGACAGTCGGCATCGGCAATTTCGTTCAGCAAACCGATGCGAAAACGCGCAACGCGAACTATGGCGTCTATCTGAATGAGACGCTCACGTTCACGCCGCAATGGACGCTCACGCTTTCAGGACGCTACGACTGGGCGAGCGCGCGCATTGCCGACGAAAGCGGCGTGCAACCGCTGCTCGACGGTTACCACACGTTCTCGCGCTTCAATCCGGCCGTGGGGCTCAACTGGAATCCGCTGCCCACCGTTACCTTCTACGCGACCTATAACGAAGGCATGCGCGCACCCACCGCAATCGAGCTTGCGTGCGCGGACCCCGCCGCGCCGTGCTCGTTGCCGAACGACTTCGTGGCCGATCCGGCGCTGCAGCCCGTGGTCTCGAAGACGTTCGAGGCAGGTGCGCGCGGTCGTATCGGTGCGCAGACCACGTGGAGCGCCGCCGCATTCAGCACCACGCTTTCCAACGACATCGAGTTCGTGAGCGCAGCAGGCAGCACGCAGGGCTATTTTCAGAACGTCGGCAAAACCCGCCGCCAGGGTGTCGAACTGGCGGGGCACACGACGTTCGGCCCCGTTGGCATTGGACTGAACTACAGCTATGTGGATGCGACCTACCGCTCGACATGGACCGAGCAAAGCCCCGCGAACTCGTCGGCGGATGCGAACGGCGTCGTGACGGTGCGGCCTGGCGACCATGTGCCAGGCATTCCGGCGCATGCCGTCAAGCTGCGGCTCGACTACGCGGCCACGGCACAATGGAACATCGGCACCAACATCACGTGGCGCAGCGGCGTGTATGCGCAAGGCGACGAAAACAATCAGGATTCCAATGGAAAAATCGCGGGTTATCTGCTCGTGGATCTCGACACGCGCTATCGCGTCACGAAACGGCTGGAGATCTACGCGAGCGTGACGAACCTGTTCGACAAGCGCTACGCGAGCTTCGGCGTGCTGGGTCAGAACTTCTTCAACGGCTCCGGCCACACGTTCGATGGCGCGAACCCCGTGAACGAGCAATTCGTCGGACCAGGCGCACCGCGCGGTTTTTGGGTGGGCCTTCATTACGCCTGGGATTGAACGCCGCGACTGATGCGCGCATCGGGGTGAGTCCGCATTCCTCCACGCGGACCATTTGCGGTAATACACAGGATGGCGAATCGCTGCGCCACGCGTTTTGATCGACGCAGGCAGCTTTGCATACGGTTCGCTTACACAGCGTGTTGCGCGTCGCGTGCGCGTTCGGCGCAAACCGGCCAGCTCGATTCGATGGCCGGATGGCCCGGAGCTTGCTAATAGAGGACACCGAGAAATACTGAAGTGTCCGGCAAGGTACCGGCCAATCGTGGAGGAGAGTATGCGCGACGACGTTCATATGGCCGCGGGGCAAGCGGTCCCGGTGTGCAATGGCTGGCCCGCGCCATCGATTCAGAAGGCGCACGAACGATCGGAGACATTCGGTCTGCGCGCAACGGCGAGACCCGATTACGACGTGCTTTCAGGCGCGGGGCTCGAGTTGAAGCGCGAGCAGAACCGCGTGCTGTGCATGCACGCCACGCCCGTGATGGAAACGCTGCACGAGCAGATCGTCAACACGCAAAGCATGATCGTGCTGACCAATGCAGAAGGCCTGATCCTGCATTCGATCGGCGACGACGATTTTCTCCAGCGCGCCGAGAAGGTCGCGCTGCGGCCCGGCGCCAACTGGGCCGAGGACCGCCAGGGCACCAACGCAATCGGCACCGCGCTCGCCGAGCGCTGTGCCATGGTCGTGCATGGCGATCAGCATTACCTCGCGGCGAACCGTTTCCTCACCTGCTCGAGCGTGCCGATCTTCGACCCGTACGGCGACGTGATCGGCGTGCTCGACGTAACGGGTGACCATCGCAGCTATCACCAGCACACCATGGCGCTTGCACGCATGTCCGTGCAGATGATTGAGAATCACTTATTTGCGACGACTTTTCAGGAGACGCTGCAGGTCTCGTTTCATGGCCGCCCGGAATTTCTCGGCACGCTCATGGAGGGCATCATCGCGTTCACGAGCGACGGGCGTTTTCTTTCGGCCAACCGCAGCGCGCAGTTTCAGCTCGGACTCTCGCTCGCCGCACTGCGGGCCCATACGTTGTCGTCGCTGTTCCAGACCACGAGCGCGCAACTGATCGACCGGATGCGCTCGGGCCTGGAGCCGCACCTCATGCTCAATCTGGTCAACGGGGCGGTGGTTTGCGCGCGCGTGCAGTTCAGGCGCGCAACGCTGGCCGAAGGCGCCCGGCCTGTCGTGGTGCACGACGCGCTTTCGCAGCCATCTGCCTGCGCGATGGTGCAGCCGCCTTCCATGGGGCTCTCGCGCCTGAGCTACCTCGACACGGGCGACCCGCAGGTGGCGCTCGTGATCGCGAAGGTGCGCAAGGTGATCGGCAAGGACATTCCGGTTCTCGTCACCGGCGAAACCGGCACGGGCAAGGAGTTGCTCGCGCAGGCCATTCACAACGACTCGCCTCGCCGCGACCGGCCGTTCGTGGCCGTGAATTGTGCGTCGATTCCGGAATCGCTGATCGAATCGGAGCTGTTCGGCTACGAGGAGGGCGCGTTTACCGGCGCGCGGCGCAAGGGCTCGGCGGGCAAGCTGTTGCAGGCGAATGGCGGCACGCTGTTTCTCGACGAGATCGGCGACATGCCGTACCCACTGCAAGTGCGCCTCTTGCGCGTGCTGCAGGAGCGCATGGTCAATCCGCTCGGCTCGACGAAGACCATACCCGTCGATGTCGCGATCATTTGCGCCACGCACCGCGATTTGCGCGAGATGATCGCGCAGAACCGCTTTCGCGAGGACCTGTATTACCGGCTTAATGGCCTCGTGGTCCGCTTGCCGCCGCTGCGCGACCGCACGGATCTCGCGGTCGTGATCCAGAAGCTCCTGCACCGCGAATCGCACGGACGTACGAACCGGCTGCCGCTCAGCGTCGCGCCGGACGTAATGGCGCTGTTCGAGCGCTGTGCGTGGCCGGGCAACTTCCGGCAACTCGGCAACCTGCTGCGCACGGCCGCCGCCATGGTCGACGACGACGGCCAGATTCGCCGCGAGCATCTGCCCGATGACTTCTTCGACGATTTGCGCTGCCGCGGCGAGCCGCACGCTTTGGCCGCGGCGCCCGCGTTTGCGGACGTTTCGGTGCTGGAGGACGCACGCCTAGAAGACGTGACGGCTTCGACCATTGCGGCCACGCTGGCGCGCCATGGCGGCAACGTTTCGGCTGCGGCGCGGGCGTTGGGCGTGTCGCGCAACACCATCTATCGCAAGATGCCTTGCGCCGATCCAGGCCGCGGGTCGGGCGACGCCTGAAGCGCCATTCGCGGCGCGCCGCCAGGTCACTGCCTTTCTCGTCCTCTGTCCCACGGGTGTTGCATCCTGTAGCACCCGTGTTCCGAAACGCAACACCCTTCGCCACGCGTGCAGCATTGGCTGCATCGGACGAGCGCTGGCTCGCACCGGCATGTCCCTTGCTTTGAAGAGACTGGCCGCACATTCGATGCGGTATTGCGACTCAATCTCAAACAAGGAGACATGTCATGCAGTGGACGACCCCCGCTTATACCGACCTGCGTTTCGGCTTCGAAATCACGATGTATATCGCCAACCGCTGAGCGCACGGCAGTGTGCCGTCCGCTCAGCCGTGAAGGCCGAGTGGGCGGCACGCAGCGAGAACGATCATGAAGATCAGAATACTGGGTTCAGGCGCGGGCGGCGGCCTGCCGCAATGGAACTGCAACTGCGCGAACTGCCGCCGTGCGAGGCAATCTGGTGCAGACCTGCTGCCGCGCACGCAGTCGTCGATTACGGTGAGCGGCAACGGCGTGGACTGGGTGCTCGTCAACGCGTCGCCGGATCTGCTCGCGCAGTTGCGCGCGCATCCCGACCTGCAACCCGCGCGCGCAATGCGCGATAGCGCGATCGCGGCCGTTGTGTTGACCGACGCGCAGATCGACCATGTCACGGGCCTGCTGATGCTGCGTGAACGCACGTCGCCGTTGCCACTCTATGCGTGTGCGCCCGTGCTCGACGATCTGTCGAGCGGCTTGCCGCTCGTGCCGCTGCTTGGGCATTACTGCGGCGTAGAGGCGCATACGGTCGCGCCAGGCGAGCCGTTCACCATTGCTGCTTGCGCCGGGCTACGCTTTACCGCGATGCCCGTGGAGAGCAAACCGCCGCCTTATTCGCCTCGCCGCGAGGCATCCGCGCCGGGGGATAACGTGGCCCTCCTGATCGAGGACATCGAAGCGGGCACGCGGGCGTTCTACGCGCCGGGTCTCGCACAGGTGAATACCGATGTACTCGGCACCATGCGCCGCGCCGACCTTGTGCTCGTAGACGGCACGTTTTGGACCACCACCGAGATGATCGACCTCGGTTTCTCGACGAAATACGCTGCGGACATGGGTCATCTCGCGCAGCGCGGCGCCGGCGGCCGGCCTGGCATGATCGACTGGCTCGACACCTTACCGCGCGCCACGCGCAAAGTGCTTACGCATATCAACAACACGAACCCGATTCTCGACCCGCATTCCGTCGAACACGCGCAACTGCGTGCACACGGTATCGACGTGGCCCACGACGGCATGCAATTTGAGGTATGACGATGAACGCACCTGTCATGTTACCGGACACGCGCGAAATACCATGGACTACGAATGAATTCGAAGCGCGCCTGCGTGCACTCGAATCACGCTATCACATTCATCATCCATTCAACCGCATGCTCAACGGCGGGCGCTGCTCTCCCGCGCAAATTCGCGGGTGGGTCGCGAACCGCTTTTATTACCAGATCAACATTCCGCTCAAGGACGCGGCGATCCTTTCGAACTGCGGCGACCGCGCAACGCGTCGCCGCTGGATCCAGCGTCTCATCGACCACGACGGGCAAGGCGAGAACGAAGGCGGCATTGAAGCCTGGGTGCGCTTGGGCGAAGCCGTTGGCGTCGATCGCGAAACGATGTGGTCGCAACGGCTTGTGTTGCCAGGCGTGCGCTTCGCAGTCGACGCGTATGTGAATTTCGCGCGGCGCGCGCCATGGCAGGAAGCGGTGTGCTCGTCGCTCACGGAGATGTTCGCGCCGCAAATTCACCTCGACCGGCTCGCGGGCTGGCCGTCGCATTACCCGTGGATCGAGCCGCAAGGCCTTCAGTATTTCCGCAGCCGCGTGCCGCTCGCGCAACGCGATGTCGAACACGGGCTCGAAGTGACGCTGAGCCATTTCCGCTCGGCCGCCGAACAGCAGCGTGCCGTCGGGATCCTGCAGTTCAAGCTCGATATTCTCTGGTCGATCCTCGATGCGGTCGAAAAGGCATGGCCCCTATGAACCCGATAATGCCCGATGCAGGCAGCGGCGTGCCGCTGCGCCCGCGTTTGCGCGGCATGTACCGCTTGCAATGGGAGGCGGCCCAGGACGCGTATGTGCTGCTCTATCCCGAAGGGATGGTGCAGCTCAATTCGAGCGCGGGTGAAATACTCGCGCGTTGTGACGGCGCGCACGAACTCGACGAGATCATTGGCGAGCTGGAGCGCCTGTTCAGCACCTCCGAGCTGGCGCCGGACGTCTATCGCTTTCTCGATCACGCGCGGCTGCGCGGCTGGCTCGACTGACATGACGACCGATACCGCTCTCCTGCCCAAGCCGCTCTGGCTGCTCGCCGAGTTGACCTATCGCTGCCCGTTGCATTGCGCGTTCTGCTACAACCCGGTGGACTTCGCGCGGCATGGCGAAGAACTCGACACCGAAGCATGGCGCGCGACCATCAGCGCCGCGCGCGAACTGGGCGCGGCACAAATTGGCTTTTCCGGCGGCGAGCCGCTGTTGCGCGACGATCTGGAAACGCTCGTCGGGCATGCACGGCAGCTTGGCTTCTATACGAACCTGATTACGTCCGGCATCGGCCTGAACGTCGAGCGCATCGAACGGCTCAAGGCGGCCGGGCTCGATCATATTCAGGTGTCGATGCAGGATTCCACGCGCGAACTCAACGACTTTCTGACGAACACGCGCACGTTCGAACTCAAGCGCAACGTCGCGCGGCTCGTGAAGGCGCATGGCTATCCCATGGTGCTCAACTGCGTGCTGCATCGTTTCAACCTGCCGCACATTGCACAGATCATCGACATGGCGCTCGAACTGGGCGCCGACTATCTGGAACTTGCGAACACGCAGTACTACGGCTGGGCCATGCTGAACCGCGATCAACTGATGCCCACCGCCGAGCAGCTTCGCGAAGCCGAGGAGACCGTGAACCGGTATCGCGATCGCGTTGGCGAGCGGTGTCGCATTCTGTTCGTTGTGCCCGACTACTTCGAGCAACGGCCCAAAGCATGCATGAGCGGCTGGGGGAGCGTGTTTCTCGGCGTGGCGCCAGACGGCGCAGCCTTGCCTTGTCACGCGGCGCGTTCGCTGCCGGGCCTCGTATTGCCGAACGTGCGCGACGTGCCTCTGCGAAAGATATGGTACGAGAGCGAAGCGTTCAACGCGTTTCGTGGCGACGGCTGGATGCGCGAGCCCTGCCGCAGTTGCGACGAGCGTCACGCCGATCATGGCGGCTGCCGCTGTCAGGCTTACATGCTGACTGGCGATGCCGCCGCGGCCGACCCGGTGTGTGCGAAGTCGCCGCATCACGAGCGCATCGTGCGAGCCGTGCAAATCGCAAGACGGCCAACGCGCGACGACGAGCGGCCAATCGTGTTCCGCAGCAAGCAGAACTCGCTCGCGCTTTGAGTGGAGAATCGACATGACGTCGGTCGTTGCACGCTTCGATCGTGGCGAGAGTATGGCGTTCGCCCACCCGACGTTTGGGCGGCGCGCCGCGATCGCGGGCGTGGTCGCGGCTGTGCTTGCGCTGCATGCCGTGCTGATTGCGATAGTGCGGTGGGAGGCGCCGGTGTCACATGACGTGCGGGCGCGCATGAGGGTCGTAGACGCGGTGCTGATCGCGCCGATGCCGTCGTTGCCGCAAAAGAGCGAAGCGCCTGCGCCAACGCCATTCCCGAGCCCGTCAATTCATGAAGCAATCCGAAATGTCGCTGTGCCACCTGCTCGAACGCGTGTAGCGACGCGAGTGCATGCGCAAGACGTCAGCCGCACGACGCCAGCGCCAGCGGTACGACCGGAGATACACACCGCACCCGAAGCCGCGATGCCAACGGATCGTATAGCCGCGCCGCAACCGCAACCCACGCCGGCCGCCCAGGCGCCCGTCGCCGACGCGCCCCGCCACGTCGCCCACCTCGATTGCGCGCTCACGAAACCCGACTATCCCGCGCAGTCCTTGCGCCGAGCAGAGGCGGGGACCGCCGTCATCGAACTCGATACCGCTGCGGACGGCCACGTAGTCGCCGCGCGCATAGCGACGACCAGCGGCTTCGCGAGGCTTGACGAAGCGGCGCGCGCCGCGGCGCTCGCGAGCCGCTGCCAGCCGTATGTGGAGGACGGCAAACCGGCGCCGGCACGCGCCGACGTGCCGTTTGCGTTCACCCTCAGCGAATGAAACGGAGGACCTCATGCCAACTTATGGAATCACGCACCTGTGGGCTCAGGGCGATCCGATGACGCGCTTCGTCGCGGCGCTGCTCGCGGCGATGTCGGTCGTGTCATGGTCGGTGATCGTACTGAAGGCGTTCGAGTTCGCGCGTCTGCGCCGCCACGCAGGCGCCGCGCAAAGAAGCTTCTGGGAAAGCGGCTCGGCCGGCGATGAGATCGAGGGCCGCCCCGGCACGCCGTTCTTCGAGTTGGCTAGCGCGGGCCAGCGCGCGCTGGCGCATCACGAGGCGAGCGGCGCCACACACCGGGGGCGCGTCGACTTGAGCGACTGGCTGCTGCGCAGTCTCAGGGCTTCCGTGAGCGACAGTTCCGCGCGTCTTCAGCGCGGACTCGGTCTGCTTGCATCGATTGGCAGCACGGCGCCGTTTGTCGGCCTGCTGGGCACGGTGTGGGGCATCTACCATGCGCTGCTGGCCCTCGGCGCGAATGGCGACGCCAGTCTCGAACATGTCGCGGGGCCCGTTGGCGAGGCGCTCGTCATGACGGCGTTCGGTCTGTGCGTGGCGATTCCGGCCGTGCTTGGCTATCACACGCTCGCGCGTGTGTCGCGCGATATCGCCGCGCAGCTCAACCGCTTCGCTTACGGCTTGCACGCGCTGTTGCTCACGGGTAGCGCGCCCATGCCGACGGCAACATTGAAGGAGCGGGTATGAACGACGACCGCGACCTGGACGACGAAGCGCTGCCAGGGGCTGACATCAACATGACGCCGCTGATCGACGTGATGCTCGTGCTGCTCGTCATCTTCATGGTGACATTGCCGGTTCTGCACCATGCCACGAAGCTGGCTTTGCCGCACGCGAGCAGTCAGCGCGAGAATCTGGCCGCGCCGCACGTCGATATCGTCGTGGATGCGCTCGGCCACATGAGCTGGAACGCGCAGCCAGTCGAGGAGTCAGGGCTGTCTGCGCGGCTCGCTGCCGCGGCGCGGCTCACGCCGCAGCCGGAAATCCGGCTCTCGGCCGATCGCGCCACGCCGTATGAGCGAGTCGCGAAGCTGCTCTCGGCCGTAAGCGCCGCAGGACTCGCGAAGGTTGGCTTCGTGACCGAGCCGGATGCGCCGCGGCATCACTGAACGGCCAATCAGGGCTAAAGCTTCATGCGCTGCAGCACGCGATCGTTGAGCACGAAACGATGGAAGAGCGCCGCGGCCACATGCAGGCAGATGAGCCCGAACAGCACCCATGCGAGCACGCTGTGAACGTCGCCCATGGCGTGCCCGAACGACGAACCCGCAGTGGAGAGCGCAGGCAGGGGGATGGCGCCGAACAGCGTGACTTCCCACGCGCGCGACGACGCGTTGATCCAACCGAGCACGGGCACCGCAATCAGCAGGGCGTAAAGGCCGAGATGGGTGAGGGCCGCCACGGCGCGCATGAACGGCGTCTGGTCGTCGGGCGGCGGACGATGGGTCGCGCGCCAGACCAGACGGCAGGCCATCGCGGCAAGGAGCGCCGTGCCGACGCCCAGATGCCACGCGATCTCGCCAACGGGGCGCGTGTCGCGGTGCACGTCGGGCATGGTCCAGCCGATCACGAACTGCGCCGCCACGAGTGCGACGACGAGCCAGTGCAAGAGACGCGCGACGAGGTCGTAGCGCGAGTCGGCGGTGAGTTGCATGGGCGCTCCTTGGGCGGAAATGGTCAGTTTAAACCGGCGATTCTAGTGCGCCGAGATTAACGGATCATTAACTGCGCAGCTTGCGCACCGCCTCAAAGCCAGGTGCCGCCCTGCCGGTCGTTCGGCTCCTGCGCCAGCGCGTCGAAATCATGGATCCAGTCCAGATGATTCAGCACGCCTGCACGCGAGCCGAGCCGGGCGTTGCGCGCCTCGGCGGCGGGACCATCGGGCAGATGCAGCACGTCCGCCGTGGTGATCGAAGCGTACTGCACCTTGCGCGTGCGGCCCCGGCGCAGGCGCTCGTAGGCCTCCTGCGCCTCGCGCCAGTTGCCGGGCCCCGCCTTCGCCAACTGGTCGGCCAGTACCACGGCGTCTTCGATCGACTGGTTCGCGCCCTGGCCGTGGTGCGGCACGAGCGCATGCGCGGCGTCGCCGATCAGCGTGATGCGGCCCTTGCTCCAGCGGCCAAGCGGCGGACGGTGAAAGAGGCCCCAGCGCTGGCTGATCGGCACGGCGGTGATCATCTGCACGACGGCGGGGTGCCAGTCCTTGAAAAGGCGCAGTTGCTCGCCTTCCTCGGCGGGCATGACCCACTCGCGCGACGGCCACGGCGAAGGGTGGCGCTCCACGAGCAGGAAGTTCTGATCGCCTTTGTCGCCAATCGGATAGTGCAGCAGATGGCCGCCCGGCCCGACCCAGAACTGGATGGTCTCGGGATCGGGCAGCAGGTCCATGCGACCGGCCGGCACCACGCCGCGAAAGCCCGAGCAGCCCGAATACAGCGCATCGTCGTAGCCCAGCATCCAGCGCCGCGTGATCGAGCGCGCGCCATCGGCGCCGATCACGAGATCGGCGTCCACGCGCTCACCGTTCGCGAACGTCAGGCTCACGCGATCGGCATGCTGCGCGAGATCGACGAGCCGATGGCTGAGCTTGATGTGCTCGAGCCCGACCGCACTCGACAGCACCGCCTGCAGGTCGGCGCGATGCACGCCCCAGTACGAGCCGCCGAATTGCCCGCGATAGTCGGGCGCGCCGCGATGGTGGCCGATCACATCGCCGCTGCGTCCGTCGCGATACACGAGTCCCGGCACTTCCGCGCATACTTTTTCGAAGGCCGGGCGCAGGCCCATGCGCTCGTAAAAGCGCGTGGCGTTGGCCGAGAGCGCGACGGCCGCGCCGACTTCGCGCAGTTCGTCGGTCTGCTCGAAAAGTTGTGCGTCGATGCCGTGCTCGCGCAGCGCGAGCGCAAGCGTGAGGCCGCCAATGCCGGCGCCGACAATCGCAATCTTCAGATCACGCTGTTTCATGACTGTGTCTCCGATATTCAGATTTATGGGGTCGGCTAGCGCGGCTTCTTCACGTGCACACCGTGTCCGTATTCTCAGCAGCGGCAACTCATTGCACAATAAAATGGAGTGAATCTGCTTCATCACTGGATTGAATGAATGGAACTCGGCGATATCGACCTCAACCTGCTGCTGCTCTTTCACCGGCTCATGCGCGAGCGGCGCGTGGCGAGCGTGGCCGAGCAGATGAACATGAGCCAGCCCGGCGTGAGCAACGCGCTCGCGAAGCTGCGCCGCCTGCTGGGCGATCCGCTCTTCGTGCGCGGGCCGGGCGGCGTGGTGCCCACGCCGTTCGCGCTGCGTCTTGCGGACCCGGTCGCGCAGGCGCTCGCCACGCTGCATGGCGCGCTCAATCCCGTGACCGGCTTCGATCCGCTGCGCGCCACGCGCACCATGACGATCGGCATGACCGATATCGGCGAGGTCGTGTTTCTGCCTGCGCTGCTGGAGCGCCTCTCGCGTGCGGCGCCGGGCGTCGCGCTCAATACCGTGCGCAATACCGGCGTCAATCTCAGCGACGAAATGGCTGAAGGCCGCGTCGATCTCGCCATTGGCTTGCTGCCGCAGCTCAAGGGCGGCTTCTACCAGCGGCGCCTCTTCGATCAACGCTATGTGTGCCTTTTCAGGCGCGGGCATCCGCTGGAGAACGCGCCGCTCACGCTCGCGGCGTGGCGCGAGGCCGAGCATCTGGTGGTGGTCTCGGCCGGCACGGGGCACGGTCAGGTCGATGAATGGTTGAAACGGCGCGGCGTGAAGCGCCAGGTGCGGCTTTCCGTGCCGCACTTCATGAGCGTGGGCTATATCCTCGAACGCACCGACCTGATCGCCACGGTGCCGGAGCGGCTTGCGCTGCAACTCGCCAAGCCGTTTTCATTGAGCCTGAGCGCGCTGCCCATGAACCTGCCCGCGGCGCCCATTCATCTGCTCTGGCACGCGCGCGTGCAGCACGACGAAGGCAACCGCTGGCTGCGCGAACTCGTGATCGAACTCTTCGCCGATGGGGGCGGGCGCGCTCGCAAATGAAGCGGCGCGCGCCTGGCCCGGTGTGAGCGGGTTACCTGGCTTTGCCCGCGCGCTGTGTAGCCGCGGGCAGCGGCTGTGTTTCGCGCACCGAACGCGGGTGCCACAGCCGTGCGCCGCCCTCGATGCCGCGATCGTTCGGTACGGTCGCCACGTTTGGCGGCAATTCAAACGTGAGGCGAGCCGCGTTGCCGCCGCCTATCCAGAGCTTGTCGTAGTGCACGAGCGAGTCGAGAATGCCGATGATCTTCTCGACGCGCGCGTTCCAGCGCTTGTTGCCGGCCTTCTTGCGTGCGGCGTCGCCGATGTACTCGTCGTACGCGCGTTTCTTGCTGACCGGGTGATGCGCGAGTTCGAGGTGCGGCATCAATTCGCCGTCGCGGAACATGGCCGTGCCCACGCCGGTGCCGAGCGTCATCACGAATTCGAGGCCGTGCCCTTCGATGGCGGCAAGGCCCTGCATTTCCGCGTCGTTGATCATGCGCACCGAAGCGATGCCGAGCCGCTCGCCGAGCATCTGCGCGAGCGGCACGTCGTTCCAGTCATCGAGCCCGAGATGCGGCGCCGTAATCACATGATTGTTGCGCACGAAACCAGGAAAGCCGATCGAAACGCGCGTTGAGGGATAGTGCTTGATGAGCGGGTCGACGAGCGTCGCAAGCGTTTCGACCAGCAGGGCGGGCGGGCACGGATGCGGCGTCGCCACGCGCACGCGCTCCGTGCGCATGGTGCCGTTTGCGCCGACGATCGCGGCCTTCAGGCCCGTTCCGCCTATGTCGATGGCGAGAATATTTTCGATTTTCTGCGAGGCGCGTTTCGCGCTTGCCGTGCTTTTCACCGCGCCTTTCTTGACCGCTTTTTCGATTTTGGCCATACGTTCTCCTTGGTTTTCTGGTTCACTTCTTTTTCGTTTGTGGCTGCTCGAGCGCGCGCCATGCGCGGCCGTCGCGCGCGAGCAGCGCATCGGCTTGCGCCGGCCCCTCGCTGCCCGCCGCGTAGTCGTACACGGGGAGCGCGGCGTCGAGTTCCGGATGCAACACGCCGTCCACCGCCGACCATGCCGCTTCGATGGCGTCGGCGCGTTGAAAGAGCGTCTGGTCGCCGAGCATGCAATCGTAAAGCAGCGTTTCGTAGCCGACGTTGGCGCGCTCCGCGAAGAAGTCGTCGTAATCGAACGACGAATGCACCGGGCCGATCTGCACGACCGGCCCCGGCGTCTTCACGTTGAAGTCGAAGCTCGTGCCATGCGACGGATCGATACGCAGTGTCAGCACGTTGGGCGTGAGCGCATCGACCGGTGTGTCGCGAAAGAGCAGAAACGGCACGCTCTTTAGCTGCACGGAAATCTCCGTGCGTCGCGCGGCCAGCCGTTTGCCGGTACGCAGATAAAACGGCACGCCCGCCCAGCGCCAATTGTCGATCTGCACGCGCGCGGCCGCATAGGTTTCCGTGCGGCTGTCTTTCGCCACGTTCGGCTCGTCGCGGTAACCCACGCCCGCCGGGCCTTTTGCGTATTGTCCGAACACCACGTCGTCGGGCGCGAGCGGCTTGAGCGCTTCGAAGATCTCGGCTTTCTTGTTGCGCACCGCTTCGGCGTCGAACGAATTGGGCGGCTCCATGGCGACCATGCCGAGCAGCTGAAAGAGGTGATTGGGCACCATGTCGCGAAACGCGCCGGTCTGCTCGTAGAACTTGCCGCGGCCCTCCACGCCGATCACTTCCGAAGCCGTGATCTGCACGCTGTCGATGTACTCGCGCCGCCACACGGGCTCGAACATCGCATTGGCGAAACGTAGCGCGAGTATGCTCTGCACCGTGTCCTTGCCGAGGAAATGGTCGATGCGATAGACCTGCGATTCTTGCGCGAAATTCAGCACGTGCTGGTTGAGGTCGCGCGCCGAAGCGAGATTGGCACCGAAGGGCTTTTCGATCACGACGCGGCGGAACGCGCCGTTGCTGTCGTTGCCCTCGTCGAGCAAACCGGCCTTGCCGAGGCGCTCGATAATCGGCTTGAAGAAGCGCGCGCCCACCGCGAGATAGAACACGGCGTTGCCGTGAGACTTGCCGTTCAGTTGCTGCGCGAGCCGCTGATAGGCGCTGTCGTCCTCGAATTCTCCCGCCATATAGGTGAGGCGCTGCGCGACCCAGTCCCACGCCTTGTCGTCGAGCTTGCCGGCGTGGAAGGTGCTCGCCTTGTCGGCGGCGAATTTTTGCAGCGCGGCGTGCAGATCGTCGGACCACGCCTGGGTTTCGCGCTCGCCGTGATTCACGCCGATGATCCGCATGCCGTCGTCGAGCAGCCGGTCGACGGCGAGGTTGTAAAGCGCCGGCATCAACAGGCGCTGGGTCAGATCGCCGCCCGCGCCGAAGATCACGAGCGTGCAGGGCGGCGCAGGATGCTTGCCGGCAGGCGAGGCGGGGGCCACCGGTGCGCCCTGCGCATGCGCGGGCACTTTCGCGCTGGGAGCCGTGCGGGAAGGCTCGCTGGAAGGATCGGGTTGGGTCAGTTTCGTCGACATGATTTCGCTTCAATGGGCCGAAAGGATCACAGCAAGCAAATCCGGTACCTCGACTGACCGAGTGTGCGCGCATTCGGTTCAATCTGCTATTGAAGGTGATTTGTAATATCGTGCGCGAAGGGCGCACTGCGCGCCTTGCGCGTTGCACGATTCGCAGTACGCTTACCGGCGACGGCGCTTTGCCCGCGTTTTGACCCATCTGAACCGACCCGAGGCTCGTGGCTATGTCCGAAAAGAACTCACCGAATGAAAAGGATTCCGCTGATCCCGAGGGCATGCGCGGCGGACTGACCCACTACGGCGACACAGGCTTCTCGCTATTCCTGCGTAAGGCTTTCATCAAGGGCGCCGGATATACCGACGACGCGCTGCAGCGTCCTGTCATCGGCATCACCAATACGGGCAGCGCGTACAACCCTTGCCATGGCAACGTGCCTCAGCTGCTCGAGGCGCTCAAGCGCGGCATTCTGCTGGCGGGCGGCTTGCCGATGGAATTCCCGACCATCTCAATCCACGAGAGCTTTTCGCAGCCAACGAGCATGTTCATGCGAAACCTCATGTCGATGGATACGGAGGAGATGATTCGCGCGCAGCCCATGGACGCGGTCGTGCTCATCGGCGGCTGCGACAAGACGGTGCCCGCGCAACTGATGGGCGCCGTATCGGCGGGCATTCCCGCCATTCAGCTCATTACCGGGTCCATGGTGACGGGCGCGCATCGCGGTGAACGCGTTGGCGCGTGCACGGATTGCCGCCGCTATTGGGGCAAGTTTCGCGCGGGCGAAGTCACGGCGGAGGAGATCGCCGAGGTGAACGACCGCCTCGTGCCGAGCGTCGGCACCTGTGCTGTCATGGGCACGGCCAGCACGATGGCTTGTGTGGCGGAAGCCATGGGCATGACGATGCCGGGCGGCGCTTCACCTCCGGCCGTCACGTCGGACCGCATGCGCGTGGCCGAGCAGACCGGCGCACAGGCCGTGGAGATGGCGAGGCGGCGGCTCTCGATCGACCAGGTGCTCAGTGCCGAGTCGATCGAGAACGGCTTGCGGGTGCTGCTGGCCATTGGCGGTTCGACGAACGGCATCGTGCATCTTGCCGCCATTGCCGGACGTCTCGGCTTCGACATCGATCTGGACGCGGTGGACCGTATGGGCCGCGAAACGCCGGTGCTGCTGAACCTGAAGCCTTCCGGCGAGCATTACATGGAGGATTTTCATCGCGCTGGCGGCATGGCCACACTGCTTCATGAACTGAAGCCCTTGTTGCATCTCGACGCCATGACCGTGACGGGCCGCACGCTGGGCGAGGAAATGGAGCGCGCCGGGCCGCGTTTCGCGCAAGACGTGGTGAAGCCACTCAGCGCGCCCATTTATCCGCAAGGGGGGCTTGCCGTCCTGCGCGGCAACCTTGCCCCGGGCGGCGCGATCATCAAACAATCGGCGGCTTCGGCGGCGCTGATGGAGCACGAGGGCCGCGCGGTCGTGTTCGAAGACGCCGGCGATATGGCGAACCGCATCGACTCCGACGACCTCGACGTGCACGCCGACGACATCATCGTCCTCAAGCGGATTGGTCCGAAAGGCGCGCCGGGCATGCCCGAGGCCGGCTATATTCCGATCCCGAAGAAACTCGCGCGCGCCGGGGTGAAAGACATGGTGCGGATTTCGGACGGACGGATGAGCGGCACGGCATTCGGGACGATCGTGCTGCACGTTACGCCGGAAGCCGCCATCGGCGGCCCGCTTGCGCATGTGCGTAACGGCGACCGCATCCGCTTGAGCGTGGCCAACCGCGAGATCGCCTTGCTCGTGGACGACGAAGAACTGCGGCGCCGGGCGCAGGCGAATGCGGTTGCCGTGCCCACGGCGGCCCGCGGTTATCACAAGCTGTTTCTCGACACCGTGACCCAGGCGGACAAGGGCGCCGACTTCGATTTCCTCAGGGCGACCGAGTCGCGAGGCGCCGTCCCAAGGAGATAGCATGCGGGGCCGGAAGGCCGGGCAGGAGGGCGCTCGAGGTGCGCTTCTTGCCCGGAACCTTATTTCCGGTATAATGAAAGCTCGTTCGGAATATCGAACACAAGAAGCAAAGCATCCAGAGTCGGAGTGACCGACGCCAACCTGCCCTCCCGGGCAAGGTGGAAGCCCTCGAGGCGATGCGGCCGATTAACGGCAACGAAACGGGAGCAGCGTAGCTGGCACCGGTTCGATCAACCTTCATCCGGAGTCACTATGCGTCAAGATATCCCCGCCGCTTCGTCCTCGGTCTGTGAGGACTTTTCGCACTGTCTTCCTGGCTTCACGCTCACGCATACCGTTCATCTCGTGTCCGGTCTGGATCTCGGCGTCGTTTCGACAGCCGCAGGCGTGCTCGACGGCGAACAGGTGGTCGTCGACCGTTGGGCGGTGACCCGCTGCGGCGACGTGCTCGAGCAGAAAATCGTATTTGGCGACATGACCGAAAGGCGCGCGGTGCGGCTGCGCGAACAACTCGCGGCCGTCGACGGCGTATTGCGTGCCAAGATAGAGCATCATTTCGTGCGCGCCCGCTGAACCGTCAGGCTGGCGTCGCATAGGCACGCATAGAGGAGCCAGGGGTGCCAGACACCAGCGCAGAACAAAAGCAAAACTCAGGCGTCTTCGTCGCGGACATCGGCGGTTCTTACGTCAGGCTCGGTGTATCGGAGAGCCCGGGCAGCGTGCGCCTGCTCGAAAGCGTGCCAACGCCCGTCGACAGCTGGGAGGCGTTTGGCGCGACGCTTCAATCTCTCGCAGACCGTCATATTGGCGAGAACCGCTCGCCACTCGTGATCTCGATGGCCGGCGCGATCGATCCCGCAAGCGGGGTGATCTGCTCGTCCAACGTCCCATGCGTTTCGGGTCGCGTGCTCGGCGCGGAGTTGACCTCGCGGCTTCAGCGGCGCGTACGCATTGCCAACGACGCTCACTGCCTCGCATTGGCGGAGGCCGTCGAGGGTGCGGGGGCGGGCCACGATGTCGTGTTTTGCGTGGTCCTCGGCTCCGGCGTCGGCGGCGCGCTCGTGGTGGGCGCCCGCGTAGTCGGCCGCGCGAGCGGCATATCGGGCGAGTGGGGCCACGGGCTGCCTGTGAGCACGCACGTCGACTTCGACGGCACCGGCCACGCGGAGCCAGTGAGTGCCTTGCGTTGCGGTTGCGGCCGCATGGGCTGCGTCGACACCATCGGCGGGGCACGCGGCATGGAACGGCTCAACGCGCTCCTGAACAACGAACAGAAAGACAGCCACACCATTCTCGACGACTGGCAGCAAGGCGGCGATCGCGCGCAGCGCACGGTATCGGCTTGGCTCGCCCTGGTATCGGAACCGCTCGCAGCTGTCATCAACATTACCGGCGCTTCGATCGTGCCGGCTTGCGGCGGACTTTCCAATGTGTCCCCACTCATCGACGCGCTGGACGCCGCAGTGCGCAAGCGCACGCTGCGGGAGTTCCGCGAGCGCGTGGTCGTGCCCGGCACGTTCCGGCACGACGGCGGCCTGATTGGCGCGGCCATCATCGCGAGGCAGGACGACCTTCGCGAGCGGTAATGCGCCGGGAAACGCACACACAGGAAAAATGGGCTCCCGACGCCTAAACTGATCTATGAAGCCGAACGGCTTTCGGGGTGAGCATCATGAAAGGGCGTGAATTGTGCAGACTCCTGCTCGTGCTCGTGGCGCTATGCATCAGCGCTGGGGCGAGCGCGGGTAGAGGCGGCGGCGGGTGGTACCACGGCGGCGGTGGCTGGGGCGGCGGTGGTGGCGGTGGCGGTGGCGGCTGGGGCGGCAACGGCGGCATGAATCACGGCAGCGGCTGGAGCGGCGGCTATCACGGCGGCTATAGCGGCGGCGGGTGGAATCACGGCGGTTATTACCATGGCGGCTATCGCCACGGCTACGGCTGGTATCACGGCGGCTACTATCACGGCTGGTATGGCTGCTGCGGGTCGGTGAGCGTCGGCTTCTACTTCGGCCCCGGTTTCATCTACGGTTATCCGTTCTATCCGTACTACTACCCGACGTACATAAGCAGCGTCTATTACCCCTACGTTTCAGGCGACTTCTCGCAGCCCACGCAGTGGATCGAACAGGGGCAGGGGCAGGTGCCGCAGGAGCCTCAGTACGGCGGTGCCGCTATGTACGATCAAAACGAGCAGTATGGGCAAGGCGGCGGCCAGGGCGGGCAGGGTGACGAGGCCCCGTATGGCGTCTGGTACTACTGCGTGGCGTCGCAGACTTATTACCCGTACGTGCGAACCTGCGCCGGCGGCTGGCAGCAGGTCCCCGCGCGTCCACCGGACAGTTGAAAGGCGAAACGGCATCCCAACGCGTGGCATTCGGCGTCGGCGCGCGAAGCCGCTCTGGAGGCTTCACGATCGTTTCGGTAAGCTAAACGATTCGGCGCCGGGGAAACGCCTCGTCGCGCAGTATCGCGAGATCTTTGCCGATTCTCGAACGCCGACGGCGCGCGTGCGGCGCTCCGGCGCGAGCGCGACCTCGAGCGACTCTGCCTTATGCTTCGACTTCGGTGGGGGAATGCGTTTTCAGCCAGTCGCGCACCGCCGCATTGAGGCGCGACTGCCAGCGGGGGCCGGTTGCCTTGAAGGCTTCGAGAATGTCGTCGTCGAAGCGGATGGTCGTTGCCGTTTTGTGGCTGCCTGGCGGGCGGCCGCGACGCACGATTCTGTCGCCATCGCGCAGTTCCGCTTGCTCGATCCATTCGTCCGAAATCTCGGGGGCGTCGTCCGCATCAACCCAGGTGCGGCGCGAGCCGGTTGATTTCGCGTTCATTTGCTTTCCTCATGCTGATGATGCGGCGGGCCGCGCCGCGTTGGGTCCAGACCACGATGACGATGCGTGCGTCGAGCCATCCTGCTGTCGTGAAGCGAACCTCGCCGTAGTCGTTCCGATCGTCGCGACGGGTGAGGTTGCGGCCCGCGAAGACCTCTGCGGCCCGAGCGAAATCCAGGCCGCGCTCGGCCAGGGCGCTGGCGCGCTTGACGCCGTCGAACTCAATTCGCATCGGAATTATTGTACTAACAAAAAAATGAGAGGAACAATCTTTTTTTGTTAGTACAGTAATTGAAAGGGGGGCGCAAGGCCGCTGGCTTTGGCGCCTTGTGGGAGATCAAGCCCCGTGACAACATTGCAGAGGTGTGACGACGAAGGCGGGGCGCGCGTAGCGGACACGGGCGCCGTATTGGACCACAAGCGGTCAACCCGCAGCAGGGCAATGGTGCGCATGGAGGTGGCGACACGTAGCGATGCCGCCGCAGAGGCACGATGACCGTGTGGCGCTCCGGCACCTCGCGGCTGAGGATCCTGCGCCTACCTCAAGTGACAAGCGTATAAGGGTCCGCTTCCAGCGTGACGCCCGCGCCGCGAATCACCTGCAGGTACGTGAACGTGTCGCCCACGGCAGCACTGGCCTGCTCGGCGAGACTGCGTACGTTCGCCGACTTTTCGGCGCTCGCCATCATGGCTTCGAGTGCGTCGGCATGCACGAACCCGTGTGCTGCCGCCGCACTGAGAACCGCATCCAGAACACGCCGGGCTGCTGCCCGGGCTTCGCTTGAAGCGAGCGGGGCGCGGTATGCGAGAAAGCCCGCCATCAGCAGGAATTCGGCCGGGCTGATATGGTGGCCGTTGCCAACCGGCACGCCTTCTGTCATGTCGTGATATCGCGACATACATTGCCTCCCGCTTTGGAGTGCTGTGAATGCTGCTGCGGATGCCCCCAAAAAATATAGTACAGAAAGCATCGCTCATGCCGACGAATGCGGCGTTCACCGGGCGCCAAACTTTTTTCAACTGGGTATTTCGATAAGCGGGTACGGGCTTTTTTTCGCCATGCCGCGAAGGTAAGTCGTAGTATTCTTGACCCGGGCAAAGCAGCTATCCAGCAAGTGTCATGCTTTTGTAGGCTTCGAGACAAATTCCGGATTTTTCTCCGAGGACATTCATGAAAACGCTGTTTCTGCAGGCACCTTCGTATGAAGGCTTCGATGGCGGCGCTGGCTCACGTTTCCAAACAAAGCGCGAGGTCCGGTCGTTCTGGTATCCAACGTGGCTGGTTCAGCCGGCCGCGCTCGTCGAAGGCAGCCGCGTGGTCGATGCCCCCGCAGACGAGCTTTCACTGGAAACGACCCTGGATATCGCTCAGGAATACGAACTGGTTATCATTCACACGAGTTCGCCTTCTTTCCAGAGCGACGTGCAGTTTGCCGAGCACTTGAAGCGGCGCAAGAGCACGATTCTCATTGGCATGATCGGCGCGAAAGTGGCGGTCGATCCCCAGGGTTCGCTTACCGCGAGTGATGCGCTCGATTTCGTCTGCCGGGAGGAATTCGACTTCACGTGCCGCGAAATTGCACAGGGTCTTCCGTTCGAATCGATTCTGGGCCTCAGCTATCGCCTGCCCGACGGCGGCATCACGCACAACGAAGCCCGGCCGATACTCGAAGACATGGACCAGCTTCCATTCGTCTCGCCGATCTACAAGCGCGACCTCACGCCCGAGCACTATTTCAGCGGCTATCTCAAGCATCCGTATCTGTCGCTCTACACGGGGCGCGGCTGCAAATCCCGTTGCACGTTCTGCCTCTGGCCGCATACGGTCGGGGGGCACCGCTATCGCACGCGTTCGGTTGAGCATGTGCTGGAAGAAGTGAAATGGATTCGCGACAACATGCCCGAAATCAAGGAGATCATGTTCGACGACGACACGTTCACGGATCTGCGGCCGCGCGCCGAGGAGATTGCGCGCGGGCTTGGCAAGCTAGGCGTGACGTGGTCGTGCAACGCCAAGGCGAACGTGCCGTACTCGACGCTGAAGGTGATGAAGGACAACGGGTTGCGGCTCCTGCTCGTGGGCTACGAATCCGGCGACGACAAGATTCTCGTGAACGTCAAAAAAGGCTTGCGTACCGATATGGCGCGCCAGTTCAGCGAGGATTGCCGCAAGCTCGGTATCAAGATCCACGGAACGTTCATCCTCGGTCTGCCGGGCGAGACGCACGAGACGATCCAGAAGACCATTCAGTATGCAAAAGAGATCAATCCCCATACCATTCAGGTGTCGCTCGCCGCGCCGTACCCGGGCACGGTGCTTCACAAGCAGGCCGTTGAAAATGGGTGGCTGAACGATACCAAGGTCATCACGCTCATCAATTCGGCGGGTACGCAAGCTTCGACGATCGGCTATCCGCACCTTTCGCGCGAAGAGATCTATCTTGGCGTCGAGGAGTTCTACAAGCGCTTCTATTTCCGGCCATCGAAGATCTGGGAAATCGTCCGCGAGATGCTGGTGAGCTGGGAGATGATGAAGCGGCGCCTGCAGGAAGGCGCGGAGTTCTTCCGGTATCTCCGGGCGCGCAAGGTCTGAGGAAGCCACGATTAAAAAAACGCCCGGAATTCCGGGCGTTTTTTTATCGCTGACCTTTCAGGGTTGCATTTGGGGAGGTATCGAGGCCTGCGGGAAGCAGGCTGATTGGGCTGATGATTCGCACCCTGTTGCGATTCCACTTGCACCAGCGCGATTACTCCAGATCGCGCGTTTCCAGCTCCACGGACTGGCCCCCGTTTTTCTCCAGCGCGTGTCGCGCGGCCAGTTCGATGCTCGGGCGGTTCGCTTCGAACGCGCTCAATAGTGCATGCGCCGATGTTCCGGTATTGCCAAAGCGATCGTTCAGCGCGTCGAGCGACACGCTGCACCATACCGGGCGATTGTCCACGTTGGCTTCGAACGCGACGCGTGCGGCAGCCACGGCGTGACGGCGACTCGTGAATTCGATTCTCATCCTGGTCCTCCGTGAGTTTCACTGTTACAGGGTAGAACCTGGCGCGGCCAATGTTGAGTTCTTTTTGCGGCTATTTCGTTTGAGCGCCGCTGGCGGGCGGCTTCACCATCGGCGGGACGGGTAGATACATCGTCATTTCACTCTTGCCAGCAGGGTCTTTCGCATCGGGCGTGCCGGCTTCGCTCTCGCTGCGCCGCGGTTAAACCCCGGCCATGCCAGGGTTTTGACAGCGGTTCTAGAATGAGGTCATGAGTGTACAGGAGACCGTAATAACGTCATGGATACACAAGCGAAAACGTTCGAGGAATTGCTGCGGCGGGAATATCGGCATGGGTTCGTTTCGGACGTGCAGTCGGATACGTTGCCGCGCGGTTTGTCCGAGGACGTGATCCGCCTTATCTCGGCGCGCAAGCAGGAGCCGGACTTCATGCTCGAATGGCGGCTCGCTGCCTACCGGCATTGGCTCACGATGACCGAGCCGCATTGGGCGAGCATCGAACACCCGCCGATCGACTTCCAGGACATCGCCTACTATTCGGCGCCGCTCACGCAGGCAAACCGGCCGAAGAGCCTCGACGAAGTCGATCCGGAACTCCTTCGTACCTACGAAAAGCTCGGCGTGCCGCTCCAGGAGCGCGAGATGCTCGCGGGCGTGGCCGTGGACGCGGTTTTCGACAGCGTGTCCGTTGCCACGACGTTTCGCCGGCAGCTGGGCGAGCTTGGCATCGTGTTCTGCTCGTTCTCTGAAGCGGTGCGCGAGCATCCGGACCTCGTGCGCCAGTATCTCGGTTCGGTCGTGCCGTACACCGACAATTTCTTCGCAACGCTCAACTCCGCGGTATTCAGCGACGGTTCGTTTTGCTATATCCCGCCGGGCGTGCGCTGCCCGATGGAGTTGTCCACGTACTTCCGCATCAACGCACGCAACACGGGCCAGTTCGAGCGCACGCTCATCGTGGCCGACAAGGGCGCTTACGTGAGCTACCTCGAAGGCTGCACGGCGCCGATGCGCGACGAAAACCAGCTGCACGCCGCCGTGGTGGAGCTCGTTGCCCTGGAGGGCGCGCAAATCCGCTATTCGACGGTGCAGAACTGGTATCCGGGCGACGCGCAGGGACGCGGCGGCATCTACAACTTCGTGACGAAACGCGGCGACTGCCGCGAGGCCAACGCGAGGATTTCGTGGACGCAAGTCGAAACGGGGTCCGCCATTACATGGAAATATCCGAGCGTCATTTTGCAGGGCGACAACTCGATTGGCGAATTCTATTCGGCGGCGCTCACCAACCACTATCAGCAGGCCGATACCGGCACGAAGATGGTTCATATCGGGCGCAATACGCGCAGCACGATTCTCTCGAAGGGGATTTCGGCTGGCCGCGGCAAGAACGCGTATCGCGGGCTCGTGAAAATGGCGCGCTCGGCCGAGAACGCCCGCAATTACACCCAGTGCGATTCGCTCCTGCTCGGCGACCGATGCAGCGCGTTCACGTTTCCGTATATCGAGGTGAAAAACCCGAGCGCGAAGGTCGAACACGAAGCCTCGACGTCGCGCATTGGCGAAGACCAGCTGTTCTATTGCCGGCAGCGCGGGCTCACCGAGGAGGACGCGGTGTCGATGATCGTCAACGGTTTTTGCCGGGACGTTCTCAAGGAATTGCCGATGGAATTCGCGGTGGAAGCGCAAAAGCTTCTGGGCGTGAGCCTGGAAGGCAGCGTAGGTTGAGAGGGAGAGCAGTATGCTGGAAGTTCGCAATCTGAATGTCGAAGTCGAAAGCAAGCCGATTTTGCGCGGTGTGGATTTGCGCGTGAACGCGGGCGAGGTTCACGCGATCATGGGGCCGAACGGCTCCGGCAAAAGCACGCTCGCCCACGTGCTGGCGGGGCGCGAGCAATACGTGGTCACGGGGGGCAGCGTGCAGTACGACGGCTGCGACCTGCTCGCGCTCGCGCCCGACGAACGTGCGCGGCGCGGGCTCTTTCTCGCGTTCCAGTATCCGGTGGAGATACCGGGCGTGAGCAATATCTATCTGCTCAAGGCCGCGCTCAACGCGCAGCGCAAACAACGGGGCGAAGCGGAACTCGACGCCATGGACTTTCTCGCGCTGGTGAAAGAAAAGATGGCGGCGATGGAGATGAAGGAAGCGCTTTTGTACCGGGGCGTGAACGAAGGGTTTTCGGGCGGCGAGAAAAAGCGCAATGAGGTGCTGCAAATGACGGTGCTGGAGCCGCGCCTCGCCATTCTCGACGAGACCGACTCCGGGCTCGATATCGACGCGCTGCAACTCGTCGCGCGCGGTGTGAACCAGATGCGCAGCGCGGAGCGGGCGATCGTGCTGGTGACGCACTACCAGCGCCTGCTCGACTACATCGTGCCGGACCACGTGCACGTGCTTGCGCAGGGCCGTATCGTGCGATCGGGTTCGCATGAGCTTGCACTCGAACTGGAGCGCAAGGGCTACGGCTGGCTCGGCGAGCCGGATAGCGACGAACCGGCAGGTGGGCCGGGCGCCGGCCCGCAACACACGGCTGCCGCCAGGGAGCAACGATGAGCGAATCAACGCGCGAGCATTACCGCGACGCTTTCCGCACGATGGCGGGAACGCTGGCGGGCGTCGAGCTGCCCTGGCTGCGCAAGGCAAGGCGGCACGCGTTCGACCGGTTCGAAATCCTGGGCTTTCCCGGCACGCAGCTCGAAGCGTGGAAGTACACCAATGTCATGTCCATTGCGAAGCCGCATTGGCATTTCATGCCTTCGGACGGTGAGCAAACGGATTATGCGCGCCTGATCGACGACCTCGTGCCCGCCGATGCTGGCGGCCGTATCGTGTTCGTGAACGGCCGCCACGCGCCGAAGCTCTCGTACCTGCCGCCTTTGCCGGAAGGCGCATTCGTTGGCACGCTCGCCCAGGCAATACGAAGGATTCCTGATCGGATCGAGTCGATCATGGCGCACCGCGCGCCGGAGGACGGCTTCGCGGCGCTCAACGGCGCATTTCGCAGCGACGGCTATGTGGTCGTGCTGCCGCCAGGCTGCGCGCTGGACTGGCCGCTGCACGTGTTGTTCTTCAGCAGCGAGGCCGCGCTCGCCATGCATCCATTCAACGCCGTGGTGGCGGAGCGCGGCGCGCTATGTTCGATTGTCGAGCAGTTCGCGGGCATTACCGACGAGGCGTATTTCGTCAATACCGCCACGGAGATCGTCGCCGACGAAGAGGCCGACATTCAGCATTGCCGTATCCAGCAGGAGGCGCGCACAGCGTTTCACATCGCACACGTAGGCGTTTCGCAGCGGCGCGCCAGCCACTTCACCTCGCACTCGTTCGCGTTCGGCGGGGCGTTGTCGCGCACACAGATCGATACTCGCCTCGACGCGGAAGACGCCCAGGTCGATCTGAACGGCCTGTATTTCGTGAGCGCCAGGCAGCACGTGGATCATCACACGCGCATCGACCATGAGATGCCGCGCGGCACGAGCCGAGAATACTATCGCGGCGTGCTCGACGGCGCTTCGCATGCCGTGTTCGACGGCCGCGTGATCGTGCATCAGGACGCGCAGCAGACCAACGCACACCAGGGAAACGACAACCTGCTGCTCTCGCGCAATGCCGAGATCGACACGAAGCCGCAACTGGAAATTCACGCCGACGACGTGAAGTGCACGCACGGCGCGACCGTCGGCCAACTCGACGAGAACCCGCTCTTCTACCTGCGCTCGCGCGGCATTGACGAGCGCATGGCGCGTGCGCTGCTCGTATGGTCGTTCGCGCGCGTGAGCGTGGATCGCGTGGAAAGCGCTGCGCTGCGCAGCCGGCTCACGCAACAACTGCTCGCGCGCTTGCCCGGTGGCGAATATCTGCGGGGACTGTCATGAATCTACTCGAACCGGTGAGTATTCCCGACGCCGAAACGGTCATGGGTTGGCGTCGCGACTTTCCGATTCTGCGCGAAAGCGTGCATGGCAAGCCGCTCGTGTATCTCGACAACGCCGCGACCACGCAGAAGCCCGCGAGCGTGATCGCCGCCGAGCAGGCCTATTACGAACATGACAACGCCAACGTGCATCGCGGCGTGCATGCGCTGTCGCAGCGTGCAACCGACGCCTACGAGGGCGCTCGCGCACGCATTGCGCGTTTCCTGCATGCGGCGCACGAGAACGAGATCGTATACACGCGGGGCACGACGGAAGCGATCAATCTGGTGGCGCAAAGCTACACGCGGCCGCGACTGCAGCCCGGTGACGAAGTGCTCATCACCGCGATGGAGCATCACTCGAACATCGTGCCGTGGCAACTCGTCTGTGCGCAAACGGGCGCGCTGCTGAAGGTGGCGCCGATCGACGACGACGGCACGCTCGACCTCGACGCATACGAACGCCTGCTCGGCGCACGCACGCGCATGGTGGCCGTCGCGCACGCGTCCAACGCGTTGGGAACCGTGAATCCGGTTGCGCGGATGATCGAGCTTGCGCATGCGCGCGGCGTCCCGGTGCTGGTCGATGGCGCGCAGGCGATCGCGCACCTTCCCGTGGACGTGGCCGCGCTCGGTTGCGACTTCTATGCATTCTCGGGGCACAAGATCTATGGCCCCACGGGCATTGGCGCGCTGTATGCAAAATCGGCGTTGCTCGAGGTCATGCCGCCATGGCAGGGCGGTGGCGACATGATCCGCTCCGTGACGTTCGAGAAGACCGAGTACAACGTGATTCCGTGGCGCTTTGAAGCGGGCACGCCAAATATCGCCGGCGCGATCGGGCTGGCGGCGGCGCTCGACTACGTGAGCGCGATTGGCCTGGAAGTGGCGCAGCGGCACGAGGCTGATCTGCTCGCTTATGCAGACGCTGCTTTGCGTAATATGCCCAACGTGAGAATGATTGGAACTGCGAAGGAAAAGCTGGGCATCCTCTCATTCGTGATGGAGAACGCGCATGCCCACGACGTCGGCACGATACTCGATCATTGTGGCGTGGCGGTGCGTACCGGGCATCATTGTGCGATGCCGGTGATGGAGCGCTATGGCGTGCCGGCCACGGTGCGCGCTTCGTTTGCGCTGTACAACACGCGCTCTGAAGTCGACGCGCTGCTGCACGGCCTCGCGCGCGTAGAAGAGGTATTTCCGTTATGAGCGACCTGCGCGACCTGTACCAGGAAACGATCTTCGACCACTACAGGCGGCCGCGGAACTGTCACGCCGTGACCGGTGCGACGCATCGCGCCGAGGGGTATAACCCGTTGTGCGGCGACCGCGTGACGTTGTATTTGCGTATCGAGGACGGAGTCGTCAAGGACGCGGGCTTCGAGGGTGCGGGGTGCGCGATCGCAACGGCTTCGGCTTCGTTGATGACGGAGGCGCTCAAGGGCCGCACGCAAGCGGAGGTCGAAGCACTGTTCGAGCGCTTTCACACGATGGCGACGGCGCCTTCGGACCGGCCGGTCTCGATCGAAGGGCTCGGTAAACTCGCCGTACTCGCGGGCGTGCGCGAATTTCCGGCGCGCATCAAATGCGCGACGCTCGCGTGGCACACGCTGCACGCCGCGTTGCGTGACGAACGTGGCACCGTTTCAACCGAGTGAGGCAGTGCGTGCCCGGAGGCCAATGACGATGAATACGCAAACAACGAGCGACGACCTGCGCGAACGCGTGATCGACGCGCTGCGCTCGGTGTTCGATCCGGAGATACCGGTCAACATTTACGATCTGGGGCTCGTTTATCAACTTGACGTGGACGCCGAAGCGGGCCGCGTGACGATACACATGACGCTGACCGCGCCCGGTTGCCCGGTGGCGCAAACCTTCCCGGGCACGGTCGAAGATTGCGTGAACGACGTAGAAGGCGTGAGCGAGACGCGTGTGGAACTGGTCTGGGAGCCGCCGTGGACAAGAGCGCGCATGTCCGAAGCGGCGCTCCTGCAACTGGGGATGCTTTGACATGGCCGATTGGGTGGACGTGACGCCATACGGCGAATTTCAACCGGGTTCCGTGCACAGCGTCGACGTGGACGGCACGCCGGTCGCGGTATTCAATCTCGAAGGAACCTGCTATGCGATCGAGGACACCTGTCCGCACGATGGCGGCGTGCTCACGGGCGGCGATGTGGAAGGCGACGAGGTGATCTGCCCGCGGCATGGCGCGCGCTTTTGCATCAAGACGGGAAAAGTGCTCGCGCCGCCCGCGTATGAGGATGTCGCGGTGTTCGCGGTGCGTGTGGAAGCGGGCATGGTGCAGGTGCGGGATGCACGCTGGGACGAGGGCTTTTCCTGAACGCGCATGCCACCCAGGCGCCTCACGCGCAGTGGTCAGCGGCATAATGGATGCGCGCATTGGTGCACGGGTGTGTCGTACCGCGCGCGCCGATCTTCGCGCTCTGCATGCGTTGCAACTATCGAGAGGCATCCATGAAGGCTCTGTTCCATCTTGCAGCGGCGGCCGCGGCAGGCACGCTCGTCATGTTCTACCTGGACCCGATTTCCGGTCCGCGGCGCCGCGCGAAGTTGCGCACCACGCCGTTTTCGCGCCGTCGCGGCCGCGTGAGCGCTCACGGTCATGCAGATTCACTCGGCGTGGACGGCGAACTGGCGGGCCCGGGCGGCGGCATTGGCACCGCGCCGTGAGCCCCGATGCCCGCACTTTTCCCGGACCTGAATAACCGCGTTGCGCTCGTGACGGGCGGCTCGCGCGGAATCGGCCGCGCCATTGTCGTTACGCTCGCTTCGGCCGGCGCGGCGGTTGCAGTGAATTACCGGCAACGTGCCGACGAAGCCCGGCAGGTCGCCACGCAGATCGAAAGCGCCGGTGGCCGCGCGCTCGCCTTGCGCGCCGACGTGTCGTCGGCAAGCGAGGTCGCCGCGATGATCGGCGAGATCGAGCGCGGCCTCGGCGCGGTCGACATACTCGTGAACAACGCGGGCACGGGCACCATTACCGACATCGAGTCGCTGACCGAAGCCGAATTCGACCGCACGCTCGCCGTCAATCTCAAGTCGGCGTTTCTCTGCACGCAAGCGGTGTTGCCCGGTATGCGCGCGCGCCGCTGGGGGCGCATCGTCAATCTTTCTTCGGCAGCCGCGCGCGGCGGTGGCCTCGTCGGCGTTCACTACAACGCTTCGAAAGCCGGCCTCGAAGGCTTGACGCGCGGCTACGCCGCACGCGTGGCCCGCGAAGGCGTCACTGTGAACGCCGTGGCGCCCGGGCCCATCGACACCGAGATGGCCGCGCCGCTGAAAGCGGCGAACGTTGCGGAACGGCTGCCCATTGGCCGCCTCGGTGAAGCCAGCGAGGTCGCCCAGGTCGTGCTGATGGTGGTCGGCAATGGCTTCGTCACCGGGCAGACCATTCCCGTGAACGGCGGCGTCAGTTTCATCTAGCACGACGCTGTGCGCTTCGTTTAGTTCACCTTGTTTGCAAACCGGCGTGCGAGCGCCGCGCAATCTTCATACCTGAATTCGAGGCCGATTTCGCCAATTCGGCGCCAATTGCACGCCGAGCCAGCTTCAAACTTACCAATCGAAAATATTTCGTAAGGACTCTGACGCTGAGCATTCATACCCCGATGCTTTAATCCTCATGCCGTGTAGCCTCCGCATTCCGCTGGCATGAGCGCGACGATGCGGGCTGCATAACGCCTTTTCTGCGGCTTCACGGTGACCCCGACAATACGAAACCAACCAGGAGCCGAATATGCAATGGCGTCACGTCGCAGTTGGTTCGCTCACAGCCGCAGCATTCGCATCGACAGTTGCGTGGAGTGCTGGTGACGATCACGACAAGAATCATCCGGAACACGGTCACACTGCTACCCCGATCAAACACCTCGTCGTGATTTATGGCGAGAACGTTTCGTTCGACCACTACTTCGCGACTTATCCGCATGCGACCAACCCGTCCGGCGAGCCTGCATTCAAGGCGCAGCCCGGCACGCCCGAAGTGAACGGTCTGACCGGCACGCTGCTGTCCCAAAACCCGAACTTCACGAATGCGGGCAATGGCGCGGGCGCGGCCAATCCGTTCCGTCTGGATCGCACGCAGGCGGCCACGGCTGACCAGAACCACGCCTATACGGCCGAGCAGCAGGCGTACGACAACGGCCGGGCCGACCTCTTCCCGGAGTACACGGGTAATGGCACGAGCGGTGGCGCCGGCGCATTTGGCACGAAGGGCCAGGTGATGGGCTATTACGACGGCAACACCGTCACGGCGCTGTGGAACTACGCGCAGCACTTCGCGATGAGCGATAACGCGTATACGTCGACCTACGGTCCTTCCACGCCCGGCGCGCTCGAAGTGGTCTCGGGCCAGACCAACGGCATGAAGGTTGTTCTCACAACGAAAAAGCCTTCGACCGCGGGTTCGTACTATGTGAACGACGGGCAGGGCGGCTTCACGATGATCAATGACGTCGATCCGGCCAACGACCTCTGCTCGAGCACGACCGACACGGCGCAGATGACGGGCAAGAATATCGGCGACCTGCTGAACGCGCGCAGTGTCTCGTGGGGCGGCTTCATGGGCGGCTTCAACCTCTCGACGACGAACAGCAATGGCACGACCGGCTGCAAGCGCAGCACGCTTTCGCCGGTGGTCGGCGCGTCCACGTCCGACTATATTCCGCACCATAACTGGTTCCAGTACTACGCATCGACGTCGAACCCGCAGCATCTGCGTCCGAGCTCGCTCGCCGCGATCGGGCACAGCGTGGGCAAGAACGGGAACCCCGACCCGGCGAATCACCAGTACGATACCGACGACTTCTTCAATGCCGTGAAGGCGGGCAATTTCCCGTCGGTGAGCTTCCTCAAGGCTCCGGCCTACCAGGATGGCCACGCGGGCTACTCTGACCCGCTCGACGAGCAGGCTTTCGTCGCGAAGGTCGTGAACTTCCTGCAGGAGCAGCACGACTGGGAAGATACGGCCGTTATCGTGGCCTGGGACGACTCGGACGGCTGGTACGACCATGCGTACGCGCAGCCCAATAGTGCTTCGTACGATAGCGTGGCCGATCAGTTGACCGCGGCCGGCATTTGCGGCACCGGTTCGGCGCCGGCCGGCTTGAACGGCAAGCCCGTGAACGGCCGCTGCGGTCCGGGCACGCGCATCCCGTTCGTCGTGATCTCGCCGTGGGCCCGTGAGAACTACGTCGACCACACGTTGATCGACCAGTCTTCTGTGGTGCGCTTCATCGAAGACAACTGGCTTGATGGTCAGCGCATCGGCGGCGGGTCGTTCGACGCCACGGCGGGCAGCATCATGGGCATGTTCGACTTCGACCGCCGTGGCCGCGGCCACGAAGACCGCAGGGTGTTCCTCGACCCGGCGACGGGCGTGGTGCTCGACAAGGCGCCGAAGGCTTGACAGCTTAGGATGGCTGATCGTTAAGGTATGAAAGAAGAAGCGCGCCCCTGCGAGATTCGTCTTGCAGGGGCGCGCTCGATTTTTCAGCGGTTGATCAGGCGGGGTGGGAAGCGTGCCCGTGATCGCCAAGTCCGTGTTTGTCGTCGTATTCGCGTGAAATATCTTTGTTGGTGTAGTCGCCCATGCGCCAGGCGGCAAGCAGACTAATTACCGCGCACACGGCGATATAGATCGCAATCGCGTAACCCGTTTGGTAATACGCGAAGAGCGCTGTGGCGATCAGCGGCGCCGGGCCGCCCGCAATCACGGAAGCCAGCTGATAACCGAGCGAGGCGCCGCTGTAGCGCAGCCGCCCCGTGAACGATTCAGCGATGAACGCAGCCTGCGGACCATAAAGCATGGCGTGGGGCACAAGCGAAAGCACGACGGCCACGAAAATCCACGCCGGGTTTTTCGTATCCACCATTCCGAAGTAGATAAAGCCGAAAATGCCCACGGCCACCGCGCCGATCATGTACATGCGCTTGCGTCCGATCAGGTCGGACATGTGCCCAAAGAACGGAATGGTCACGAACTGCAGCACCGCAGCCGCCAATACCGCGCTGAGCATGAGGTCGCGCGAAACGTGCAGCGTCTTCACGCCATAAGTAAAGACGAAGGCTGTGTAGATATAGAACGGCGCCTGTTCGGCCATGCGCGCCAACGCCGAAAGGAGAATGTCCTTGGGCTGGCGGCGAATGACTTCGACCATTGGCGTTTTCTCGATTCTGTTCTCGGCGAGGAGCTTCGCGAAGATCGGCGTTTCAAGAATGTTCAGCCGAATATACAGGCCGATCGCGACAAGCACGATGCTCAGCAGGAACGGCACCCGCCATCCCCATGTCATGAAACTGTCTCCGGAAAAGCGGCTGACGACGAGCACCACGAGATTGGCGATAAAGAGCCCCGCCGGCACGCCGAATTGCGGCCAGGAGGCGACGAAGCCGCGGTGCGCATTGGTGCGGGTCCATTCCATCGACATCAGGACCGAACCGCCCCATTCGCCGCCCACGCCGACACCCTGGATAAAGCGCAGCACCGTGAGCAAAATGGCGCCCCAGATGCCGATCGACGCATAGGTCGGCACAAACGCCACGGCGAACGTGGCGACGCCCATGAGCAGCAAGGTGACGATCAGCGTGGCCTTGCGGCCGACGCGATCGCCGTAGTGCCCGAATATCGCGGCGCCTACCGGCCGGGCGACGAAGCCCACGGCATAGATGAGAAAGGCCTGCAGGGTGCCAACGAGCGGGTCGGATTCAGGAAAGTACAGCTTCGCGAAGATCAGCCCGGTGACTGTGCTGTAGAGAAAGAAGTCGTACCATTCGATCGTCGTGCCGATGGTGCTGGCAATCACAGCGCGGCGCAACTGGCGATGAGCGTCTTCCTCCGAAAGGAGCGTGGCTCCTGGTTGATCGGCATTCATTTCGCACCCCCAAGGCAAGCGCGATTTGGCCCATGCGAAGCGCATGGCCAGGGCTCCCGGTGGTGCGCAAAAAATGTGCCCTGATTCGCCGGGATCATGACGTTGCCGGGTCAGGTGGAAGTGATACGTCCCTTGCTACCGCTCCATCCTGCCTGGCATGGGTTGAGACGTTGTTATACGAGTCGATGGTATATCACGTTGTGATGCGGTGCGCGTGATTTGAATGAAGCTGTCATGTGGCAGTGGCGCATTATCTATCCTCGCAGGCGCTCAGCCCTTCCGACTATGTCCCGATCGCGCCGGGCGTCCCGGTTGATTTTTACGTCACGGTGTTCACGTGCTGCGCGCCGAACTGCAGCGCCGCGAGCTGCGCATAAAGCGGCGAACTCTGCAGCAGTTCCGCGTGCCGGCCTTGCGCCACGATACGGCCTTGTTCCATGACGACAATGCGGTCGGCTTGCTGCACGGTGGCGAGACGGTGAGCGATGACGAGCGTCGTGCGGTTTTGCGCGGCGTTGTCCAGCGCCGTTTGCACGAGGCGCTCGCTCGCGGCGTCGAGCGCGCTGGTGGCCTCGTCGAGCAGCAGAATGGGCGGGTTCTTGAGGATCGCGCGCGCGATGGCAATGCGCTGACGTTGACCGCCGGAAAGGCGCACGCCGCGTTCACCGAGAAAAGTGTCGTAGCCCTGCGGCAGTTGCTCGATAAAGCCGGCCGCGGCGGCCATTTCGGCGGCGTGCTGGACGGCTTCGAGCGTGGCGTCGGGCGAGCCATAACGAATGTTGTCGAGCACGCTGCCCGAAAAGATCACGGATTCCTGCAGCACCACGCCGATCGCCTGGCGCAACGCCGCGAGCGACACCTGTTGGGTCGGCACACCGTTGATGCTGAGGGTGCCCGACTGCGGATCGTAAAAGCGCAGCAGCAGCTGAAAGAGCGTGGTTTTGCCCGCGCCTGAGGGACCGACGAGCGCGACATGTTCACCCGGGCGCACGTCGAGCGAGAAGTCGTCGAGCGCGGCAATGCCGGGGCGCGAAGGGTAGGAGAAGCCAACCTTGTCGAACCGTATACCCGAGCCGTGAACCGGCAGCGGCACGGTTGCCGCCGCCTGCGCGACAGGCGAGCGCGCGGCGAGCAGTTGCAGCAGCCGTTCGGTCGCGCCCGCGGCCCGTTGCAGATCGCCCCACACTTCGGCCACGGCGCCCACCGCGCCAGCCGTGAACACCGCGTACAGAATGAACTGGGAGAGCTGGCCCGCGCTCATCTGCCCCGCGAGTACCGCCTGCGCGCCGAGCCACAGTACGAACACAATCGCGGCGAACACGAAGACGATCACCACGGCCGTCAATCCGGCGCGCGCCCGGATGCGTTTGAGCGCCGTTTCAAAGGCCGTTTCCACGGCGCCGCCAAAGCGTTTCGCCTCGAACGCCTCCTGCGCATACGACTGCACGGTGGGCATCGCATTGAGCACTTCGCCTGCCAATGCGCTTGCGTTCGCAACCTTGTCCTGGCTCGCGCGCGACAGCCGCCGCACACGCCGCCCGAAGAGGATGATCGGTGCGACCACAACGACCAGTGTCGCGATGATATAGCCGGACAGCACGGGGCTCGTCGCGACGAGCATTGCCACGCCGCCGACCGTGAGCAATAAATTGCGCAAGCCCAGCGAGAGACTGGTGCCCACTACGGTCTGGATCAGCGTTGTGTCGGTGGTGAGCCGCGAGAGCACTTCGCCCGATTGCGTGGTCTCGAAGAACTGCGGGCTCATGCGTATTACGTGGTCGTATACGGCGCGGCGCATGTCGGCCGTCACCCGCTCGCCGAGCCACGAGACCCAGTAGAAGCGCAGGGCCGTGGCGGCGGCCAGGATCAGCGAAACGACGAAGAGTGCAATGAAATAGCGATCGATATGCGTGCGATCGCCGCTCGCGAAGCCACGGTCGATCAGGTACTTGAACGCCACCGGCAGCGCGAGCGTGGCGCCCGCCGAGGTCAGAAGCGCGAGGAATGCGAGCGCCCAGCGCCCCGCATAGGGGCGCAGAAAGGGCAGAAGGGAAAAGAGGGGCGCGACGCGTGACGGTCGGGCGGCGACATCTGGCATGGAGCTTCCTGGCGGATCGGCGATAGGTCAATTGTGCCAGCCCGCCGCGCGGCGAGGCTGGCGAGCGGTGCGTTACGGCGAAGGGGGCGTCGCCCCCTAGGCTGCGCCATTGCGGAATTGTTCGCGCTCTTGCGGCGTCATGTTTTGCCATTGTTGCCACTGGTGCCGGTGCATGCGCCTGCTGCAGCCGCCATGCCCGCGGAATCCGCCGAACAGAATCCGGCACAGCACCAGCAGGCCAATCGCACGTGGATAGTCGATGGCATGCGCACCCGCCACGATCGCCGGGGCGATCCAGTTCCACAGGCCCATGACGATGGCGCCCAGCAACGCGATAACGGCCACCATCAGCAGCGCCTTGGCGAATATTTTGCGGCGAAACTTCATTTCATTCTCCTTCGTTTCAAATTTCGAAGCCGTCCCATGACGCGCGCAAACGTTCGCGCAGATGCAGCACCGCATACCGTTTGCGCGCCAGCAGCGTGTTCACGCCAACGCCGCTCGCGGCGGCCATTTCCTTGAAGCTGCGCCCGTCCAGTTCGTGCGCGACGAACACCTCGCGCTGGCTCGCCGGCAATTCGTCGAGCGCGGCGCGCAGGGCCTCGAGCATCGCCGCGCGTTCGTAGGCGGCCTCGGGGCCGGCGTCGGGCGAGGGCAGCGCGAGGTCGAGCCGATACTCGCTCTCGTCGCCCTCTGGCTCGGTGAGCGGCACTTCCTTGCGTTTGCGAAACCGGTCGACGATGCGATTTCGCGCCACGCGAAAGAGCCACGCGCCAACCTGCTCGATGGGCTCCGGCAGCCGCCATGCTTGAACCAGTTCTTCGAATACGTCCTGAAGAATGTCCTCGGCTTCGTCCTGGTCGATCACCCGGCGGCGGATGAAATTGCGCAGCCTCGGGCGCTCGCGGGCGACGGTGTCGGCGATTTCGCGCTCCTGCGTGGCGAGCGGGCTCGGGGTGGGCGGCGTTTCCATACCCGTGTAGACGATTCAGAAAAAGAAATATTGTGGCGCGTAATCTCCGGCTTTATGTGGCATGAATATTTCGTTAAACAAGGCCCGAGAATCACGGCACTTTTATTGACATCGGTCACTATATTTCGGTCACAATGCTGCTAACGAAAAAAATCAACAATTCACACGCTATCGGTCATGCACATTCACGAGCCTGGCAGCGGTACTGCGTCAAAAACTTTGGAACGCCTCGCGGACCCTGGGCAATTGCCCCTGGCAACACCGCTGCCATTGGCCGTGTTTCACCATGACGGAACCATGCTGCTGCCGCGAGGCGGAGTGCTGAACAGCGAGCAGCGCGACTTCCTCTTCGCGCACTTTCAGCCTTATCGCAACACGGCGGAAGAGGCGAATCTCGCGAGTGCACAAGACGGCCTGCATGATCGTGCGGATCGCGCAGATCGTGGAAAAGGTCCGTTGACGCTGGACGACATGAACCTGGCCATTGGCGCGCTGCTAGGCATACGCAGCCAGGCGGGCACGGGGCGCGAGATGCTGCCGTGCCGGCTGATCGGTTTCCGGCAAGGCGGCGCGATGTTCGTGACGCCTCCCGCTGCGGCGAAGCCAGCATGGGAGCCGTTCCAGGGCGAGCAGGTCGAGATCGTTGCGATCGCAACACAAGCCGTGTTCTGGCTCGTCTGCACGGTCGAGGCCGTTTGCGCGCATCCGTTCCGCTATCTCGTGCTCTCGGAGCCCGGCACGATACGACGGCTGCGCGAACGCCGCGCCGTGCGCGTGCGCACGCAGCTCGCGGTGCGCTATGGCGTCGATTTGACGGGCGCGGAACTGGACCGGCTCGGCATTGGCTGCGATATCAGCGTGCTGGGCATGTCGCTTGCCGCGGGGTGCAAGATCGGCGAGGTGGGCGAGCGGATTTGCGTGGTGTTTCCAATCGAGGCGGGCAATGTGGGGGCGACGTTCCAGGCCGTCGCCGTGATCCGCAATCTGCGCGCCGATACGCCGGCAGAAGGGCTGACCTTGCACGGGCTCGAATTCGACGCGCTTGCTCCCGAGAGCCTCGTCGCCCTCAAGACCTTCGTGTTCGATCGGCAGGACGCCGTGTCTTACTGGGCTGGCATGCCGACCTGAACGGTTGATCCGGTCGCGCCTGGTTGAACCTAATTGCGCTTGCTGCGCTTCGCCGCCGGCGCGGCTTTTTTGGCGGCAGGGGCGCTGGCGTTGCCCGCAGCGGCAGCCGTGGTTTTCGCGGCGGTTTTTTTGGCCGGCGCAGCGGCGGGCGCGGCGGTAGCGAGCGTAAAGCCCTGGGCCTTCGCTATCATGTGTTCGGCGATCAGTTCGGTCTGAAACCGGTTGATCGTGTCGGGGTCCGTAAAGATGGTCTGCGTGTTGTTCTGCGCTTTGTAATGCGGGCCCCCCGGCGCGCCGTTGTTCACGAACGTGCCCTCGCCGGAAGCCGACCAGTTCACCGATCCCTCGCCGCCCACTTTGCCGTCGGCCACGAATCCCTTCGTATGACTGATCTGATGGGTCGCCGATTCGCCGATCACGAAGAACGTGTTGAATTTGGCCGGGTTCTGCACAATGTCGGCATTGAGCAGCTGCTTTTCATGTGCGATGTTCGTCTGGCTCCTGTCGAGCGTGATCATCATGGTGATGGTCGGGTCGAGCGCTTGCTGCATGAGGATGGCGTTGAGTTCATCGTCGTCGAATCCGAACATGTTCATGTAAAGCGAAACACTGGCGCGCGAAAGGATGTACTTCAGGATGCTGTGAACGTCGTCGCGTCCCACGTAGAAGAGATGGAAGTCCTTGCTGGCGGTGTTCGAGTAGCTCTTCTCGCGCGTGTATTGCTGGAGGTCGAGCAGATCGAAGGTCTGCAGGGTTTGCGTCACATCCGATATGACGTTGCTCGCACTAACGGTTTCAGCCATTTCAGGTCTCCTCGTGCAGGTCAATGCAATGACCGGGTATTCGAACTCGATGGCATGGGCGTGAATGTGCAATTCGGGTCTCTGTGTGCCGCGTCTTTGCAGCAGGCCAGCAGGGCATTGACCGACGCGACGTTGGCCTTGTCCCACTGCACCGCGCTCATGGCGTTGTCGGTGGGCATCCAGTGGTCATGTGGATAGCTGTTGGCGAGCCGGTCGTTTCCTGGCGCTTTCTGATTGCCCGTCGAGAGCCCGATAAAGGCGGTGCAGCTCTGGTCGCTGCCGATGCGGTGACAGCCAATGCAGGTGTTGCCAGGCGTGCTCATCGTCATGAGGTGATACGACGCAAAAGCCTGCCCGATGCTCGAATACTTTCCCCACGGGTCGGTGGGCACCTTGTCCCACACTTGCCCGATATACGGGCTGAAGATAAAGGGCCCCGCGTCGTGGCATTTGAGGCAGGTGGGGTTGCGCGGCGTGCTGGCGGCAACCACGGTCGGTGTCTCCCAGAATTCGACTGCGGAGAGTTGCCCCGAAGGCGGCCTTCTCTCGTTTGGCGGCGGCACGCGAGTCGCGACGATCCCGCCACTCGCGTGCGCATCGGCTTGTGATTTCGACGGCGGCGGCTTCGACGCAAACCAGCAGGTCTTGCCGTTGCCGGAGTGATGCATTACGACGACTACGCCGTCATAGTGCGGATCCTTGTCATCGCGCAGTACGTCCCGGCGGCAATACGCTGAAATTTGCGTGTTGCCGCGCGAGAGATTGAGGATCTTCGAAAACGGGATGCACTGACCTTTGGCTTCGTAGATCGGGCTCAGCAATGAAGGCTTGTCGCATTGCGTGGGAGACTCATGTGGCCCGGGAGGTTTCCCGTCGATCGTAATGGGTATGTCGGTACCGTTATTGCAATTGAACGGCGGGATCTCGCCAATTTCCCTTACGCATTGATCGGCGTATTCGAGCAATGTCTGCTCGTGCGTATAGGCAGCAGGCGGCACGGTGAACAGGAACCACAGCGCGCACAAGCGGATCCGGAAGCCCATGGTCATCCTCAGCTCTTCATCTGCATTTGTGCAACTTTGCGAATCGCTTCCCGGTATTTCACATAGCCTGTGCATCGGCACAGGTTTCCCCCCACCCAGGTATCGATTTCCGTGTCGAGCTGATCTGCGCTGATACGGTACGCCTTCAAGTGTTCGAGCATGGCGGTCGCCGCCATCAGAAAGCCAGGCGTGCAGTAGCCGCACTGAAACGCGAAAGATTCAAGGAAGGCCTGCTGCAGCAGCGAGAGCCTGTTGCCGTGCGCGAGGCTCTCCACCGTATAGATGTATTGATTCGCCACCGCGCTCACGGGCGTGACGCACGCCAGGGTCTTTTCCATCAGCGCGTCCTGGCTGCTGCGCATGCCTACGGTGCACGCACGGCACGCGCCAATGCCACAACACACCTTGGTCCCGGTCAGGTCGAGGCGCTCGTGAAGGAATTCAGCGAGGCTCATATCGGTATCGGCGGCCGGCACCGTGACCGCGTGTCCGTTCACGTGAATCTTGACGTCGCCTTCGCTCACTTCAGGGCCTCGCGTATCTTGTCGGGTGTGACGGGGGTGTCCCTGAAACGATGCCCGGTTGCCATGGCCAGTGCGTTCAGCAGCGCCGGTGCGATGGGACACATCACGGCCTCGCCGATGCCGCGCGCGCTGTGATGCTCTTTGCCCGCGGGCGGCGCGAGCGCGATGAGTTCCTGGCGCGGGACGTCGGCCATACGCGTGATGAGGTAGCGGTCGAGATTCCACGTGCCGTTGCCGGGACCGTGATTGTCGAGCGGACACGATTCGCTCAGCACATTGCTCATCGCCATGGCGACCGCGCCTTGCGACTGGCCTTGCACGATCTCAGGACATATCAGGCGGCCGGCGCTGAGCGCCGTGACGACATGCTCAACCTTCACGCGCCCGCTCTCGGGGCTCACGGATACCGCGACAAGCGCAGCCGAAGGCGCATAGCTCGAGCGCCCGAAGCCGACCCCGTTCGGCGGTTCCAGCAACTCGCCGTGAGGCAGGCTCTCGAGGTGGTGCGTATCGGTGCCAACGGCGATGTAGTCGCAGTCCATCTCGGCCGGACCCGACTCGAACGTGTACTGGCTGCGCCAGAATCCACCCGCGTAGGTAATATGCGCGGCGGCCACGGTAGGCAAGTGCTGGCGATTGATCTCGTCGAGCAGCGCTGGCCAGCCGATCGCCTCGCGCCCGGGGGCGCTCAGCTTGCCATTCACCCACTTGAGGTCTTGCCGATCGACGTGCGGGTTATGCCAGATTTTGCGCGCGGCGGGCAGCACGCTTTGCAGCAGCAACACCATGGCGGCGCGGTCCACGGCCTGAAAGTGCTGGAATGCACCGAGGCACGCGCTCGAAGAGCCGAACGGGCTCGAAATGGGGTAGCTGCGGCTGTCGCACCATTTGCCCAGAACTTTGTAATTGAAATCCGGTATTTGAAAGGCATCGACCTCGTTCATGGTGATGGCCTGCGCGTTCTGCCCGAGGCACGCGGCGGGCGCGAGCGCCAGCGTCGTCGCTGCGCCATTGCCCATGTCCGTGTAGTGCGTGAGCACGTGCAGGCCCGCATTCGGTTGAATCTGGACCATCGCGAATACGGGGTCCTTCGCGGTGCCATACGCCTGGTTCGACATGGCCAGTCCGACGCCGTATCGCAAGCCGTGCGCGCGCCGTTGCGCGCGCACGCTTTCCCTGCTGCGCCATAACTCGTGCGCTTCCAGGCCGTTCAGCAGGGCTTCGAGTTGAAGGTCGAACAGGATGGGCGCGCCAGTGAGCGTTTTGCCGCGGCCCTTGGCAAGCAGGTTGTTGCGCCGGATCTCGAACGGACTCTTGTGCAGCGCTTGCGCGGCTTCGTCCATGAGCGTTTCGATAGCGAGGTAAGCCTGGGGGCCGCCGAAGCCGCGCTGCGAGCCGCCGAACAGATCGGGCGTATAGCTCACGGCGCTTTGCGCACTCGCGCGCGGAATGTTGTAGCAACTCATGGCGCTCATGGCCGCGAGGTCGCCAACGGCGCCCGAGAGGTTCTGCTTGCCGCCGCCATTGAAGGTGAACGAACTGTCGAGCGCCTGGAGCTTGCCGTGACGGTCGAGCCAGATTGTCTCTGTGAACGCGGTGGCCGAACGCTTCAACCCAACCTGAAACTGCTCGTAGCGAGACTGTTGCCAGCGCAGCGCTCCCTTGGCGAAGGGCGCGGCGAGGGCGAGATAAACGGGAAAATTCGAACTGTCGCGGCCGCCGAATCCGCCGCCCGGGTAGCAGCTGATCACATGCACCTGCTTGACGTCGATATTGCTCTTGTAAAACACGTCGCCTGCGGCGATGCCGTCGCCACGCGGCGATTGCGTGCCGAGAACCAGATGCAGGCAACCGGTGTCCGTCTGAAACCAGGCCAGTCCCGACTCCGGCTCCATGAACATCGGATCGATTGCGGGCGTCGTAAAAGAGCCTTTGAACGCGCGCCAGGCGTTGCTGTCCACTCTCGTTGCGACCCGATTCAGCAATTCGCTTCTTTTCTTCTTGCACGTCTCGATGAATGCCTGACTCGGACGTCCCTTGGTGTCCACGTCCATCAGGAGGTTCGAAAACGACGTGTCGTCGTCGCGCACATAGATCTTGTTCGCGGAGGCATACCAGTCGGTCGGCGCGGCGCGCTTCGATACCGTTGCGCCATAGCGGATCACCGAATCGTTGAAATCGAGCAGCTTCTTTGCGTGGCGATACGTGTCGAAGTTTTCGAAGATCAACAGGGCGACGGGCTGGCCATAGCAATTGGCGGGTTGCCCCTTTTGTGCAAAGAGGAAGATATCCTCGTGCTGTAACGGATCCGGCTCAGAAGCCAGATAGATACGATTGTCATTCAGCGTCTGGTTGGATACCACGGCAATCGGGCGAAGATCATGCGGTAATACGCTCAGGTCGAAGTCTTCGAAATTCTTGTCGACGCAATTGCATCTGAGCGCGTATAACCAGTTTTCTTCTTTCGGCCAGCCGTCGAAGTCGCGCGCCTTGAAATCGCGCGCATAGATCTTCGCGCCTGTGACCTTGGGTACACCCTCGATTCGCCAGCGCGCCTTGCCTGGCTCCGGCGCCCAGTCGGGCGCGCCATTCGGTGCTTGCGGGGTGGCGTGGGCGCTTGTCGCGGTATTCGGGGTATTTGCGGCGGGGCCAGCGGCCGGGCGCTGCGAGGAACAGGCGCCCGTGAAAGCGGTAACGGAGCTGACCGAGATCGTGAATGCGCCACTCCCCATGGCTTTGAGGAATGTCCGGCGGGTGATCGGAACATCGCAAGCCATGTTGTGCCTCCACGTACGGTAGTCAGAACCTTACGCGTGTGCTCACAGGTTTCGAGCGGCTGCCCATAGTCTATGAACTGCACCAGGCAAATTCAAGGCAGCGGCGCTGCGCTTGCCTGCGAGACCTGCAACGTTTGCCGCGCTATTTCATGTCGCGCGCGACGCGAAAACCATTGGCTTCGTAGCGCACGCTGCTGTCGTATTTGAAGCGCGTGGCAGCGAGCATATAGCCGGCGCCGTCACGCCACGAGCCGCCGCGAATCACGCGCGTCTGGCAATTGGGCTCGTCCCACGAGTGGCCGTCGCTCGGAGCGTTCTTGTACGAGGTGTGCCAGCAGTCGCTGACCCATTCCCAAACGCCTCCGGCCATGTCATAGAAGCCGAACGCGTTGGCCGAAAACGAGCCGACGTCGTTGGGCGCTTCGACGTGCCACGGCGGGCCGCAGTCCTTGCAGTTCGCCGTGCCCTTGCGCATGTCGTTGCCCCACCAGTAGCGCGTTTCGGTGCCGGCGCGCGCCGCATATTCCCATTCCGCCTCCGTCGGCAAGCGGTAGGGCTTGCCGCTGATCTTCGAAAGCCATTTCACGTATTGCTGCGCGTCGTCCCAGCTCAGATCGCGCACGGGTGCATTCGGCGAGACGTTATTCTCGTTCGACAGGCGCGGGCAGGCGCTGGCGGCGACGCACGCGTCCCACTGCGCCACCGTGACCGCATACTTCGCGAGCGCATAGCTGTGGCTGATCGTGACGCGGTGCGCGGGCCGCTCCGATGCGTCGTCGTTGTCGATGCCCATGGTGAAGGCGCCGGGTGTTACCGCGATGAGCACCGGGCAAGATGGGCAGTCCTGAATGTCGTGAGGACCGGGTTTTGAAATGGCAGGGTTGCCCTTCGCAGCCACGGCGGCTGCGGCCGTTGCCGCGGCCGCGGCGGGAGGAGCGGAGGCGGGCGCCGCCTTGGCCTGCGCGGCTGGCGGGGCGGCTGGGGGCGGCGGCGTCTTGGCCTGAGGTGCTGGCGCGGGCGCGGGAGCGGCGGCGGCGGGACTGCTAGCCGGGTGCATGGTGGACGTTGCGCTCGCAGCGGACGCCCCAGCCGGTTTCGATGCTTCCGCATGCAAACGTGCCAGGCGGGCCTGCGCGAGCGGTGCGAAACGACCGTTCGGATAGGCCTTGAGGTACGCCTCATAGTCGCTCGGGTATTGACTGTCCTTGATCGAATTCCAGAACGTGATTTCGTATTCCTGGGAGGTGTCTTTCGGCATCAGGCCCACGCGCACGATCGCGACGCCGTAGCGCTGCCGCGCACTGCTGGCCGTGGTGACCCGCTCATGTGTGCCGAGGGTGGTTGTGTACCCACCAGGGTTTTGCGGCTCGAAACGCGGCTGCACGTGAACCGGTGCCGAGCGCGCATGCGCAGCCGGCGCGGCTGAACGCAGTGTCGAGGTCAGGCCGAGCGAGATCAACAGGCACACAGGCAACACTAGCCGCCTCATGTTCGTTCTCCCTATCAGGTGCCAGCCGAGTTGCCAGCCGAATTGCCAGCCCAGGTGGCAACCCCAGGCATCATCGCCTTTCAATGCCGACGGTGCGCTACCCCGCTGCAGTCGCCCGCCGCGCTCGCGTGAGACGCGGGCCGCCGCCGGGACAGGCACTGCCTGCGCACAACTACAAAATAGCACGCACGCCGGGCGATGCAGTAACTCGGTGGCAAGCGCGCGCCGCGCCGATTATTCTCCATCCGCTTGAATCCGACCTAAGCTGTAGAACACGCACCGAACTCCAAAGCCGTGCGCCGTCTGCCGAACAAGGAGCACGAAGATGCAACGAAGAGCAACCCTGTTGGCCCTGGCAGCGGCCGTTCTGATGCCGCGTCTCGCGTTCGCCGAGCGCACGCCTTCCCCGCCGGGCGCAGAGGTCTACATCATCTGGCCGCCGGACGGCGCGACGATTCCGACCGGCAAGTTCTGGATTCGCATGGGGCTGCGCAACATGGGCGTGTGCCCCAAGGGGATCAACAAGGCGAATACCGGCCATCATCACGTACTGATCGACACGGACCTTCCGCCGCTCGATCAGCCTATCCCGTCGGATCGCAACCATCTTCATTTCGGCGCGGGCGAAACCGAAGCGCGGATCGAGCTGCCGCCGGGCAAGCACACGCTGCAGTTGCTGATGGGCGATTACAAGCACGTGCCGCACGATCCGCCGATCTACTCGAAGAAGATCACGGTCACGGTGAAATAGCGAAGGACATCGGTCTTTAGCCGCAGCGCAAAAGAAGCGGGAGTGCATGCCATGAACAGGTTCCTCGTTTTTGCTGCCAGCCTCGTGCTGCTCGCGGGCGGTGCGGCGCATGCAGGCACGACGCCGGCCGACCCGAACGCGCACGTCTATATAGGCTGGCCGAACGACGGCCAGGTGATGCCGGCCGGGCGGCCATTTCGCGTGTGGTTCGGCTTGCGCAACATGGGCGTGGCGCCCGCGGAGGTCGAGTTTCCCAACACGGGCCACCACCACTTGCTCGTCGATACGGACCTGCCGCCGATGGATCAGCCCATTCCATCCGATCGCAACCACCTGCACTTCGGCGCCGGTCAGACCGAAACCACGCTTCAGTTGCCGCCGGGCAAACATACGCTGCAGCTGCTGATGGGCGACGCGCACCACGTGCCGCACAACCCGCCTGTGTACTCGAAGAAGATCACCATTTACGTTAAGTGATCCATACGAATCTGTCACACACGCGAACGTGACGTGCGAACGTTTGCGACGCTTTAACGTCACGCAGTTCACCCGTGTTCGCAGCATGCCAACATAAGTCGCGCAACGCGTTGGCGCGCACCCATCACACCACACGCCAGGCGAGCGCCAGTCGCTGCGCGTGAGACACCGGAAATTCCAGAGCAATCCTTATGCAGCGGGCAATGCGCCGCCGTGCACCCGCTCGCGCGCGCACCTGGCACGGCTCATGCCTTGTTGGACCCGAGCCCGCAACCTTGCAGCTCAAAACCCAAACACTGTTGCATTCCTTATCTGGAGAACTGCCATGAGCAAGCTGATGATTGCAGACCTGAGCGGCGCACAAGAACTCGACAGCCGTGAAATGAGCGCCGTGCGCGGCGGCGGCCTGGGCTTTGGCCCGCTGCCGATCTACTACCCGAGCATGCCGAGCGTGAAGGTCAGCAGCACCAACTTCACCGCCGAGCAAGTGATCGGCCAGACCAACAGCATCATGAGCAACACGGGCAACGACGTGGCATTCGTGACGGGCATCGCCTCGTCGACCAACCCGATGCAAACGGCGCACAACACGATCAACTTCTGATCGTGCTGCCAGCCGTGGAGGCTTACCCCGCCTCCACGGCGCCGCCCACCACCGCATCCGTTGCACACCGCGCTTATCGCCACACTCGTCGCCGCCTTCCGCTTAAGGAGTCGATCGTGAACACACTGCTCTCGCCGTCCGCCGCACACGTATCAGGCGGCGCGTCGCGTTGGCTGACCCGTTTCGTCGGTGCGGCCGGGTTGTGTGCCGTGGCACTGTGCGGCTGCACGGATTTGAGTACGCCTGCGTATCGGCGTCCCGACATGCCTGAGAAGGACGCCTGGGCGCATACGAACCGCACGTTTTCCGCGGCCGATACGGTCAATCCGCAGTGGTGGAAAGAGTTCGACGATCCCTACCTGAATACACTCATCGAGAAGGCGATTGCGGGCAATGTCGATATCCGGGTGCTGGCGGCGCGCATTGGCGTGGCCGGCGCGCAGATCGGGGAAGTGCAGGCCGGTGCACTGCCCACGGTCGACGCGGGCGCGGGGATCGACTATGAGAAGAGCACGGGGCTAGCGCTCTCGAAGACCTACAACGTCGCGACTCAGGTGAATTGGGACATCGATATCTGGGGCAAAGTCGAGAAAAGCGTGCAGGCCCAAAAGGCCGAGTATCACGCTACCGAAGCGGATTGGCGCGCAGGCTATTTGACGCTCGTTGCGAGTGTGGCGAGCACTTATTTCCAGATCCTGCAGTTCGACGACCAGATCCGCGACGAGGAAGACACGCTCAGAAGGAACAAACAGATCCTCACCATTTACCAGCAGATGTACGCAAACGGTCTGGCGCCCAAAACCGAAGTGCTGCGTCAGGGCGCCGAAGTCAACGGCGTGGCGAACGAGCTGCTGGAACTGCACCGCGAGCGCGATACCGCCGAAAACGCGCTTTGCACGCTGGTCGGCGTGCCCGCGGGCGAGTTCAAAATGCCGGCGGGCCAGTTGCGCGAGCGCGTGAAGTTGCCGAACGTGCCCATGGGCCTGCCCGCGCAGTTGCTGGGGCGCCGCCCCGATGTGGTGGCCGCGCAGTACCGCATTCTCGAATCGTATGATCAAGTCGGTTCCGCACGGCTCGCGCAACTGCCGACCCTCAGCCTCACGGGCCGTGCCGGCACGGCTGCGTTCTCGCTTTCCGATCTCTTCAAGGTGTTCACGCTGAGCTTCATGCCGAGCATCAACTTCCCGATGTTCGACCCGGGCGTGCACGCCCACATCAAGACGACCGAAGCCGAGAGCAAGGTCGCCGAGGAGCAGTATCGCCAGGTCGTGTTCACGGCGTTCGAAGAAGTCGAGAACGCGCTCGTGAATCTCGACGCGCATAAAAAGCAACGCGTCGAGCTGCTGCAGCAAAACGAGCGTCTGCGCACCGTCGCGGCGCAGGTCGAGGCGCAGCTCAAAGAAGGGCTCGTATCGCAGCTCGAAGTATTGGAGTCCGAACGTTCGCTTGCTTCCGCGGAACAGTCGCTTCTGGCCAACCATGAGCAGATCCTGGCCGACACTGTCACGCTCTATAAGGCGATCGGCGGCGGCTGGCCCAACGTCGATGTGGCCAACGTGGCCTCGAATTCCGCTGTGTCGGCAGCGCCGGTCAAGTGAGCGCGCTCGTTGCGGCGGGCTACGCCAGATGTTTGACTCCAGCCAACAGTCGCCTACACTTTTCTAACACCCCGATCGCCATGTGCAAGGCGCGCGGCTTCTCACGGAGAGTCAGTGCGCACGCGGCGCTTGCGCCACGCGCGGCCTGGCTGACAATTGCTGATCGCTGGCGGAATCATGGTGCCTGACGCCGCTTCCCTTGCCGAGAACCAGACATCGCTCGAGCGGACGTTCGATATCGTGCTGCGGCCGATATCGCATGCGGAGCTGGGCGAGATCCGCATCGACAAGGATCTGTTCGCAGTTGGGCGGACACAGCCGCCTTTTGCCGAGGCGCGGCCCGAGGTCGTCGTGGATGTGTCGCGCCGTCACGCGCGCATCTTCCGCGAGGGCGCGTCGGCCTACGTGGCCGACCTGGGCAGCAAGAACGGCACGGCGGTCAACGGGATCGAAGTCACCCAGAAGCCCCACGTGCTCAACGACGGCGACGAACTCAGCTTCGCCGGCGCGCTCGCGTTTCGCGTGAGTTTTGCGCCGCGTGCGGCGCGCGCGGCCGTACGCGCAACGGTGGTGACGCTCACGCCAGAGCGCGCCGATCTTGGCTTGCAGCAGATCGTCGTCACCAGTTTTCCGTTCCTGGTCAGCAAGGCCGACGAGACGTTCTCGCAGTACCACGACGCCTATCCGCACCAGGTAAATTATTTGTCGCGACGTCACGCGCACATCTATGCCGAGGACGACGCGATGTATGTCGAAGACCTCGGCAGCACCAACGGCACGTTCCTCGACGGACAGCGGCTCGACGACCACGCAGTCAGGCTCGAAGACGGCCAGCGCATCGCATTCGGCGGCGAGCACTTCGTCTACCGCGTAAGCCTCGAAAGCACGAGTGCGAGCGACGCCACCGTGACGGCGACGCGCGAGCGCCGCGCCAGCGTGCTGGCGGAAGACGCCGACCGCACGACCTTTATTGGCAGCGCGCACTCGTTTCTCGACATCTTTTGCACGCCCCCCGCACCCGCGCAGGACGACGAGATCAATCCCGATGCGCCTCAGCAGGCGCCAGAACCGGGCCACGATGCGAAACGCCGGCGCGGCCGCATCGAAGTCTTCCTCAGCGAGTTGAGCGAAGCACTAGGCGGCAGCGGCAAGATCAACATGGGCGCGTTCGTGCGGTGGGGCGGCGGCGGGCTCGCCGTGATCGTCGCGCTCGTTGCGCTCACGTATTTCCAGGGCGCCCCACAGCGCGACATGCAGGCCCTGCTCACGAGCGGCCAGTTCGAAAGCGCGGCGCGCGTGGCCGACCAATACCTCACGCGCCACCCGAACGACACCACGTGGCGCGCGATGGGGACAGAAGCGCTCATCAAGGCCAACGTACCCGACTGGGTTGCCGCGATCAACGCGCGTGCGTTCGATCGCGCGCGCGCCATCGTCGAAGACATGCGCACGCTCGCGCGCCACAATCCGGACGCCGCGCCGCTCGTGGAAAACATCGACTGGATCGGCGCGCTTCAGTCGTTCGTGCAGGGGCGCGAAGGCCCGCAAGCGCCGATTCGCATCTACCGCGACGAGGCGCCGATCCACACGTTGACGAGCCGCTGGAACGACGACCCTGGCGAGCATCAGCGTGCATTCGACCGCATCTCGGCCTACGTGCCGGCGTTTGCCACCGTGTACGCGGACTCGCTCAGCCACTTGCGCAAGCTGCAGAGCGACGACTCGGTCTATGTGGCTGCGCTCGATCGCATCCACGAGGCGATCGACAGCGCGCTGGCGAGCGACCGCTTCGACGCGCTCAATACGATGCTGAGCGACTATGCGCAGCGCTATCCGCGCCTTGCGGGGCTCGACGCCGTGCGCGCCGACATGGAGCAGTATCAGCAGATCGATAGCGAGGCGCACGCGGGCCATGTGCAAGCCGTGCACGACCGTCTGGCTGCCGCCCACTTCTCCACGCCGCCGTTCGCAGCCCACGCGGGCGCGCTCGAAAAGCTTGCGCTAGCGGGGGGGCATGGTGAATCCGTCCCTGCTCATTGAGCGCCTGCGCAAGGCGTTCGGCATGTACGGTTCGCATGCCGCGCCGGAACCGCCGCGACCGCTTGGCGAGGCGTTGGGCGACCATAGCGAGGAGGGCGTGGCGATTCTCACCGCGCGCCCGTGGCGTCTCATTGAAGCCACGATCATCACGATGGTTGCGCTTGTGGTGTGCGCGCTCTTATGGTCGTTTGTCGGGCGCGCCGATGTGATCGTCAGCGCACAAGGCGCGCTTGCTCCGGAGTCCGAAGTGCGCCGTATCTATGCACCCGTGGACGGCGAGCTTGTGGATATCTATATCGCCGAAGGGCAGCCCGTGGAGAAGGACGACGTGATCGGACGCATCAACGCGCGTGGAGCGATTCAGGCGGCGACTAACGCGCTCGATGCGCGCCTGAAACTCGACGACGCCGAACGCGACTGGAAGGAGTTCCCCGAGAAAAAGGCGCTGATGGAGCGCAAGGCCGAGGCGCTCAAGGCGCAGATGGACGTTGAAGAGCATATGCATCAAACGCGCGTTGCGGAAGGCACGAGCAAGCTCCAGCAGGCCGAGAACGCCCAACTCGACGAGGCGCGCGGCAATATCGACAACGCGCGCCACGTGCGCGACCTCGCGAAGGAAGACGAGAACAAGTATGAGCGCCTGTTCGCGCTTCCGGGCGGCGGCGGCGTGTCGCAAAGCCAGGTCGAGGAAAAGCGCAGCGCGTTCGTTCAGGCGGACAATAATTACCGCATCGCGCAAGCGCGGCTCACCGAATTGCAGGCGCAAACGAGCCACGACTTCGCGCAGGCGAAGGCGCAACTCGAAGGCAGCGCCGGGCAGCTCACGTCGCTGCGCATCGAATACGACGCGACCGAGCGCGAAATCGCCAATACCGAGGACAAGCTGCGCCTGCAGGTGCAAACCGCGCGCCTTGCCGCCGACGCCGCGGCGCGCATCCGCTTCGAGAACATCGACAAGGACAACTTCCTGCTCGTGCTCGCGCCGGTCTCGGGTGTGATTACGGACGTGACGACGACGCAGCCCGGCGACAAGATCCAGGCGAACACGCCGCTCGGGGGCATTGCGCCAGCCAATGCGCGCCCGGTCGTGAAGGTCGCGATACCGGAGCAGGACCGCGCGTTCCTGCGCGAGGGCTTGCCGGTCAAGCTGAAGTTCAACGCGTTTCCGTATCAGCGCTATGGCGTGGTGGACGGCACGCTCGAATATATTTCGCCGACCACGAAGCCGCAGGCGCAGACCAAGGAGCCGGTGTACGAAGGGCGCGTGCGGCTCGCGCGCGACCATTTTTCGATTGGCGGCGCGACGTATCCGCTGCGCTACGGCATGACGGCGACCGCCGAAATCGTGGTGCGCGAGCGGCGCCTGATCGATTTCGCGCTGGACCCGTTCCGGCAAATTGCGGGTTGAAGGCGCTAACCCGCCCAGAATTCGGGTATCAGAACTCAGGGGAAAGCAATGACGACAATCGTACGGATCGACGATGAAGCGATCGGCACGGAAGATTTCATTCGCGTGCTGAAACTCACGGGGCAGTTCGAAAGCCTGGTCGAACAGCAGGTGCGCGACCGGCTTACGGTCATCGCCGCGAAGAAAATGGGCGTGCAGGTCGGGCCCGACGAAATCCAGCAGCGCGCCGACCAGTTTCGCCGCGTGCGGGGGCTGCACCGCGCGGCGGACATGAACCGCTACCTCGATGTGTTCGGTATCAGCCTCGACGAATTCGAGCACTTCATTACCGACACGCTCTACCAGGAGAAGACATTTAACCTGATCTGCAACGAAGATGCGGTCGACAGCTATTTCAAGCTCAATTCGCCGAAATTCGACAGCATCGAAGTGAGCCACATCGTGGTGGACTCGGAAGGCAAGGCGCGTGAAATCATGTCGATTCTCGAGGACGAGCCGCAGGCATTCGGCGAAATGGCGCGCGAGCATTCGATCGCGGACACGAGCGAGCGCGGCGGCGTGATCGGCAAGGTGCTGCGCGGGTCCCTGAAAACGGACATCGAGGCCAAGGTGTTCAATGCGCAGGTTGGCGACCTGCTCGGGCCGTTTCCCGCGCCGGATGACTCGTTCTTCGAGATTTTCTGCGTGACGGCGAAGCATCCGGCGTCGCTCGAAGCGGACGTGGCTTCCGAGGTGCGGCGGCTCTTGCGCGAAGAGTGGCTCGCGGAGCGCGCGCAAGAACATATCATCGACGCGCACTGAGCGCGCAGAGCCCAGCAGATGGACACCCAGGCGCCCGCACCGGCCAGCGCACCTTCGCTCGCGGATTTTCTCGCATCGGTCGAACCGCTTTCGCTCTTTTCGCGCGAAGAACTCGACCGTCTCGCCGCGCAGGTCGAAACGCACACCTACGCATTCGGCGACACGCTCTGCAAGCGCGGCGAGCCCGCTGCCGGCCTCTATGTGATCCGCTCGGGCTCCGTGCGCCTGATTGCCGAAGAGCGCGGCAAGGAAATGAGCCTCGGCGTGCGCAAGGAACGCGAGGTGTTCGGCGAGATCGCCATGCTGCGCGACTACTGGCACGAAGTGTCGGTGCGCGCCTCGGCAAAAACCGAGGTGCTGTGCATTCCGCGCGCCGCGCTCGAGCCGCTGCTCGCCGCGAATCCGGCCGCGCAGTCTTTCGTGACGAGCTATGTGGCGATCAGCTCGGCAGGCGGCTTCGTCACGCGGCTTTTCGACCTGCGCGGCAAGCTTTCGCGCGCCGAGCTGGAAGAATATGTGTCGAGCGTGGGCGTCAAGCGCGTGAGCGCCGGCAAGGAGATCATCCATCAGGGCGCGGGTGGCGACATGCGCCTGTATGTCGTGCGTCAGGGCGAGGTCAGCATCGCGCGCGAGGAAGAAGGCACCGTCTATCAGATCGCGAAACTCGGCGCGGGTGAGATCTTCGGTGAACGCGCCTGCCTGCTTCGCCAGGATCAGCCCGCGAGCGTCACGGCGCTCACCGATGTACGGCTGCTGGTGATTCCCGAAAAGACCGTGCACTTCATGCTGGAGCGCAACCCCAAGTTGCGCGAGGTGCTGGAAGAGCGCGTGCGCTTCAACGAGCGCGAATTGCAGCGGCAAAAGAAGCTCGCGGAGCGCCGCAGCCGGCCGGTTGCCGTGGACAGCGGCGCGGACGCGAAATTCAGCGAGCGCGTGATCAAGCGCTTCGTGCTGGTCGAGCAGGCCGAGGAGATGGACTGCGGCGCGGCGTGCCTCGCGATGATCTGCCGCCATTACGGCATTCCCATGACGCTCGGCAAGCTGCGCGACCTCGCGAACGTGACGACGCAGGGCGCGACGCTCGAGAGTCTCGCGCGCACCGGCGAGGCGCTTGGCTTCACCACGCGCGGCGTGCAGTGCACATACGAAGCGCTGCAAGGCTTCGAGCTGCCCTTTATCGCGCACTGGGAGGGCTACCACTATATCGTCGTGTACGGCGTGTCGAAGCAGTGGGTGAGGGTGGCCGACCCGGCGCTCGGATTTCGCAAGCTGAGCGTCGAAGCATTCGAGCGCGGCTGGAACGGCACGTGCCTGTTGTTCACCGCTGGCGACACGACCGGCGCGCAGGCGGCGACGCGCTCGCCGTGGGTGCGTTTCATCGGTTACTTGCTGCCGTACCGGAAAATACTCGCTCACCTCTTTCTCGCGACCTTCGTGATCCAGCTGCTCGGTGTCGTGCCGCCGCTCATCATCCAGACCATTCTCGACAGCGTGATCGTCCATCAGAACGTGAGCCTGCTGCATCTCCTGATCGTGGGGCTCATTATTTCGCACGTATTCACGCAGCTCATGACGACGATACGCGCGCATCTGTCGAATTTCATGGTGCGCAGTCTCGACTTCGCGATGATGTCGCAGTTCTTCAAGCACACGATGTCGCTGCCGTTCTCGTTCTTCGCGCGCCGTAAAACGGGCGACATCTTCGCGCGCTTTCAGGAGAACCAGACGATACGCGCGTTTCTCACCGAATCGACGGTGACCACGGCGCTCAATCTGCTGATGATCTTCATCTACTTCACGATCATGTTTCTCTACAACGTGAAGCTGACGCTGCTGCTCATCGCGTTCGTGATTCCCATCATGGCGCTCACGGCCATTGCCACGCCGCGCATTAAACGGTATGCGCGCGACGTCTTTGCAGCGTCCACGGATTCGCGCTCCATGCTGATGGAAACGCTCGGCGGCGTTGAAACCGTGAAGGGCATGGGCATAGAAAGAGCGGTGCGCCTGAAGTGGGAGCGCAAATACGCGAAGTCACTCGAAGTGCAGTACCGCGCGCAGGCATTCCACATTCTGGTGGGGCTAGGCAGTCAGTTGCTCAACGCGGCGACCACGATCGTGATTCTGTGGGCGGGCGCCACGCTGGTGCTCGATCAGGAGTTGAGCATTGGGCAGCTCATCGCGTTCAACGCATTCATGGGCAGCGTGCTTGCGCCGCTCATGGGTCTGGTCGGGCTGTGGAGCCTCATGAACGATGCGGCGGTGGCAATGGAGCGGCTAGGCGACGTGCTCGACATCGAGCCCGAGCAGAAGCCGGCGGACCTCGGCTCGCGCGTGCTGCTGCCGGACCTGCAGGGCGATATTGAATTCGACGGCGTGTATTTCCGCTATGGCGGCAACGAAACGCCTTACGTGCTGGAGAACATCAGCTTTTCGGTCGCACGCGGCCAGATGGTGGCGATCGTGGGGCGCAGCGGCTCCGGCAAGACGACGCTCGCCAAGCTGCTGGTGGGCTTCTACGCACCGACCGAAGGCAAGATCAACGTGGACGGCTACGACATGAGCGCGATCGATCATGCGTACTTTCGCGCCCAGGTGGGCTACGTGATGCAGACGAACCTCGTCTTTTCCGGCACGATTGCCGAGAACATCGCCTGCGGCGATGCAACGCCGGACTGGCGGCGCATGGAGGAAGTGGCGCGCATGGCCGACGCGCACGCGTTCATCAGCAAGTTGCCGCTTGGCTACGAGCAGGTGGTGGGCGAGCGCGGCATGGGTCTTTCGGGCGGGCAGATCCAGCGCCTTTGCATTGCGCGTGCGCTTTATCACGACCCGCGCCTGCTCGTGTTCGACGAAGCGACCTCGTCGCTCGACACGCAGTCGGAAAGCAACATTCTCTCGAACATGCACGACATCCTGGAGGGTCGCACGGCGCTCATCATCGCGCACCGGCTGAGCACCATCATGCGGGCGGACAAGATTCTCGTGCTCTACGAAGGCGCTATCGTGGAGCAGGGCCGGCATGAAGAGCTTGTCGAGCGCAAGGGCATGTATTACCAGCTTGTTCAAAAGCAGCTGGGGGCATCATGAAACTCTTCGACCCGCATGGATTCGGCAGCTCCGTGGTGTCTTATGCGGGGCTGCTCGAAAAGATCGAAATCCTGCGCTCCACGCTGCGCTGGGCACCGCGGCTCGAGCGTACCGATATCGAAAAGCTTTTGAACCAGTCGAACGCGCTGCGCGACGAAGTCATGCAACTCTCGCGCAAGGAGCGCTTTGTCGAAGCGGCGGCCGAGGCGCCCGAGGCGCTCGATGCGCTGGAAAGGCCGGATGCGCTCGCGCCTTCCGCGCACCGGCGGCGCGAGGCGCTCATCGAGCGCAGCTTCATATTCGAAGGCATATTCGGCGACAACGCGAAGCTGCTGGCCGCGCTGGAGATTGCGGAAAAGGCGGCGCCTACCGACCTGCCCGTGTTGATCGACGGCGAGAGCGGTACGGGCAAGGAGCTGATGGCGAAGGTGATCCACGCCAACGGAGCGCGTGCCGACCGCCCGTATATCTCAGTCAACTGTGGCGCGATACCTGAGAACCTGCTCGAGTCGGAGTTGTTTGGGCATCGCAGAGGGGCGTTCACGGGCGCATCGAGCGATCGCAAGGGGAAATTCGAAAGCGCGCATACGGGGACGATCTTTCTGGACGAGATTGGTGAGTTGCCGCTGCAGGGGCAGGTGAAACTGCTGCGCGTGCTCGAATCGCACGAAATTCAGCGGGTGGGTTCCGATGAGCCCATTGGCGTGGACACGCGCATTGTTGCTGCGACCAACCGCAACCTGCGAGAACTTGCCGCGCAAGGGCAGTTTCGCGAGGATCTCTTTTACCGGTTGAGCGTGATTCATGTCACGCTGCCTGCGCTGCGCGAACGCAACGATGAGATTCCGCTGCTCATTGCTTACTTTGGCGACGAGGCTGCCGGGCAGCTTAAGCGCCGACCTGTGAAGCTCACGCCCAAGTTGCGGGACTTTCTGCTGACTTATGCGTATCCCGGGAATATTCGTGAGTTGCGTAATCTCGTGTATCGGTTGTCGTGTCTGGCCGGCGATACGGCTGATATCGAGCACTTGCCCGATGATATTCGGCCTAAGCCTGCGGCGCTGGCGTTACGTGCGGTGGAAGCCGAGGCGGCTGGCGTGCCACTCTCGCTTAGCGATGCGAAGCGTGCCGCGAGTGATGAGGCTGAGCGCGCGTTTCTCGAGCGCGGATTGCAGGAGACTGGTGGTACGGTGGCCGAGCTTGCTCGGCGCTGTGATATGAACCGGTCGCATTTGCAGATGCTGCTTAAGAAGCATGGTATTCATTCGAAAGATTTTCGGCATGCCGAGAAGGTGAATCACGGGAAGGAGTCTTGAGGTTGTGTTTGTTGTTGTTTCTGGTTTCTTTGGCCTTTCCTTGGTTTCGCGTCGGTATGCCAGCGTTGCCCCTGTGCGGGGCGGCACCTACTTTTCTTTGCAGCGGCAAAGAAAAGTAGGCAAAAGAAAGCCGCTCAAACCGCTAGCGCCCGCCACAGTTCATCTCGCGCCACGACAGGTGAATGGCTCCGGAGCGTCTGTCACCTCGCACCACCGAACTGAGTGACAAGGCGCTCATCCTTCCGGTGACGCTATGCGCCCCGAAGGGCATAACCCAAAACCATTAGGGCGCGTGAGTTCCCGCAAAGCTGAGTCGTACCGTTGGTTTCCCTTGCAGACCCGACCGCTGCGCGCGTAGCGAGCAGCGGGATGAATGAGCCCTTTGTCACTAACGGGAATGGTGCGAGGTGACAGACGCTCCGGAGCCATTCACCTGTCGTGGCGCGATGTGAACTGTGGCAGGCATTGGCGGTTTGAGCGGCTTTCTTTTGCCTACTTTTCTTTGCCGCTGCAAAGAAAAGTAGGTGCCGCCCCGCACAGGGGCAACGCATGCACACCGACACGAACACAAGGAAACGCCAAAGAAACCAGAAACAACAACACCCACGCGCTCAGCGCCCCACAGCAGGATTCACGAGCGTGCGATCCGACCCAACCGGATCCTCCACCCTCACGACGACCGCGCTGATGTTATCGCGCCCGCCGGCCTGCAAGGCCATCTCCACGAGCATTTCAGTTGCCTGCTGGCAGTCGCCGCCCTCGAGCGCACGCACCAGCTCAGGGCCCTGAACTTCATTGCTCAGCCCGTCGCTGCATAGCAAAAAGAGGTCTCCGTCGCGCACGACGATGCGGCCTTCGTCCAGATCGAGCCAGTCTGCCGCACCGACGGCCCGTGTTATCAGATGCTGCGATGGATGGTGGCGCGCTGCTTCGGCGCTCAAATGCCCCTGCGCCTGAAGCTCCGCCACGTAACTATGGTCAGTCGTGAGCGGTTCGAGCTGCGCATCGCGGTACAAATAGATGCGGCTGTCGCCCGCCCATAGCCAGCCGAATTCGCGCCCCCTCGCCATCAGCACGGCAACCGTGCTGCCGATCATGCGAACCGCGCGCCGCGCCGCCTCTTCGCGCAGCTGGTGGTTCACCGTCTGCAGCGTGCCGCGCGCGGTGGCCATGAAGCTCGTGAGCGTGTTGGGGACAGCCAGGCCGCCGAGCGAGCGCACGATCATGCCGCTGGCAAAGTCTCCGGCCGTGTGCCCGCCCATGCCGTCGGCCACCGCCCAAAGCCCCTTCTGGGGCAGATCGAGACATGCATCCTCGTTGAGCGCCCGCACACGTCCTACGTCTGTGCGCGATGCCGAGCTCCATAACAATGCGCCTGCCACGATCGAGCCTCCATAGGCTACACGACGAGTCCGTTATTCTTGCCGTTCTGGCCCACGCCTACCGTCACGTTCGAATTGGACGCGGAATTGGTCACGTCGAGCGTCTGGTACTGATTGATGACCTGATTCGCGTAGAACGTGTTGTTGGTCTGGTACAGATTGATGATCGATCCGAGCTGGGAGGGCTGCGCGGGCTCGTAGGGCTGGATCCAGCCGAACACCCACGGTGCGCCTGCACCCCGGATGAACGACATCGCCTTGCGGTCGAGATCGCATTGCAGGTGAAGGTCGGTGATGGCGAGCGAGGTCATGACAAGTCTCCGTCAAGATGATGGCCGCAGGCACGCGGCGTTCCGGCCATACCTCGCAAGCAGCATGCCATTTTTTGGCGAAATGCGGCGCTCGTGCGCCCAGGTCCGCTGAAGCTTGCCCCATATGACGTTGCGCTCGCGCGGCGCGTATTACGCGCACCGTTGCCTTGTCGGTTTTCGGGGCAATGGTCGTGCGTGCGCCAACACGCAGGTTTCCCGTTGTCATCAGGACACCGACACATAAGCAATCGCTCCTCGTGAGCCAATCTGGCAGCAATCTGATGGTTCGGCGCCGACACAATCGATGCGCTCAAGTTGGTGTGTCGCCGACACACCGGGGCACCCGTCAAGCACGCCTTCCCGCCAGGCCTGATAGAACCGTGATCGCTCGCCTGGCATGTCTGATGCAGGATAGTTGGCAACCGGCAGACCGTTGAACAGCGCGGAAAGCCAGCAACCAGCCAGACGGATGCAGCCATGAACCCCGAACTTCAAACGACGTCGCACACCGAGGAACCGCCGCTCGGCGCGCATCTCGTGTCGCGCCGCGCGGGCTACACGCACCACGGCATCTACGTCGGCGCTGGGCGCGTTGTCCACTACGCCGGGTTGTGCGTATCGCTGCATCGCGGTCCGATCGAAGAGGTCTCGCTCGAGCGTTTCGCGGCTGGCTGCGAAGTCGCCATCGTCGCGCATCCGTGCGCGGCCTTCGTGGGCCGTGAAGCCGTGGCGCGTGCGCGCTCGCGTTTGGGCGAAGACCGCTACCGCCTGCTCAGCAACAACTGCGAACACTTCTGCACCTGGTGCGTGGACGGCAAGGGCCGCAGCGAACAGGTCCGCACCTGCATTGCTCATCCGCTTGCCGGCTTGCGCGTGGTTCGCGCGCTGGTTCACGCACGCCGCCTGCAAGCCCACGGCACGTACGCCGCGCAGGCGGCGTGAACACCATTTCCCGCCGACGCTGAAACGCCGCGCTTCGCCACTTGCTTCGGAGACCATCATGAATTCCGCCGACACCTCGCTGCGCACCCTCGTCGACAAGTGGCTCGCACCCAGTGCGCGTGTTCCGGCCCGCGTCGTGCGCTTTAGCCGCACACAGGAGCAACGGCTGCGCTATGTCTGCGTAGAAGCGGTGCACCCTGCGCGCACGATTGCAATCTTCTTCTTCCGTCACGACGATGGCACGTGGTGCGTATTTCCGCCTGCCAGCACGCGTCCGGCCATGTCCGCGCACGCTGCGTGATTTCAACGCAGCAATGTGGGGCGCGGCCGCGCCGTGGCGACGGTTGTCTGCGCGCGCTGCGCGGGTGAGCCCTCGATCTCCACACGCACGCCGATGAACGGTCGTGGCACGAGTAGCGTGCGCTGCGAGGCGGCGCGCGCGCCGCCCATGATCGCAGCCATTGCCTGCCTGTCCAGTTCCACGCTTTCCGGAAGGTCCTTGATGACGATAGTGCTCACGGTCCGCTCCACGAGATCAGATTGGGTTTGATGGGTTTCGTTTGAGTATAGGCGGTGGTGCGCGGCGCACGCACGTAAACAAGCAGGCGGCGCCTCGCGGCGCCGTCTGCATTTTCGCTTCGCGGCAATGGTCAAAACAGCACGCCGGTGCTCGCGTATTGCGCGGGATTGACCTTCAGATTCAGCGGCCCGAAACCCGCGCCGATGTAACCGATGTTGTTGAGCGCGGCAACGTCGACCACCTGAACCTGCGAGATGTTCTGCACGATGTTGGGCGACACGTTGATATTGGCGATCGGGCCATAGCTGCCGAACGCGCTGTTGCCGCCGCCGCGTACGGCTGTCATGGCGCGGCGGTCGAGTTCCGTGCCGGGTGCCAGCTCGCGGATAACGAGAGAAGTCATGATGAGCCTCCAGTTGACGATGAGTGGGGCGGATGCATCCAGGCGGGCGCGACACACGGAGTGCAGCAGGGTGGGGTCGCGCCGCTGCCAGGACGATCAGAAGTTGATCGTGTTGTGCGCGTTCTGCACCGGGTTGACCGTCGCGTGGATGTTCGACGCGAAGGCGACGTCGTTGCCCACATTGTTCACGATGCTGTTCGTCTGACCGATGACCTGTTCGGCGGTGAAGTTGGTCGAGTCATACTTGAAGGTCGGCATCGACGGGTAGTAACCGGGCCAGAGGCTCAGGCCGCCACCGCCGCGCACGGCGCTCATTTCGCTGCGGTCGAGTTCTTGCGCGACGCTCAGGTCGGCGATCATCAGCTTGCTCATGATAGTTCTCCAGAAGGGCTAAACAGGGTAGTTGGCGATTGAGCTGCAGTATCTTGCGGGCTCGCTCCTCTTAATGCACAGGCTGTGCCAGCGACGTCGCCGCCAACGCATTTGCTGCTCAACCCCTTGTGTGGCGGGGCTCGGCGCCTGGCTGCCGCGCGTATGCGGGGCCTGCCGCGGCGCTCACGCGCGAAAACGCTGATGGCGCGCGCCCAACAGCGCGCGGCGAGTCCGTTGGATTCGGAGCAACACGCGTGAGCCCAAGGCCTGGTTCAGGCACCGATTGCACTGCGTGCGGCAGCAGACTAATCTTTCATCAGACCTTGTTGTAGGGTGACGGGCGCGCGCCTTCTGAGATCACAGTGAGCGCAGAATTGGCGGCGACTCTGTATGCTTTAAGGATGACGAGGCCACGTTGCAGCGGGCTCGAACGAGATCGGGGCATGCAGCCGGATGCGGTGCAATCGTGCGCCGCGAACCGGTGACGAAAAGCGCCTCGGCCATCCTGAAGCTGAGTTGAAGGCATACGAATGATGAGCCTTGCGCAGCTGATCCAGACATTCCAGAGCGGGGCGCTTTCACGCGACGCGTTCTTCGCCGAGATCGACCACGTGCTCGCGGTCGACGCGGCCAATTGTGCTCGTCTGCGCGAAGCGGTGGACGCGACGCAGACCGTCCATCCGCTGCCCGACGCCGTGTATGCCGAGGTCCTGCGCCGCATCGAACATCGCCAGGAAAACACCGGGCCGGTGGACGACTCCACGCGCATTCACGAAGCCCTCGCTGCTGCGCGTTCTGCCACGACGGGCGACGACTCCGAGCACGTGAAGGGCATTGGCGACACGCTCAACGGGCGCTTCGTGCTCGAAGAGTGCCTGGGCGTGGGCGGCATGGGCACCGTCTACAAGGCGCTCGATTTACGCAAGCTCGAAGCTTCGGACCGCAAACCTTATATCGCGATCAAGGTGCTGAACGTGCAGTTTCGCGGCCAGCCGACTTCGCTGATCGCACTGCAACGCGAGGCCCGCAAGGCGCAGACGCTCGCGCACCGCAATATCGTCACGGTGTACGACTTCGACCGTGACGGTCCGCTCGTGTACCTCACGATGGAATATCTGTCCGGCAAGCCGCTCAGCAAGCTATTGCGCGCGCCGGGTTTCGCGGGCATGTCGTTCGATAAGGCGCGGCCGATCATTGCCGGCATGGGGCAGGCGCTCGCTTATGCGCATGAGCGCGGCTTCGTGCATTGCGACTTCAAGCCCGCCAACGTTTTCCTCACCGATGGCGGCGATGTCAAAGTGATCGACTTCGGCATTGCGCGCGTATTCCAGCGTCCCGAAGAAGATCCCGACGTTACCGTATTCGATCCCGCGACGCTTGGCGGCATCACGCCCGCCTATGCGAGCCCGGAAATGTTCGAGCATCGCGAACCCGACCCGCGCGACGATATCTATGCGCTCGCCTGCGTGACCTATGAACTGTTGACGGGCAAGCATCCGTTCAACCGGAAATCGGCTACCCAGGCACGCAGCGAGAAGATGCGCGCCGAGCGGCCGCCGGCGCTCGATCGCGGTCAATGGCGCACGCTGAGCGCAGCGCTTTCGTTTGACCGCGCGTCACGCACCGCGAGCGTCAATCAGTTTCTCGAGGGCATGGGCGTGCTCGCGCATGCGCACGCGTTCCCCGCCGCCCGGGCTGGCGCCGTTGGCGTGGGGGCCATCGTGGTCGCTGCGGGGTTGTGGGCCGGGTACCGCGTGCTTTCCGGACACGAGCAAACGGGTGCCAAATCCTCCGTGGCCGCTATCTCCACCAGCGTCACCAGCACTCCCGCTAGCGCAACAAAGCCGGTTGCGGAAGCGGCTGCCTCGCCGGTGCTTGCTGCCGCGCCTGCGGCTGTGGCCGCTAGCGTGCCTGCCGTGAGCGCGGTTGCAGCCGCTGCCTCTCCCGCGTCGAGCGCCCCGGTGGCCGACGCCGCTTCGGTCGCCGCGTTGAACGCGACGCTTGCACGCATTCCGTGCTCCGCGCTTGCTGCGTCGCTGCCCGGGCAAGCGATCCAGGTGCGTGGCTTTGCCAATGCCGGCGAGAACATGGCGCACCTGCATGACGCGCTCGCGCAAACGCCAGGCGGGCAGGCTGCGAAACTCGATGTGACCGCGGTGGAGAACCACAACTGCGAAGTCGTGAGCGCATTCGCGCCGTATTGGCGCGCCAATCATCTGGCCGGCGGCGGGGCGTCGATCCATACCCAGCCGCTCGACGCGCACCTTACGCAGGGCATGCCGCTCATCGTCGATATCACCACGCCGCATTACGACTCATACGTCAACGTGGATTACTTCGCGCTCGACGGCAGTGTCGTGCATCTGGTTCCCAGCAATGTCGAGCGCGACAACCAGGCACCCCCCGGGTTCTCGGCCAAGGTCGGTGGGTCGGGGTACTGGCTCGTGGACAAGCCATTCGGCACGGAGATGATCGTTTTGTTGATCACGCCCGCGCCGTTGTTCGACGGGCTGCGTCCTGCTTCCGAGTCTCGCTCGGCCTACCTTGCGGCGGTTGAGCAGCAGCTCAAGAAGATGGAAGCGCGTTATGGCGCGGGGCATATCGCTGCTGATTTTGTACAGATCACAACGCACGCGCGAAATGATTGATGTGCGAGTGTGTGATCTTCCCTCGTCCGATTTGTATTAAGAACATGGCAGTCCGAACAAAGCCTGAATCCGTCAGCTCGCGGTATGAAGTACCGAATGGGCAAGCCGCAGAAGATCGTCGAACTGCGTGACCAGCTCGAAACACAGCATAAATCCGAGCGCCACAGCAGGACCGGGATAACGCATGATGTAGCGCATCGCGGGTTTGACCGTGCGCCTGCGCACGGCTCTGCGCGTCATGATCCAGGTAATGACGATGCCGATCAGGGCGCCGGCGATCAGATCGGTCGGGTAGTGATAACCCAGATACGCGCGCGGAAAGCACACGAATACCGCGACGGCCAAAAACGCCAGCATGCCAATGCCCCGCCACACGATGAAGATGCCCGTGGCTACCGCCATCCAGAGCATGGCGTGATCGCTCGGAAAGGAACTCCAGTTCATCAGCCCGGCGAACTGCACCGGCGACGAGGCGAAATGCAGATGGAGCTCCGGCGTGAATAGCGGCCGCTCCCTGAACGGCAGGCAGCGCGCCAGCAGGCGTCCCGCCGCGAGTGCGATCAGGGCGCTCGCCAACGTGGCGAGCACGATCTCACGGCGCCAGCCGCGCCGCTCGTTCGGCTGGACCCAGATCCACCACAGCAGCGGAATCAGCAGGTAACCCTTGAAGGTATAGAGGTCGGCAATGACGACGATTGCATGATTGACCTGGGGAGAAAACTGGAGTTGGGTGAGGGCTCCCAGAATGACGGTATCGAAGCTGTTCATTATTGTGGCCATCCCGCAGATGAATTCGTGAGAAAGGCGGTCTCGAACAGAATCCTCAACCGCCTCCGCGCCACATACGCAAGGCGTTCTTCGTTGTATTTTTCTGGCCAGCACGCGGTGAAGGCAGTTCGTAGCAGTGAGTTGCTGCGATGCAGCTTCAACCGTCCGTGTTGCGCACCTTCGATCGCACTGCAGTGCGTCAAGGATTCAGCGGCTTTCGCGGTCACTGACCTTTCGTTGTGAAGCGCGCTCTTACCTTGGCGCACCTCCCGCTTCGCGAACGTACCTGACCGCGGGCATGCGCGCGCGTGTGCCTGGCGTATCGTCGTGTCGGACAGTTTCTACGATACCCCTGTTGCGGCTGATGTCCACTTCGGTCATTCCCGGCTTTTGGAGGCAGTCGCGCAGGAACAGCTGGCAGCGTCCAGCAGACAGACGATGCGGAAGAATTTGTCTTGTGATTGATTCGATCTCCTTTCTATATGTTGCGAAGGCAGCCAGCAGGCCGGCGCGACCCGAGCGCGCACGAAAATATTCTTCAAGCGCCTCCGGTGATATTTCACACGTGACTATTGCGCCGTCGACGAGGGCGCGATACCGGACCGTGCCGCTCGCATAGTAGTAGGCATCTTCATCTGGAAATTGTATGAGCACGATGGCTTACCTCACTGAATTCCGAGCCTGCGTTCAAGCAACCGGTGTTCCGCACTCTTCTGACGAAGCCGGTGAATTTGCATCATGCGTGCGCAGGTTGAATCGAAATCAATTCTCAAATCGTTTGCATCGATTGATGGGGCCGCGCTAGTTGTTCTGATCGGATGACGCGCCGCTGCTGTGGGGAGGGGACAGCGGTCCGTAGCGAAGATGCTGCGCCACCGAAATGGGGACTTTGGGCGAGAACATGCCCGCGATCGTGAGCGCGTAGACGATCGCGGCGACGCCGGCCACAACGCGCACGGGTCGTGCGACTGCCGAATGGCCAACGACGATGTTGAGGTAGAACCAGATGCCGAGCAATGCGAGCAATAGCAGACGCGGCATGGGCTTCCAGCCGTCGTGCCCGACTTCGATGATAGACCACACGAGTGCGGCGACAAGCGTAAAGAAGAGGCTCCAGAGTCCCGCCGATCGGCTTCGGACCATCAGGGTGCCCGAGCCGATCAGTGCGAGTCCGGTGACGACGTAGTAGGGCGTGGAACCCATTGCGACGAGCCAGCCGCCAAGCACGGCGAAAGCAGCGCCCACCAGCACCAGGGCCTCGCCCGTCTCGGCAGGAGACGTCTCGTGTCGGTTCGACATAGAAGAGCCCCCGCTCATGCAAATGTCTGGCAATCGGCGTTCACGACAACGCGCTTCGTTTGTGATGCAAGCGCTGTACCCTCTCGAGCGCGCGGAAAATCTGCATGCCTCGTGCAAACGCGGGGACGTTATTCGTTTGATGTATAGCGCTACGCTTGGGTCTCAGGCCGCAAACGAAGTTACATCCAACTATAGGCGCGCGGCGCGCCTCTACAGTGGCGTGTATGGTAAGAAATTATTGCGTTACATTTCGATTACAAATCAACCATATGAACTAATCTGCAGCGCAAAACGCAGATGAAATGACGAAATTGGCGTTGACATATCTACGAGAAATCTGTGTAGAAATAGTGTGCGGCGCGTCACTTTTCTTGAATCGAAATCAAAATGCGAAAGGTGATGCCGCGAGTTGCGCACTGGCTGGCACGCTTGCTTTCGGCGCAATGGAGGTGCCTGCCAGGCGTTGCACTGGCACTGGTGATAAACGGCCGGCGGGTGCCGGCCTTCGCTGCCTTACATCACCCGCACTCCGCAGTCGCCGATCAGCATGACGGCTTGATCGACGGAGAGGATCGTGCCTTTAAGATGTTGCAGCACGTCGGAGAGACGCAAACCACTTAGGTCTACAGAGCGTAGATCCGCGCCGTCGAAGCGGCTGTTTCGCAGTTGCGCGTTGTTCAAGCTGCCGCCTTCGAAAACAGTGTCGCGAAAGTCGCAGTCGGACAGATCCGCGTCGGAGAAATTCAACGCCTCGAGTGTTTGCTTGCGAAACGAGAGCCCCCGCAGATCTGCGCCAACGAGCAGGGAATCGTGGAAGCTGAGCCCCAGTGTACGGGCGTCGACAAAGCGGGCGCCTGTGAGCTTGACCTCAGTGAACGCCGCCGACGCGAGTTTCGAGCCTGTCCAGTCGGTATTGTTGAGATCGCTCCGGCAAAAGCGCGCGTCACTCACATTCGCGTAGCGAAACCTTGCGGCAGCGCACTTGCACGCCAGCCAGCGGGTTCTTGTGAGTTCGCAGTGCTCCATGAGGGCGTGCTCGAAGTTGCACTGAGAGAAGCGGGCGGCTCGCAGATCAAGACTGGAAAGATCTTCGCCGCTGAAATTGCAGTGCTCGAACGTCGGACCGTCGCCGCATTCTCGAAGCAGGCGGGTCAGCGCTTCGCGGTCGAAGGTCAATCCGCTGAACAGCGCTCCTTCTGCGTTTGACGGCTCATTGGTGTTGCTGCGCATCTGGGCAGACTCCTCGTCTGGAGGGGGCGCAGCGTCTTCTCCACAGCGCGTCCCCTCAACTTGATGAAAGTAAGGTTGACGCCGCGGCATATCTAGAACCCAATCACTGGGCGCAGGAGATACCAACCTGCGACTCTATTTTCGGCGGACAGGATTTTATCGTTTCCGCCGTTACATGCACAAGGTCATCGGCGCTCTGCCTTGCCTGCCCATGCACGAATCTGATCGATGGTAGCCGTCGCGCCGCCGCATACGACAACCAGAATCTTCTTGTAACTGGCCAACGTCGGATGCCTGTCGTAAGCGACGGAGAGTGCCGCGCCGCAAGCCGGCTCGACCAGAATGCGGTGATCCGCAAGAAAGCGCTCGCACGCAGCGAGTGCGCTGAAGTCCGACACGACGAGGCTGTGTACAGGGTGCACGCGTGCGCAATGTAACGCCTGTTCGCACACCCGCTTGGCGCCGAGCGACGTGGCAATGCTCGAGATACACGGTAGCTCCACCGCATGTCCGGCTTCGAGCGCGGCATGGAACGAAGCGGCGCCTTCGGTTTCGACAGCCAACACGGGCACATCGTGCCAATGATTGCGCTGCAGGCCCTCTACGACGCCGGAAAGCAGCCCGCCGCCGCCCACGGAAAGCAACACGGCGTCCGGCTTGAAGCGGGCTTGGGCAACCTCATCGATCATCGAGGCATGGCCGTGCCATAACAGCGGATCGTCGAAGGGATGCAGGAACGCGTCGGTTGCTCCGAGCAGCGTCTGTGCGAACTGGTTCGCCTCTTGCCAGGAACTGCCGTGCACCACGACCTCGGCGCCCTCCAGGCGGAGCAGTTCCTTCGCGCGCTCCGTTGTCGTTTGCGGTACCACTACGGCAACAGGAATGCCCAGACGTCGACCCGCATAAGCAACGGCAAGACCCGCATTGCCCCCGGAGGACGAAACGAAACGCTGCGCGCCACGGCTTCGATGAACGGCGCACGCGTGGCCGATGCCCCGGATCTTGAATGATCCACACGGTTGCAACGCGTCGAGCTTGAGCCACACGGATTGTTCACCGGGAACGCTCAAGGCGCGCGATTCCATCAAAGGGGTCTCGAAGTGCAGTTTCATTGTGGCGGGCTTCCAGGTTTGCGTTCGGAACACCAGATGCCGAACGGACTTCTGCTGATGCTATAGAGGCAGGGCGAGACTGGCTTGTAAAAAATTGACGCGCAGAGTGAGCACTCGCGCGTCGACTCAGTAAGCGGACGGGGCCACGCCAAAGGCTTGCCGGAACGCCCTGTTGAAATGGCTTTGGTCGTAAAACCCGACGCCGTGGGCGACTTCGGCAATGGTTCGTTTGCCCGCTGCCAACAAGGCGCAAGCCTGTTCCAGGCGCAAACGAAGCAGCCACGCATGAGGCGTCATGCCTACGGTCTGCTTGAATCGCCGCAAAAAATGAAAACGCCCCAGACCACACAAGGCGGCCAATTCGTCGAGGGTGATCTTCTCGGCCAGATGGGACAGGCAATAGTCATTGAGCCGCTGCCAATGCATTGGAGAGAGCGTCCCTTTAGCGGCCGTCGGCCCGATCGCGCCGGACCGGTTGAACAGGCAATACAGCAGTGAAAGCCATTCCGACTGTAAAGACAGCGACGAAGCGTCGGGCGACAACTGCATCGCATCGTGAAGCTGCAGTAATTGCGCGGCCAGCGTCGGATCCTCGATCATCATGCTTTTCAGCTCGGGCTCGCGAGCCGAGTCCGTCAGCTCGGTCGCGACACCTTGCAGCAGGTCTCGGGACAGTCTGAATGTCTTCAGCGTATAAGCGTTGCCGCATTCCCCGGCGCCATCATGGACCTCGCCGGGTGGCATCAAGGAAATGCGACCTGGCCCGAGCAAGACCGCGCCTGCGTTCACGCATTGGCGCTGAATCCCTTCGGTTACGAGCCCGACGTGATAGTCAAGGTGATAGTGCCGGTCGAAACGGAACGCCTTGAAACGCCCAGCGCCGAGAACGAGTCCCGGAAGGCCGGCGAGCCGCTTGTACTCCACACCATCGCTCATTGCAGATCACAAAATCACTATTGCGCCAGATTGAAGGGGCGCACCAGACTCGATGCGTCGAGGCGCTTGCTGGTGCGGCACGACGAGTATATGTCAGCGCCGAGGCCATTCTGGCAATGAAATAAAAATGAAAGTTAAGCGTTGGCGCGGTTGTTGCATCGCAGCCGACGTGGCACGATAACGGGTCTGTCCAGTTCACGGTTTCGCGACTGCCCTAATGGAATTAACGGAATCAAGAGAATTAAGGGAAGTCGAAAAAGGGACGTTGGAAACATGATGTTGTCTTGCCGACTGCGGTGGTATGCCCTCGCGACATCGCGCATGTTGCGCAGACATTGGCAGGCGCTGTCGCTCTCAGTCCTGTTGTTGCTGCCGGCAATGCCCGTGTTTGCCCAGAGCCAGATTCTGGGCGCGCCGGTACTCGCGGCTCTCGCGCCCTCGCATGGCATGGAATGGCGGTTCGTCTGGGTGCACATGCTCGAAGCGGCGGGTATGTTGTGGGTGCTTGCGCAACGTGCCGCCATCACAGGCGGGACGTTCGCCACTTTCTTCGCTTCGTTGCCCACACCCAATTTCCACCGCCGCGCCGTCGACATCGCCGTCGTGCTCGTCGCGAGTACGCCGCTGCTTCTGCCCGTGCTCGGCGCCACGGTCGCGCTGGCCTTTCTGCCGCAGAAGGCCGCGAACTACCTGTTCGTTCTCGATCTGCTTCTAATTACGCTGGGATGGCAACTGACGGTGCTCTCGCGCAGCGCTCGTCACGCGGCGCTGTTGGTCGTCGCCAATATCATCCTCGTCGGCGCGTTGGAGGCGGGCGAAACGACAAAGCAGGCGCTGCTGGTCTTGCCCTTGCTGCTCGCGGCGTTCGTGATCGTCCGTACGCCGGCTGCTTCGACTCCGTGGCCCATGTGGTCTTGCGCGCTCTCTCGACGCGTCATGAGTTGCGTACGCGTCAATCTCGGCCAGCGGCTTTCGCCCGTGACCAGGCTGCAAGCCGGTATTGTTTGGGATCGCGGCGCAGGTGTCTTCGCGCGCTATCTGGTGATGGGTGCGGTTACGGCCTCCACATGCTTCCTGCTTCGACTTTGGAATTTCGACGCCCGCGCGGTACCCCTGACAGTGATTTCACAGGCCGCGATTGCGCTGGTCGCTGCTACGACCTATCGCGATTTGCGAGCGGCTCACCTTCGTGCAGAGCACTTCACACGATCGTTGCCTATTGCAGCAGCGGCGCGGCTGCGTGCCGATATGCTGACCGTCGCCGCGCTGGCGCTGCCATTAGCATGCATGGTGCCGCTGCTGCTGGTCGCGCACGGTGTTTTGCCGCTGCGGCCTGCGGCGGCTCTCCTGGGGTTGACGGCGCCGCTGCTTGCCCTGCTGTATTTCCCGCAACGCTACGCCGCCCGGCAATCCGTTTTGCTCGGCACCATGCTGGCCGCGATGTGGGTCGCTGCCGTCTGGCGTGCCTGGCGCGTCTGGCATTCGCTTATTTGATTGATTCCACCATGCTTCGATTCGAAAACCTCAGCAAACGCTTTGGCGAGCGCGTTATCTTCCAGGGGCTGCATCACGATTCCAGCGCGGGATGCGTGGCGCTATGCGATGACAACGGTAGCGGCAAGTCCACCTTGCTCGGCATCCTTGCCGGCGTGATCGACGCCGACGAAGGGGAGGTCTGGCTGGGCGGCCATTCGCTGCGTAGCGCGCCGCTCGAGGCGAAATCCGCCCTGGCGTACGTGCCCGACGACTGCATGGCGTATCCGTTTCAAACCGGCCGGGCGTTTCTGGAACTCGTGGCGTCGACTAAGACGACAGCCGTCGACGCGCGCACGCTCGATCTCGCGGACCGCTTTGGCCTCACGCCGCACCTGGAGAAGCGCTTCGAGCAGATGTCGCTCGGCACGCGCAAAAAGTTCTTCCTGACAGCGACGACACTGGGCGAACCCGCTGTCGTTATCGGGGACGAACCGGGCAACGGGCTCGACGCCGCCGCGCGCGCGGTTCTCATCGATCTATTCAAGGATCTGGCCAGGAAGAGCGCGGTCTTCTTTTCGAGCCACGATTTGCGGCTTGCGCGAGCGTGCGAGGCGACCGTCACCAGTTTTGCCGACCTGGGTATGGCTGTGTGAGCGCGAACGCACTCGGCGCGCGATCGCGAGTGTCGGAACGTCGAAGCGCTCTGAGTCAACGCAATCAGGTCGCTGGCCTCGCCACCCGGCGCTCCGAAACTGATCCGGATTCCGAAATATGGCGAGTTCGCGCCGTCCCGGAAAAACGCGCAGCCGCAACTCGAAAGCCCACTGTTTCCAGCGGGCTTCTATTCGAGCATCGACAGCGAACCGTCCGGCGGAACGGCGCGCGGGCTAGTTAGTGCCCATGCGCCTCGCGGAATCCGGCGTCCTTTTCGAGTCGGCGACCGTGAGTGCCAACATGGAATCCTGCTGAAATCACAAAGAGGACTCCGGCGAAAGGCCAGATATAGATTGCCAGCGAGAAGCAAAGCCAACACGCTTCTTGTGGCGGATACGCCTGGAGCGCCCAGACAAGACTGGCAACTGGCAACAGCATCAGACACAGCGCCGACCGGGTGAGAAAAGTGGCGGCTCTTGCTTTCTTTAGCGTCTCTGCTTGCATGCCTGGCTCCATAGGGAATGGCATTGGGATATAGAGTCGCACGGCGACCATTTGTCGCATACTTAGTAATATCCCTGACAGCTGCCATTGTGCGGAGCGCAATTTTCCAGAAGGATTTGCAATGCTGCATAGCCATTCCGAATCGATCGTAGTTCTGATCGACTTGCAAACGAGACTGATGCCAGCGATTCACGAAAGCGCATCTGTTGTCGCTCAAGCCGTTCGCCTCGGTCGCATAGCCCGCGAGCTGGATGTTCCCGTTATCGGGACAGAGCAAAATCCAGACTCACTCGGCGAGAATGCGAAGGAAATAAAGGACCTTTGCACAATGACTGTTGCAAAGCACCATTTTGACGCGACAGCTGATGGATTGATAAACGCATTACCAAAAGGACGAACCCGAATCATCGTTGCGGGATGCGAAGCGCATGTCTGTGTGCTGCAAACGGCGATTGGTCTGCTGCAAGGCGGGCTATCGGTCACGCTCGCTATCGATGCGATGGGGTCGCGCAAAATCGTCGATAAAGAGGCGGCAATTACACGGCTGAATAAAGCGGGCGCGGACGTGGCGACGGTCGAGATGGTCGCGTTCGAGTGGTTGCGCTCGAGCCAGCACCCGCGATTCCGCGACATACTTCAGATGATCAAGTAATGCGCGCGCCGCCGCCCGTCATCGGCAAAATGTGGCGCCAGTGAGCAAGGCAAGCATCGTCTCAGGTGACAGATATTCGACCAGCGACCAGATAATTAGCGCTACGAATGGAACGGCCAGCATGACCTCCATGGCGCGCATGACCAACCTGCCGCTCACGAAGGTTGACCCGCGATCATGACGCGAGGCACGACCCGCTCGTCGTCGATCGGCAAGTGCATGACGCCGGCCAGGATGCCGAGCGCAATCGAGCCTTGCCAAAGCAGGTCGTAGCTGTGTGTCGCGTCGAATACCACGCCGCCGAGCCAGACGCCGAAGAAACTGCCGATCTGATGCCCGAGAAACACGAAGCCGAAGAGCGTCGAGATGTAGCGCACGCCGAACATCTGCGAAACGATCCCGCTCGTCAGCGGTACGGTGCCAAGCCACATGAAGCCCATCGCGAACGCAAACACATAAAGCGTGAGAGGCGAGAGTGGCAAGGCGAGGAACAGCACCATCACAGCCGCGCGCGCGAAGTAGATTCCCGAGAGCAGATATTTGCGGCGCAGAAAGCCGCCTGCGTAGCCGCATAGAAACGTGCCCGCCGTGTTGGCGAGCGCGATCAGTGCGAGCGCGAGGCTCGCTTCGCGTGCGCTCATGCCTTTGTCCAGCAAATAAGCGGGGAGGTGCGCGCCGATGAACGCGAGCTGGAAGCCACACGACAAGAAGCCCAGATTGAGCAGCCAGAAACCGCGGTGCGCAAACGCCTCTCTCATCGCGCGGCGCAGCGTGTCGTGCGAATCGGCGGCGCCGCTGCGCGCCATCGGCCGATCGCGCAGCCATGCTGCGAGCGGTGCGCTTGCGAGCATCACGGCGGCAAGCACGAGAATGGCCGTAACCCAGCCGAATCTGCCGATCATCCCTTGTGTGAGCGGCACGACGCAGAACTGGCCAAGGCCGCCGAACATGCCCGCTACGCTCAGCGCCCAACTGCGCTGATCGGCTGCGAAAAGCCGGGAAAGCGCGCCGTAGACCGCGCCGAACGCCGTTCCGGACAACGCAACGCCGAGCACCACGCCCACGCCGAACGTGTAGACACCCGGCGTTGCGCTCAGCGCCATCATCGCAAGGCCGAGCGCGTAGAGCAGGGCGCCCGCGAAAATCACACGCGCGGAGCCGAAGCGGTCGGAGATCATGCCGGTGAGCGGCTGCGCAATGCCCCACAGCAAGTTTTGCAGCGCTAGCGCGAGGCCGAACGTCTCACGCGACCAGCCGCGATCTAGCGTGACGGGCATCAGAAAAAGCCCTTGCACGTTGCGCACGCCCAGCGCCGCGCCCATCACCACGCCACCTGCAATCACGAGCAGCCAGCGGCGGCGCCATGCATCGTTTATTCCGGTCATCGTTCGCCTCCTCGCACTGGGCGCTTCGCTGTTGCGCAGCGTTGCGCCTAGTAGAGCGCGGGAAGGCGAGCCGGCTCAAGCAAGTTTTTCGCACGCTTCGCATGCGGCGCACTCATACGATCTGGCTTTGGCGAGCCTGTTCGACGATCCAGTCGATGACGGCGCGCACGTCGTCGCGCGGGGTTTCGTCGGCCTGATGCAGCCAGTAGGCGTAGCCGGTCGGGCCCACGGCGCGCGCATTGCCGATGGCGGCGAGCCTGCCGTCGGCAAGCAGCGGCTGAACGAGCGCGAGCCGCCCGAGCGCGATGCCCCGGGCGGCAATGGCGGCCTGAATGACCTGATCGTACTGGTTGAAACGCAGCACGCCGCGTAGCGGTGCGCTGTCGAGGCCGCGCGCGGCGAGGTGGTCCGTCCAGCGAAGCATCGGGCGGCGCGCCCCTTCGAACTCGAGCAGCACGTGGCGCGCGAGCGTGGCCGCGTCGAGCTTCTTGACGTTCAACGACGGATGCGCGACCGGCAGTACGTATTCGTCGTACAGATGCACCGCGCGACTCGACGCCTCGGGCGCGATGCGCGCGGGTGCGTAGCGCAACGCGAGATCGATGCCTTCGGCGCGCAGATCGAGCACCTTCTCGGACGTCGCGATGCGCAGATCGATCTCGGGAAGCAGACGTTGCAACTCGCCGATACGCGGCAGCAGCCAAAGGCCGGCAATCCCGATGCTGGCGGTGATCGTCACCGGCTGGCGTGTTTGCGGCGTGGCGAGCGCGCCGACGATCTCCTGCATCTGCTGTACCGCGCTGTCCGAAACGCGCAGCAGGCGCTCGCCCTCCGGCGTGAGCGAGATCGAACGATAGCCACGGTTGAAGAGGCGCACGCCCAGCGCTGCTTCGAGCGCAGCGATCTGGCGGCTCACGGCGGATTGCGTCACGCACAGGTCGTCGGCGGCGAGCGTGATGCTCATGCGCCGGCCGACCGCCACGAAACCGCGAATGAGGTCGAGGGGAGGGAGTTTCAGGAGCGGCACTGACATGCGTATTCCTCATGCGAAAGCTGCTGAAAGATTGATTGAGCCGGCGCGCAAGGTCAAGTGAAATCGATGCTCCGCTTACTTCATGGAGCACGTTCATGCATTCAGCCGATCCGGGCGAGACACGTCCTCTCGCTGTCGCCATCACCGCCGCAGATGGCTTTGTGCTCCGCGCTTATGTGTGGCGACGCCACGCGCGGCTGAGCGCCGACGAGTCGCGTCCCGTCGTCATCGTCAATTCGGCCACGTCGGTGCGCTGCCATTACTATTTCCGCTTCGGTGCGTGGCTGCACCAGCAGGGCTTCGACGTGCTGGTCTACGACTACCGCGGCATTGGCGCTTCACAGCCCGTTGCGCTCGCAACGCTCGATGCAAGCTGGCTGGAGTGGGGCGAACGCGATTGCGAAGCGGTGCTGCGTTACGTGCGCAGCACGTTCCCCGGGCAGCCAGTCGATGTCGTGGGCCATAGCATAGGCGGCTTCCTGATCGGGCTTGCGCCCTCGAATCACCTTGTGCGCCGTGTCTTCACCGTCGGCACGCAATACGCGTATTGGCGCGACTACGCGCCGCGCAGCATGCCGCTAATGCTCTGGAAATGGCACGTCGTCATGCCCGCTTTGACCTGCCTGAAGGGCTATTTCCCCGCATCGTGGTTCGGATGGATGGAGGACACGCCGCGCGGCGTTGTGAACATCTGGAGCCGGGGCCGCGCACGCTTTGAAGATACGCTTCGTAAGGGATCGCTCGAGCGCACGTCGCAAGAGCGCGCCGAAATCGTCGCCCGTTTTGGCGGTCTGCATGCGCCCATTCTTGCCGTCAGTTTCCCGGATGACCCGTTCGGCACGGTCCGGGCGATCGAACGCACGCTGCGATACTTCACGCATAGCGACTCGACGCATCTACGCATCACGCCCGCTTCAGTTGGCGAGCGCAGCATCGGGCACTTCGCATTTTTTCACTCGCGATTCGAACGCAGCCTGTGGCCCGTCGCGCGGCATTGGCTGACCGATGGCAAAGTGATTGCGGCGGCTCCAGCGACAACGCACACGAGTCCGAGTCATGTCATGCCTGTCGCCAGGCCGATTGGCACGCGCAAATAGGCTTGTGCAAAGAGCTAAAGTGCGTTTCAGAAGAACGCTGCACGAAGCGCAACGCCCAGGCGCTGCGCTTCGATGAGCACAATCAGGACGCCACGCGCAACGCGTCTTCCTGTTGCGTGGCGAAGCGGTTAACGGGGCGCGGCAAGCCAAGATGCTCGCGCAAGGTGCGCCCCGTATATTCGGTGCGAAAGAGTCCGCGCCGCTGCAATTCGGGCACCACGTACTGCGCGAATTCATTCAGGCCGCCCGGCAGCCACGGCGACATGATATTGAAGCCGTCGGCGCCTTCCTCCTCGTACCATTGCTGAAGCTGATCGGCAATGCTTTGTGGCGTGCCGATCACCTGTTGATGCCCGCGCGCCCCCGCAATGCGCAGATAAAGATCGCGGATGGTGAGGTTGTCGCGCCGCGCGAGGTCGAGCAGCAAGCGTTGACGGCTCTTGCCGCCGTTGGTTTCCGGCAGGTCGGGCACGGGACCATCCACGGGGTACTGCGAGAGGTCGAGACCGCCCGACATGTTCGAGAGCAGTTGAAGTCCCACGCTCGGATGGATGAGCGCCTGCAATGCATCGAACTTCTCCTGCGCTTCTTCCTGCGTGCGGCCGATCACGGGGAAAATGCCCGGCATGATCTTGAGATGTTCGGGGCGGCGCCCATAACGCGCGAGCCGCCCCTTCACGTCGCGATAAAACTGCTTCGCCTCATCTAGCGTTTGATGCGCAACGAAGATCACTTCGGCGGTCTGCGCCGCGAGTTCCCTGCCGGCTTCGGAAGCGCCCGCTTGCACCACAACCGGCCAGCCTTGCGGCGAACGCGCGACGTTCAGCGGTCCGCGCACCTTGAAATGCTTGCCGCGATAGTCGAGCGTGTGCAGTTTCTGCGGGTCGAAGTAGATGCCGCTCGCCTTGTCGCGGATAAAGGCGTCGTCTTCCCAACTGTCCCAAAGGCCGGAGACCACGTCGTAGAACTCTTTCGCGCGCTCGTAGCGCACGGCGTGATCGAGATGCTTGTCGAGGCTGAAGTTGTGCGCTTCGGTTTCGGTGCTCGAAGTCACGAGATTCCAGCCCGAGCGTCCGCCGCTCAGATAGTCGAGCGAGGCGAATTTGCGGGCCACGTTGTAGGGCTCGTTGAACGAAGTCGACACCGTGGCGATGAGCCCGATGTGTTTCGTCACGACCGAAAGCGCGGAAAGCAGCGTGATCGGCTCGAAATGATCGGCGCGCGCGGTGCGCGAGAGCGAGGGTACATGGGTGTCGCGCACGCTCACGCTATCGGCGAAAAAGATCGCATCGAATTTGGCGCGCTCGGCCGTTTGCGCCAGTTCGGCGTAGTGCGCGAAATCGAGGCCGCCGGCTGCGTGTGCGTCGGGATGGCGCCACGCGGCGATATGGTGGCCCGTTTCCATCAGGAAGGCGCCGAGGCTCAATTGCCCAGGGCGTCGCGGTGCTGCGCTCATGTGTGCTCCTCGAATCGTGGTTGGCATTCGCTACGGAATGGGCTGCAAGGGTTCAATGCGCCCACGCGCTCTGCCGCGGATTCGGTCAGGCGGCCCGTGCCGCAAACCGCGTCGAGCCGTTGCAGACCGTATGAAACTGGCGAATGCCAGGCCGGTCGTATGCTTCGACGAGCGTGGCGCAATCGGGTTGAAGGCTGGGCGCGTTCGACATATCGTGATCCTGACCAAAATTTGGCAGGAGCATTCTTGCCGATCGGTTCTCTCACCACAAACAAGCAATTGAGCTATTCATAGTTGCGCGAGTGTGTTCGCGCGGCCAGGCGATGCGCGGCACGCTCTTTCCAGAGAGTCGCCGCGTCGGTTTGGTTCGTGTCGAATGGATGTCGGGCGGCGTCGTGCTCCAGCCGAAGACATGCTCGATGCATTTGTGCATGCGCGGGCTGATGGCGTAGCCGGCCGTGTCGTCGTTCTTGTCGGCCCCAACAGGATCGCAATCCTCGTAATCCCGCGTCTGCGGAATTGTAAACACAAAGGGCGGCCAGACAGGTAGGATGCGGGTTGTTGTGCTGTTTGCCAGTTTGCGATCCAACTCAGATTTTCTGAAGACGGACGACCTTCACGGTTTTGTGACTTCCAGACAGGGCTACAGAGCAGACCATGGACGCGATCTACTCGACTTCTGACAGCTGCCGATTCACCCTTGTCCTCATCAAGCCGACCCATTACGACGACGACGGCTACCCGATCCAGTGGCTCCGCTCGGTCATGCCTTCCAATACACTCGCGTGTATGTATGCGCTTGCTGATGACGCGCGAAAGCGAGCGCTGCTGGGCCCTGGCGTCCATTTCGACATCGAGACATGCGACGAAACCAACCAGCGGGTGTGGCCGGCGCGCATCATTCGTGACCTGAAGGCAAAAGGCGGGAGATCGTTGATTGGTCTGGTCGGTGTCCAGTCGAACCAGTACCCGCGAGCACTCGACCTCGCCCGCCAGTTCCGTGATGCAGGCTTGCCGGTTGCGATCGGTGGTTTCCACGTTTCTGGCTGCATCTCCATGCTGCCCGACATGCCCGCTGAGCTTACGCAAGCGCAAGCAATGGGCGTGGCGCTCTTCGCTGGAGAGGCCGAGGAGCGGCGTTTCGACGAGGTCCTTCTCGACGCGTGGAATGATGCAATGAAGCCTTTGTATAATTTCATGAACGACTTACCGTCGCTCGAAGGCGCTCCCCAGCCCTTCTTGCCGCGCAAGCATATCGAACGCACGGCGGGGACCTATACCTCGGTGGACCTCGGTCGTGGTTGCCCGTATCAGTGCTCGTTTTGTACGATCATCAACGTGCAAGGCCACAAGAGCCGCTTTCGCACCCCTGACGATCTCGAGAAGATCATCCGCGAGAACGCGAAGCAGGGCATCGACCGGTTCTTCGTCACGGATGATAATTTCGCCCGCAACCACGACTGGGAAATCCTTCTCGACCGCGTCATCGAACTTCGGGAAAAGGAAGGCATTCACTGCGGCTTCACGATCCAGGTCGACACGCTCTGTCACAAGATTCCAGGTTTCATCGAGAAAGCAACGCGCGCGGGTGTGCGTCGCGTGTTCATCGGGCTGGAGAATATCAATCCCGAGAATCTGATCGCGGCGAAGAAGCGGCAGAACAAGATCACCGAATACCGCGCCATGCTGCAGCAGTGGCGCGTCCACGGTGCGATTACTTACGCCGGCTATATCATCGGCTTCCCGGCGGACACGAAAGAATCGATCCTGCGTGACATCGAAATCATCAAGCGTGAATTGCCAATCGACATTCTCGAATTCTTCATGCTGACTCCGCTTCCGGGCTCCGAAGATCATCAAACGATGGTTCGAAACGGGGAGTGGATGGACCCGGACATCAACAAATACGACACCAACCACCGGGTCACGCACCACCCGAAAATGTCGGACGCTGAATGGGAAGAAGCGTATCGGTGCGCGTGGAGTGCGTTCTATTCGTACGAGCACATCCGCACGATCGTCAAGCGGGCAGCGCAGATCCCGAACGGCCGGCCGAAGACGATCATGCGCACCATCGCCTGGTTCAGACTGATGATTGAACACGAGGGTGTGCATCCGCTCGAAGGGGGCGCTCTGCGCATGAAACGCCGCCGTGACCGCCGTTGGGGGCTGCCGGTCGAATCGCCGTTGCGCTTCTATCCGCGCTACTGGAGTGAGACCGCTGTCAAGCTGACAAGGTATCTGCGCTTCTACCTCAGGACAGAGGCTACCCTCAGGAAGGTCATGAAGGCGCCGGATCGCTACGCCTACACGGATATCGCCATCACGCCGCTGCAGGAAGAGGAGTTCGAACAGCTTGGACTCTTTCACGCCACGAGCGGCGGCGAGGCGGCGCTCGCCGTCCACCACCGGCGTATTGCCATCCGGTCATCGGGCCCGTCTGCTGCGTGACGTCAACAGTGACGTCAACAGCGCGGCTCGAACAGAGCGGCGCGCGGCTATGACGCAATCGAACGAATGACGCGCGCCGGATGGCCACCGACAAGCGTCATTCGTCATGCGTTGTCTTTCTCCAGCGATGCGCCCGATCACGTGCCTTATAGGTTGATCTGTCCGCCCATCTCGACCACCCGGTTCGCGGGCAGGCTGTAATACTCGGCCGCTTGCGCCGCGTTGCGCGCCATGAACGCGAATAGCTTTTCACGCCATAACGACATGCCTTTGCTCTGTGCGGTTGCGAGGATCGTGTCGCGGGCGAGGAAGAACGATGTGGCTGCGGGTTCGTACTGCCATGCAGGTATCTGTTTTTGCACAAGCAGAAGGAGTGCGGGGACGTTGGGCATTTCCATGAAGCCATGGCGCGCCGCAACCGCGTAGCATCCGTGCCCGAGATCGCTCACTGAGACTTTCTCGCTTTCGGGCACATGCGGAACGTTCTCGGTCGTGCCGGCCAGAAAGATATTGGTGTCGTGCATCACGCCGTTATGCTTGAGATTGTGCATGAACGCGCTCGGCGTCATGCCGGGCACTCCGCCGGGAAACACAGCCGTTCCGTTCACGCGGGGAGGCGGGTGCGATCCCGCGCACAGCGACTGGATGAATGCCGGTAAGGGCAGGTTGTCGCTTTTCACACGCTCGACGACCAACTCCCGCCCGCGATGCCATGTCGTCATGACGGTGAACAGCACGCCGCCTGCCAGCAGCGGAAACCATCCGCCATCGAGGACCTTGCTCGCGTTGCTCGCAACGAATACCGCATCCACAATGGCCAGCGGCCCGATCACAGCCGCCGTTGCGGCCGGCTTCCAGTTCCACAGGCAGTGGGTAATGAAGTACATGAGCAGCGTTGTCAGCAGCATCGTCGAGGCAACGGCAATGCCATAAGCGGCCGCGAGATTGTCCGATGACCGGAAGAACACCACGAGGAATACGACCGCCGCATAGAGCGATATGTTGATGAACGGGACGTAGACCTGACCCACTTCGTGCGTCGACGTATGTATGACCGGAATGCGCGGCAGCAGGCCCAGCTGGACGGCCTGCTTCGTCATGGAAAACGCGCCGGAAATGACGGCCTGCGACGCGATGATCGTCGCCGCCGTAGCCAGCAGCACCAGCGGAAGCAGTGCCCAGCCCGGCGCGAGGGAAAAGAACGGCTGCGTGAGCGCGGAAGGCGTCGCGAGCACGAGCGCGGCCTGGCCGAAGTAGTTGAGAATGAGGCTTGGCAGCACGAGCAGCAGCCACGCGAGCCGGATGGGTGTCTTGCCGAAGTGCCCCATGTCCGCATAGAGCGCTTCGCCCCCCGTCAAGGCGAGGAACACGGAGCCGAGTACGACGAACGCCGTACCAGGTGCGTGCGCAACGAAGCTCAATGCATAAGAGGGCAATGCGCCGCGCAATATGCCGGGGTTGTGTGCGATATGAAAAACACCGAGTACGGCAAGGGTCAAGAACCATACGATCATGACCGGTCCGAAAACTTTTCCGACCGTGGCTGTGCCGTGCTTTTGGAGCTTGAACAGGCCGGTCAGGATAACGAGTGCAATGGGCACGATCCACGTGGCCAAATGAGGGTCCACGAGTTCGACGCCTTCCACTGCCGAGATGACCGAAATCGCCGGTGTGATCATCGAGTCGCCGTAAAACATCGCGGCGCCGAAAACGCCGAGTGTCAGGAGCACGGTGCGCAGCCGCACGGGCGCCACGCGAGCGGCTAACGCCGTAAGCGCCAGAATGCCGCCTTCGCCGTCATTGTCCGCACGCATCACGAAGCTCACGTACTTGAGCGTCACGACGATGATGATCGACCAGAGGATCAGCGACACGATACCGAATACGTTGGCCTGGCTTATTCCGCCGGCGGCTTTCAGGCATTCGCGCAATGTGTAGAGCGGGCTGGTTCCGATGTCGCCGAACACCACGCCTATGGCGCCGAGGATGAGGGCGGGCGGAACGTCTGTCGTGTGATTGGCGGAACGCGCTGATATAAAGGCCATAGGTAAGGAAAATGAAATTCAACGTCCCTCGGGACAGCGCGTCTTGACTCGCACGCTACAATCGCTCGACAGATACTACAGGCGCATCCTTTCAGAACGCATGACCCGTCTCCCGACGCTCAAGGAAACCGTTTCGCGAGGACTGCGCCGGCTCGCCCTATGGGGCCCTGGGCTTCTCGTGATGCTGGCCGACTGCGACGCCGGTAACGTCGTGACCGCCGCACAGGCGGGCGCGCAAACGGGGCTGCGGCTCTTGCCCGTGCTGCTCGCGCTCGTCCCGTTGCTCTACATGGTCCAGGAACTGACCGTACGTCTCGGCATTTTCACCGGGCGCGGATATGGCGAACTCATCCGCTCGCGCTTCGGCCCGGTTTGGGCGTCGCTGGCCGCAGCGGGTCTGGTCGTCGCCGTGCTGGGGTCGCTCGTCACGGAGTTTACTGGCGTCGCTGGTGTGGGGGAGATGTATGGCGTATCGCGCTCCGTCACGCTGCCGCTCGCCGTGATCCTGTTGACAGGCATTGTGCTCACGGGCTCGCACAAGCGCGTAGACCGGATCGCCATTGCCATCGGCGCATTCGATCTCACGTTTTTCGCCGTCGCATGGAGTGCGCGCCACCAGCTTCAGGTCATGGTCCCGCAGATGACTCACCTGGCAGCCGGCGGCCGGCAAGCCGGTTATCTCGCCGCGGCGCTCATTGGCGCGACGTTCAATCCATGGATGGTGTTCTATCAGCAGGCGGCGGTCGCGGACAGCCTCACGGAAAAGGACTTCACGTCGGCGCGGGTCGAGACGGCAGTCGGCGCCGTCCTCACGCAATGGCTCACGGCAGCGGTGCTCGTCGCTGCGGCCGCAACGTTGTCGGCGCATGGTGAGCCGCGCTCGCTCGACAGCATTGGCGAAATCAGCAATGCGCTCGTTGCCGTTACGGGGCCGTTGGCAGGCCGCCTGCTGTTTGGCGTGGGCGTGCTCGGCGCGGCGCTGGTGGCGGCCATCGTGAGTTCTCTCGCGCTGGCATGGGGGCTTGGCGATGTGTTCGGGTACAGGGCGTCGCTGGAGGACCGTCCCGACCGTGCGCCCTGGTTTTATGGCGCGTATGCGCTGGCCGTAGCCGGCAGTGCGTGGGCGGTCTGGCTCGCGCCCGATCTCGTTTCCCTGAACGTCGCGGCGCAGGTGATCAATACGTTGATGTTGCCGCTCGTCCTCGGGTTGCTCGTCGCACTCAGCGTCACCGTGTTGCCGCAACGCTATCGGCCTCGCGGAGTTTATTTGTGGCTCGTTGTTTTCGTGGGGGCGGTTGTGTGTGCCGCGGGTGCGTGGGGCGCGGCGCAGGGGCTGCGTCTTTCACCTGCAATACCAGGCTTACAAATCCGTTAACGAGCCACGGTTTGGTGCAGTGCACCAGCTAACGCTGCCTGATGCGGCCCTGTGTATGCTTCCGGGTTTCCGTTGTTTTGTTGCTATCTTGCTGAAATCGAGTTTGCGAAAGACTTTTCTGGCTATAGTTAAAGTGCTTTCTCAAGCGCTTGATGCGGCGCGGTAAGCATTGCGCCATGCACCAGGAGCGTCCGGTTTGCGCAGGGTGTTGTCGCCGAATCCGGCGAGAAGGCCGCAAAACCAACCGATGTCTGGGAGGACCAGATGAGACGCACGAAGACGCAGTCACTGCGTTATCAGGTCGAAAAATGGCTCGCACCCACCACGCCGGTGCACGTCACCGCGTTTGGCCATACCCCTTCAGGCAGGGCGCGCTATGTGTGCGTGGAGACGCGCCAGACAACGGGATTTCACGCGCTGTTCTTCTTTCAGCACGACGACGGCTACTGGAATGTGTTTCCTCCCATGGGCGACCAGGTGCGGTGATTCGCGAGATATCGTTAGGTATCCGATGTAACGGCAAACGCTTCACTGCATGGCGGCTTGCTCGACGCAGGCGAGAAAGCGCGCGGCCGCCGTGGTGAGCGGCCGCTCCCGCCTTTGTACGACGTAGACGTCCATGTCGGGAAACTGCTCGTGGATCTTCACTTCGCGGATCCTGCGGCGCTTCATCTCGAGTTCGAACGTCGGCAGCGTGGCCACGCAAATCACATCGGTCTTCGCGATCAAGGCGACGGACGGCGCCAATGCCTGACAGCGCATGATCCGGCTCGGCGCGGACAGACCCAGCGAGTGGAAATAGGCGCTGAACCCCTTGTCGATCTGATCGCCGGGCTCGCAAGGCACGAGCCATTCCGCTGCGTGCAGCATCGACATCGAGCGGGCATGCGCGAGTGGATGGCCCTGGCGCGCCACGACCAGCAACGGCATGGACATGATCTTTCGCTGCTCGACGAAATCGGGCCATTGCGTGTCTGCGACCGCCGTGATGACCGCGAAATCGGTGTCGCCGTCGCGCAGTGCGTTGAGCGCGGTGGGCAGCGCCAGTTCGCGTACGGTTACTGAGGTATCGGGATTTTGCGTGCGAAACTGCCCAAACGCCTGGGGCAGCAAAGCACACGCCACGGCCGATGACACCGACACGGCGACCTCTCCGCCCGCGCCATTGAGCATGGTCGACAGTTCTTCATGAATGTGCCGCACGTCGTTGACCAGCATGCGTGCGCGGCGCTGAAACACGACGCCGTATTCGGTGAGCGCAATGCCGTTGACCGAACGCACGACAAGCGGCACGCCCAGCGTTCTTTCCAGTTCGCGGATCGTCACTGTGACGGCGGGTTGCGTCAAACGCAGTGCGCGCGCGGCGCCATGCAAGCTGCCTTGCTCGGCGACACTGAGGAATACCCGCAATTGACGAAGTTTCATTCTGCTCCAGGGGATAAAAAAGCGTTATCAAGGCCGTTTTTTTATTGCCTTGTGCACCGGTGCGTTAGTCATGATCATTGTGGCCGAACGCACGCCTCGCGTGCATCTCATCGGGGTCACTGCATGGTAATAAAAAAATATTTCTCCGCTTCCTATGCGCAGGCACGCGAGCGATTCACGCAAGCGGCGCGTGCTGGCGGGTTCGAACTGAGGCAGGTCGCGCACCCCACGGCTGTCGGCCCCGATGGAGGGAGCTTGTCGATCGACCTCGCGATTCACGCGCCTGCCGGCGCACGTGCGTTGCTCATCATCACGTCGGGCACGCATGGGGTTGAGGGTTTCTGCGGATCGGGTTGTCAGGTCGGACTGCTCGACGACGCGGCCTTCCTTGCCGAAGCGAAGCGGCGCGGCGTCGCGCTGTTGATGATTCACGGCGTCAACCCGTATGGTTTCGCGCATCTGCGCCGGGTGAACGAAGACAACGTCGATCTGAATCGCAATAGCGCGGACCATGCGGCGCTGGCCGGTTCGAATCCCGGATACGTCACGCTCGATCCTTTGCTGCTGCCGGAGGTTTGGCCGCCTGACGCGGCCAATCAGGCCGCTCTCGGGGCCTACATCCAGGCGCACGGCGAAGCGGCGTTGCGCGAGACGGTGTCGAAGGGGCAGTACGCGGTACCAGACGGGATGTTCTACGGCGGAGCGCAAACGAGCTGGAGCACGCGGGCCGTCCACTCGATCCTGCGCGCGCACGCGAGCGGCTATCGTCGCCTTGCGTGGATCGATCTTCACACGGGGCTGGGCCCATATGGCCACGGCGAAAAGATCTTCATGAGCACGGATCGCGCCGAACTGGAAAGAGCGCGCCGCTGGTGGGGCAACGACGTGAAGCCGATCCATGAACCCGGTTCGATTTCGGCCGATGTGCAAGGCCCGATCATCACGTTTTCGTACGACGAATTCCCGGGCGTCGAAAAGACGACCCTGGGTCTCGAATTCGGCACTTACGAACCCCTGCACGTATTGCAGGCGCTGCGCGCCGATCACTGGCTGCATCGTCATCCGGACTGCGAGGCGGCCAGCGCCGCGCAGATCCGGCAAAACCTGAAGGACGCCTTCTACTGCGACAACGACGAATGGAAGGGGCTGATTTTCGGGCAGATGCGCGTGGTTGCCTCGCAGGCTGTTGCCGGGCTTTGCGAAAGCAATTCGGACGTGACCGGCTAGAGACGAAGCACGCTTTCATTCAAGCGGCGTAGCGGCGATGGAAAGCACCGGGGTTTCATCGCGACTTGAATGCCAAATGATTTGTAATCCGAAATGAATTGAACGGAAGAATCGTCAGCAAGACAACGCATAACTATTTTAAAAACCATCTCTAAAGACAGGAGACTCATGAAGATGGCGAAGCAACGGAAATGGCTGCTCAAGACATATGCGGCCGCCGCGGCGCTCTGTGCGGCGAGCGCGGCGAACGCGGACGGGAGCGTGACGCTGTACGGTATCGCCGATGTCGGCGTGATGTATCTAAGTCATTCGACACCGGAATTCAACGGCAGCAGCACGGGCACGGGCCACGTGTTCCAGCTCACGAACGCGGGCTATTCGCCTTCGCTGTTTGGTTTGAGCGGCAAGGAAGATCTGGGCGGCGGCCTCAAGGCGGAATTCAAGCTCGAAAGCGGTATCAATCTTGCCAATGGGGGCTTCGATAACCCGGGCGGCAACAACGGGCTGTTCAATCGTATCGCCGAGGTCGGATTGTCGGGCGGCTTCGGTACGGTCAAGGCCGGCCTGCAGATCTCGCCATTCTTCAACATCATTTACGCTCTCGATCCGCGCGGCGCCGGTGAATTCGGCAGCATTCTCACGCCCGTCAGCGACAACAGTCTGATCGCCGCGGTCTTCATGCCGAATGCGGTGTCGTATACGTCGCCCGACATCGGCGGGTTCCAGGCGGCCGGGCTGTACGCGCTCGGCGGCGTCGCCGGTTCCTTCCAGACCGGCCGTGCATGGTCGGTCAGCGCGCGCTACACCAACGGCACATTCCTCGCCGCGGCGGCGTACATCAGCACGAACAACGCGGCCGACAGTGCGCTCGCGAGCGTTGGCGAACTCTATCCCATCAACGTCCGCGCCTATACCGCGGGGATGAGCTACAAATTCGGCGGCCTGATTGCCAAGGCTGCGTTCGCCAACTTCAAGGCGAATAACGTGCCGGTTTCGGTGAATCCGTCGCTGATGTATTCGACCAATACCAGTGTGAACATCTATAGCGGCGGCTTCGACTATTTCCCGCTGCCGTATCTCGATCTGAACGCCGGCGTGTACTACCAGCAGGACCGCGCGAACTCCGGCGGTCATTCGGTGATGGGCGCGATCGGTTCGCAATTCTTCCTTTCGAAGCGCACGTCGCTGTATGCGCAGGTCGGCCTTGTGAACAACACTTGCGCGCACAACGGTGTTTGCCTCGGTTCGGGGCTGACGGTGGAGAGCGGCGGCAGCGGAGTGGGGGGGCTGCAAGGTCTCGGATTGGCCGCCGAAGGCCTCGGCCTGCCGCCAGGCACGACGGTCGGCGCGAACGTCGGCATTCGAACGACCTTCTGATCGGAGCAACGCAACCATGGCATTGAAAAAATTCGCCATCATTGTCGGCACGATGACGGCGTTGGCCGCGTTCAATGCGCAGGCCCAGCCCGCCGATTCCTCGGTTCCAGTGGCCGCCGCATCATCGGCCAAAGCCGTCCGCAAGGCGGACCACATGCTTGAAAAGGCTGTGCGCAAGGCGCTCGGCAAGGACAAGGCGGTGGACGTGACCAACCTGACCGTCCGCGCGCGCAACGGCGTGGTGACGTTGCTTGGCTCGGTGCCCGAGCAGGGCCAGGTGGACGCCGCCGCGCAGGCCGCACAAGGCGTGGCCGGCGTGTTGTCGGTGAACAACGCGTTGACCGTAAAGGCCGTCGCCCATTAGGACGGCGGAGTAGCGGCCTCGTCGCCGGCGTTCCCGTTCCCCCGTACATCGAGGCCGCTTCCGCAGGGAAGCGGCCTCGATGCTTTGTGGCCCACGTCCTGAAAAGCGGCAGGCAACCCCGTTAGCCGTTGTCCACGCAACGTCCCCAGAAAAATCCGCGATTTCGTTTTGTTTAAGCAAAGGTTTACATTACAATTGATAATGATTCGCAATATCATTATCAATGCCGCCGCAGGCAGCACCTCTTCGAACAACAACGACAGCCATATGCTTGAACGGGAAAACACACCAAGGCCATTCCGGCGCACCGCCATCTCCTGGACGGTCGAACGACTGCTGATGGGATTGCTGGCCACCGCCATCGCGCCATCGGTTGCGTGCGCACAGAGTGCGCCGGCCACACCAGCCGACGCCAGCCAGGCCGCCAATACGACGACCGACACGAAGGCGGCCGACACGAAGCAGCAAGGCAGCGTTCTGCCTGCGGTGTCCGTCAAGGCCACGGCCATGCCGGGCGAGCTGCCGGCCGCTTACGCGGGCGGGCAGGTGGCGCGGGGCGGCAGCATCGGCGTGCTCGGTACGGCGAACGTGATGGATCAGCCGTTCAGCACCACGAACTACACCGAGCAGATGATGCTGGACACGCAGGCGCGCACGCTCGCCGACGTCGTGGTGAACAACGCCTCGGTGCGCGCCGAGCAGAGCAGCGGCGGCTTTGGCGACGTGTTCCAGATTCGCGGCTTCGACGTTCAGGCAACGGACGTGGCGCTCAATGGGCTTTACGGCATGGTCTCGGCGAGCCGCATGCCGGTCAACCTCATGGAGCGCGTCGAAGTGCTTCAGGGTCCGGGTTCGCTCATGTACGGCATGGGGCCTTCGGGGAGCATTGGCGGCGCGATCAATATCGTCACCAAGCGCGCCGACGACGAGCCGCTCACGCGCCTCACGGCGCTGTACCAGTCGAAGGGGCAGTTCGGCGTGCAGGCGGACGTGGGCCGCCGCTTCGGCAGCGATGGCCAGTGGGGCATCCGCGTGAACGGCCAGTACAAGGACGGGCAAACGGGCATCGCGCACGGCAACCAGAGCCAGGGCAATGGCGCCGTTGCGCTCGACTACCGCGGCGAGAAGCTGCGCTGGTCGTTCGATGCGTACAACATCTCCGAGAATACCGACGAATTCCGCCCGCAGATCGGCCTCGGCACGGCTACGGCGGTGCCGGCGGCGCCGTCGTCGTGGACCAACTTTTATCCCGGCTCGAAGCTCAGGCTGCGCGATTCGGCGGTCACCACGCGGCTCGAGTACGACGTCAACCAATACCTGACCGTGTATGGCGCGGCAGGCGAGCATTACGGCACGTCGCAGCAGAATTTCCCGTGGGCGAGCGGCATGACCGCCGCGGGCGACTTCAATGTGATGAACGGGTACTACGACGCGTACAACCGCACGCGCACCGTCGACGCGGGCGTGCGTCTGCACTTCGACACGTTCGGCGTGAAGCACACACTGGTTGCGGGCGCAACGTCGTTAAACGAGGAACAGGGCTATTTCTATGCGCTCTCCGATTCGTCGGTGGCCTCGAATCTCTACAATCCCACGCCGCTTCCGGCCACGACGACCGCGCGCGGCGACGCCCAGCGCTCGAACCACACGCGCCTCGACAGCCAGCAGCTGATCGACACGATGTCGTTCTGGAACGATCGCCTGCTGCTGACGGGCGGCTTCCGGCGTCAGGTCATCGGCGTGGACGATTACGACACGACGACAGGCGCGCGCACCGATACGTATGTAAAGCAGGCGATCTCGCCGCTCGCGGGCATCGTCTTCAAGCCGTGGTCGAACATCTCTGTCTACGGCAACTTCACGTCGGGTCTCACGAACGGCAGCACGGCGCCGATCGGCACCGCGAACGCGGGCCAGGCGTTCGCGCCGTACAAGTCGAACCAGTACGAGGCAGGCGTAAAAGCCGACTGGGGCCGCGTGATGACCACGGTCTCGGTGTTCCAGCTTTCGCAGCCCAATGGCGTGACGAACCCGGTGACGAACGTCTATGGCTACGATGGCACAACGCGCGTGCGCGGCCTCGAACTGGCCGCGTACGGCGAGGCGTTTCGCCATCTGCGGTTGATGGCGAGCGCGACGTTCTACGACGCGAAGCTGCGCAACACCGCTGGCGGAGCGACCGACGGCAACGAGCCGGTGGGCGTGCCGAACTTCGCGTTCAACCTTGGTGCGGATTATGACTTGCCGTGGGTGCAGGGCTTGAGCGTCAACGGCCGCATCATCCACACGGGCGCGCAGTACTACGACGCCGCCAACACGCTGCGCTTGCCGTCGTGGACGCGCTACGACATCGGCGCCCGATACAGCACGCGAATTGCCCAAAAGAGCGTGGTGTTCCGGGCGAACCTGGAGAACCTGTTCGGCAGCCGCTACTGGATCCAGCAGGGCTCCTACCTCACGACGTCCGCGCCGCGCACCGTGCTGCTCTCCGCGCAGATCGACTTCTGATCGCGAGGACTCCGGAGCAAATTACCGTGTGACCGGACCGCTTGCCTCGGTGACATGCGTGACATGCATGCGCCGATGCAGCGGTCCGAGCGCGGTAGAAAGCAGCGCGCAAGGCAGCAGAATCGCGACGAGCGAAAACATCGTCGTCCTGAACGCATGCGCGTAGTCGAGCATGCCGGGCGCCGCGCCGAGCTTCGAGAAGAACAGGCCGCCTAGCGTGGCCGCGCCAACGGCGGCGCCAATTTGCAGCGTTGCCGTGACCATGCCCGAGGCAATGCCCGCGTGCTCGGGCGCCACTTCGGCAAGCACGATGCGCACGACGGAGGGCAGAACGAGCCCCTGGCCGATGCCGATTGCGGCGAGGCCCAGATAGAAGCCAGCGCCGGGCTGCGCCACGCCCGCGAGCGCAGCCGCAACGGTGAGCCCAAGCGCGAGCAGTACGAAGCCCAGCGTGAGCACGCGATAGCCGCCAAACCGGTGCACGAGGCGCGGCATCAGCAGCGGGCTCGAAAGAAACCCGAGGCCGAACGGCAGGATCGCGAGTCCCGATGCGAGCGGCGTCCAGTGCAGGCCGCCTTGCAGATAGATGCCATAGGTCAGGAAAAACGCGCTCATCGTATAGAACAGGAACGCCAGCACGAGGCCGAGCGCGATGACCGGATTGCGGAAGAGCCGCACGTCGAGCAGGGGATCCCGGCCGCCCGCGAGGCTGCGCCACTCCACGCGCAGCAGCAGGCCCAGCATGGGGAGCGAACCGATGAGGCAGGCGAGCATCCACAACGGCCAGCCGGACTCGCGCCCGCGCGTGAGCGGATAAACGAGCATCAGCAGAAACAGCGAAAGCAGCACGGTGCCCGGCACGTCGATGCGCTTGCCGCGCGGCGGCCGGCTTTCCGGAATGAAGCGCCAGCTGCCGATGAGCGCGAACACGCCGATAGGCAGGTTGACGAGAAAGATCGCGCGCCAGCCCAGACCGAACGGGTGCAGGCTGATGAGCGCGCCGCCGCCAAGCTGGCCGATCACCGCCGCCACGCCGAACACGAATGCATAGAGGCTCATCACGCGCACCTGCTCCTGCGGCGTGAAGACGCTGCGGATGGTGGCGAGCACCTGCGGCGCGAGGGTCGCCGCAAACAGGCCTTGCAGGATGCGGCTGGCCACGAGCGCCGCGCCGCTGGTGGCGAGGCCGCAGAACGTGGAGGCGACGACGAAGCCCGCCATGCCGATCATGAAGATGCGCTTGCGCCCGTACAGGTCGCCGAGCCGCCCGCCGGTGATCAGCATGACGGCGTTCGCGCACGCGTAGGCCGAGACGACCAGCTGGAGTTCGGACGCGTTCGCCCCGAGTCCGTCGCGGATCGCGGGCAGCGCCAGGTTGACGATGAAGTAGTCGAGCGGCGGCAGGATCGCGCCCACCAGCAAAACGACCAGCGCCCAGCCGTGATGGCTGTGGCCGGCTTCGGCAGCCGCGCGGGGCGCCACGGCGCAGGCCGCGTACGTATTGTCAGACATGAGTGTGCTCAGCAATAAAGGGCTGGATTGCGCTCAGGCTGCAGCGCCATGGGCGCGCCGCCTGGCTATCGAATCGACATTCTGACGGCACTCGAAGAAACGGAAAAGCGGGAATAAGTGGTACCATCTATCGAGTTATTCGATGGATGTGAAATGCCATGCGCGGTTTCGAATTCGACCAGTTGAAGACGTTCGCGGCGGTGGCGAACGTGGGCAGCCTTTCGGCGGCGGTGCCGCTGCTGCATCTTTCGCAATCGACGATCAGCGAGCAGGTGCGCAAGCTCGAGGTGCGCGCGGGCGTGCCGCTGTTCGTGCGCAGCAAGCGCGGCGTCGAGCTTACGCCCGCGGGCACGCGGTTGCTCGAGCACGCGCGGCGCCTCGTGGCGCTCAACGAAGCCGCGTTCGACGAGGTGCGCGGCCAGGCGATCAAGGGCGAGCTGCGCGTTGCGATTACCGAGTACTTCCGCACCAACGAGGTGGCGGGTTTGCTCGTGCGGTTGCGCGACTGCTATCCGCAACTGAGCTTGCACGTGAGCGCGATGAAGAGCGCCGACATCGAGGTGGCCTACGCGAAGCGGCAGATCGATCTCGGCGTGGTCATGCACCTGTCGAGCGGCCCGTTCCGGCCCGCCGCCGACGACGCGGACACGCGCTGGGAGTTGATGCGCGAGCCGCTCCACTGGGTCGCGTCGCCCATGCTCGCCGAGCAGTTGCCGCAAGCGCTGCCGCTCGTGCTGCTGCCGGGCGACTGCATGATGCACCAGGTCGCGGTGCGCTCTCTCGAAGAAAACGACCTACCCTACGTGCTCGTCCACAGCGCGTCGGGCGTGGCGGGGCTGCAGTCCATGCTCGCAGCCGGCCTCGGCGTCGGGTGCCTGTGCGCGTCCGCGATCGGCGAGGGCCTCGTGCGTCTCGGCCCGAAGCACCGGTTGCCCACCTTGCCCGACGCCGTGTTCTCGCTCATGCCGCCTCATCCCGGCGAAGGGGACACCGTGACCCAGGCGAGGGAAGTGCTGGCGCGGCAACTGCTGGTGTGATGCGGGCGCCGCGCCAACCGCCTGCGTGCCTCAATGCGGCACGTTCACGACGCCATCGTTCGCGCGAATCGCATTGCTGCCCGGATTCTCCACGATGGCCGGCAGGTTAGCGAGTCCCAGCGGCGGTGCGGCGCCCGGACTGCCGCCGCGCGCAATCGTGCGGATGACCTGCGACGGCGGCAGCGGCGTGCCGTTCTTCAGGTGACTCCACATCAGATTGAGCGCGGCGATGTTGTAGTAGTGGACCGGCACGAAGTGCGTATCGAAGCCCGGCACGGCGAGGAAGGCATCGAAGTGCTGCCCGTTCATCACCTCGTAAAGCGACAGGTGGCTGCGCGAGCCTTCTCGTTCGCTGTTTGCCGCGAGATACGCGCGCGAAGCATGGTTGATCGGCACGAGCGCGTCGCTGCGGCCTTGCACGATGATCGCAGGCTTGCCGTGCAGGTTCGCATTGACGCTGATCGCCTGAACGCTTTGGCGCATGCGCGGATCGCCCTTCGTCCACAACGCGCGCACGCAGGCCGCGCCTGCGAAGCTCGCGTCCGGCGTGGCGAGCCGATGGTCGGCGCCGCCCGGCGGCGTGACGTTGTAGACGAGATTGACGCCATTGGTCGGCGGCACGCCGTTACCCACGCCGAAGATCGTGAGCATGGGCGAGACGGCCGGTGCAACGCCGGCCGCGCCCGTCGCGGCGTTCGTCGTGCCGAAGTTGAAGCCGCACAGGTTGTCCAGCACGCTTGAGCGCGTGTAGGCATCGGCGTAGGTCACCGCTACGGCCGGCACGGCCTGCGAATCCCACATCGGCGCGTGCAGCAGATCGGAGTCCGCTTCGTAGCCGGCTTCGTGCAGGCGGGCGAGCGCGTCGTTTGCCTGCGCCTGCGTATCGCCGCCGTGTATGTAGCCTGCCGCCGCGAGCGACGTGCAGCGCGCCTGACGAATCGCGGTGGTGGTCGCCACGGGCAGCGCCGTGAGATAAGGCGCGCCAGCGGCGGCGTCGGCGAGTGCGGCGCACGGTTGCAGCAGGTTTGCGAGCGTCATATAGTCGGCGAGCGGCTTGCCGGCTGCGGCAATACGCTGACCGCCTTCCCTGACTTGCGCGTCGCCGGGCATGCGCACATTGATCTGCGGTTCCCCGACGACGACCGCCGTGATCCACTTGCCCGTGTCCTCTTCGGCTGCCGCGAGCGACGCGCCGCCGCCGTTGCTCACGGAAGCCGCGATCGTCGTGATGTCGCCGGGTGCGTAGCGCACGCCGTGATTCGATGCGTCGACGCGCGGCCCGAACTGCTGGTTGAGCACCCAGTATGCGAACTGGACGGCCTCGAGGGTGTCCTTGCCCCAGTCCGCTTCGGGATTCAACTGGGAATGCGCATGCTTGAACGCATAGCGGTTCGGAAACTTCTGGTTGTACGCGGCGAGCGCTCCCCCGGGCACGTTCGCGGTGAAAATGCTCGTGCGTCCCGCCGCTGCGGCGTCGGCCGTGCGGCCATCGATCAGCGTAACGAGGCCGCTCATCAGTTCCTCCGCGCCGTTGCCCGTGCCTTTGTCCGTATAGGCCACTGCGCAGCCGCGCTTGAGTCCCCACTCGCCGGCCGCCGAGATCGCGCCGTACACGCCGCGCGAGCCCGACGACGTGGCTGTCACGATGCACGGGTTCGCCGGATCGAAACTGGTTGGCACCTGCACGAGCAGGCTGACGTTCTGGCGGCCGCTGCCGTCGTCGGCAAACGCGAGGTATTCGGTGCCGGCGATCTTGCCTTCGCCCAGCGTGTCGTTGCCGTAGAGATCGACGTTAGGCCCCCAGAAGCGGCCATAGCCGCCGTTCGCACTGATGTCGACGAGCGCGCGATAGTTCGCCCAGATCGCGAGCCTGCGCAATTCCGCTGCCGTCGGAGCCGCGGGATTCGCGATGGCCGGTTGCGCGCCGGCAAGCCCGCTTTTGCCGAGGCCGGCGGTCAGCAGATCGTCGCTGACGCCGTCGTAGGTGGTGGTTTGCAGACTGCTCGCCACGACGAACGGCGGCAGTCTGTTGAATGCTGTGTGGCCGCTGTTGTTTCCGCTAGCGTGTGCGCCCGGCAAAAGCGCCGCGCCTGCCAGGGCGACCGCGGCACTGAGCCGCGCCGTTTTACGCCGGATTGCGAACGGGGTATCTCTCATGGGTGGTTCCTTGTTTGTTGTTAGGGTAGGACGCACTGCATCGGGACGGCCGTTTCGACGTGCCGGCATCGCGGCACCCATCGACATTAGGACATCCTGAAAGCAGATACCAGGAGAGATTGCATGCGCGCGCAAGGGGACCGGCCTCCACGCCGCACTGGCGTTGGAAGGCCGGACTGGCGCGCCGATTACGCGCTTTGGGGATCGCGTTCGCGAGCCGGATGGCCTGGCGGCTGACTCGCGGGCTTACTTGCAAAGCAGGAGCAAGCGCTCCTGATCCGAGCATGGCCGCCCGTCGGCTCTTGGAGCGGGTGTGCCGCCTTGTGCCGTGGCCGGGCCTTTTGAGGTCTGCATTGCGGCGCGATGCGCGAAACACGCCTTCAGGCGCCGCTCGACGGGCTGATAGTATTGCCAGCCTTTGCCGAGGCTGGGTAGTTCAAGCTTCACCTGCTTCCACTTCGGATGGCCGTGCTCCTGCAGGTTG